>NZ_CAJF01000016.1 GCF_000304335.1 Microbacterium yannicii PS01 | reverse complement strand
ACCCGCAGAGCCTGATCGAGCGCCGCCGGCGTGCTCCCCCAGTCCTCGTGCACCTTCAGTCCGCCCGCGCCGGCCTCGATCTGCTCGATGAGGGCCTGCGGCAGCGAGCCGTTGCCCTTGCCGTGGATGCCGACGTTGACGGGCAGCTCATCCCAGGCCTGCAGCATCCGATGGATGTTCCAGGCTCCTGGCGTGCAGGTCGTTCCGTTGGTTCCGTCGGTCGGTCCGGTGCCGCCGCCGAAAAGCGTGGTGATGCCGTTCGAGAGGGCGGCGAACGCCTGCTGCGGAGAGATGAAGTGCACGTGCGGGTCCATCGCGCCCGCCGTCGCGATCAGGTGCTCGCCGGCGATGACCTCGGTGCCCGGTCCGACGACGAGCTTGGGGTCGACGCCGTGCTGGGTCTGCGGGTTGCCCGACTTGCCGATGCCGACGATGAGGCCGTCCTTGACGCCGATGTCGCCTTTGACGATGCCGATGACGGGGTCCATCACGACGGCGTTGGTGATCACGAGGTCCAGCGCACCCTCGGTCTGGCTCGCCTGAGGGTCGGCGCCCATGCCGTCACGCGCCGACTTGCCACCGCCGTAGACGATCTCGTCGCCATAGCTTCTGTCGGCGAAGTCCTTCTCGATCTCGATGATGAGGTTGGTGTCGGCGAGCTGCACCTTGTCGCCGACGGTGGGGCCGAAGAGGTCGGTGTACTGCCTGCGAGGGATGACGGCCATGTCAGTTGCTGCCCTTCGGGGTCTGCGGCGCGGATGCGGCGGGAGCGGATGCCGCGTCCGGCGTGGTGCTCGGTTCGCCGTTCTCGAACCCGCGCTCGGTCAGCCGGCGCAGGGCGGCGGTGCGGGTCTGCGCCGAGTCGAGACCGCCGTTCACGAGCCCGTTGAACCCGACGACGCGCCGCGCTCCGGCGAAGGCGACCAGGGTCACCTGCTTCGTCTCGCCCGGCTCGAACCGCACGCCGGTACCCGCCGGGATGTCGAGGTGCATGCCCCAGGCCTGCTCGCGCTCGAACCGCATCGCAGGGTTGACCTCGAAGAAGTGGAAGTGCGACCCGACCTGCACCGGCCGATCTCCGGTGTTGCTGACCCGCAGCGTGGCCGACGCACGGCCGGCGTTGATCTCGATGGTGTCGTCGCCGTGAAGATACTTCGGTCGTCTGCTGGCCATGGGTGATCCTTCCGCCGGCTGCGTTATCAGTGGTGCGCGTGGGTGTGGGTGGTTCCGTCTGCGTGCGTGTGGGTGTGCCCGTGGGAGTGGCCGTGTCCTTGGCTCTCTTCGAAGGCGTGCGAGTGGGCGTAGCCGTGTCCGTGGTCGGCGCCGAGACCTGCATCCATCCCGTCCTCGCCGGCCTCGATCGCGGCGAGGGCGTCCCGCACGCGGTCGCGGACGACGCGGCGGACGGCCGAGTCGCTCAGGAGCGGGCCGAGACCTTCCGCATCAGAGGCCGGGAGCGCCGCGGCGAAGCCGGCGGGAACGGCCGCCACGCGCGACGCGCCGATGCGACGCAGCCGCTGGGTCGCGGCGTCGATCGACGCGGCGTCGTCCGCGATGACGGCGGCGACCTCGGGCAAGGCGCCGTGGGCCGCGACGAGATAGGCGATGCGGTGCAGCTCCGCCTCGTCGAAGGCGTTCGAGCGAGGAGCGACGACAAGCAGGGCCATGTCGGGATCGAGCGCCCGCGCGCGATTCGCGGCGGTGCGCAGCCACGCGATGAGGTGGTCCGGCTGGCCGAACGGGGCGGCGAGCGCGAGGCGGCCGGGATGCCGCGGCGCGAGCCATTTCAGCGTCTTGGCGGTGTCGGCGACCATCGTCGGATTGCGGCCGAAGGTCATCGGAACGACGACGACGGTCTCGCCGGAGTCCAGCGACGCCGCGATCACGTTATGGAGTCCGCGACCGGGGGCTGCCGCGCGGAAGCGCTCGTCCTCGTCTTCGAAGCGGACGAGATCGGCTCCGTAGGCGCTCTCATGACCGCCGACGAGGATCGCTCGTACGGCTGGGCCCCCGGTCACGGACTCAGCCGCCGATCGGGTCGTGGCAGGAGACCAGCTTGGTCCCGTCAGGGAACGTCGCCTCCACCTGCAGCAGGGTGATGCGCTCCCGCACCCCCGCCATGCATTCGTCGACGGTCACGATGGTCTTCCCGAGCTCCATGCACTCGGCCACCGTCTTCCCGTCACGCGCGCCTTCGAGAATCGCCTCGGTCACCAGGGCCTGCGCCTCGCTGATGTTCAGCTTCGTCCCGCGGTCGCGCCGGCGGCGAGCCAGCTCCGCGACCTGATACACCAGCAGCTTGTCGATCTCGCGCGGAGACAAGTCCATGTCAACTCCTGCATCGTCGGCCGACCCCCGGCCGCGACATCGGCCCCCCATCGGTCATCCTGGCATGTCCGACGCATTCCAGGCGAGGCATCCGTGCAGATTTCTTCCGCCGTCCACTCACGCGTGCGAGAAGTCCGACCCCGTCCATGCCGTGCGCGGGATGCTCGTCACCGCTTCGGAGCCGCCGCGGCGGCGGCGCGCGGGTCAGCGGTGGGATGGGCCGCGGTCATCGCGTCGACGGTTCCCGGTTTCACCGCCTCGATGAGAGCGAGCAGCGCCTGATTGAGGCGGACAGCGTACAGCACGAAGACCCGCGCGTGACGAGACTGCGCGCCAACGCCGTCGAGGTCCGCCGGGTCCTGCACGCGCGCGGGCAGGTCGCCGGCGAGGACGGCCTCCACCGCGGCGACGTTGTCGGCCGTGGCGCGGTCCAGTGCGGCGAGATCGGTGTCGGTCAGCCCGACCAGCCCGGGCCCGTCGTCCCGATCGGCCGCGCGCCGGAGGTAGTACAGCACCGACCACAGCGCGGTGAACTGCGCCTCGATGCCGGTGGGCTGCAGCGATCCGGCGTTGCCGCGCACCGGCCGGGCGACCTCTTCGAGCACGGTGAGCCGGCGCGCTGCCTCACGAAGACCGGCAGCGCCGCCGTCCCCCGCGCGCGCGAAGACGTCGTGTGCGGTGGATCCCGCGAGCCGCACCACGTCGGCCATTCCGTCCAGCACGCGTCGTCTCGTGCGGGTGGGCAGGAGGAGCGCCGACACGGTCACCGCCACGAGCGCGCCGATGGCGGTCTCGACGACGCGGATCTGCACCGTCTCGACGCTGAGCGTGCCGAGGACGTCGTACATGGTGGCCAGCAGCAGCGTCTGCCAGAACGCGGTCCACGTCGACGAGATCGGCCGGAGGAACGCGATGAAGAACACGCTCACGACCAGGAGGGGGAACGCGACGGCGACGCTGTGGCCGGCGAAGATCGCCAGGCCGAAGGCGATCGCCGCGCCGGCCAGTGTCGCAAGGATGCGCTGCAGCGCCTTGAGCCGCGTCTCGCCGTCGGACCCGCTGAGCACTCCGAACGCGGGCATGGCCGCCCAGTACTGGTGACTGGTCGAGACGAGGCTTCCCAGGAGCAGGGCCAGACCGGTGGAGACCCCCGCCTGCAGGGCCTGCCGCCCGGATGCCGCGGCTGCGGGCCGGTGCCCGGCGGTGTCACCGCCGGTGTCGTCCAGCCCGACGACGGGCGCCGGATCGGCAGCGCCCACGCTCTCGGCGGTGTCGGCGGCTGCCTCGTCGGCATCCTTCAGCGTGTGAAGCCGGTCGGCGGTCGCGCGCAGGTCGAGCGCCGCCGCTCGCATCCGTCGCACGTCCGGCGGCCACTCCTCCGGGATCTCGTCGTCGTCCCCGTCCGTCCGCACGGCCGACGTCGTCGCGTCGGCGCCCGGGAGCGCGCGGAGGTGTTCCTGCACGCTCACGAGGTCGGCGGCGAGCTGCGCGCGCTGTTCGATCGTGATCGCGACCCCCTGCGTGATCGGCACGATCGCGGCGAGGTTCTGCGCCGCGAGCTGCACGTCGAAGACACGGACCCGCAGCGCCTGCGCGCGCGTCGACGTCAGCGCCGAGGCATCCGCGTCGTCCAGCTGACCGGCGATCACACCCGCCGTCCGCTGCACCGCCTCCTGCCGCCGGCGAAGGGCGCGCACCAGGCGCGGGTCGCGTCGGCCTGTCGAGACGAGATCGACCATGGTCTCGAGCAGCAGGCCCAGCCGGACGTACACCGCCACGATTCCGGGGTCGATCCGGCGACGCGACGCAGTGCCGGGGAGCAGGTTCGCGCCCCAGCTGCAGACGAGCCCGATGCCGGCGGCGATCAGCGCACCCGGCAGATCGCGGACGTGCAGACCGAGCAGCAGCGCGAAGTAGAACGCGATGAAGCCGAGCTGACCAAGGCCGCCGGCCCGGGTCCCGTAGCGGCGCAGCCAGACTGCCGCCGCGGCGACCACGGCGATCGCGACGACCGTCACCACCGGGTCTCGGGGCAGCACCGTGCCGACGGTCACACCGATCGCCGTCGGGAGCACGGCGACGATGCCGATCCAGCGACGTGTGGCAGAGGGCGAGCCGATCGTGGCCGGAGAGGCGAAGAGCGCGATAAGTCCCGCCAGCACAGACCCGTAGAGCGCGTCGGTCCCAGTGAGCAGGGCGAGGGGCACCACGATGCCGATGGCGACGACGACGCCTGCCATGACGCGGAGGGCCCCGGTGAACCGGACCAGGCCCGGATCGATGAACAGGCGACGCTGCCGCAGCCACTCGGCGACCGGGCCCGCGCGGCGCGGCGCGAGGTCGACGGGCGCGGGGGTCGCGTCAACCATGTCCATCGGAAGCAGCTCATACCCGCCGTCGACGGCGTCGAGCGGGATCCCGTCCGCCGTGCGCGCGATCCGGCGGTAGATCGGCTGATAGTCCAGATCGCGGCTGACCGCCGCCAGAAGCGACTGGGCCTGGAACTCGAACGGCAGCCATGCCAGATAGCGCCGGTAGGCATCGGCAGGATCGATCGCGGCATCCGATCGGGTCAGCGCCGCCATCCTCCGGTCGATCCTGAGGAACCGCGCGACCCAGGGATCGAGCCCGTTGCGGGATGCCGGCGCGGGGAAGCCGCTCACGGCGTCGTCGAACTGCGTTGCCGTCACGGGCGCCGGGACCGGTCCCGTGCTCCAGCGCAGCGCCTGCTCCACACGCACGCGGAAGTCCTCGAACACCTCTGTCAGCCGGATGACGCCGGGCTCGGTCGACGGCTCGCTGCCCGTCGGAAGGCCCCAGCGCAGCGCTCCGATCACTCCGGCGGTCATCGAGAGCGAGAACGGCAGCGAGAACTGATCGCGTCCGCTCTGGAAGTAATAGGCGGCCCGGTTCTGCGCCAGCCCGTCGCCGTAGGCACTCAGCGAGGTGAGGATCGAGTCCAGCTGGCCCTCCAGCCCGCGCGGACGCCCCTCGGGGAAGAACGGGGCGAGCGAGTCGATGGGGTCGGTGATGCCGCGGCCGGCGCGGAAGAAGTTCGCCGACAGCGACTGGAGCGACTGGATGACGCCGTAGACGCTCCCGAGGAACGTGATGATGAACGACAGCAGCACCACGCTGATCATCGCCTCGGCGACGGTGACGATGTTCATCACCGCTGCCCCGGGGCCGATGTTGTCGACACCTACCGTGGCGAATTGACCGAGGCTCAAGTAGAAGGCGCCGAGGAAGTCCGGCTCGACTCCCGCCGATGTCACGAGCGCGCCGCTCATTCCCATCGCGCCGAGATAGATGAAGGTGAATCCGAGCACGATGCCGACCACCCACCACAGGATGGTGACGATGATGAGGACGCCGGTGACCTGGCGGAGCACCACCGGGCGCCATCTGCGCCCGACCCGGCGGGTGATGGCGCGCAGCACCAGCCACTGCAGACGGACGATCCGGTCGACGAACAGCCCGGACTCGTCGTAGTTGAGCACCGCGAGGAACGCGTCGAGGAGCGTGACGAGAAGGAGCACGACCCCGACGACGACCCAGACGACGTCCATGCGGCATACCTTATCGGCCGGGTCACCGCTAGCATGTGCCCGGGCGCATACGACCTTGGGGGGCCACGCCGATGAACGCGACGATCGCGACTTCTGAGTCCACGCATGTCCGGGAGCGCGTCGCGCGGATCTGGTTCGGCACGATCGCCGTCGTGGTCGCGATCGCGCTGGTGATCCAGATCGTCCTCATCCTGACGGGCGGGCAGGACGCCAACTCGGGCGAGAACGCCACAGGGCCGGTGGGCACCAGGATGGTGCGGCTGTTCAGCTTCTTCACGATCCAGAGCAACCTCTTCGTGCTGGGCACATCGATCGCCCTCGCGCTCAACCTGTTCCGCGACGGCAGGCTCTGGCGGGTGCTGCGCTTCGATGCACTGCTCGGCATCATCATCACGGGTCTCGTCTACGAGACCGTCCTCGCGCAGCTGGTCCACCCGCAGGGGTGGGCGCTCGCCGCGACCATCGGGTTCCACTACATCGCGCCGTGGGCGACGCTGATCGGCTGGCTCGTCTTCGGGCCGCGTCCGCGCCTGACGTGGACCTCGACGGCGCTCGGCTTCATCTGGCCGCTGCTGTGGCTCGTCTACACCTTCGTCCACGGCGCCGTCACCGGCTGGTACCCGTATCCGTTCCTCGACGTCGACACGATCGGCTTCGCCGAATCGGTGCGCAACTCCGCGATCGTGCTCTTCATCGGCGTCCTCATCGCCGTCGTGCTGACCTTCCTGGACCACCACCTCCCCTCGCTCGTGCGCGACCGCACCGGCGAGCGTCGATAGCAGCGGCAGCTCGTCCGTTCAGCCGAGTTGCGTGCGGGCGAACCGACCGAACTCGGCAAGCGCGTCTCGCGCTTCGGCGAGCACCGCGTTCCACAGCGGGAAGGCGTGGATCATGCCCGGGAAGGCGTGCAGCTGCACATCGACGCCCGCGATCGCCGCTGCCCGGGCGAACCGCACGGAGTCATCGAGCAGGGTCTCGTCGGTGCCGACGCCGATCAGGGTGGGCGGCAGTCCGGTCAGGTCGGCGAAGAGCGGTGATACTCGCGTATCGTCGCGCGCCATCCCGGTCGGCAGGTACGCCGTCGCGAGCTCGTCGAGGTACGCGCGATGCAGCAGCGGGTCGATCGCGTCGTTGTCGTCCATCGAGGCGCCCGAGAGCGTGAGATCGGTCCAGGGCGAGACCAGCCAGAGGCAGGCCGGGACGGTCCGTCCGGTCTGCGCCAGCTCCTGCCACAGGGCGAGGCTGAGCCCCCCGCCGGCGCTGTCGCCGCCGACGACGATCCGCTCCGGTGCGTAACCCTCCGCGAGGAGCCAGTCCCAGGCGGCGAGCGCGTCGTCGAGCGCGGCGGGATACGGATGCTCGGGCGCGAGCCGGTACCCGACCGCGAGCACGCTCACCCCGGCGGCGCGTCCGGCCTCGGCCGCCATCGTCCGGTGGCTCGCGATCGAGCCCGAGCAGTATCCGCCGCCGTGCAGGAACAGCAGCACGCGATCCTCAGCGACGCCCGGCGCGCGCGACCACTCCGCCGGGACTCCCCCGGCGTCGACGGATTCGAATGCGATGTCGCCGGCGACCGGCCACGCTCCGCCGACCTCCTCGATCCTCGCGCGCCTCTCCTCCCAGCCGACGGGCCGGGGCTTCGAGCCGAGCAGGGCACGCACGGCTGCGATGCCGTCGTCGGTGGGAGCCGCCATGCCGGTCACGCTAGCGCAGCGCCGGCAGTCGCACATCGGGACCAGGACCAGGACCTGTCAACCCGATGCCCCCGGCGACCGCCACGCGGCATGCTGGCCGGAAGACGCCGACAAGAGGAGTGAGATGACGCAGCACCCGTTCGACGTGGATCCGTGGGGCATCGGCTGGTCGGGGTCGCAGAGCTCGAGCTGGGAGGGCGACGAGCTGACGCACCGCGAGTCGGTCTTCGCGCTGTCGAACGGCCACGTCGGATGGCGCGGAATGCTCGACGAGGGCGATCCGTGCGGCACCGCCGGCACCTACCTGAACGGCGTGTTCGAAGAGCACCCGATGCCGTACGCAGAGGACGGCTACGGCTACCCCGAGAACGGCCAGACCGTGGTCAACGTGCCGGACGGCAAGGTCATCCGGCTGTTCGTCGGCGACGAGCCCTTCGACGTGCGGGCCGGCCGACTGGACGAGCACCGGCAGTTCCTCGACTTCCGCACCGGCGTCCTTCAGCGCGCCGTCACATGGACCTCGCCCGCCGGCGTCACCGTCAGGATCGACTCCTCGCGACTCGTATCGCTGACCCATCGAGCGATCGCCGCCGTCGACTACCGGGTCACGGTGATCGACGGCGACGCCGAGATCATCCTGCTCTCCGAGATCGTCGCGAACGAGCCGCTTCCTCAGGTGCATCCTGATCCGCGGGTCATGGAGTCGTTCGACAAGCCGTTCATCGCGGTCGATCAGGTCGTGACCGGCGATCGCGCGACGCTCCTGCACCGCACCAGGCGGAGCGGGATCGGCGTCGCAGTGACCAAGGATCACCGGATCTCGGCGCCGGAATCAGCCGCCGTCCGCACCGAGGCGGCGGATGATCTCGCGCGCACGACGGTCAGCGTGCGACTCGCGCCGGGTGACAGCATCCGCCTGCTCGCCTGCGTGGGTCACGAGTGGTCGGACTCGCTCGCCGACGCCGCCCTTCGCGATCGGGCAGAGGCCGCCGTCGAGTCGGCGATGCGCCTGGGCTGGGAAGGACTGGCACGCGAGCAGCGGGAATACCTCGACGCCTTCTGGGACTGCGCGGATGTGCGGATCGAGGGGTCGGCCCATCTGCAGCAGAGCGTTCGGTTCGCGCTGTTCCAGGTCCTGCAGTCGGCAGCGCGGGCAGAAGTCCGCTCGATCCCCGGCAAGGGACTGACCGGCGCAGGATACGAAGGGCACACCTTCTGGGACGCCGAGGCGTTCGTCCTGCCGGTGCTCACGTACACCGCTCCCGCGGCCGCGCGCGACGCGCTGCGCTGGCGCCACTCGACCCTGAACCATGCCCGTCGGCGAGCGGAGCAGCTGCATCTGGCCGGGGCCGCCTTCCCGTGGCGCACGATCGACGGCAGGGAGTGCTCGGGCTACTGGCCCGCCGGCACCATCGCCTTCCACATCAACGCCGACATCGCCGACGCCGTGGTGCGGTACACGCGCGCCACGGGCGACGAGAAGTTCGAGCGCGAGAACGGGGTCGAGATCCTGATCGAGACGGCTCGCCTGTGGCTCGCCCTCGGCCGGTGGGACGACCGCGGCGGATTCCACATCGACGGGGTGACCGGGCCCGACGAGTACTCCGCCCTGGTGAACGACAACGTCTTCACCAATCTCATGGCGCAGAAGAATCTCCGCGCCGCGTGCGACGCCGCGCGTCGCCACTCGGATCGAGCGAGAGATCTCGGCGTCACCGACGACGAGATCTCGCGGTGGACGACGGCCGCCGCCGCGGTGCACATCCCGTTCGACACGGAGCGCGGCATCCATCCCCAGTCGGCGGGGTTCACCGAGCAGGAACGATGGGACTTCGATCGCACCTCGCCCGAGCAGTACCCGCTGCACAGTCACTTCCCGTACTTCGACCTCTACCGCAAGCAGGTGGTCAAGCAGGCCGACCTGGTGCTCGCCCTCCAGTTCGCCCACGAGGCGTTCTCGCCCGAGCAGACCGCTCGCGCCTTCGCCTACTACGAAGCGCTCACGGTGCGGGATTCCTCGCTGTCGGCGGCCGCACAAGCGGTCGTCGCTGCCTGGGTCGGCCATCTGCCGCTCGCGATGGAGTACCTGATCGAGGCAGCCGCGATCGACCTCGACGACCTGCACGAAAACGTCGACGGCGGCCTGCATGTGGCCGCCCTGGCGGGGGTGTGGAGTGCCCTCGTGCGAGGCTTCGGCGGTATGCGCGACGGCGCCGAGGGCCTGCAGTTCGCGCCGAGACTGTCACCGCCGATGACCGGGCTGTCGTTCGGCGTCCGCATCGGCGGCCGCACGCTCCGCGTCGACGTCGAGAGCGAGGCCGCGACGTACCGGCTGGCATCAGGGACGCCGCTGACCCTGCGGCATTTCAGCGAGACGCACGTGGTCGAGCCCGGTGCACCGCTGCGTCTTCCGATCCCGGAACTGGCCGATCCCGGCCCCGTGCCGTCGCAACCGGCCGGACGTGCGCCGAAGCAGCTCGCGGGCCACGAATGAGTGCGAGCCGGTCACGCCCGCCGTAACGATCCGGCTCCGATGTCGAAATCCTCGCGCAGCGGATCAGGCCGGTGGCAGCGGATCAGGCGGGTGGCAGCGAGTCGAAGCTGAAGCGATCCTTGCCCGCATCCTTCGATGAATACATGGCTCGATCGGCTCGGATGAGAAGCTGCTCTCCACTGGGCGGGGCGCTCTCGCCCGGCCGGTAGAGGGAGACGCCCACACTCACCGACGCGGAGATGACCCCGTTGTGAACCGTGATCGGCGCTCGGGTCGTGCTGAGGATGCGTTCCGCGATGGATGCTGCGGCCTCGGCATCCGCGCCCCTGCAGAGCGCGACGAACTCGTCGCCGCCGATACGACCCACGACGTCGCCGGCGCGGACGCCGGCCTGCAGGCGGTTCGCCAGCTCGACGAGCACGCCGTCGCCCGCCGCATGGCCGAACTCGTCGTTGATCCGCTTGAAGTCGTCGATATCGAGGAACAGCACCGAGAGCGGCTGACCGCTCGCGGTGGCCTGGGCGATCGCGTCATCGAGGTTCTGCTGCAGCAGCTCCCGGTTGGCGACGCCGGTGAGCTGATCATGAAGGGCGAGGTAGGCGAGCCGCCGCTCGAGCCGTACGCGCACCAGCGTCTGTGACGCCTGCCTGCCCAGTGCCTGCTGCAGATCGAAGAACTGATCGTCGAAGTCGGTGCGGCGGCCGAAGAAGCACACCAGCACGCCGAGCTGACGCCCATCGGCGAGGAGCGGGGTGACGCTGAGCGCGGCGATCCGCGTCTCTTTCATCGCGACGGCGAGCTCGGGGAACTCCTCCCGCGCCCGGGCCTGATCGACCACCGTCACCCGCGCGGTGTAGCGAAGCTCGGCGACCGGCCCGACTTTCCCCTTCAGCGGGTTCGTCCCCGCAGCGAGGATGAGTCCGTCGTCATCGAAGAGCAGCACCGCCGTATGGCGAGCGTGGAACGCGTCGCGGGCGACGTCCACGAAGGACTGGGCGACGTCCTCGTCGCTGGCGCTCACGCCGAAGATGCTCGAGATCTCTTGAAGGACCCGCACACGAGCCTCGGATGATTCGGCCGACCGCCGGGCGACCAGCAGATCCGACTCGTAGCGAAGGCGGTCGCTCGCGTTGAAGAGGGCGCTCCGCACGACCTGCGCATCGCTGTCGAGCGTCGAGCTCATCAGCAGCGGCACGCTCCGTCCCTCACTGTCGACGACCGTGAGGACTGCTTCGCTCACCTCTTCGGACAGATGGATGAGCTGCAGGTGACGGGTTTCGTAGAACAGGCGGCTGCCCGCGTCGAGAAGGGATGCGAACGGCCGACCGATCACGTCCGAGGCGGGATGACCGATCCAGGAGAGGAAGGTCCTGTTCGCCTCCGTCAGGATGCCGTCGAGTGAGACGGCGATGAGGCCGCACGGTGCCCGGTGGAACCACGCCTCATCCGAGGCGATCACGACAGGTACTCGCGGATGCGGGCGACGACCTCTTCCGGGCCGGAGAGGACGGGCACGTGCCCGGTGGTCTCGAGGAACTCCAGACGACTGCCGGGGATCGCCTCGTGGACGTATCGACCGACCTCGGGCGGCGCGATGGCGTCGTCGCTGGCCTGCAGCACGAGCGTCGGCACCGAGACGAGACGCAGATCGTCGCGGTTGTCCGACAGGAACGTGGCACGGGCGAACTGCCGGGCGATGACGGGATCGATGCTGCAGAAGCTGGCGGTGAGCCGGGCTCCGAGTTCGGGGCGGTCGGGGTTGCCCATGATCACGGGCGCCATGGTGCCGGACCATCCGAGATAGTTGGCGTCGAGCGTGTCGAGCAGCGCCGCGATGTCTTCCTCTTCGAAGCCCCCGCGATAGTCGCCGTCGTTGATGTATCTCGGCGACGGCCCGATGAGGATCAGATCGCTGAACCGGTCGGGCTCCCGGTTGGCGGCCAGGACGCCGATCATCGCGCTGACCGAGTGCCCCACGAACGCCACGTCCCGCGCGTCCATCGCCGCAAGGATCTCGAGGACGTCGTCGGCATACCCGTCCAGGGACTCGTACTTGCCGGGCTCGTAGGCCGCGACATCCGAGCCGCCCGCGCCGACATGGTCGAAGCGCAGCACCCGATAGTCGGCCTCGAACTGCGGCGCCACCAGGCTCCACGCATCCTGGCTGCAGCCGAACCCGTGCGAGAACATCAGCAGCCGGCCGTCCGGATTGCCGGTCACCGTGACGTTGTTGCGGCGCAGCGGATCGCGCGTCCGAACGACATCCATCCGAGCTCCTGATCTTCGCGCCCGGGCGAACGCGTCCAGGGAAAAGCCTAATCGACGCCGAGCCGCTCCCTCCACGTTCGTTCACGTACTGCACATCCGCGATTCATCGACATCCGGGCGAACAGACCGGAGCATGAATGCACTCGGCTTCCACGCCGCCCATCGGTGCAATGAGTGCCCATCCCCCGCTCCACCGCCCGAGAGGAGTCGCCGTGAATCGACCTACCCGAGTGCTGTCGCTGTACGAAGGGTTCTTCGCCGGCGGCGCCCGCATCCTCCACAGCGACGACGTCGCGGGTCTTCATGCCACTCGCGAGCAGCAGCACGGCGTCCTCACGATCGCCTCGGCAGTGCGTCGGGAGTCGACCCGCCAGCCGATGCAGAGTGATCCTCGGTACCGCCGGCTGGTCAGGGCCGGTGTCGCCGTCGACACGCTGGGACGCGAGAGCTTCGGCGAGGTGCCCGACCCCTCGTCTTTCACCGACGCAGAACTCCGCGTCGCCGCCGACGCGGTGAGCCGCGCGGATCTCGTCCTGTCGCTGAAGGAGCAGCCGATCGGTCTACTTCTCGCACTCCGAGAGCGGGGATGGATGCCGCAGATCCCGGTCGCGACATGCCTGCACCGGTCCGACCCGCTGCACTCCGGCCCTGCGCTCGGCTGGCTCGCTGAGGCTGCGAGAACAGGGCTCGTCACGGCGACGATCTCGTGCGCCGACTCCACCAGCGACGCCTATGCGCGCGCCGGCGTGCACGCCGCCGAGCGCTTCGTCATCGCCAACGGCATCGACACGAAGCGATTCCGGCCGGGAACGCGCGGCCAGGTCGCAGCGACCCGCCGCCGCCTCGGCATCCCGTCGACCGCACCGGTCATCGTCATCGCCGCGCGCTTCGACGCGATGAAGGACCCCGGCCTGTTCCTTCGGGCAGTCGCCGAGCACGCCCGCCGTTCGCCCGGAACGCACTACGTGCTCTGTGGAGCCGGGATGACGTGGCAGAACGCGGCTCTCGAGGAGCTTGTGGCTCAGTCAGAGGTGGCGACTCCGGATCGCCTACACGCCCTGGGGATCCGCGACGACATGCCGTCGATCTATCAGATCGCCGATGTCGTCGCCCTCACCAGCGCGTTCGGCGAGGCCTCCCCGCTCTGCCTCATCGAGGGTGCCGCGTGCGGCGCGACACCGGTGACGACCGACGTCGGAGATGCCGCGCGACAGATCGACGGCATCGGCGTGGCCACTCCGCACGATCCGCGAGCGATCGCCGATGCCTGGACGTGGGTGCTCGAGCGGCGCGCCGATCTCCGCGCCGCAGCGCTCGCCGCCCGGGCGCGGATCGGCCGTGACCGGATGATCGGCGAGTACGCAGCGGCGATGGACGCCCTCCATCGCCGGAGTGCGATCGCGGCCTGATTCGGGCCCGCGGCGACCGGGCTTGTACCGGCGTCGACCCAGCGATACGGTCTCCCCACACGGTGCGGGCACTGCCCGACTACGGCGGATCGGTGCGCGCCCGGCTGGGAGCGCCATGGTCGCGACGGGTGTACGTGACGAACTCGCGCGAGCCGCCGATGCGGGTCGCTGGCGTGAGGTGTGCGAACGCTTCGGCGAGTCCTCACTTCGCGGCCGCACGGCCCTGTCGGCGACCGAGCTGAAGGTGATGTCGACCGCCTCGTTCCTCCGGGGCGACCCTGAGGGCGCAGCCCGCTTCCTGACCGACGCGCACGGCATGCATCTGACCGACGGCGACATCGTCGGAGCGGCGCGCACGGCGGGATGGCTCGCCCTGGAGCTGCTCGAGTCCGGCGAGCTGTCACTGGCCGGCACCTGGGTGGCGCGGGGGCTGCGCCTCGTCGACCGGCTGCCCCCGGCGAGCGCCGTGGGCGCGCTGGTCGCGCTTGTTCCGGCGGCCCTCGTCGCCATGTTCGTCGGCGACGAGCGCGAGGCGATCCACCGCTTCGACGAGATCGCCGAGGTGGCCGAACGCACGGGCGACCACGAGCTCGCCGCGCACGCGGCATTCGGTCGGGGCAAATGCCTCACGACGCTCGGGCGCACCACCGACGGACTTCGCGATTTTGATGCGGCGATGGCCGCTGTCCGCGCCGGCGAGGTCTCGTCGTTGTCCAGGTGCATCTTCTACCGGGTCGCACTCGACGTGGCACACGAGAGCTTCGATCTCGAGCGGGCCGAGGCGTGGACATCCTCCTTCGTGAGCTGGTGCGAGGCGCACCCCGAGCTCATCGCTTATAGCGGACAGGCTCACGCGTATCGCGCACAGCTCTGTCTGCTGCATGGGCGCTGGGCCGAGGCATCCGCCGCCGCTCACCTGGCCGAAGACAGGCTGCGAGCCGGCGACTTCACTGCGGGCTACGTCGCCAACTATCAGCTCGCCGAGCTGCACCGGCGACGGGGCGAGGCGCGGCCGGCCGAGGAGTACTACCGCCGCGCCGGGCTGACGGGATGGGATCCGCAGCCCGGACTCGCCCTGCTTCACCTCGCCGGCGACAACGGCCGCGTCGCTCAGGCGATGATCCGCGAGAGCGTGGCCGGCGCTGATGAGGCGACCCGCCGTCGGCTGCTTCCGGCGGTGGTGCACATCGAGGTCGCGGCGGGCGGCCTCGAGCCGGCGCGGCGCGCGGCCGACGAACTCGCTTCGCTGGCTCGGGCGTCGACCGCCGCGATGCTGAGCGCGGTCGCTGAGTTCGCCGAGGCGGAGGTGATGCTGGCCGAGGATCTGCCGGAACAGGCGCTCGAGCATGCGACGGCGGCCGGCGCCGCGTGGTTCGCCCTCGACGCGCCCGACGACGTGGCGCGATGCCGGGCCCTTCGGGGAAGGATCCTGCGAGCACTGCATCAGGCGGATGCCGCGGCCGCCGAATTCGCGGCGGCCCGGCGCATCTTCTCCGAACTGGGGGCGGCGTCCGAGTTGGACGGCGTTGCGGCGCTGACCGGCGAGCACCTCGCTCGGCGTCTCACCGCGCGCGAGGTCGAAGTGCTCCGGCTCGTCACGACCGGGCTCACCAACCGCGGCATCGCGACGGAGCTCTCGCTCAGCGAGAAGACGGTCGCTCGGCATATGAGCAACATCTTCGGCAAGCTGGGGCTGTCATCCCGCGCGGCGGCGACCTCGTACGCGTACGAGCACCGACTCCTCTGAGCCGCCGCGCGCGGCATCGGTCTGCATAATCCTGCCCATACCCGGTCGGTCGCGGAATGGGTGGTTCGGTCGAAGCGCCGGCCCGGACGCCGCGGCTACCGTTGCGGCCATGGACATCCCGCTCGTCGCCGGCACGGTCGCCACCGTGGTGTTCGCGGCGAGCAACCTGCCCATGCTGCGCAAGGCGCTGCGCACCGGCGATGTCTCGTCGTACAGCCTGGTCAGCCTGGCGATGGTCAACGGCGCGAACCTGGTCTACTCCCTGTACATCTTCACGCTGCCGTTCGGCCCCATCTGGGCGCTGCACACGTTCTACCTGGTTTCATGCGCACTGATGCTGTGGCTGTTCCTTCGACAGCGGCACGCGACGCGCGCGGCCCGCCTCCGGGAATCAGCGACGGGCGCCGCCGGCCTCGACGGCGACGATGCGGTGGTCGTCGTCGTGGCTGAGCTCTGACCGGAGGAAGAGCTCGTCGGTGGGCAGCCGAAGGTGCAGCCGGTCGTGAGCGGCCAGTCGCAGCTCAGCCACACCGAGCGTCAGCTGCAGCACGTGGCCGCCGAATGAGCGGTCGTGGGCGAGGAAGTGCAGATGGAGGCCGGCGACGGTGATGCCCTGGTAGATGGCGGGGCTCCACACGCCGACGAGCGTGCCCGCGACATCCTGCCGTTCCGTCTCGACCTGGCCCTTCACGACCTCGGCGAGCGGACGGAAGGGGCGGGCTTCGCGCGGTGTCACGCGGACGCGGATCGCGGCGAAGCGGCCGTCGACGCGCACCGTGTGGAAGAGGTTGCGGCTGACCAGATGGTCCTCGATCGCCGTGACGAAGGCGTCCATCCCGAGGCCGGCGACGTGGATCGCCGGGCCTGCGGGAGCGACGCTCACCACCGCGAACGGCAGAGTCTCGGCATCCGTCATCACGGTCGGCGGCTCGCCGACGGTGCACTCCCACACCTCACCGTCGAGGATCACGACCTCACCTCCGAGCGCGTCGCAGCAGCCGATGCCGAAGTCGCCCAGTTCGCCGACACGCGAGGCGACCAGTCCCGACTCGTAGGCTCCGGCCAGGAGGGCATCGAGCACGGCGAACTGGGTGAGGGCGGCATCGGTCAGCGGAACGCGAGTGGTCACGCTCGCGAGGCTACCGGTCCGGGCGAGCGGCGCCGACCGCGAGACCGGTGCGCTTCCAAGGCGTCTCCGAAGGATCAGCCCACGATCTGGATCGTCACGTCGCCTTCGAGCAGGGAAAGCTGCTCTTCGGCGGCTTCGTAGGTGCCGATGTGGAGGGTGGCGTCGGAGTATTCGATGCCCTCGGCGTTGTAGTAGAAGCCGAGGTTGCCCCACGACGTGAAGTAGATGAGGTCGCCGTCTTCGGGGTCGGATCCCGGAGATCCGGCGTAGTCCAGCTCTCGTGGCAGGTAGGCGATCTTCTCCCTGCTGGCGAACTCCTCGAACGGCACCTGCAGTGGCAGCATGGAGAGGAAGTCGCGCACGCCCGGGCTGTCTTCCCCGATGGTGACGTCGACCGTGGTGCGGTCGGACGTGAAGCGAACGACAGTGCCGATCGGCTCATCGGATGCCTCGACGGCGGCGTTGCGCGACGGTGTCGGCTCTGGCGTGGCCACGGTCGGGATGGGCGCGGCCGATGCTTCCGTCGTGCGTTTCGCCGGCTGGGGATCAGGGACGGGTGCGCATGCGGAGACCGCGGCCACCAGTGCGGCCGCCGTGGCCGCGGCGATGAATCGACGACTCATCGGCCCTCTGCCCGGCCGTGGTAGTCGTCGTCGGAGATGTGCTCTTTCCAGAGGGTGGTCGTCGCGGGATCGTCGCCGGTCTCGAACATGGCGATGTGCTCCATGAAGGTGCCGTCGGCGGATGCGTGCCAGTGGTCTTGCCCGGGCGGAGTGTAGAGGGTCTGACCGGGGTGGACCTCGATGATCTGGCCATCGCGCGTACCGAAGCGGGCGACGCCCTGAGTGACGCGGAGATACTGACCACGGGCATGGGAATGCCAAGCGGTGCGGGCGCCAGGCGCGAACTTGACCACGGCCACCGACATCCGCTGGTCGGCATCGTGGGGTGCGGCGATGATGTCCACCCACACATCGCCGGCGAACTGCTCCGGCGGGTTCTTGACGGTGGGTGCGGTGGGTTCGATGTTCACGAGATCTCCTCCCATGAGGGGGCGGCCGGAGTCCGTGGATCCGGCCGCCCGGTGCTGGTCAGACGGTGAGCAGCACCTTGGTGGCGCGGCGTTCGTCCATGGCCTTGTAGCCTTCGGCGGCGTCCTCCAGCGGCAGGGTCAGGTCGAAGACGGCGCCCGGGTCGATCCTGCGGTCCCAGATCAGCTGGATGAACTCCGGCAGGAAGCGACGCACCGGGGCGGGGCCGCCGTGCAGATGCACGCCGGAGAAGAACAGCTCCAGCCCGTCCAGCGACACGTCATGCGAGACGCCGACGAATCCGACGTGCCCGCCGGGGCGGGCGGAACGGATCGCCTGCTCCATGGCGGCCTGCGTACCGACAGCCTCGATCACCGAGTGTGCGCCGAGTCCGCCGGTGAGCTCCTTGACCCGCGCCACGCCCTCGTCGCCGCGCTCTTCGACGATGTCGGTCGCGCCGAATCGCCGAGCCAGCTCCTGACGGTCGGCATGCCGCGACATCGCGATGATGCGCTTCGCGCCGAGCTCGCGTGCGGCGAGGACCGCGAGCAGGCCCACCGCGCCGTCGCCGACGACGGCGACGGTCTTTCCGGGTCCGACTTCTGCGGCCACGGCGGCGAACCATCCCGTGCCCAGGACGTCCGATGCCGCCAGCAGCGACGGGATGAGGTCCGCGTCGGGCTGCCCCGGGGTGGCGACCAGGGTGCCATCGGCCTGCGGCACGCGGGCGTACTCCGCCTGGGTGCCGATCGTGCCCATCAGGGTGCGGTGGACGCAGTGCGACTGGTAGCCCGCCTGGCAGATCTCGCACGTGTTGTCGGAGGTGAAGAACGATCCGACGACGAAGTCGCCGACCTTGATGGTCTTGACGTCTGCGCCGATCTCGGTCACGACGCCGACGTACTCGTGGCCCATCGGGGCGTCTTCGACGGGCTCCGCGCCGCGGTATGGCCAGAGGTCCGACCCGCAGATGCAGGACGCAGCGAGCCGGATGACGGCGTCGGTCGGCTCGAGGATCGTCGGGTGCTCACGGTCCTCGACTCGCACATCACCGGGTGCGTACATGATGACTCCACGCATGGTGTCGTCCTTTCTTGTTGAGGTTTCAGGAGACCGGTACGGTCTCGGTTGGGGTGTCGGCGTCCGTCCGGGCATCGGTCGCTGCGTGGCGGCGGACGAGCAGCAGGCTCGCCGCTGCGGCGAGGGCCACCGCGACGACCGTCACCACGCCCAGGGGCAGGATGCTGAGGGCACCGGCGACACCGACGAGAGGGGCAGCGACGCCCCCGAACCCGAACCGCACCATGCCGAGCAGCGAGGACGCGGTGCCCGCCATCTGCGGATAATCCGACATCGCCAGCGTGGTCGCCGGGGGTGCGGTCATCGCGACACCGCTGGACAGGGCGAACAGCGACACGATCACCACCCACAGCGGCATGGGGGTCAAGCCCGCCACGAGCACTCCGACTGCTCCCAGTCCCGTGACCAGTACACCCACCGCCAGGATGCCGGGAATGCTCCACCGCTCGGCGGCGCGCCCTGCGAGGTAGCCGAAGACCATGTGGCCGGCGGAGTTCAGACCGAACGCGGCCGCGTACCACTGCGGCGAGAGCCCGTAGATGTCTTGCAGCACATAGGTCGACCCGGCGAGGTACGCGAACAGCGCCGCGTACAGGAATCCCTGGTTGAGCACCGCGCCGAGGAAGATCCGGTCGGCGAGCAAGGTCCGGTAGTCGCGCAGCGTCTGCCCGAATCCGCCGCGGGTGCGCCGGTCCGCCGGAAGCGTCTCGCCGAAGATCGCAAGGGTGAGGACGAGGATCGCCACGCCGATGACGGCGAGGAAGACGAACAGGCCACGCCAGTCGGTGAACGTGTTCAGCAACCCGCCGATGAGCGGTCCCACGATCGCCGCGAATCCGCCGATCACCGTGAGGCTGCCGTAGAACCGGATCAGCCGGCTGCCGGTGAAGATGTCGCGTCCGGAAGCCGTGGCGATGACGATTCCCACACCGCCGGCCAACCCCTGCACCAGCCGGGCGACGATGAGCATCTCGATGCTCGGGCTCAGTGCGCACAGCAGGGACGTGACGATGTAGGCCACGATGCCGATCAGCAGGATGCCGCGCCGCCCGAACCTGTCCGAGATCGGACCGGCGACGAGCTGCCCCGCTGCCAGCCCGATCAGGCACGCCGTCACGGTCAGCTGCGCTACCGAGGTCACCGCGCCCATCTCCGCGGTGAGCGCCGGCAGCGCGGGCAGGTAGAGATCCATCGAGATCGGACCGAACACGGTGAGCACGAGCAGCAGGGTCGGCAGCATCCGGCTCACGGCACGAGCGGGCGGGTTCGGAGCGGTCATGACATCCAGGCTCCCCTGGGTGCCGCGAGCGCGGGAGTCCCTGATGAGAGGTGTACTGACAGGGGACCCCTGATCGGTCCGGCAAGACGTAGCCTCGTGCCATGGACAACCGAGCGGAAGTGCGCGAGTTCCTGATGACGCGCCGGGCCCGGCTCACCCCCGACGCCGCCGGGATCACCGGCGGGGGCAACCGCCGCGTCGCCGGGCTGCGCCGGAGCGAGGTCGCGAGCCTCGCAGGCGTCAGCGTGGAGTACTACTCCAAGCTCGAGCGGGGCGCGATCGCCGGCGCCTCGGCCTCCGTCCTCGACGCCGTCGCCCGGGCCCTGCAGCTGGACGAGACCGAGACCGCGCATCTGCTCGACCTGGCCCGCACCGCCGACGGCATCCCGACCAGCGGCCGCGCTCGCCGGCGCGGCGGCAGACCGAGCGCACCACGACCCAGCCTGCAGTGGGCTCTTTCATCGATCACCGACGGGATCGCGTTCGTCCGCGATCCGCGCCAGAACCTGCTGGCAGTCAACGACCTCGGCCGCGCGTTCTACTTCCCCGTCATCGGCGACGGCGGACGCACCCCCAACCTCGCCCGATTCCAGTTCCTCGATCCCGCGCCCGGGAGTTCTACCCTGATTGGGAGAAATTCGCCGAGATGTGCGTCGCGATCATGCGCGCCGAAGCCGGCCGCGACCCGCACGACAAGGCACTCCAAGACCTGGTAGGAGAGCTCTCCACGCGCAGCGATCACTTCCGCACGCTCTGGGCAGCGCACAACGTGCGCACTCACGGCGCGGGAACCAAGCGATTCCAGCATCCCGTCGTCGGCGAGCTCGTCCTCTCGTACGAGGAGCTGGCGGTCACGGCGGAGCCCGGCAACGTCCTCCTCATCTACACTGCAGAACCCGGCTCCCCCTCGGCCGAACGGCTGCGGCTTCTGGCGTCGTGGAGCGCACAGCATCCGGCCGAGAGCTCGGATCTGGGTCGTGAGAGTCAGACCCGTTAGCGCGAACGGCTGACTGCGTCTGACAGTATCGAAGGCATGTCGAATGCCGTTGAGCGCTCCTCGAATCCCACTGCATGGGCCGCCTTCTGGGTCGCGCTAGCCGGCCTCCTGCTCATGCCGATTCCCCTCTTCATCGGCCTGATCCTCGGCGGTGGGCTGTCGATCGTCGCCGCAGTGCTGGCCGTCATCGCCTTGCTGAAGGGCCTCGCGCGCAGCGGAAAGGGCATCGCGCCCGTCGTCTTCGCCGCGATCTTCATCGCCCTCACCTGGGGCGGGATCTCGTTCGGCGGCGGCATCCTCTGGTGAGTGGCGCCTCTCACCGTTTCGATCTACGGTCAGCTCACTGAGGCCACCGCCGCATGGATCGCGTCGAGCGTGACCTGCGGGTGCGAGATCATCGAGACATGCGAGGCCTCGACCTCGGTCACGGTGGAACCCGCGCGCGCGGCCATCCGGCGCTTCGTCTCGATCGGGATGACCTTGTCCTCAGTGCCGAGCACCGCCCAGCTGGGGATCGACTTCCACGCGGCAGGTCCCGACGGCGTGACGTTCGCGACGATGGATGCCGGACGCTGGGTCGCCGCGATGAGCCACCGGTCGCGCTCCGGCAGGTCCTGTGCGAACGAGTTGTGAACGACGTCGGGCTTGAGCCAGGCATCCGCGGCGCCCTCGGGCGCACCCGGGTAGCCGGCAAGGTCGAGCACCGTCGTCGGGTCCGCCACAGCCAGCGCCGAGCCGGAGCCCTCGAGGATCCCCAGCACCGTCTCGCCCTCGTCGGGGATGAACGCGTCCACGTAGACCAGCGCTCGAACGTCGCCTGCGAGCCCCGCGTTCGTGATCACCGCGCCGCCATAGGAATGGCCGACGAGCACCACCGGACCCGACGTCCGCTGCGCGAGGAATGATGCGACATAGGCGGAGTCACTGGTGAGTCCGCGGAGCTCATTGGGCGGGGCAAGGACGGTGAATCCCTCCCCCTGAAGTGAGGGGATGACGGCGTTCCAACTCGATGAGTCGGCCCAGGCCCCGTGGACGAGGACGATGGCGGGTGTGTTCTCTGGCATTGCGGCTTCCAATCACAGGGCGCCGCAGCGACGGGCGACGCGTCAATGGGGATGTGGATGCGCCCAGATGCCCGACGCATTCGTCACGATAGGGGCGAAAAGTCCGCGCCACCAGAGGTGACTCAGAAGTGCGGCTCACGCACCCTCAGGGCGCTCCCGGTCCCAACCTTGGGGTTTTCTCCGTAGGCAGGCGCTTGAATCCCTGATATGCCGTGCTGGATCATCGGAGGTCACGGCCAAGCCACGAGCACCCCGGGCCGGTTCCTCGGCGGTACGGGGGGCGGGCGTTCGCGTGAGGAGCAGACATCGACGCGGTGACCTCCGCAGTGCCATCGGCCGATGGCGCTGCCTCGACGGCGAGGGCGGAGACCAGCGCGACGTACATCGGCTACGTCCTCGGAGCGCTCGGCGCGATCTACGGATTGATTCTCGGTTTGATCGCGCCCGACGAGATGTTCGCGGAAGGGCCGTCGTCGTTCTCGCTCTGGGCGGCAACGGGTGCGGGCTGCGCTGCGGCTGCGGCGGCGGGCGTCGGCTTCATCCGCTCTCGCGATCTTCCCGGGCAGGAGTGGCGACGCTCGCTCGCCGCGTGGACGTTCGCGGTCAACACCCTCTCCGTGGTGCTCGTGCACGCGGTGCTTGCATTCATCGTGGTCTACGTGATCTACCGGCTCGTCGGGCTCGGCTTCATCGGACTGCCGGTGCACCTCATGTGGTCCGTGGTCATGATGGCCGTGACGGCGGGAGTGACGGGGCAGCAGACGTACCGCTCGGTGTCGAGGATGTCGACCCAGCGGCTCTCATCGCTCGTGCGCACGTTCATCGCCTTCGGGGTCATCACCGCCATGGCGATCTCTCCGGAGTCCGACTGGTGGAAGGTTCACTTCAGTCACCTGGGCACCTTCCACGATCTGTCCAGTCTCTTCTTCAATGGGACGCTCGTCGTAGGCGGGCTGCTGGTGAGCACCTTCGCGGTCTACATCGCTCACGACATGCGTGCCCTCGTGCAGGCCGGAGTGCTCGCCACCGCACGTTCGCCACGCGTCGTCTCGACGCTGTTCGTCGTCATGGGCATCGCCTTCGCCGGCGTCGGCCTCTGCTCGGTCGACGTCAACCGGGTTATTCATGACATCGCAGCACTCGGACTCGCGGCAACCTTCCTCACGCTCCTGATCGCGAGCCCGAAGCTGCTCCGCGGAATGCCCCCTGCGTACTTCATGTCGACCTGGGTGATCCTGGCAGCCACGATCGCCGCGGCCGGGATGTTCGCGCTCGGAGTGATCACACTGACGGCGATCGAGATCATCGTGTTCGTGCTGATCTTCGCCTGGATCGCTGTTTTCACGCGGTTCCTGGGTGTCGCCGGACGCCCGTAGCGGCTCTCTGAGTGTCAGTCCGGAGGACGGAGAAGGATCTCCCCGATGTAGGCGAGCACCGCGCCCGCCACGACGACGGGGATGCCGAAACCCAGCCCTGTCAGTGTCGCGTCGGTAAAGCGCCCCGACACGATGTAGGCCACGCTGAGCAGCACTGCGAGGATCGCGGATTTCCGCGTGAGACCGCCCTTCCCAGCCAGCCCGAAGAGCATCCCCACACCCAGCAGTGCCAGGGCGATGCGAAGCGGCGTCTCTGCGGCTGTGATTCCGTCTGAGAGCGGATCGTCCGAACCGGTGAGACTGTTGACATCGACTGCGGCGAACAGGAAGTGCATATCCGGAGTCCATTTCAGGGCTCCGACGAGCACCATCAGCGCGCCGAGCACGACGAGCCACCTGCCTGCGGGCCGCCGACGGTCGGGCCCGGTCTGCATCAGCTCTGCACTCGCCGTGAGGCGCTGCGTCCCGTCCGAGACGAGCACCGCGATGCGACGCACTCCGATTTCGCGCGGCCGCGGATGTGGGCTGGACACGGACATGCGGGCATGGCCGACCGAGCCCGGTGCGACGGTCAGGCGCGGGGGCGTGAACCTGGTCCGCACCAGTCCGTCGTCGGAACGCCCGGCGAGCACCACGTTGAGCGGCTGGGCACTGCGACGATTGTCGACCTCGATGGAGAACTCTCCCTCGCCTCGCTTGCCGATGTCCAGCTTCTCGGGATGAGCGCGCACCTCGGCCGTCGCCATGGCGCCGGCTGACGTCGCGATCTCGAGCGACGCCGAGGTCTCGACGTCGGTCGTCCCGTCGGAGGCGATCACCGTGAACGGATGACTTTCGCTCGAGCCGTGCGGCGGAAGATTCGCGCGGACCCGGCCGTGCGCTCTTGTGACCTGGCCGGCTGCGGCGACGAAACGCGCCGGCGCGAATGCGAACGACAGGCGCCGCTCCGGGTCTCTGCCTGACAGCACGACCGTGACCCCCGAGTGGCCGCCGCGGTTGTCGACGTGCACTTCGAAGTCGGCCTCAGTGGCGTCGATGAGACGAATGCTGCTGGGCTCCACCTGCACGCGGATAGGCGCATCGGCCGGGGCAGCGGCAGTGCTCTGCACGAGCGTGAGGGTCGTGGTGATCGACTCCTCGTCGTTCGTCGCCGTCACCGTGAGCTGGCGGTTCAGCTGCTGGCCGGGCGCAGGCTGTGGCGCTGTGAACGACACGGGAACCTCCACCATCGCCCCGGCGGGCACCTCCACCACGTCGGGGGTGAATACGAAGCTCACGACGCCCTCCGGGTCGCCGCCGCCCATGCCGACGGTCTGAGGGTAGTTCGCGGCCCGGTTGTCGAGCCGAACCGAGAACTCACCGGAACCCGCGCCATCAAGCCGGATGAGCGTCGGCCGAGCCTCGAGCGTGGGACGGGGTCCGTGCGGCGGAACCGTCACGACGACGCTCACAGCGGCGTTGCGTTCGGGATCCTCCATCGATCGCACCACCACCGTGAGCGGAACCCGCTGTGCGACCACCATGGTGTCGTCACGTAAGCCGACGGAAAGCGCAACGCTGCCGACTTCTCCGGGCATAAGGTGCACGTCCGGGTGTGCGACTGCCAGCCAGGACGGGGGGTCGAGCGCCTCGAGCACGTAGCCATCGACGATGGTCAGGGTGTTCTCTATCGTGAAGGCGACGTCGGCCGGTGCATCGGGAGTCACGACGACTTCGGGCTCCTCAGCCGTCACCGTGAGGGAACCGCGCGCGGGCTGCGCGAGATCGGCGGATGATCGGCCGGCGGCGGCGACCTCCGCAGTGGCAGCGACGGAGTCTGGCGTTTCCGGTGCTCTCGTGGCCGTCGAACCCGCCGCGCCAGGGATCGGGGCGGGCTCTGCCGGCACCATCCCCACGACGGTCGGGATCGTCCCCGTGAGGGCTTCGCCGTCGAGCGTGGAGGCTCCGACATCCCAGCCGAGGTAGCTATCGCAGTTCTTGCAGAAGCGCGCATCGGCGTCGTTCCTCGTGCCGCAAACCCCACAGATGCGTTCGGCCATCCTCGTCCCTCCGGTCGGGACATCGAGATCGTTCGGTCACGATACTGCTGATGGTACGGATCCCTGCATGCAGGGTTCCAGTCCGATGCCTCAAGGGGCACTGATCGCTGCCTTCCTTCAACGCCGGCCGGCACTACCCCGTATACGCCGCGTTCCCAGAGGGCTAGATTGTGTTCCATCGGAACCCGAACCGACGGCATCGTCACGGTAGGGGGTCGCCAGTGCGTCAGCCGGGGGTTGCGGGCCTCGAGCAGGACAGCGGACGGGAAGTGGTCCCGGCGCGCCTGGAGCGCCGTCTCCAAGAACCGTGCGTGTTCGTCGTGGCGCCGAGCGGCGCAGGCAAGTCGACGCTCCTGCGTCGGTTGAGCAAGTCTCGCGACCACGCCGTGATCATCCATCTCGGCCGAGCGTGTCGCGATCCTTCGGGCCTGAGTGCCGCACTCGATGTGGCGATCGCCGGCTTCGAAGGCGCTGAGGCGTTCACCACACTCGCGATCGACGACGTGCAGATCGCAACCGGCACGCGAGACGAACCGGCGCTTGAACGGATAGCCGCCCGCTGCGACTCTGAACACCACGTCATCCTCGCTTCGCGCCTCCCGCTCAGCACGGAGCTCACCAACGCGTGCGCGACCGAGCCCGACGTTGTCAGCGCGCCGGACCTCGTGCTGCGCATCGACGAGGTCGCCGAAGCCTTCCTGGCGGTCGGCGGCCACGCTCTACCGCTCGAGACCGCTTCTCACGTGGTGTTCGAGACATCCGGCTGGGCGGGGCCGGTGCACGACCTCGCAATCCAGTCACGATTCATCGATGCCGAGGCGCTCGAGAACGCCGTCGAAGTCGCACTGCAGGGCGACTTCGCGGCGCTTCGACTCGAGCGGGCTCTGCGCGCACTCCCTCCCCGAGTCGTGCGGTCGCTCGAACGCACGAGCGCCCTTCCCACGCTGGAATTCGGCACTTGTGCCAGATTGCTGGGTGCTGATTCGGCGACGGAGCTTCTCGAAGCCGTCGACGGCGGAGCCGTCATGCACGTGAGACAGTTCGGATCTCGGGTACTGCCGCCGATTCTGCGCCGACATCTGCGCGCACGGGCCGGATTGGACCCGGAGATCGCGCTGGCGTCGCCACCGCCGATCGGAGTGCCGGTCGGGCCCTGGTCGACGGCCTTCGACGACGCGATGACGCGACTCCGCCGCGGTGATGTGGTGGGCGCCGTGCCGCTCCTGCAGCTCGCGTTGCGAACGCCCGCCAGCGACTCGCCCCATCCGATGGCGCGTCTTGCGCTCCTGATGATCCGCGAGCAGCTCGTCCCACGCGAGACGACGCTCGATGCGCTCGCCGCACTGGAGCGCGATTGCGTCGCACTCGGGCGCGACGCGCAGGCGCGCGTCGTCCGTGGTGCCGTCGCTGCGACATCCGATCTCCCCGACCGGTCCGCTCCAGAGGTCATCGCGGAGTGCGATGCGCGCGGCGAGGCCACAGGCGCTGCCGTCACAGCCGGACTGCAGTTCGTTGTCCGCGCACGACGGGGGCGGGCCACGGCTGTACAGGCGAGTGCGCTCACCACACGGCTCGAGCGACTGGAGCTCACGGACGTCGCGGCGTGGCCTCGCGCGGCCGGGGCGCTCTTGGCCGCGGCATCCGGCTCCGTTGACGCCCGTCGTCAGATCATCGACGCCGAAACCGCATCGATAGCAACCGGCCTCGATGGAGTCCGCGCGTTCATCGACGTCGCCCGCGCCCGCGTGGGGCCGGCCACCAGCGTGCCGGCTCTCACCGCATCCGCCCGGCGGCGCGCGATGGATGCGGGGCTGCCCCGGCTGCCGACCGCCTTGGTCCGCGGGGCGCTGGCCGGCGAAGCCACCGCGGCCCCGGCTGCGGAAGCTGATCCGCGCTCTCCCCATCTCACCGTCAGCTGCTTCGGCGGATTCCGCCTCTGCGCGGACGGGGCCGAGATCGACCTCAGGATCGTGCGCCCCCAGGCGCGTGCCCTGCTGCGGATGCTCGCCCTCAACGCCGGCGCACCCGTGCACCGCGAACTCATCGCCGACATCCTGTGGGCCGACCTCGGCCTCGACTCAGCCGTGCACGCCCTGCACGTGAGCGTCTCAAGCCTGCGACGCTCACTTCCCGCCGAGATGGTCGGCGCGGCGGTATCCATCGTCGAGCGGGTGGGCGAGGCATACCGCCTCGGCCTCGGCGACCGTCACGACTGCGACCTCGCGGACTTCGACGATCGACTCGCCGAAGCGGCCGCCGCCAAGGTGCGGCGCGACTCCGGCGCCGCGGCCGACGGCCTGCGCAGCGCGCTTGCCCGGTATGTCGGGGACGTGCTCCCCGAAGACGGGCCGGCCGAGTGGGTGACGGGCGCGCGCGAGCGCTACCGAGTACGCGCAGCAGAGGCTGCGTCGTCGTTGGCGCACCTCGAGCTGCGCCTCGGTGACGCCCGCGCCGCGGTCGCGGCCGCAAGCCGTGCCGTGGAGATCGACCCCTGGCTCGACGAGTCCTGGCGCACCCTCGTACTGGTACACCGCAGATCGGGTGACGTCGTAGCCGCGGCCCGCACGGAGGAGGGATACCGCAGCATGCGTGTCGCGCTCGGGGTGGACTGAGCCCTGGTCAGCGAGAACGTTCGGTCACGGAGACCTCAAGATGTGTCGGCAGGTACGCCGGCACGACGCTCGCCGCCACGCGCTCCAGTCGCCGCGCCAGTTCCGCAGGGTCGCCGCCCGCCACGGTGATCGTGATGACGAGCGCGGGGTCGTCCGCGCCGGGCAGTGACGCACCCGGTTCGGTCGACCACGACGTGCCCCCTGACTCCGTCACCTCGACGACAGCATCGGGACCGGCAGCGAGTCGCAGGGCGTCGTGGATACCTCCGACAGTTCCCACACGCCGGTGCAGCCGCGCCGCGTCGGCGACGATGCGGCGCCGTTGCGCTTCGGGCCACTCCTCGTCGATCGCGACATTTACCCAGCCGCCGAGCCACTCCAGGAAGTCGGGTGGCGCGTACGCGGGCCGGATGTACGCTTCGAGGTTGTCGAGCGTGGCGAACACCGGCGCTATGGCGTCGTCGAAGGCGGGCAGCGCCCGGTTGAGGAACTCATCCTCCTGCAGAATGGCGGGAAGCCGGGTGATCATCGGTGCGGGGCTCGCGAGCCGCGGGACGATGCCGCGCATGTCAGACACCCGCCATCACGCGAACGCGGTGCTCGAAACTGAATACCAGCGCGTTCGTTCCGATCTCGATCCGCTGTGCGGGCTCGCCGCGCCTGCCTGTTGCGGGGTCCGCCGTGAAGAGCAGAACCTCATCGACAAGCTCCGTGCCGGGCAGCGACTGCAGTACCGAGTACACCTCCCCCGCGAGGACGGGTCTGCCGAAAGGCCAGCCCGTACCCTTCGACCCGCCCCGGATCGGATCGAAATAGCGATACAGCGCCGCGAGGGCATCGGCGCGGAGTCGATCGACGGCCACCCTCGGATGGGCGACGAGCTTCGCGACCACGGTGATGCCCTGGTAGTCGGGCCCTTCGATCAACAGCCGCGTACCCGCGAGCCTCCGCGGTTCGAGCTCTTCGGCGATGGCGCCGAGAAGTTGGGCGCCAGGTACCAGGTCCTCGAACTCGATGCGGCCGTCGCTTCCGATCGCGGCAGTGGGCACGACCAGCAGGCGCACTCCGAGCGCTTCCGGCGCGGCGACCGCGTGGGCGCGCGCCACCCCGGGCGCGGCGCGCTTGGCGAGCTGCTCGTAGTCCTCGAGCGTCACGGCGCGATCGCGGGTGCGCAGCGCGAGCGGCCCGCGCACCTTCGCCTCGTCGACGGTCTCGCCGTCGGTGCCGTCGTGTGCGGCCGCGCGGTTCTCGGCGCCCCGCACATACGGCACCGTCGACCGCAGCACCGAGAGCGATCCCGCGGCGACGTTGCCGCTCCGCCCACCTCCGACGCGGTACCGCGGTACCCGCAGGGGCGCTCCCTTCGGCGGGACGCCGCCGTAAGTGCGCAGAGTGCCGTCCGGCTCCCGGACGGCGGGCGGGAACGTCACGATCGCCCGCGCTCGGTCGACCATCACATTGCGGCCCTCTTCCTCCGATCCGGCGAAGGAGTCGATCTCGATCCAGTCGTCCCATCCGCTTCCGGAGCCGACCTCGACGACGAACGGCTCGCCGTCGTCGACCACGGGTCGTTCCTGAAGCTCGAACGACTGACCGGGCACGCCTTCCGAGAGGCCGAGAATCTCGTCGTCGATCGTGCGAGCATGCATGGCCTGCACCACCGCGCCCACCGTCGCGGCCGACGCCTCGCGGACCAGCGGCGGCGACTTGTATCGCGGAACCCCCTCGTCGCGTTCGATGATCCGGCACCGCAGCCATCCGGCGCGTTCCTCTCCGATGAGGGATGCGACGTGGTCGCGCGCCACGATGACGACGATTTCGCCCGGCTGGTTGAGTCCGCCCGTGCGGTCCGAGACGAGATCGCACCGCGACCAGCCCGTGCCATTCCACGACTCCCAGACGGTGGGTGGATCCAGGGGATCCACGCCGACCCCACGCACCGCGCAGTCCAGCTGGAGCCCGACCGCCAGTCCGGGTGCCGGCTCGTCCAATCCGAGAAGGAACTCGTCGCCGACCTTCGGCGGATTCGCGAACGCGTCGAAGGAATCCACGCCCGGCCGGGCGCCTCGCACCGTGAGCTCCTCGCCCGACCGGGTGCCGATGCGGGCGAGCCTCCGCGGCGGGATGGCGAGGTCCGCCGTCGTCTGGAACACGGTCGATTCAGTCTGCTCGGTGCGGGGTGTGCCGACCTCGGTGTGCTCCGGCACGATGATCACGTCATCCCTGGGCGCGGCGAGCCAGAACACGAGATCGGCTCGCGCGGCCGTCGGCGGGAAGAGCGTCGTGCCGATGAGGTCGAGGAAGGCGATGTACAGCTTGTCGGGTACCCGATTCAGGCGGTAGAGGAGCTCATCGGTCATGAATGCGAACGTCTCGATAAGGGTCACGCCGGGGTCGGAGACATTGTGATCCGACCACTCGGGACACCGTGCGGCGACGAGGCGCTTTGCGTCGTCGACGAGGTCCTGGAACCGGCGGTCGTCGAGACGCGGAACAGGAAGGGTCATGGCAGTCGCTCCGATGCGCGGTCGGGAATCACGTAGAACGGGAACACGAGATTGCGAGGGTCGTTGGAACCGCGGATCGCGTAGCCGATGTCGATGAGCAGGACGCCGTCGTCGGTCCGATCGAAGGTCACGGTGACACCGGTCACGTCGATCCGCGGCTCCCAGAACGCGAGTGCGACACGAACGGCGTCGCCGACGGCACCGGCCGTCGCCGCATCTGCCGGCGCGAAGACGTAGTCGTGCACTGCGCATCCGAATTCCGGTCGCATCGGTCGCTCGCCGGGTGCGGTAGCCAGGATCAGCCGAATGCTCTCTTCGATCTCGTGCGCGTCCGACGAGAGCGCGATGCGCCCTGCCGCGTCGGCGCGCACGGGGAACGACCAGCCTCTGCCGACGAACTCCTGCGACATCGATGTCTCCTCAGTTGATCTTGACCATGCCGCCCTTGACGACGGTCACGCCGGATGCCGAGAGTTCGGCGGAGCCCGCCGCCTTCACGGCGACTGCGGCCCCGGTGAGATCGAGCGTCGCCGATCCGTCGACCTTCACCTTCGGGGCCGAGATGGTGAGCTCGGACGACGCGTCGAGCGCGATATTCATTGCCGCGAGGGAGATGGCGCCCTGGCCGGCGGTCACGGTCGCGTCGCCGTCGACGGTGACCGTCGCGTCCCGTTTGGCGACGACCGAGACCGATCCCTCGGCGACGATCTGGATGCCCTTCTCCGCGGTCTGTGTGAGGGTGACGTGCTGTGCGCCCCCGTTCGAGGAGATGCGGACGGATTCCTCCCCCGCGCGTTCGAGGAACTCTGCCACCATGCCGGTGCGGGAGGTGAAACTGCGTCTGACCACGCTGCCCGACTCGACGAACGAACCCCAGCCGCCCTGGGGCAGGTCCTTGCCGTTGTAGAGCCCGCCGAGCACGACGGGACGGTCGAAACGCCCCGCCTCGAATGCGACGAGCACCTCGTCGCCGACCTCAGGCAAGATGACCGCGCCACGCTCGGCGCCGGCGCCCGGCTGTGCGAGTCTCGCCCACCCGCTCACGTAGTCGTCGGAGAGCGAGGGGAAGGTGAGCCGCACCCGCCCGTCGTGCCCGGCGTCGCTCCCGGACACGTCGCTGACCAAGGCGCTGACGACACCCGGCACCGTGAGCCCGACAGCGGCGCCCTCCGGGCGTGAGCCCACCCCGAGCAGCGAGCGGTCGGATGCGTCGCTGACGGTGAGAGTCGTCGTGTACCCCTGCTCGGAGCTGAACTCGTGCCGGGACTCGGTGACCGTGTAGCGGCCGTCGAAAGGCACGCCGAACCCCCGGAGCCGTATGGCCACGCCGGAACGGATCAGCGGATTGCCGAGGATCTGCGCCTCGACCTCTGCGAAGCCGCCGGCGATGCGTGCGGCGATCGCCTCGGCGAGCCGATCCTGCGGCTGCTGCGCGCCGACGCCGGCACCGCTGACGTAGCGGGGACTCTCGAACACGTCGGCGACCTTCGACGGGTCGATCGTCGGCAGCTCCGTCGTTCTCGTCTTCGCGGGTGCCGTCGCGACGACCTTCGCCTTGGACGCGACATCCCATCCCCGCACCTCGACTTCCGAGACCTGCTCGGCGCTGGTGATGGTCGCGTGCAGATACGTCGTGTTGCGCCCGTGCTCGACGACCACTGGATCGTCGTCGGCGTTCGCCGCGCTCGACCCAGCCGTGGATGCGTTCGTCGGTGGGCCGAACTGCAGCTTCTTGTCGACGACCGAGAACACGCACCCGGACGCGTCCGCGAGCCGCTTCAGGAACACCCAGTCGGTGATGTTGTCCTGCGTCGTGTGCGCCATGATCGTGGCTGGCCCGCTGACCGAGCCGACTTTGATTCCGGCGCGCTGGGCCACCTTCTGCACGATGTCGGCGACCGACATGTCGACGTAGGCCGCGACCCGGCGGCCACGGAACAGGCGGTGCGACGGGTCGAGGCCGCGCACGCGCGTGCGCAGCTCCCCGCTCACGTCCTCGCGGTCCAGGGCGGTGACCTCGGCGTCGAGCAGTTTCCGGGGTCCGTCGCCCCCGTTCTGGGAGACGGCGAGCGTGACGGCGGCCCCGATGGCGAAGCCGCCCTGTTCGAGCACGATCCCGGCGGAGTCGACGAACTCGAGCTCGAACGAGTCCGGAAGGTTCGCCGCATCCGTCATCCGGCTACGCTCGAGCAGGCTCGCGACCGCCGGAGGGAGAGGATCTCCCCCGACCGAGACGAGCAGAAGGCTCGTGTAGGTCTCAGTGGAGGCGGGCACGGAGCACCTCCCGCCGAGCGGTCTCGCGGCCCTCACTGTGCGACAGCTCCTCGAGGGTGGGAATGAGCACGATGCGCCCCGGGCGCAGGCGGAGCGGGTCATCGATGCCGTTGACCTCAGCGAGCGTGCGCCAGTGCGCCGGGTTGCCATACTCCTGATAGGCGATGGCCGCGAGCGAGTCGCCCTCGCGGAGCGTGTGCGCATGGCGGGGCTGCAGGCCCCCTGACGTGGGATTCTGCTTCTTCGGCTCGTTCGCCAATTCCTCGAGAGCGACCGTGCAGACCGCTCGGAGCGGCTTGCCGTCGGGCGAGAAGAGCGTGTACTTCGCCGACACGCTCTTGATGTAGCCGACGAATCCCGTGAGCACTCCCCAGGTGAACTTCACCCACGGGGCCGACGGCTTGTCACCGTCCTTCGACGCACTCGTCGGTGTGCACGCCTGGAACAGCGCCTCGACGTTCTTCACGACGCTGCCGTCCCGTTGACGCGTCTCGTCGAAGTACATCTCGACGCTCATCTTCTGCGGGTCGGGACCCTGATAGGTCGCGGGAGGCGCGGATGCCGCCTTCTTCTGGTTCTTGCTCTCCCATTTCGCCGACTTGGCGATGGTCAGCTCCTTGGGGTTCAACTGGAACTCGATCGTGGTGAGGAGCGCACCGACCTTGCCCGGGGTCTGTCCAGGCTCATGCACGTCGATCGCAGCGTGAACGAGGCTCTTCGTGTCGGAAGCGGTGTTGGTGATGGGCATGGTTGCGCCTCAGTAGGTCGATCCGGTGTTGACGAACCCGTTGTGGGCGATCTCGAGCGTCTCGGTGAGCACCTTCGGCTGGTCGGCGTTCAGACTCGGTCCGCTCCAGCGCACGGGGATGACGTCATGCAGGTCGTACGTCGCGACGGTCTGACCGTCAGCGGTCTTCGCCTCGATGTGACCTGTGCCTCGCGAGAAGCCCGAGACGGCGGCGACGACCCAGTTCAGGATCTTGTCGGCGGACTGCTTGCTCACCGGCCGGGTGAGCTTGATGTTCGGATACTTCAACCGCGTCGGAAACTGCCAGATGAATCCGTTGTTGCCGCCCTCTTCGCGCGACTCCAGCACGACTTCCACGCCGATGCCGTCACAGCTCGAGAAGTCCCCGAGGTCCTGCTCGTCGAGGTGCACGAGGTAGTGCACGCCGACGGCGATCTCGGTGTCGGTGAGCATGGTTCCCCCTCCCCGTGCCTTAGATCCCGTCGATGCGAATGCCGCGTCGCTCACGGTCGAGCAGCAGTTCAGCCTTGATCCGGCGCACGAGTGGGCCGTAGAGCTTGCGCACGAGCTGTTCGACGTTGTCGGGGGCTCCAGCGGTGGCCGCCTCCCCCGCGGTGGACAGCGCCTGCCCCGCCCGCGTCAGCGTGTCCGACGCGGAACGCGCCGCATCCGATGCCTCCGGCACTGCTTCGGTGGCACGAGACCGGAGCTCATCGGCCGACGGGAGATCCGGCGCGCGCGACGCCAGGGAGGACAGGTCCGGGGTTGACGGCATCGGGGGCGCGAGGGACGAGAGGTCAGGTGCCGACGGGCGTGAGGGAAGGCTGGTGGGAAGGCCGAACGTGCGCTGCACCGGGACGGACGCGGCGACACTCGGCTGCCCGCGCCGGGTCGTGATCGGGGCCGGCACCCAGACAGCAGCGGCCGTGCCCGTCCGCACGGACGTGACCGCAGCGGGGGATGCCGGCGCGGCCGAACCCGTTGCGTTCGTCGCAGCCGACGGCTCCGTGGGCGAGGGCGCGGTGATCGAACGGGCCACCGACACTCGTTGCCGCGGCGCTGTGGCCGGCGATGAAGTCATCGCTGCCGCCTCGCCCGGCGTCGCGGACTCCACGAACGCGGAGTCGGACGTCGTGGTCGCGTGAGCCGGAGGCGCGGCGTCACGGTCCGCCTCGCCGCTGAAAACTGCTCGCTGGATCGGAACGGCCCCGACCGGAACCGGCGTCTTCACACTTGGGCGCGACTCGCGTGCGGCGGTTGTCGGCTCGTCAGAGCTGCTCTCGATCGTGCGGGGTGAGGACCCCGTGACCCGGACCGATCCTTCGCCAGAGGCTTTTTCGCCGATCACGGCGGGCGCTAGGCCTCCGCCGACGGTCGCGCCTGGCGCGATCGCACGCGCGGCGACGACTCTGTGAGCCCGGCCTGACGCAATCGCCCGACCGAGTGGGAGCGGACTGATCGCAGGAGCGATGCTACGCGCCGCGACGATCGGCACGATTCGCCCCGGTTCCGAAGATGGACTCTGCTCGAACGGGGTGCTGACGCGGGTGAGCCGCCCATGCGGCGCGAGCAGCGTCGATGCTGTGGCGGGGGGCGGCGCCGAATCAGGTGACGGCGATGAAGCGGGCGGCGGTGGGAAACCGGATGCGTCGTGGACCAGACGGTGCGCCGCGGCGACGATCAGGTCGCGTTGGACGACGGTCGATTCTGCACCCCCGGGTGCATCGGCTGGAGCCTCAGCCCCATCGGCAGCGATCAGGTGTACGTCGTCTTCACCGGAACGCAAGAAAATCTGCTCTGCGGTCGCTTCCGTGACCTCGCCCTCTACGGTGCCCGACACAGCTTCTTCCGGCACGGCCGTGGGCGCGGTCACCGCGCTTCCAGCCTCGGGGGCGTGAGACGTCGGGAGTGCGAGCGGTGACCCCGGCTCGGATCGTCTCTGCACCGGCGAGACGGTCAGTGCGGGTTGGCCCGTCGGTGAGCCGGCCGGTGCCGGCACGCGAAGAGGAGCGCCCAGTCCGGCCCGCCGCATCGGGGTCGCAGCCGGTGGGCCGACAGCTGCCACCCTCTGAAGGGGAACCATAGGCTGGGGATCCTCTCCGGCCGGAACAGGCTCCGACACGGCTCGACGCTGTATGGACGCGGAAGGAGAATCCGCGGCGTCCGGCGACAGCATCAGTGGAACTGCCGGCTCTGACGACGACGCCGCCGCCGCGCCACCGGACGGCGCCCGTCGCTGGAGCAGCGAGGCGCCAGGCAGCGGCGCGGAGGAGTGGTCGAAGCCGCTCGGTGCGCTCGGCCCCCCGGGGGCTGACGGGTGCACGACCGGGATCTCGCTCGCGTCCGACGAGAACTCGAGTGCGCCGCCGTCCGTGTCTGCGGATGGACCGGCGCCCGCGTCCGCAGGCTGGTCAGACGACTGCGCCGCTGCCGCATCCACCACCGCCAACGCGTCCCGTCGTGTCGCCGCGCCGACGCCTTCGGCACCGACCCCTGCTTGCGGCAGGGCACGCACCGGAGCCGGAGCAGAGGCACGCCGCAGGCTCAGCTCGGTCACGGCCGCGCGCTGCACCGGGGCTGCCGGCGCGCCGTCGTCGATGGCGATCGTCCCTGACGGCGCCCCGTCGTCGACGAGATGCCCCATGCTCCCGAGCAGCGCCGGCACGACGCGGGTCGGCAGCGAGGCCAGGAAGGCCGGCCGCATCGCGGTCGGCGCGACATCGGAGATCTGTCGTTGCAGCGGCGGCAGGAACGCCCACCCCGCGGGGGGCACGATCCGCTCGGCGCGGGATGGTACACCCCCGGCCGTCGCCGAGACGCGAGGAGCGGCATCCGTCATCCGCTCCTCGGATCGCTGCCACGGCCACCGCACGTCTCAGCCGCCTTCGCTCATCCGCGTGTTGATCGCTGCGATCTCGCGCACATAGCGCAGGCGCTCCGTGTGCTCCATGTCGAGGATGTCGTCGAGCGACCAGTGGAAGTGATAGGCGACGTACGCGACCTCTTCATGGATGCGGTCGGCCGAGTACGTCATGATTCCCCCAGGCGACCGCCCGCAAGATCGGCCGTGAAACGGTGCGAGCACTCCGGGCATGTGACCGCGATGCGCGTGTGGCCCTCGGCGTTGATGCGGCGGTAGAAGTCCTGCAGGAACGCGACGTCCGACGCGAACATGTTCTCGATCACCGAGCCGTCCACCGTGCCGAGCGAACCGAGCGAGGTGATCACCCGCCCCAGAAGCACGACAGTCGTGAAGGCGGGATTCTCCTGCACGCGGGCGTCGTAAAGCGGGAGCAGTTCGTCACGGGCCGTCGCCAGCCGCATGACCCCACGGCGGTGCACCGTGCCGTCGGCTCCGACGTAGCCACGCGGGAGCTCGAAAGCGAACTCGGTGCGCATGGCGCCGTCGTCGGTCACGGATGTCGTGGACGGGGGCGCGCCTTCGGCGTTCTCGGCTTCGGGCCGACCCGACCGCGTCGCCAGCACCCGCTGCATCAGGTCACCTCGGACTCGTCGAAGCAGACGGTGAACTTCTCGGTCGCCTGCTCGGTCGCACCGGCCTTGAGCGAGTTGATCTCGACGACTCGCACCCAGCAGTTGCGGAACTCGTACTTCTTGAGCGTGCCGCCCTCGTAATCGAGCAACTCGACGGACGCGTTCTTCCGGGCGCCGGCGACGTCGCCCTTCATCACCACTTTCAGCCAGTCCGAGATCGTCTTGGAGTCGGTGAGTCCGCGCGTCACTGTGAACTCCCCCGTCTTGGCGCGTCCGATCAGCTGCCGCGCGACGTACTTGCCGTCGGCGAGCTGCTGTTTCAGCTCGATCTTGTCGACCTCGTTCTTCAGGCCCGACACCTCGGTCACCTTGGGGATCTCGATGCCGTCGATCGTGACCTTGAAGGCGTAGGCCGGTGAGGAGTCGAAGGAATCTGCAAGTGCCATGTCTAGCTCCTAGTGGTTGCGATCGTCGATCACTCGGTGACCAGGCTCGTGCCGCCCGAGAATTGCGACAGTTGGAACACGACGAACTCCGCGGGCTTCACGGGAGCCACGCCGATCTGGCAGATGACCTGGCCCGCGTCGATGACGTCGGCCGGGTTCGTCTCGTCGTCGCACTTCACGAAGAACGCCTCATCGGCTGAACGCCCGAACAGCGCGCCCTTTCGCCACTCGCCGATCAGGAAGCTCGATATCGAGCGGGTGAGCTTGCCCCACAGTGCCGGGTCGTTCGGCTCGAAGACCGCGAACTGGGTCGCGGCCAGGATCGACTTCTCGAGGTAGTTGAACAGCCGGCGCACGTTCACGTACCGCCACGCCGGGTCGCTCGAGAGCGTGCGAGCACCCCAGACACGCACCCCTCGCCCGGGGAAGCTGCGGATCGCGTTGACTCCGATCGGGTTGAGCAGCTCCTGTTCGGTGCGTGTCAGCTGCGTCTGAGGCTCGAGCGCGCCGCGGATGACCTCGTTCGCGGGCGCCTTGTGCACTCCGCGCTCATTGTCGTTACGGGCCCACACGCCGGCGATGTGCCCAGACGGCGGGATGACCCGGTTCGTTCCCGACATGGGATCGAGCACCTTGATCCACGGGTAGTAGAGCGCCGCGAACTTCGAGTCGTATCCCGCCTCGATCCGCCGCCATCTCACCGCATCCTGCGCAGAAAGCTGCGGCGGCGGGTCGAGGATGGCCATGCGGTCGCCCATGAGCTCGCAGTGCGCGATGACCGCGAGCTGCACCGCCTTCACCGTCTCGAGGTCGACGGAGCCCTGCTCGTACGCGGCCATCAGGTCGGGCACGGCAACCATCGTCACTTCTTCGATCTGCTCCAGCCCGCTGAACCCGGTGCGATCCGCGGCGTCGCCGATGTAGTCGGCTGCGCCGATGTCGTCGAGCACGATGGGCTGCGACTCCGGCTCGGGAACGACCAGGTCGAAGGTGCCGTTGCGCAGCCGCAGCCCGGCCGATGCCGGATCGACCTCCTCGACCGTGACGAGCTTCGAGGCGGCGAGCTTGGTGACGATGAACTGCGGGCTCTCCGGCTTGGGTGAGAGGTTGTCGAACACCTCGGGCGCACGCCCTTCGACCGTGACAGCGACCTTGAAGCTACCCTCTTCGGAGCCGTCCCCGTCAGGATCGGCGACCTCCACCTTGATCGGCTTGGCGTTGGCAGAGGCGGTCTTCGCGGTGAATGAGTACGCCCCGATCTGAGCAGTCTGGGGGCCGGCCACGAGTTGCTTCGCGTCCTTCCTGCTCGCGTTTCCGGCGGACGCCGTGCCGATGCGCACCACGTAGCAGTTGCCGCCTCCGTTGAGGAAGTAGCCGTAGACGGCGTAAGCCAGGTAGGCGCCCTCGGCGAGGCCCCCGAAGGTGTCGACGAACTGCGTCCAGTTCGACACGAGGGTGGGCGCGTTCTCGGGTCCCTTCGGCGCGAAGCCGATGAAAGCGGCGACCGCGGTGCCGACGCCCTCGATCGGGCGCGTCGCGGCGTCGATCTCCTGCACGTAGACACCGGGTGAAAGGTAGGTGGGCATCCCGGACTCCTTCGCTGAATTGCGTCTTTCCAGCGTCGATGAGCGGATGCCGCGGAGGGCAGTCTTTCGGTGCGTGCGGGTGGGTAGCGGTGTGTGCGCGATAGGGCATCCCTAGGCCCTGCGACCGCATGCCTCCACGTGATCAGATACCACGCGACGCGAAGATCGCCTCGATCTGCTGGCGTTCGGTTGCGGCGGCACTGGTGATCGTCGCCGCGTCCGGCTTGAGGGGGTATGCCACGCCATCGGCGTCGACCCTCGTCGATTTGTGACCATTCCAGTCGGTGGCGACCGCGTCTATGGTCCGCTTCACCGCTCCGTTCGACAGCATCGAGAACGCCTTCTTCACGTTTGTGAGGTTCTTCGTCGAGAGCGCGGCCCGGTCGGAGTCTTTCCCGGCTCTCACCGCCTTGGCCCCACCGTAGAAGCCGCTGATCAAGCTGAGGTCGCGATTCGGGCCGAAGTCCTTGTCTCTGCGAGCTGTCCGGTACGTCAAGACGGTTTGCAGGCTGCCATACTCTCCCTTCGTCAGGATCGCCACTCCCCCGACGGACAGCACGGCATTGGCGTAGCCACGAGGGATCACATGCTCCGACCAGAGGCCCGGTCGCGGCGACGGCTGGGAGTCATGAGGCGCGACGGTGCCGACGTGCTTATCCTGTTCGCCCGGTTTGACGGACGACTTGGCGACTCTGGTGGGGTTCACCGCTCCTGAGACCGCCCAGACACCGTCCTGGACGAGCAGCTCCAGCGACGCCATCCGGTAGCGAAGCCGGATCGCGGTCATCAGCGGTGCGACGACAGCCTTGAGGAGGGGCCGCGTTGAAAACCGTTCCACAACTTTGAGCCCCGCCGCGACGCCTTTGTCGAGCCGCTGCTGCTTATCCTTCTCGATCTGCTCCGGGGTTTTCTCCTTGATCCCCAGCTTCTTCTTCAGCTTGCCGAACGCGGCCTTGCCTTTCTCCTTCGCTTTGTTCCAGAGCTTCTTGCCGATGGCGATCGCCTTCTTGCCGAACGCGACCGCTTTGCCGATCACCCAGTCGATGGCCTTGTTGACCGGCTTCTGGACGGTCTCGAGGATCTTCCTGATCTTTCCCGAGATGCCGCCGAGGCCGAGGAGCGAGGCGAGGAAGCCGATCAGCACCGGCACCATCCGCCCGAGGGTCTTCTCGATGTAGCCGGCAACCGCACCGACGCCTCCTGCAGCGATCGACTCGACCGAGTCGAGGATGGAGTCGACGAACGCCTTGATCTGATCCGCTTTCTCGACGAAGAACATGACGACGTCGTAGATCATCTTGCACGCCTTGACGAAGGCTGAGGCCGGGTTCAGCAGCGAAATGAGCCACACGATGCCCGCCTTGACGATCTCGATCGACACCATCTCCTTCACCTGCGTCAGCACCATCTCCTTGATGTCTCCGACTTTCTCGAGGATCACCTTCCACAGTCCGCCGACTCCCTCCTTGATGAGGATCTGGACGATCGTGAACCCCTGCTCGACGAACTCGATCGCGCCCGGCGGCAGCTTGGCGGCGATCTTCGCGCGGATGGAGTCCCAGGTGAGCCCGAGGATCGAGAGGACGAGCTTCAGCACACCCTTGAGATCGAACTTCTCCGGCAACTCGATGCCGGCGTCTGAAAGCGCCCCGAAGAGCCACGACTGGAGGCCGGTCTTGAGGTGGGTAAAGATGTTGTTTCCGAACTGAACGATGCCGCCCTTGACAGCGTTGACGAGGTTGCCGAGGAAGCCGATCGGGTCCTTGATGATCTTCTCAACCGCTGCCGCAGCGCGGGCGAGGACGCCGAGGAGCATGTCCTTCAGTTTGAGGATCGTCTCGATCGCACCGCCGACCGCATCCTTCGCCTTGTCGACGAGACCTTTGTTCTCCTCTTGCATCTTCTTGATCTCGTCGTCGACCGCGGTGCGCGCTTCGACATACTTGTTCGCGAGATCTTCGGCGAGCGCCTGGCCCTTCTCATCGATCGTTCCTACGAGATCGTCGAACCGGCCGCCGACGTCCTTGGCGGTGTCCGCGCCCATCTTCTGCAGCGCGGGCTTGAGCCCCTTCACGTATCGGTCGATGTCGGCCCGACCCTTTGCGACCCGCTCCTTGGCGCGAGTGAGCTCGCGCCCGACGAGGTCGGCGATGGCGTTGATGACCTTGGTCATCTCGGACTCGTACCGGGCGCGCGCCCGCTGGAAGATCCGATCGACCTCTGGCTCCGGACCGAGGAGAAGATCGGCGGCCCACTTGGCAGCGCCGATCATGTCGTAGGAGTACCGCTTGTCGCGGAAGGCCTTCATCTCGGCCGTGTGCTGGTCGGTGAAAGCCTTCTTGGCGGCGGCCTCGCCATCTTTGAACGCCTGGTCGACCTGGGGGTCGATGCCCGTCAGGATGTTGTCGACGTCGTTCTTGGTCGCATCGAAGATCCCCGTCACGTGCGTGGTGACGTCGGCGCGCTCCTGCTCGTCCTTCGAGCGCGCCTGCTGCTGCTTGGCGGCGACTCCCGCCTGCCCGGCGGTGCGGGCACCGAGCAGCGCGGTCGCCGTCCCTCCGCCGGCCGCGCCGGCGTTCTGCTTGACCGCAGCGATGGTGGCCGCCTCACCTTCGCGCACCGGTCCGACCGCGGTTGCCGAGTGCTGCTCGGCGTCCTGCTTCGCGGCGAGCGCTCCGGTCAGCTCCGGTTCGTTCGAGTGCCGGAACTGGGCCTCGGAGACTCCGGCATCCGCCATTTTTCGTTCGGTCTCTGCGGGCCCGTTGCGAAGGTCTGTCTGCTCCGGGGGCGCCCGCGCCGGCGCAGCCTGCGCCGCCTCGATCTTGGGCTTCGCGACCGGCGGCTCCAGGGGGATCGGGATGACCTCTTTCTCGACCGCTCGCGATGGATCGGGCGGCTTCGCGGATGCCTCGGCCATCGGCTTTGCCGCCGCGTCCTTGCCGTGAGCGACCCTGCCCTTCACGTCAGCCGCGATCGCATCCGACTTCCCCGACTTGCCGAACTCGTCGGCTTCCTCCAGCGTCTTGGGCGATTGTCGATCTATCGCGGCCTTCACGGCAGCGACGAAACCGGCCTTGTCGAAGCCGCCCGGCGGCGCGGCTCCCATGGATGCGGCTTTGGCCTCCTTGGCCTGTGCTTCGCGGTCTCCGACCGGCGGCGCCGCGGCCCTGGCTGCCTCTGCGGCCTTCACCGCGGGCGGCGGATGTTTCGCCATCGAGTGCGTCGCCGATCGAAGCGACGCCTTGGCGGCGCGAAGTCCCGGGTGCGCAGCCGGGTTCGCCGGTCGAGGCTGAACGGGCGGGGGCGGGATCGCGCCGCGCTGCAACCGCTGCAGTCGCGCAGGGGTCTCGGCCGCCGACCTGATCATCGCACTGACGGCCGCGTTGCCCGCGGCCTTCTGCAGTTGAAGCACCACTCGGGCGGCCGGGCTCCGCGTCGTGTCGGGCGCGCCGCGGTACGACCCGGTCACGGGTTTTGCGGTGCGATGGCTCCCGTCGGCGTGCAGCAGTGCCACAACGAGTCGCGGCTCAGCCAGCCGCTTCCTCCTCTTCCTCCTCACCTACGCGCTGAACGAACACGCCCTGCACCGGCTCGTCTTCGTCGGTGTCGTCTTGTCGTTGCACCGGCGCCGGTTCGCTCATCACCCGGGTCGCGTTGTCGGCGGCGCCCCGCTCGAAGCGGTCGCCGGGATCGCTCACACTGATGCCGCCGCCCGAGGGCGCTCCGTCGACCGGACCCGACCGCTGCTGTACGACATGGGTCAGCTCGTGCGCGAGCGTGGTGCGTCCGGCGAGCGACGACGTGTCGTATGCGTCGCGCTGGAAGACCACGTTGCTTCCGACCGTGTAGGCGTGCGCGCCCACCGATTTCGCCGAGTCGTGGGCCGCGGCATCCGTATGCACCTTCACGTCGCCGAAATCGTGACCGAGCCGCGACTCCATGTCGGTGCGCACCGCCGGCTCTAGCGGCGACCCGCCCGACGAGACCACGTCGAGCACCGGTGAGCGCTGCTCCTCGACGAGCTCGCTCACCGCGCCGTTGCCGGCCTCGCGCTGCAGGCGCATCAGTCCGGCGCTGCTCAGGATGTCCGGCCTGCGCTCGGCGAGCCCGCGCGCAGGCGCAGCCTGTTCACGGGCAGCCTCGGCAGCACGCCGGCCGCTCTCGACGTCGATACCGTCCCACTCATGTGCGTGCATGGCGCACCTCCATGATCGACCTGTTCCATTGCACCGCGGGCGGGTCGGGCGCTGTGGCTTTCTGCCCGTTCGGGCAACGACTCGTGCACGAGCGGGCACCGTGCATCATCGGCCCACCACCTCCGGCCAGAACGCGCCGAACTCACTCTCCACCACGAGCCTGCCCAGCTTGCGGTACTCCCGGTGGACGGCGACGATGCAGTGCCTCATCAGCACGGTGCCGCGATCCGCCGCAGCCAGGTAGGCCGCGGTCACTGCGGCAGCGCGGATGCCGCCGCCGGCGAGTTCGAACGAACGCCCGAGAAACTCGAGATCGATGTCGTCGGCCCGTCGCACCAGATTGCCGAGGCTGCGGTCCCAGAGGCGCGTGCGTTGCACGGCATCCGGAATCGGGAAATCCACGATGATGTCGAGCCGGCGCGTGAAGGCCTCATCGATGTTCGCCCGCAGGTTCGTCGCGAGGATCGCCAGTCCGTCGAATGTCTCCATGCGCTGCAGCAGATAGGCGCTCTCCACGTTCGCGTAGCGGTCATGCGAGTCCTTCACATCGCTGCGCTTTCCGAAGACGGCGTCCGCTTCGTCGAAGAGCAGCACGGCGTTCGTGCCTGCGGCCGCACGGAAGATGCGCTCCAGGTTCTTCTCGGTCTCGCCGATGTACTTGTCGACGACCGTGGAGAGGTCGACGACGTACAGGTCCAGTCCCAGCCCTCCGGCGACGACCTCGGCGGACATCGTCTTGCCGGTGCCCGAGTCTCCGGCGAACAGGGCAACGACACCATGCCCCCGGCCGCCACCCGGTCGCATGTTCCAGTCACCGAGCACCTGCTCGCGGTGCCGTGCGCGCAGCTCGATCTCGCGCAGCGCGTTCAGCGGCCCAGCCGGAAGAACGAGATCGCTCCAACCCACCGTCGGCGTCACCCGGCGGGCGAGCCTGTCGAGTGCCGACGCATTTTCGGCCCGCGCCCCCGCAGCGACGTGCTCGGCGGTGATGACGCCTGATTTCGAGAGCGTCGCCTGCGAACGCGCGGTCCCGGCCGCCCGTTGCACCTGCTCCGGTCCGAGGCGGAACGGAGCGGTCGCCTCGGCCACGTCCAGCCCATCGGCAGCAGGTCCGAGTGACGTGCGCCAGAGCCCGGCTCGCTCGGCCGTCGTGGTCGGTTCGACGACGCTCGCCACGGGCAGCTCGCTGAACCACCCTGGATCCCACGTCGACTCGCCGACGAATACGGTCGGCTGCGGTGAGTCTGCGAGCGCCTCGATCAGACCGGGCTGAACCTCGGGGGTGACCGGCGCTGCGATGAGACCGACGCCGCGCAGTCGCACCTCGCGGGTGACAAGCCGCGCCAGCGCGATCGCGTCGCGATCGCCGCCGAGTCGCGCGAGGTCGAGCTGGACGACGTCGAGCCCTCGCGAGTGGATCCCGCGAACGGCCACCGCGCTTCCCGATCCGGTCGCCGACTCCCGCAGGTACACAAGACGGATGCCGGCGGCGAGCGCCTGCTCGACACGGCTCGGGTCGCCCCACTCGACCGTCGATGGCTCACTCAGCACGCCGTCGAGCGCCCGGTCCGGCGTATCGTCGCCGAGCAGGTGTCCGACGACCCGGTCGGGCACGCGGACCGCGCGGCCGGGCAGCGGGCGCTCCTCATCCTCGATGATCACGAGCCCGCCCGACACCAGCGGCCCGGAGATGAGTCGGGCACGATCCGCGGCCGACGTCAGCGGGACCCCGCAGAGCTCGAGGGCAACCGACACCGACGGGCGACGGCGCCCCACATCGTCGTTGAGGTAGCCGAAGAACCGCTCGAATCGCGGGTCGAGGTCGGCAGCGAGTGCGATCACCAGGAGATCCACATCGATGGGACTGAGGGTGAAGGCCTGCGCCATGCGCCGAAGGCGGAGCCGGTGCCCTGCTGCCTCGGCCAGATCGGCGTTCTGCTCGGTCTCGGCGAGGCGGGCCGAGGCATCCGACCAGTCCGGAACCCCCGGAACGCCGGCCAGCAGGCGGTCTACCATCTCGTCGCTGAGGTACAGCCCCCGGAACGGGTCGTCGGGCTGCGGGTCGACCGCCCGGCGTGCGGTCACGAGTCGCCGGATGCGATCCTCGATCGCTCCGACCCGCCCCAGCAGGTGGGCGACGCTGGGGTCGTCGATCATCTCACTGCCTCGGCGGTTCTTCGCCGGGAATCGGAGGCGGTTCGGATGCCTCGCGCACAGCGCTTTCCTCGATGCCGAAGGCCGGCGCCGCGAACTGCGCCTCCAAGCCCGCGGTGACAGGCGGCCCGACCGCGTAGGTGAACCCCCGCGCCAACGGGGCGGTGATCACCAGGTCGAGCGACGGCTTCAGTTCACCGCCGAGCGACGACCAGACGTCCGCGAACGCCCGGTCCTCCGGTGGCGGCTGAGCCACCGCGAGCGCGCACGGCAGACCGGTCTCGGCGATGGTTTCAGTGACGAATGAGCCAGGGATGGCGTCGAAGCGAAGGAAGCAGCGCAGCAGCGCATCGAGCAGCCGGTGCTCGTCGTCGGGCCGCTGCGTCCAGGCGGTCACAAGATACGAGAGCTTGAAATAGCGCGGCGCCGGAGCGCGATGTGTGATGAGCCCGCGATCGTCGCGTCGCTCGGTGAAGCCGTACTCGCGGCGTTTCGTGTCTTCTCGGATGTCGTAGAGGAACAGGTCGACCGTCGGCGCGTTGCGCCTGGCTGCCCAGTCCTTCGTCGGCGCGTCGAGCGCGACGTCGATGTCGGCGGCGATGCCGTCCGACGCCTTGACGAGCGCACGGATCGCGTCGTCGATCTCGCCGATCATGCTCTCAGTGTCGGGGCTGCGTGACGGTCGCGCCCCGTGAGTGGGGCACCCATGCGGGCAGGGCTGGATTCCTCCTTGGGCAGAGCCGCCGCCTCCGCTCCACCCTGCTCAAATGAGACCTTCGCGCATCGCATACGCCACGGCGTGCGAGCGGTTCCGCAGCTGCAGGCGCGTGGTCACGTCGTGCAGCACGTTCTTCACGGTGCGTTCCGAATACGACAGCCGGGCGGCGATCTGCGCGGTGTCGCAGCCGTCGGCGACAAGCCTCAGGACTTCGATCTCGCGCGAGGCAAGCCCGGTGAAGGTGATCCCCCGCGGGTCGAGCACGGTGCGCTGCAGGCGCCCGACCTGATCGAGGAGGCGTCCCAGCAGGTCAGGCGGCACGGTTCCCTCCCCCGCGGCCGCGGAGGCGATCGCCGACAGCAGACGATCGGTGGTGGCGTCCGATCGCCGGACGAGGCCGACGACCCCGCATTCGACGGCGCGCACCAGATCCTGGTCATCGAGGTGGGCGGCGATCAGGATGACGTGGGCCTCGCCGTTGCGGCGAACGAAACGCAAGGTGTTCAGGGCCTCCTCGTCGACGGCGTCGACGATGACGAGCACGACGTCAGGAGGCGTTTCCTCGTCTGGCGAGACCACACGCACCTCCGGGCGCGGCCGGAGCGCGCTCGAGACGCCGGCTTCGGAAATGGGATCGCGCGCGTACACGCGTACGGTGGTTCGGTTCATGACGTCCTCCCGGTGACGACGCGAAGCGGTCTGCTCCGCCGAAGGAACGCGGTAAGTCTGGCTGAGCGCGCTCTTCGCGCACTCAACGCGCGCTCAACGGGCAGATCCTGTGCACGAGCGGTCGCACCGCCGGTCTCGTCGGACATGTCCGCTGAACGTACGGTGAGGTCATGCCCACAGGCCCCGCACTTCGCGTCGGTGACGTCGCGCTGTGCGCCCTCGTCGACGGAGTGAAGCCGCACGTCGGCGGGCCCGTCACGCCGGCCGCCGGCGTGCCCACAGTCATGATCGGCGGGATGCCGGCCGCCGTCGCGAATGCCGCGCCCGGTGGCATCGCCTGCGTCTCTCCAGCACCGAACGGCATCGCCCAGGGAAGCCTCACCGTGCTGATCGGCAGCTTTCCGGCCGCGCGGGTCGGCGATCTCACGATGCATGGTGCCCCGATCGCGCCCGGGCCGGGTGCGCTGAACGTCATCATCGGGGGCTGACCACCGCAACGGTGGCGTGCGGGACTCAAAGGGCACGAGATCTGCCCGGACGGCGGGTCGGAGGGCCGACCGCCGTGCGCCTGTCACTCCGTAGCGTCGGATCATGGCCACGGTCGACATCGAACCCGCCTCCCTCGCGGTCACCCCGGGTGAGTCGTACGTGCTCACCCTGACGATCACGAACGACGGCGACGACGTGGAGGCGTACCACGTGGCCGCGGTCGACGACGCGGCAGCGCACGTCACGATCACGCCCGACACGCTCCTCGTACGCGCGGGCGAGACCGCGTCGGCCACAGCGACTCTCACGCTCGAGGGCGCGGGCAGATGGCCCGTCGGAGACATCATCGTGCGGTTCCGCGTCGTGCCCGCCGGACAGCCCGACGAGTTCCTGGTCGTGGAGGCCATCGCCGCGATCCAGTCGTTCAGCGAGGTGGCGGCGGCGCTGACGCCGGACGCTCTCGAGGCCTTTCGCAGCTCCACGGCCGAGGTCACGATCGCCAACGCCGGCAACGCCGACACCTATGCAGAGGTCTCGCTGTCTGCTGTCGAGCTCGAGTTGAGCATCGCCCAGTCGCACGTGGCCCTTCCCCCCGACAGCACCGAGTCGATCGGGTTGCGGGTCGGCGCCAGGTCGCTGCTGTGGCGCGGCGCGGCGGAGCAGCATCCGTTCGTCGTGACGGTCAGCCCTCAAGGCGGGCAGACGATCTCTCTGGACGGCACGTTCACGCAGAAACCCCTGCTTCCCAGCTGGTCGCGCACGGCCGCGATCGCCGTCGGCGCCGTGGTGGCGGTCGCCCTCCTGGTGTGGGGCGTGGCATCCTTCTTGCCCCTGGGCGGCGTCCCCGTCGCATCGACCCCTTCCTCAACGGCCGGCGCGACGCCGACGCCTCCGACCGAGCCTGTCGTCACCGTCGGTCTCACCGTCACCTCCGACGAGGAGGTGAAGGGAGGCGACGATTTCTCGGTCACTTTGGAACCGGACGTCACGGAGGCGCCCACGGATTCATTGCTCTCCATGGCGATCGATTGGCCGGCGGGACTCGTGCTCACCGACTCCGATTGCGAACACTGGCTGCTTCCGGGAACCGAGAAGGTCCTGAAAGGCGACCCTCAGCCCGGCGACGAATGCGTCGTCACCGCGTCCGGGGCGAACCCGAGGGCGACGTTGAACTTCTCGACACCGCCCGCGGGGTTCGAAGAGGAGGAGACTGTGACCGCCACCGCGACTCGCCTCCTCACAAGCGCCGGCGGAAGTATCGAGGAGCTCGAGATCGGACAGGATTCCGTATTCGGCGAAGCCACCGTCGAGGTCGACCTCCCGCCCTACGCGTTCTGGATGGAGATCGAGGACCTGGGGCCGTCGGAGAGCGAGGACGACGTCGTCGTCATCATCCACCACGCCTTGGATGGCGGAGCCGCCAACCCCTTGGAGTTCGACGTCAAGCTGCCGGGCTTCGTCGCGGGAATCGAGGAATCTCACGACCAATGCGGCGATCGCGGGCCGACGAACTGCTTCGCCACGGTCAGCAGCGACGCCGCTGAGAAGAGGATCCCGATGCGTCTCGACGTCGACGAGGGCGGCGGTATCGGACTCTTGGAGCTGACGGGAACGTCCCTCAACGATGTCGCCGAAGGAGTCGACGAGCAGGTCCGAGGAACCGAAGGACTACTGGTGAGCGACTACCTCTTCGATGTGGTCATGCTGCTGGGCTTCGACCCGCAACCGGATGGCGGGGAGACGGCTACCGCGTACATCCGGGTCAGCGGCGCAGAGCTCCCGAGCGGGGTGGATGCGTACAGCGGGGGCTTGTGGGAGAAGACGCTGCAGCTCGAGTGGCCGGACGGGCTCATCCTCGCCGGAGAACCCGAGGGCTGCACGTTGTTGCCCGACAACCGGTGCACGCTGCCCTGGGTCGAAATCGGCAAAGATGCGGACATCACGATGCAGTTCACCGTCGAGAACCGCTTCGGTGGCGGCTCGGTCACGGCGAGCGGCGCCGGTCTCCGCTACGACCCGACGACAGCCGCCGACAAGAGCGACGGCCGGCCGCGGGATCCCGAAGATCTCAGCCGCTTCGCTCATTGGATCGACAGCGCCGGTTGCTCACTGGACGGGCAGTGCGAGTGACGATCGTTCAGGCGGCCGTGAGGATCGCCTCGCGACGCTCCAGCAGCGTGCCGATCCGCGCTGAGGCCTCTACGGCGATCGCGGCGAGGTGTTCTGCGAGCTGAGTGAGGCGGTCATCAAGTTTCTCGGCGCCCGCCCGGGCCTCGGAGATGCGATCCATCACCATCCAGTCGCTGAGGATGTTGTCGAACAGCACATCGAAGACCGCCAGAGTCTCAGAGATATCGACGCCATCGACACTCGCAGCGCCGAGGTCGGCAAGCTCGGTGGAAAGTCGCTCCAGCGCCCGGTTGACCTCGGTGAAGGCGGCCGTGGCCTCGCCGATGTGCGAGTGCTTGACGATGTCCGCCACGAAGCCGCCGCCGAAGAAGGTATCGTACGCCGACCAGCCGCCCGCGCTGTCCAGTTTCACGAGTGCTGCGTCCAGTGCAGCTTTCGTGGCGCCCAGCGCATCGACAGCCTCCGCGATCTCGCCCTGACGTGCCGCGGCCACGCCCAACTGGTCGGCGATCGCAGTCAGTTCCGCCGCGTCGCGGCCGCCAGCCGCGCGCAGGGCGACCTCGTAGGCGGCCAGCGCTTCGCCGTACGCGTGATCCGCGCCGCGCAAGGCATCGCGTTCGCCGCGGACTCGGGCGGCGTCGGCGATGGCTCTATCGAGTCGCGCCTGCGCGCCGGCCACGGCGAGGCCGGCGGCGCCTGCCTCGGCGCGCTCGATGGCCAGGCGATCGGCCGCGTCTCCGCGCAGCGTCGCCCAGATCTTCGTCGGCGAGAGCGCCTCGAGCCGGCGGACGTCGGTCTGCTCGACCTGCAGCCTCCGTCGCAGCTCGGCCAGCTCGCTGCGCCGCGTTTCTACGAGCACCTCGGTCGACTCAAGCTGGACACAGAGCCTCCTGTGATGCGCCCGGGCCTCTGCGGCAGCACGGACGGCGTCGGCGAGCTCGGCCGGATCGGGGTCGGTCACCCCGTCACTGTGCCATATTTCTGCCGCTGCGACCGAGATCCCGCACGGGGTGCGAGGCGAAGGAATGAGTGGGTAGCGCGCTGTACGCGCTCCACGCGACATGCCGGAGGCAAGGCTTGTCATGGGCTCCTGCCGGTGCGAGACTCGTCTACCCGTTGCATTGTCGATGGCGCGGCGATCCGTCGCCCCCCGGAGCTCCGCATCCGTGAGCCCCCGCTCGAACCGCTGTCGGCTCGACCGGGGGCTTTCCGTGACCGACAGCCCGCGCTGATGCGAGCACCGTGGAGGGGTCGGTTCAAGAGTCCGGCAGGCTGCCGGACTCTTGGCTGGTGGCCCTCGAGTGGGAGATGCTGGCGGTATGAGCGAGGTGGAGCCTGCGGACTATCGAGAGACGCTCGAGGCGCTGAAACGTCGTGTGCACGACGCGAGATTCAGGTTGCAGCGCCGCGCGAACGCGGAGCTCGTCGCGCTGTACTGGCACATCGGCGACACCATCCTGAAGAAACAAGACGCCGACGGCTGGGGCGCCGGTGTCGTCACTCGGCTCGCGAAGGATCTGCAAGCAGAGTTCCCCACGATGCGGGGCTTCTCACGAACGAACCTCTTCCTGATGCGGGCGTTCGCGGCCGCCTGGCCCGAGCGGAATGGAATCGTCCAGCAGCCTGTCGGACAACTTCCATGGACCCATATTCAGCAGCTGATGGAGAAGCTCGACGACCAGAAGCTGCGGGAGTGGTACGCCGGCAAAGACATCCAGCACACCTGGAGCCGGGCCGTGCTGGTCCACCACCTCACCACACGTCTTCATGAGCGGGACGGAGCGGCGCCGAGCAACTTCGCGGCCGCGCTGACACGGGCGGATTCGGAACTGGCGCAGCAGCTGACGAAGGACCCGTACACGATGGGATTCCTCGGCGTGGATGCCGATTCGACCGAGCGGGAGTTCGAGGAACGTCTGACACAGCGGATCGTGGACACACTCCGGGAGTTGGGCAGCGGGTTCGCGTTCATCGGCCGGCAGCACCACATAGAGGTCGACGGTGACGACTTCTACATCGACCTTCTGTTCTTCCACATCGAGCAGCTTCGGTATGTCGTGTTCGAGCTGAAGACCCGCAAGTATGACCCGCGAGACGCCGGCCAGCTCGGCTTCTACGTCGCCCTCGTCGATGAACGGCTTCGGCTCCGCGACCGGCACGCACCGACCGTCGGCATCCTGCTCGTGGCGGAGAAGAACGAGACCGTCGTCCGCTACTCGCTCGCCGGCAGCGCACAGCCCATGGCCGTGTCACGCTACGAGTTGTCAGCGGCGGAGCAGGCGGCGCTCCCCACCGAGGATGCTCTCACCAGGCTGGCGGCGGAAGTCGCCGACGCAGCCCCCGAAGAGGACTGAGAGCCAGCCACGAGACCGGCTGGGCAGCCGCGCAACGACGAACCGTGAGCCGACGGCCATTCTCAACCGTGGGCAGGGTGGGGTCACAGCCGATTCCGAGGGCCGCACGAAGGCCAATCGACCCGCGGAAAATCAACGGATTCGAGAAGGAAAGCAGTGCGGAGACGGAGGGATTTGAACCCTCGGTCCCCGTGAGGGGACTCCACCTTAGCAGGGTGGTGCACTAGGCCTGACTATGCGACGTCTCCAGGCAAGAACTCGCAGAGCGGTGTCCTTGCGCCCATCGATCATAACCCGACCGGCAACCCTCGACGGACGCCCACCCCACCCCTCCGCTGCGGCTGTGGGAGCCTGACGGTATGGCAGAGGTCTTCCGTGATGATCTCGGCATCCCCCACATCCGCGCGATGGACGTCGGGGATCTCGCCGAGGCCCAGGGTGAGGTGACGGCGCGCGACCGCGCCTGGCAGATCGAGGTCGGCCGGCTTCGGGCCCCGGGGCGGCTGTCGGAGCTCGTCGGCGAGGCGGGGGTCGCATGGGACGTGTTCGCACGACGTGCGCGCCTCGACGACACCGCGCGCCGGGCGTTCGCCGCGGCCGACGCCGAGACCCGCTCCTTCGTCGCCCGCTACAGCGCCGGGGTGCGGCGGGGCATGGTGAGAGGCGGCGCGCAGGCGGCGGAGTTCCGCGCCCTGGACGACGCATTCGGCGACACTGTTCCACTCACGCCCTGGGATGACCACGACCCCCTCGGCGTGCTGCACGTGGCACACGCGCTGTTCTCGACATTCCCGTTGGTGCTGTGGCGCGAGCATGTGGCGCTGACGCTCGGCGACGAGTGGGTCGACGTGCTGACCGGCTACGCCGAGGGCGGGGCCGAGACGCTGCCGGCGGCAGGAAGCAACGCCTGGGCGCTGCACGGGTCGCGGACGGAGAGCGGGATGCCGCTGCTCGCCGGCGACCCGCACCGGACGTTCGAACTTCCCGGCGTCTATCAACAGGTGCGACTGGCGTGCGACGAGTTCGACGTGCTCGGCCTCGCCTTCCCGGGCGTGCCGGGCGTGCCGCACTTCGGGCACGCCGGCGCGGCGGCCTGGGGCGTGACGAATGCGATCGCGCACAGCGTCGACGTCTTCCGCGAGCGCCTTCGGGGGACCGGCGACGGGTACGAGGCCCTCGGCCCCGCGGGCTGGCGACGCGCGGACGTCGAGCGGTCTACCGTCCAGGTTCGCGGAGGCGCGGATGTCGCCGTCGAGGCGATCGAGACGGAGCGCGGCACGATCGTGACCGACCTCCGCGCGGGGGAAGAAGCCGGCGAGCTGGTCGGATGGAGCGTGCGCATGCCCGCGCGGGCGAACAGCGACCTCGGCGCCGCCGCCCTGCTGGCGGTGCTGCGGGTGCGCACGGCGGGCGACGTCGTCGACGCGTTCGGGTCGTGGGTCGACCCGGTCAACCGCGTGCTGGCCGCCGATCGCGCTGGCACGGTGCTGTCGGCGACCGTCGGCGTGACACCCGACCGAGCGCCGGGCGACCGGCGGCTGCCGCTGGACGGCGCGACGCGGCATCCCGTTTCCGACCGGGCGCCCGCGCCCGCGATCGAGATCCTCGACACCGCGGTCGACGCGAACGAGCGTCCCACGCGCCCCGAGATCGACCTCGGCTGGGCCTATCCGTCGCCCCACCGCGCCGACCGCGTCCGCACCGTGCTCGCCGACGTGCACCCCGGAAGCGTCGACGAGCTCGCACCGGTCTGGGGCGACATCGTCGGCGGCTCGGCGACGGCGCTGCGAGGCCTGCTGCCGACCGGCGACCTTCCGCCGCGCGCGGCCGCAGTGCGTGACGAGCTCGCCGCATGGGACGGACGAATGGATGCCGCGTCCACCGCCGCGGGCAGGTTCGCGGCCTGGCGTGACGCGCTCGTGCGGCAGGTCGCCGCCCACCCGGCACTTTCCGCACTGCATCGCCCGCACGGGTTCGGCGCGGTGTTCGATCCGTGGGTCGCGCCGACGGGTCAGGTCGCCGCGGCGCTGGGCCGCCTCGTGGCGCACCCCGCGTTGCGCGGCGACGTGCCGGCGATCGTGGTGGCTGCCCTCGAGGAGGCCGCCGACGCGCCGGCGTGGGGCGAGACCCATCGGCTGCTCCCCCTGCATGCGCTCGCGGGTGTGCCCGGCGTCGCCGACCCGGGCGCCGAGCTGGGCATCGAGCTGTCGGGCGACGGTGACACGGTGCGCTGCACGGGCGGGACTCCCGGCGTCACCCACCGCGGGTGGCGCGGGTCGGTCGCCCGCTGGGCGTGGGACCTCGCCGAACGCGATGCGAGCCTGTGGAGCGTGCCGTTCGGTGCGGCAGGAGACCCGGAGTCGCCGCACTTCGCCGACCAGCTCGAGGACTGGGCCGGCATTCGTCCCGCCCGCGTCGTCACCGAATGGTCGCGCCTGCGACCCGACGAGCCGACGGGAACCTCCTGACGACCCGCTGCACGCAGTTCGCTTCTTCGCCCGCGCCCGCGGGCGCAGCTGTCAGCCGGCCAGCGCGATCTGGTTGCCGCCCCGACCCTTGGCCACGTACATGGCCTGGTCGGCGCCGCGGATGAGCCGGTCGACGCTGAGCGATCCATCGACCGCCGCGGTCGAGATCCCGATGCTCGAGGCGATCCGCAGCGTCATGGGCAGGAACGGGTAGGGCTGCTGGATGGCGACTCGCAGGCGCTCGGCGACCTCGGCGGCGGTCTTCGTGTCGGCCTCCGAGACAACGACGAACTCGTCGCCGCCGTAGCGGGCGACGACATCGGACTCGCGGACGTTGGACTCCAGCCGGCGCGCCACTTCGCGGAGCAACTGGTCGCCGAGCTCATGTCCGAGCCGGTCGTTGACCTCTTTGAATCCGTCCAGATCGATGAAGATCACCGACACCTGGCGCACGCGCTGCAGATCGGAGGTGAGGGCCTCGAGCCGTCGGCGGTTGGGAAGGTTCGTGGTCTCGTCGTGCATCGCGGCGTGCTCGAGCCGGCGCTGCAGTCGATCCGTCGCCAGCTTCTGCGCCGCCTGGTTGGCGAGCGCCTCGGCGAGCGGCGCGGCCTCCTCGTCGAACTGTCGGGGGTGCCGGAAGAAGCAGGCGTAGAACCCGAACGAGGCGCCCTCGAGGTGCACGGGGGCGACGATCACCGCCTGGACGCCACTGGTCTCCATGGCCCGGGCGAGGTCGGGCGAGAGCGCCGTCGCCTCGGCGATGCCGCTGACCTTGATCACCCGCTGCAGCTCGTCCGTGGCGGCGTCGAGCATGGCGTCGGGCAGCAGTCCCTCGAAGGGGTTGGAACCGGCGATATGGCGGACGCGAGCACCGTCGCGGAGGAAGACCACTGCCTCTTCCGCCCGGTACGCGCGAGCCGCGGTGTCGGCCAGGATCTCGCCGAGCCGCTCTTCGCTGGGGGCGGCGGCGAAGGCGATCGAGGCATCGATGATGAGCTGAAGACGACTCTGCGTGCGGTCGGCGAGCACATGGGACTCGCGAAGGTGATGGCCCGCGGCATAGCGGTCGGACGCGTCCACGACGATGAGGAGCGTTCCGCCGTCCTGCTCCGACCGCACCACGAAGACGGCGCGCTCCTCCGCGATCGGAGACGCCATCATGACCGACAGCCGACCCGCCCCGCTGAGGAAGTCGGCAGCGGGAACCAGGAACTCCTCGACGCGGCGTCCCTCCACCGGGCCGCTGTCGGCCCATCGGTGGAACCAGGCGTTCGCCGCGACGATGCGGTCGTTCGAGTCCAGTCTTACGATGCCGACGGGCAGCCCGTCGATGTCGAGGCCGTCCATGTGTCTCCTTGCTGGGCGAACCCCGTGGTCCTCGTGACGAATTTATCGCACGGGGTCATTCGCACGAGAACTGCTCGTGCCGTGTCATCCGCAGGACGGACGCGCGCCGCCCGCGGGGTGGCTCAGTTCTCGGGCAGGGTGCAGGTGGTCTGTCGGGCTGTCTGGCCGGAGATCTCGGACGGCAGCTCGACGCGCTGTTCGGGAGCTGTCCCGACGGGAGTCTCGGCTACGGGCGTCTCGCCCGCAGCCGGCTCGGTCGGAGCCGGCGTCGCTTCGGGCTGCGGCGGCGCGACTTCGCCGGTGACCTGGACGCCGTCGCCCTGGCTCGCCTCGCCGGTGAGGGCGAGCGGCTGGTTGGTCGCGAGCGCGGCGAAGAGCTCGTCCGCGGCATCCGTCACCGGAAGGACCCTGCTGGCACCGCCGCCCGACGCGTATCGCGTGGGGTACTGCACGAAGACGATGTCTTCGAACGGGACGTCCTTGACGGCCATTGCGATCTGCACCATGAGGGTCGGATTCGTCAGGCCCGAGCTGAGCACGAGCTGACCCTGCTGAACCTGGCTGATCGCGGTCGTCGCCAGGGTGAGCAGGCGTCCCGGATCGGCCAGCACCGAGTCGGACTGGAGTTTGCGCACCATCGACGACATGAACTGCTGCTGGTTCGAGATGCGGCCGAGGTCGGAGCCGTCGCCGATGCCATGGCGGATGCGCAGGAACTGCAGCGCCTCCACGCCCTGCAGCGTGTGCGTGCCGGCGGTGAGGTTCAGCCCGGTGTGCGGGTCGCTGATGTCGCCCGCGACGCACACGTCGACCCCGCCGATCGCGTCGGACATGTTGATGACGCCGCTCCAGCGGATCGCTCCGGCGAAGTGGATCTCCTGCTGGGTGAGCGCCTCGACCGCCAGCACGGTGCAGCTCAGGCCGCCGTACTGGTACGACGCGTTGATCATCTGCGACGACATCGCCGAGTAGCTGCCGCTGCCGTCCTCCTTCGGGCACGACGGGATCGGCACGAGCATGTCGCGCGGGAACGACACGACCGTCACGCGGCGGGGCTCGTCCGAGATGTGCACGAGCATCGTGACGTCGTTGCGCTCGCCCTCGGTGTCGCCCGCCCGGCAGGCACCCGAGAGCTTCGCGTTCTCGCCCTCACACGAGTCGGTGCCCACCAGCAGCAGGTTCACACCGCCCTCGATCGCGCCGAGCGACGGGGGCAGCGGCTTCTCCTCGTCGAGCACCACGGCGCTGGCGCCGATGGCCTGCGTCGCGTCCCACAGGCTGTACGCGGTGACGCCGGTGGCGCTCACCCCGACGACGCCCAGAGCGATGGCGAGCATCGACAGCATCGTGACGAGCGGATGCCGCGACCGCAGCACGCCGTGACGCGCGAGCGGCGCCTGCCCCTCGTGCGAGGGGCCCATCTTGCGCGCCATCAGCCGTTGGCTCTCAGGTTGCCGGCGGAGCAGGTCTGGTCGGCCGCCGACTGGCCCGGGATGTCGTCGAGCGCGACGGCGGTCTCGCTGGGCGCCGGGGTCTCGGTCGAACCGGGGGCGGGTGCCGTCTCGACCGGCTCCTCGGTGGGCTGCGGGTCGACGGTGACCACGCCGCCGGTATCGCTCGGATCCTTGGTCAGCTCGATGGGCTCGTTCGCCTCGATCGCCGCCCAGAGCCGCTCGGCGGCCGCCTCGTCGGGCACGACGCGGTTCGAGTCGTAGGGGTCCTCGACGACCGGGAACTGGACGAAGTTGATGTCTTCGAACGGCACGTCGTTGACGGCCATGGCGATCTGCGCCATCCGCATGGGGTTCGTGAGCGACTCGCTGGGAGTGATGTTGTCGACCGCCGTCGTCGCGAGCCTGTAGAGGGTGGCCGGGTCGGAGAGCACCTCGTCGCTCACCAGCTTGCGGGCCAGGCTCGACATGTACTGCTGCTGGTTGCTGATGCGGGCGAGATCGCTGCCGTTCTCGAGCCCGTACCGGGTCCGCAGGAACTGCAGCGCCTCGACGCCGGCGATCGTGCGCGGACCTGCCGGCCAGTCGATGCCGGTGTTGCGGTCGCGCATGCCGCCGTTGCCGATGCAGACGTCGACGCCGCCGATGGCGTCGGTGATATTGATGACGTTGCCGAAGCTGACCTTGGCCGCGTACGGGACGTTCTGGCCGCTCAGGTCGGAGATCGTCTTGACGACGCACGAGAGGCCGCCGCGCGACCAGGCCTCGTTGATCTGCGTCTTCGACGTCGCGGAGGCCTGCGACCCGTCCTCTCTCGTGCACGCCGGCTGCGCAGTCATGAGGTCACGAGGGAACGAGACCACGGTCACGCGCCTCGGGTTGCTCGAGATGTGGACGAGCATGTTGACGTCGTTGAGCTGACCCGCCGAGTCCGGACCGGTGCAACGGGCGCCGAAGAGATAGGCGTACTCCTCCTCGCACTCGTCGGTCCCGACGAGGACGAGATTGACATCACCCTCGATCGCGCCCATCGAGGGTGGCGCAAGCTCCTCCTGGCCCTCGAGCGCAACGGCCTCATCCGAGAAGCTGGTGGCGAGGTCGGTCAGCGCGTAGGCCGCGACTCCGGCGCCCGAGACGAGCACCACGGCGACGATCACGCCGACGATCTTCAGCAGGAAGGCGAACGGGTTCGGAGACGACAGCTCACCGTGGCGCGCGACGGTACGACGGCCGCGCCTCACGGTCTTGCTCGTCTCGCTCACTCGGTTCCTCTCGGGGGTGCTGCTGCTCGGTCCTCCCCCGAGGTTTGGCCTGCGGAGGGTGTGGGATTCGAACCCACGGGACATTGCTGCCCACTGGTTTTCAAGACCAGGTCCATCGGCCGCTCGGACAACCCTCCCGACCGATGTCGCCTGGGGAGGCGGCATCCGTCGAACAGGCGTCGAGTCTAGCCGACAGCACTGTCGACCCATTGTTCCAACGACGGCTGGGCAGGTCCTGAACGACGCGCGGTTCACGCCCTGCGCGCCTTCGGTACCCGAGCGGCGGTTCTTCCGTCCTTGAGCGGCTCTAAACCCCTGAGCGGCTTCCGGTCCCTGAGCCTGTCGAAGGGCGCTTCGACAAGCTCAGCGACCCGGAAAGCGACGCTTCGACTAGCTCAGCGACCGCGGCTGGGGTCAGCGACGGAGGAAAGCGACGGTTCGACAACCTCAGCGACCGGGGCTGGCGTCAGCGACCGGGGCTGGGCTCAGCGAAGCGGACCGGAGTGAGCCGACCGCGCCGGGGGTCAGAGGGTGCGGAGGACTGCTGCGACGCCGCCGGCCTGCACCGACGTGGTCGTCTCGCCCGCGGCATCCCGCACCTCTTGCGGACCCTGCTCCATCGCGACCGCGCGTCCGCCGTTCTCTCGAGCCCAGCGGAACATACCCAGGTCGTTGCGGCCGTCGCCGATCACGAGCACGTGGGCGGGGTCGATGTCGAGGGCGGTGCGCACGCGCTCGAGCCCCGTGCTCTTGTCCACGCCCTGCGGCGCGATGTCGAGCCACGCGGTCCAGCCGACGGCGTACGAGACCTTGTGCAGCCCGATGCGCTCCACGAGCTCGAGGAAATCGTCCTCGCCCTGGTCGGGTGAGACCACCACCACACGGCAGACCGGGTTCGCGCCGAGCTCGTCGAAGGGCACGTGGCGGGCGTGGGTGAGGTTCCAGTCCTCGAGGTGCTCGGTGTACAGGCGCGTGCCGTCCGGCAGCTCGACGAGGTACCGGGCCTCAGGCAGGTGCTCGAGAAGCAGTGTCAGCACGTCGCGCGGGTCGAAGGTCTCGACGTGCCAGCGCTCGTAGCCCGGGTCCTCGGCGTCCTCCGAGCCGACGCGCTGGAGCACCACGGCACCGTTCGAGCACACGACGAACTCGGGCGCCAGGTTCAGCGCGCGCATGATGTGGTGCGTGCCCTCCCAGCTGCGTCCGGTCGCGATCATGACCTCGTGGCCGGCGTGCTGCGCGTGCTCGACGGCTTCCACGATCCCGGGGCTGAGCGTCTCGTCCTCGAGCAGCACCGTGCCGTCGATATCGAGCACGATGAGCATGCGCGCGACCGCGACGCCGGGCGCCTCGGTCTCGCGGGCGATGTCGTCGACAAGGTCGGCGGCTTCCTGCTGATCCTCGACCTCGACCTCACCGGTGCGCGGAAGCTCGTCCTCCACGGCGCCGACGGTGCCGATTTCGTCCGTCGCGTGCCGCAGGTCGTCGGAGTCCTGAGACGCCGGACTCACTCGACGGGCTCCAGGATCTCGAGGCCGCCGAGGAAGGGCCGCAGCACTTCGGGGACGACGACCGAGCCGTCCTCGCGCTGGTGCGTCTCGAGCATCGCGACGATCCAGCGGGTCGTCGCGAGCGTGCCGTTGAGCGTCGCGACGTGCTGGGTCTTGCCGTTCGCTTTGCCCTCCGGCTCGGCCGCGAGGCGGTGGCGGATGTCGAGCCGCCGCGCCTGGTAGGTCGTGCAGTTCGAGGTCGAGGTGAGCTCGCGGTACGCGTTCTGCGTCGGCACCCAGGCCTCGACGTCGTACTTGCGGGCCGCGCTGGACCCGAGATCGCCGGCGGCGACGTCGATCACGCGGTACGACAGCCCGAGGTCCTGCAGCATCTGCTCCTGCAGCGCGACGAGGCGCAGGTGCTCGGCCTCGGCATCCTCGGGCGTCGTGTACACGAACATCTCGAGCTTGTTGAACTGGTGCACGCGGATGATGCCGCGGGTGTCTTTGCCGTACGAGCCGGCCTCACGGCGGTAGCAGGTCGACCAGCCGGCGTAGCGCTTTGCGCCGCGTGAGAGATCGAGGATCTCGTCCATGTGGTACCCGGCGAGCGGCACTTCGCTGGTGCCGACGAGGTACAGGTCGTCGTCTTCGAGGTGGTAGACCTCGGCCGCGTGCTGACCGAGGAAGCCGGTGCCGCGCATGACCTCGGGCCGCACCAGCGTCGGCGGGATGAGCGGGGTGAATCCCGCCTGCAGGGCACGGTCCAGTCCGAGGTTCATCAGCGCGATCTCGAGGCGCGCCCCGATGCCGGTGAGGAAGTAGAAGCGGCTGCCCGACACCTTCGTGCCGCGCTCCATGTCGATCGCCCCGAGCAGCTCGCCCAGCTCCAGGTGGTCGCGCGGCTCGAACGAGAACGCGGGACGCTCGCCGTGCGTGCGCAGCGTGACGAAGTCCTCTTCGCCGCCGGCCGGGACGCCGTCGATGACGATGTTCTCGATGCGGGCGAGGGCGGCATCGGATGCCTCCTCCGCCGCGGTGACCGCGTGCTGGGCCTGCTTGACCCGCTCACTCAGGTCCTTGGCCTCGGCGACCAGGGCGGCCTTCTCCTCTTTGGGCGCCTGCGCGACCCGCTTGCCGTGCGCGTTCTGCGCAGCGCGGAGCTCTTCGAAAGCGGTGATCGCGGCGCGGCGGGCGCGGTCCGCCTCGACGGCGGCGTCGACGGTGTCCGCCGACTCCCCACGCGCCTCCTGCGAGCGCTTGATCAGCTCAGGGTTGTCGCGAAGCAGCACTGGATCGATCACTCTGCAAGCTTAGTCACGCGCCGTGCCGCGGCATCCGGTCGGTCAATCGTCGAGGGCGGGAGAGCCGCACCTAGAGTAAGACGCATGGCAGCGGCATCCGGCACCGGCGATCAGTCCCCGCTTCCCGAAGAGAACGATCCTCCGCACCCCTCCGACGCGATCTACGCCGACGGCCCCGCCACCGACGAGCTTCAGCTCTCGGAGGAGCAGATCGCCCAGCAGGCCGAGGCTTCAGCCGACGCGATCCCCAAGCCCGATCCCGAGGGCTCCGGCGCATCCGACGGAGCGAAGCGAGAGCAGGACGCGCCGGATCCGGTCGAGGCCGCGAAGCCCGACGAGGTCATCCGCGAGCCCGAAGACGTCGCGCCTGACACCGCGGACGACGAGACCGGTGAGGCGCGCCGCGTCGACACCGAGGGCCGCACCGAGCCCCTCGCCGACACGGAGGACCGCCCGACCCCGAAGGCGGCGCTCGTCTACAACCCGATCAAGGTCGACGCAGACGCCCTGCGGAGGCTCGTCACCCGGGCGTCGGCCGACGCCGGGTGGTCGGAGCCGCTGTTCTATGAGACGACCGTCGACGACCTGGGCGACGATGTGACGCGTCAGGCGCTGCAGGAGAACGCGACGGCCGTGCTCGTCGCCGGCGGCGACGGCACGGTGCGCGCTGTGTCGGAGGCCATGGCGGGGTCGGACGTTCCGCTGTCGATCGTGCCGAGCGGCACCGGCAACCTTCTCGCCCGCAACCTGCGGCTGCCCCTCGCCGAGCCCGAAGCCATGGTCCGCGCCGTCTTCGACGGCGACACCCTCGCGATGGACATCGGCTGGTCGCAGCTGCGCCGCTCCGACGGCGAGACGGCCGAGCACGCCTTCGTGGTCATGGGCGGCATGGGGCTCGACGCGGCGATGATCGCCAACACGAACCCGCAGCTGAAGAAGACGGTCGGCTGGGTCGCCTACGTCGACGGAGCGGCGCGCTCGCTCGCGAACGCGCGGCCGTTCCGCGTCATGTACGAGCTGCCGGGCCACCGCCTGCACTCGGCGCGCGTGCAGAGCGTGCTGTTCGCGAACTGCGGCTCGCTGCCCGCGGGGCTCGAGCTGATCCCCGAGGCCTCCATCACCGACGGTGCCCTCGACATCGTCATCTTCCAGCCCAAGGGTCCGCTCGGCTGGATCTTCGTCTGGCGTCGCGTCGCCTGGGACAACAGCTTCCTGCGCCGCTTCCGTGCCGGCCGGCGCGTGCTCGCACTGCGGACGAAAGACAATGCGGTCCGCTACTCGCGCGGCGCCGGCATCGAGATCGCGACCCACCAGGCCCAGCCCGTGCAGCTGGACGGCGACGAGTTCGGCGAAGCCGTCGCGGTGAACACCCGCGTCGAACCCGGCGCCCTGAAGATCGTGGTGCCCAAGGGCCACTCGACCGACGGCCTCTGACCCCCGTCTTTCCGTTCACGGACCGAACACGCCGCACCGGGCTTCGGCGCTCGCGGCGCGTCTCGTCGGTGAACGGCCGGGAGAAGGGGGTCTGTCAAGAGCGGGCCGCGATCCCGCCGCAGGGTCAGGATGAACCCATGCCGAGCCCGTCGATCGTGTGGTTCCGCGATGACCTTCGTCTCGCCGACAACCCCGCGCTGCGCGCCGCGCTCGACCGGGGCGAGCCGGTGATCGGTCTCTACGTCCTCGATGACGAGAGCCCCGGCATCCGCCCCCTCGGCGGAGCCGCCCGCTGGTGGCTGCACCATTCGCTCGCCTCCCTCGAGGAGCGCCTGCGCGAGCGCGGCTCGACCCTCGTCCTGCGACGCGGCCCGGCCGAGCAGGTGGTGCGGCAGGCGGTGACGGATGCCGCGGCCGGCGCCGTCTTCTGGAACCGTCGCTACGGCGGTCCCGAGCGAGAGATCGATGCCGCGCTGAAGGCGGGGCTGCGCGAGGACGGCGTCGAGGTCGCGTCGTTCGCAGCGTCGCTGCTCTTCGAGCCGTGGACGGTGAAGACGGGAGCGGGTACGCACTTCTCGGTCTTCACGCCGTTCTGGCGAGCGTGCCAGGCGATGCCCGCGCCGCGCGCGCCCCTGCCCGAGCCGCGCGAGGTTGCGGGGCCGCACCGAGCGCCCGCATCGGATGCGCTCGACGACTGGGAGCTGCTGCCGACTCGCCCCGACTGGGCAGGAGGGCTGCGCGAGGCGTGGGAGCCCGGCGAGCCCGCGGCGCGCCGACGCCTGCGCGAGTTCCTGACCGACGACGTCGCCGCCTACGGCCGCGCGCGCGACGAGCCTGCGGCAGGCGCCACCTCGCTGATGTCGCCGCGGCTGCGGTGGGGCGAGATCAGTCCGCACACCGTCTGGCATGCCACCATCGAGGCCGGTCAGGGCGGCCGGTTCCTGTCCGAGCTCGGCTGGCGCGAATTCGCGTGGCACACGCTGTACCGCTACCCCGACCTCGCGACCAAGAACCTGCGCCGCGAGTTCGATGCGTTCCCCTGGCCGCGCCTCGCTCCCCACCGGCTCGAGGCCTGGCAGCAGGGCCGCACCGGCATCGCCCTCGTCGACGCCGGAATGCGCGAGCTCTGGCACACCGGCTACATGCACAACCGGGTGCGGATGGTCGCGGCATCCTTCCTCATCAAGAACCTGCTCATCGACTGGCGGCGCGGCGAGGAGTGGTTCTGGGACACGCTCGTCGACGCCGACGGCGCCAACAATCCGTTCAACTGGCAGTGGGTCGCCGGATCAGGCGCCGACGCGGCGCCGTACTTCCGCATCTTCAACCCGGAGCTGCAGGCCCAGAAGTTCGACCCCGACGGGCACTACGTGCGCGAGTGGGCGCCCGAGCACCTGAGCGAGAGCCCGCCGGAGCCGATCGTCGATCTTCGAGAGACCCGCAACGCGGCGCTGGCCGCGTACGAGCAGGTCAAGAACGCGGCGCGCGCCTGACCCCCGCGTTCACCAGGCGTAAGCCTCGGGAGCCTGGCCGCCCGGGCCGGGGAAGAGCTCGTCGAGAGCGGTCAGGTCGTCGTCGCTCAGGCGGATCTCGAGCGCCGAGACGGCGGACTCGAGCTGCTCGACCGTGCGCGGTCCGATGATCGGGCCGGTCACGCCGGGCTGGTGCAGCAGCCAGGCGAGGCCGAGCGCCGACGGCGTCCAGCCGCGCTCCTGCGCGAACCGCTCGTACGACTCGAGCTGCTCCCGGCGCTGCTCGCGCTGGGCGGTCACGCGCTCCGTTCCCGACCGGGCCTTCGCGTCGGAGGATCCGCCGCTGAGCAGGCCGCCCGCAAGAGGAGACCACGGCAGGATGCCGAGCCCGTAGTTCTGCGCCGCCGGGATGACCTCGAGCTCGATCGAGCGCTGCACCAGGTTGTACAGCGACTGCTCGCTGACCAGGCCCAGGAAGTGGCGCTGCTGGGCGATCTCGTTGGCCTGCGCGATGTTCCACGCCGCGAAGTTCGAGCTGCCGGTGTAGACCACCTTGCCCTGAGCGACCAGCACCTCCATCGACTGCCACAGCTCGGGCCACGAGATGTGCCGGTCGATGTGGTGGAACTGGTAGAGGTCGATCCGGTCGGTCTGCAGACGTCGGAGCGAGCCGATCGCCTCGCGGCGCACCTGCCATGCCGAGGCGCCACGGGCGTTGACCACGTCGCCCTCGGGCGTCGGGTCGACCATCGGCGAGTGCACCTTGGTGGCGAGCACGATGTCGTCGCGCACGCCGGGACGGGCGGCGAACCAGCGCCCGATGATCTCCTCGGTCGTGCCACGGCCGCCTGCCCCGCCGTAGCCGTTGGCGGTGTCGAAGAAGTTGACGCCCAGCTCGAGCGCGCGGTCCATGATCGCGAACGCGTCCTCTTCCGAGGTGCGGTCGCCGAAGTTCATCGTGCCCAGCACGATCCGTGAGACGGAGGTGCCGGTCCGGCCGAGTTGCGTGTAGTCCATCTCGACATCGTCACACAGGCCGGGCAGGGGTCGGCCCGTTTTCAGGAATCGTTTCCTGAGAGGTCGGATATCCGTGTGGATGGAATGCGGGCGAGCGCCGTGCCGTTGCGGGCAGGCATGATAGCGATCGGAATCATCGGTGCAGGACACATCGGCAGCGCGCTTGCTCGCGCCTTCTCGGGACTCGGCTACGACGTCGTGATCGCGAACTCTCGCGGTCCCGAGACCTTGAGCGGTCTCGTCTCCGAGCTCGGGCCGAAGGTCCGTGCCGCGACAGCCGAGGAGGCGGCTCGCGACGCGGACATCGCCGTCGTGACGGTGCCGCTGCGTGCTCTGAAGGACGTGCCGGTCGAGCCCCTCGCCGGCAAGATCGTGCTCGACACCAACAACTACTACTTCGAGCGCGACGGCCACATCGAGGCACTCGACCGCGGCGAGGCGACCACGTCCGGGCTCGTGCAGGAGCACCTGCCGACCTCGAAGGTCGTCAAGGCGTTCAACCACATCCTCGCCGCCGACATCTCGCCGACGGGCGTCCCCGCCGGCGACCCCGCGCGTCGCGCGCTCGGAACCGCGAGCGACTTCCCCGAGGCCGTCGAGTTCGTCACGGGCGTCTACGACGCCCTCGGGTTCGACACCGTCGAGGTCGGCCCGCTGAGCGAGTCGTGGCGCATCGAGCGTGATCGCCCCGCGTACGTGAAGGTTCAGACCGCACCAGAGCTGCGCGAGAACCTCGCGAAGGCGAACCGCCTCCCCTGATCCGGTTCCGGCCCGACCGGAATCCGGGCTGACCGGAATCCGGGCTGGCGTGAAATCCCGCCCGATCCGGAATGCGGATGCCGGGGCGAGGGGTTGCACCTCAGGATGAGTACCGCAGCCCCCGCCCCGGCCCTGTCCATCCTCGACCTGGTCCCGGTCCGCTCGGGTCAGACGAGCGCGCAGGCGGTTGCGGCATCCCTCTCTCTCGCCGAGACCGCCGATCGGCTCGGCTTCCGCCGTTTCTGGTTCGCCGAGCACCACAACATGCCGGCCGTCGCGTCGACGACGCCACCGGTCCTGGCCGCCGCCGCCGCGGCCCGCACGTCGCGCATCCGCCTGGGGTCGGGCGGCGTGATGCTGCCCAACCACTCCCCGCTGGTCGTGGCCGAGCAGTTCGCAGCGCTGGAGTCCATCGCGCCGGGGCGCGTCGACCTCGGCATCGGCCGCGCACCGGGATCGGACCCGGTCATCACGCAGCTGCTGCGCCAGACCGGCACGACGAGCGACGTCGAGCGGTTCCCCGAGCATGTCCGCGACATCGTGTCGCTCGTCTCGGCCGACGGCGCGAGCCTGCGCTTCACCAGCGGCGGCACCTACGACGTGCACGCCACCCCCGCCGCCACGACGGTGCCGGAGGTGTGGCTTCTCGGCTCGAGCGACTACTCCGCCCAGCTCGCCGCGTCGTTCGGCCTGCCGTACGTGTTCGCGAACCACTTCTCGGGCGAGGGGCTCGAGCGTGCGCTCGAGCTCTACCGCACGCAGTTCCAGCCGAGCGAGACGCTCTCGGCGCCCCGCACGTTCCTCACCGCGAACGTCCTCGTCGCGCCCACGGACGACGAGGCCGAGGCGCGCGCCCTTCCCAACCTGCGCATGACCGCGCGCCTGCGGACGAACAAGCCGCTGGTGCCGCTGGAGACCGTCGAGGAGTCGATCGCCCGCGCCGCCGACTTCGCCGGGCTCGGCGAGACGTTCATGACGTCCGCTCGCGCGAAGTGGTTCGTCGGCACACCCGAGGCCGTGGCATCCGATCTCCGCTCCTTCGCCGCCCAGCACGGCGTCGACGAGGTGATGATCTCGCCGATCGCGGGGTCGTACGAGAACGAGCCCATGGACGTCTCGCCCGGCCGTACCCAGACCCTGGAGCTGCTGGCCGCGACGATGTCCCTCTGAGTCGGAGGTACGGGGCCACCCGGAGGATGTGCGGAGCCGGTCGCTCTACTCCTGGTCCCCCGGCTCCCCGGAGATGAGGCCGCGCAGCCAATCGCGGGCCTCGACGAACACGTCGTCGGAGTATCGGTCGGGGTAGTGGACGACTGCCCGATCGGCTCGTGGGTACGAGCCCAGGAAGATCACCTTCGGGCTGAAGCGACGCAGCCCCAGCAGCGCGTCGGCCATGCGCTCGTCGAGAATGTGGCCGTCGGCGTCGACGACGAAGCGGTACCGGCCGAGGGCGTCGCCGATCGGGCGCGAGGCCAGCAGCGACAGGTTGATGCCGCGGGTGGCGAACTGCTCCAGCATCTCGAGCAGGGCGCCGGGGTGGTCGTCAGGCAGCTCGACGATGAGCGAGGTCTTGTCGGCCCCGGTGGGCAGCGGCGGCGAGACGGTGCGGCTCACCAGCACGAATCGCGTGACCGCGTTCGCGTTGTCGCCGATGTTCGAGGCCAGGAGCTCGAGCTCGTGGTGCTCGAGGATCCCGGGCGGCGCGATCGCGGCATCCGCATCGCTCGACCCGTCGATGAGGCCCATCGCACTGGCGACGTTGCTCGAGGCCGGCACGTGGGCGTGCGCCGGCAGCGCCTGCGACAGCCACTGCAGGCACTGCGCGTACGCGACGGGATGGGCGGCGATGAGCCCTGCGTCCTCGAGGCGCGCGCCGGGGCGCCCGACCAGCACGAACTCGACCGGAACGAGGTACTCGCCCACGATCCGCAGGCCCGGAACGGTGGCGAGCGCGTCCTGCGCGGTCGAGACGCCGCCGTCCACCGAGTTCTCGATCGCGATCATCGCCGCGTCGGAGCGGCCCTCGACCACGTCCGCGAGCGCCTCGGCGACGTTGCGCACCGAATGCCACGCCTGCCCGCGCGCCTCGGGCACCTGCGCGAGCGCGGCTTCAGTGAAGGTGCCGGCTGGGCCGAGATAGCTGTACGTGCGGCGGGCGGGGGCGGATGTCTCGACGGAGACGGCCTCGGAAGTCACGCGTGCCAGCCTATCCGCGTTCACAATTCAGTCTCCTCTCGCGCCGCGACGTGGCCGAGCCCCGTGATTCCGGCAGTTTCTCCGCCATCTCGCGCGATAGGGACTGAATACCGAACACATCTTGCCCGGTCCTCCGCCATCCGAGTCGTACAACGCGGCTGCCGCCGGTGCAACCTTCGTGCGCGGGTGCCGTGCGAAGGGCAGACTGGACTGTATGACGCGCGCAGGACAGCCGGCCGAAGCCTCCGACCTCATCGACATCGACGAGCTGATCGCGGCGTACTACGACCTCAGCCCCGATCCGAACGTCCCCGAGCAGCGAGTCGCGTTCGGCACGAGCGGCCACCGTGGCTCGAGCCTGTCGTCGAGCTTCAACGAGACCCACATCCTCGCCACGACGCAGGCGATCGTCGACTACCGGCGCGGCCAGGGCATCGAAGGCCCGCTGTTCCTCGGACGCGACACGCACGGCCTGTCGCTCCCGGCCGAGCGCAGCGCCATCGAAGTGCTCGTGGCCAACGGCATCGACGTCCGCGTCGACTCCCGGGACTCGTGGGTGCCGACGCCGGCGCTGAGCCATGCAATCCTGACGCACAACCGGGGAATGGATGCCGCGGACCCGCGCCGCGCGGACGGCATCGTCGTCACCCCCAGCCACAACCCGCCGCGCGACGGCGGCTTCAAGTACAACCCGCCCAACGGCGGCCCGGCCGACACCGACGCCACCGGATGGATCGCCGACCGCGCGAACGCGCTCATCGCGGCGGGTCTCGAGGGTGTGCAGCGCACGCCGTTCAAGGACCTCGACGCCGACACGATCGGCGAGTACGACTTCCGCGACGCGTACGTGCGCGACCTCGCGAACGTGATCGACATCGACGCCATCCGCGCCTCGGGCGTCCGTATCGGCGCCGACCCGCTCGGCGGCGCCTCGGTGGAGTACTGGGCGCTGATCGCCGAGGTCCACGGCCTCGACCTCACCGTGGTGAACCCCGACGTCGACCCGACGTGGAAGTTCATGACGCTGGACTGGGACGAGAAGATCCGCATGGATCCGTCCTCGCCCTCGGCGATGGCGGGGCTGATCGGGCGGCGTGATCAGTACGACGTCCTCACCGGCAACGACGCGGACGCCGACCGCCACGGCATCGTGACGCCCGACGCCGGCCTCATGAACCCGAACCACTATCTGGCCGTCGCGATCGACTACCTGTTCTCGCACCGCGAGGGGTGGCCGACGGATGCCGCGGTCGGCAAGACCCTCGTCAGCTCGATGATCATCGACCGCGTGGCCGCATCGCTCGGCCGTCCGCTCCTCGAGGTTCCGGTGGGCTTCAAGTGGTTCGTTCCCGGGCTGCTCGACGGCACCGTCGCCTTCGGCGGCGAAGAGTCGGCCGGTGCCTCGTTCCTTCGCCGGGACGGCTCGGTGTGGACGACCGACAAGGACGGGATCCTGCTCTGCCTGCTGGCCGCCGAGATCCTCGCGGTCACGGGCAAGACGCCGTCGCAGCGCTACGCCGAGCTCGAGGCCGAGTTCGGGGCCTCGGCATACCAGCGCGTGGACGCGCCGGCCTCCCCCGCGCAGAAGGCCGCGCTCGGCAAGCTCGCACCCGAGGCGGTCACCGCGACCGAGCTGGCCGGCGAGCCGATCACCGCGAAGCTGTCGCACGCGCCCGGTAACGGCGCCGCGATCGGCGGGCTCAAGGTGCAGACCGAGCACGCGTGGTTCGCCGCCCGACCATCGGGCACCGAAGACGTCTACAAGCTCTACGCCGAGTCGCTGCGGGGGCCCGAGCACCTCGCGCAGGTGCAGGAACAGGCCCGCGCCGTCGTGACCGAGGCGCTCGGCGACGCGTAGATCGAGCCGTCCGGGTCGCGGGTCAGTACTGTGGCGCCGGACCGGTGGACTCGCGCCAGATGACGCGGTGCACCGAGCCCTCGGGCGTTGGCGGCTGCGGCTGGCTGCGGATCGCTGCGACGACGCGTCCCGCCGCCTCGGCTCCGATCCGCTCGTAGTCGGCGTCGACGGTCGTGAGCGCGGGAGAAAGCAGCGCACCCAGCGCGTGATCGTCCCATCCCGTCACACTGAGGTCGTGCGGCACGCGCCAGCCCCGCTCGGCCGCCGCGCGGATCGCCGCCGCCGCGACGACGTCGTTCGCCGCGATGAGTGCCGTGGCGGCGGGGCGCTCGGGGTCGAGTTCGGCGAGAGCGTCGACGGCGTCGCGGCCCGACTGCGCCGACCAGTCACCGTCGTGCACCAGCACCCTTTCGAGCCCGAGTCGACGCACGGTCGCATCGAACACCTCGAGCCGCGACCGTGCGGAGGGGAAGGCGAGATCTCCGGTGATGTGGGCGAAGCGCCGATGCCCGTCCGTGGCGAGACCCTCGACGAGATCGGCCACCGGGGCGCCGTCGGCCAGTCCCCCGATGGTGCGCATGCGGTCGTCGTAGTCGGCCGAGGCGAGCACCACCGTGCCGTCGAAGGTTCCGAGCGCCCCCTCGGCGGTCGGCGCGAACGAGAGGATGCCCTCGAACTGCCCCGACACCGCCAGTTCGCGGATGCGCTGGGCACGTTCGGCGCTGTCGCCCTCGACGCTGACGACCTCTACCGCGAAGCCGGCGTCGTGCGCGACCTGGACGGCCGATCCGATGAGACGGCCGGGGCTCCACACCGGCGACCCCGGGAAGACGATCGCGAGCCGTCCGGTGCGCCGCGTGCGCATCGATCGGGCGATGAGGTTCGGGGTGTAGTCGAGCTCGGCGATCGCCGCTTCGATCGCCTGCACCGTCGCCGGCTTCAGGCCCCCGTTGTGCCGGAGGTAGCGCGACACTGTCTGGTGCGAGACCCCGGCGAGCCGGGCGACGTCGCGCAGGGTGGCGCTGCGCCCGGCCGCGAGCGGGTCCGCCGCAGTCGCGGTGTCGTGTGTCATCGTCGCCTCCGACGTCCGCGGCTTGACGGTCCACGGCATCCGCGACTACGGTAGCACGCGAATAGTGAACGTTCACCTTTGCGAAGGAGCAATCCGCATGACCACCGCCCCCCTCCGCGTCGCCGTCGTCGGCGCCGGCGGCATCGCCCGTGGCATCCATCTTCCGGCCCTCGCGGGCATGCCCGGCGAGGTGGAGATCGTCGCGGTGGTCGACGTCGAGGGCGACCGTGCCCGTGATGTCGCTGCCGAGTTCGCGGCGCCGCTGGCCTACACCGATGTCGACGCGATGCTCTCCGCCACGCGCCCCGACCTCGTCGTGGTCGCCACGCCGCCCGGCGCGCACAAAGACGCGACTGTGGCGGCGTTGCGGGCGGGCGCGTGGGTGTGGTGCGAGAAGCCGCCGACGCTCTCGCTCGCCGACTACGACGAGATCGCCGCGGAGGAGGGAGCGAACGGCCCCTATGCGAGCTACGTCTTCCAGCACCGGTTCGGGTCGGCGGCGCGGCGCCTGCGCCGGCACGTCGAGGAGGGCACGCTCGGCGCCGTCCGCGTCGCGCAGTGCCACACGCTCTGGCACCGCGACGACGCGTACTTCGAGGTGCCGTGGCGCGCCAAGTGGGCGACCGAGGGCGGCGGGCCGACGATGGGCCACGGCATCCACCAGATGGACCTCGCGCTCTCGATCCTCGGCGACTGGACCGAGGTCACCGCGATGATGGGCACCCTCGCCCGCCGCACCGAGACCGAGGATGTCTCGGCGGCGATCGTGCGGCTCGAGTCCGGCGCGATGTGCGTGCTGACCAACAGCCTGCTCTCGCCGCGAGAGACCAGTCAGCTGCGCTTCGACTTCGACGACGCCACCGTCGAGGTCGAGCACCTGTACGGGTATGACAACTCCCACTGGCGCTGGACGCCCGCGCCCCACGTCGGCGATGCCGAGCCCGCCGGCTGGCTGCCCGACGCCGACGAGGCGAGTTCGCACGCCGCGCAGCTGCGGGTGCTCGTCGACGCGTTCCGCCGGGGGGTGCGCCCGCCGGCCAGCGGCGATGACGGCCGGCGCAGCCTGGAATTCATCGCCGGCATGTACAAGTCGGCCATCGAGGGCCGGCCGGTCCGCCGCGACGAGCTGACGCGCGACGACCCGTACTACGGCGCCATGCACGGCGGAGATCCGGATGCCGCAGCCCGCGCCTTCGCGAAGGAGCCCGCCCGTGTCTGACCTCCGCATCGCCCTGCGAGAGACCGAACTGACCGTCACGATCGCGGGCGTCGACATCGCGCGATACGCCTTCGATCCGGGCGGCGCGGCATCGGAAGGACCGAAGCCCTTTCTGCACCCGGTACGCGCACTCGACGGCGCGCCGCTCTCGGCGTTCCGGCCCTGGGACCACCGCTGGCACAAGGGCCTGCAGATGACCTGGACGCACGTCTCGGGCGAGAACTTCTGGGGCGGCCCGACCTATCGGCGCGACACGGGCTACCAGCCTCTCGACAACGTCGGCCGCATGCGTCACGACGGCTTCACCCGTGTGATCGAGTCGGGCCCCGAGGTCTCGTTCACGCAGGAGCTCACGTGGATCACACAGGGCGGCGAGACCTGGGTGTCGGAGCAGCGCACCCACCGCTTCCATGGCGTCGACGCCGATCGCGGCCTGTGGATGCTCGACTTCTCGACCACGCTCCGCAATGTGTCGGACCGCGACCTCGAGTTCGGCAGCCCGACCACCGAGGGGCGCCCGAACGCGGGCTACACCGGTTTCGTGATCCGGATGCCGCGGGCCTGGACCGGTGCGCGCGTGCTGGCCGGCGGGCTCGGCGACGGCGCCGGCGCCGACGCCGTCATGGGCGCGGAGGCGCCATGGGTCGCGGTCTCGGGCGAGCACGACGAGCTCGACGGCGGGGGCACGGTACTGGTTTTCGCCGGAACGTCGTCGACGAGCGCGCACCCGGCACCGCCGCTGAAGTGGTTCGTCCGCAGCGAGCCCTTCCCGATCGTGGCGCCGTCGCCGTCGTTCGACGAGCACATCGTGCTGGCGCCGGGAGACGGGATCTCGCTCTCGCACCGGCATGTGTTCGGCGACCGCGTGTGGACGCCGGACGAGACCCGTGCGATCGCCGAGGAGCTTCAGCCGTGACTCCTCTCTTCCCCGGCGGCGTGGCCGTCAGCGGACTGCAGGTCTACGACTGGGAAGCCGAGGATTACTGCCGAGGAGGCTCGCCGCACCTGCACACCGCCTCGACCGAGGGCTATGTGGTCACCGCCGGCGCGGGAGAGGTGCACACGGTCTCGGCCGCAGGCCGCGGCATCCGTCCGCTGCACCCCGGTGAGGTCGTGTGGTTCTCGCCCGGCACCGTGCATCGGCTGGTCAACCACCGGGAACTGGAGCTGGTCGTCGTCATGCAGAACGCCGGGCTGCCCGAGGCCGGGGACGCGGTGCTCACGTTCCCGGCCGACGTGCTCGACGACCCCGCGGCCTACGCCGCCGCCGCCGCGCTTCCCGTCGACAGAGGCGAGGACGAACGCGCCGCTGCCGCCCGGGCGCGCCGGGACCTGGCCATGAGCGGCTATCTCGAGCTGCTCGCCGACCTCGAGACCCGCGGGACCGCCGCGCTCGCCGACCTGCACGCGCGGGCCACGCGGCTCGTGCAGCCGAAAGTCGAGCACTGGCGGCGAGTGTGGCAGTCGACCGTCGAGGCCGAGACGGCGCGGACCCGTGCACAGCTCGACCAGCTGGCGAGCGGGGCGCCGGGCCTCATGGCCGATGCAGCGGTCGAGCGGGGCGAACCTCGCGAGGGCCCGCGTGCGTTCGGCATGTGCGGGCGGCTGCAGACCTGGGCTTGGCCCGAAGTGGCCGACGTGTAGTGTCAGCCCCACAGGGTCACCGCGGCTCTCAAAGGAGCGAGAACCCCATGGGCGACAAGTCCACGCGCAAGGAAAGCGGCAAGACGGCACCGGCGAAGACGCTGAAGGAGAAGCGCGTCGCCAAGGCGGACAAGCGAGCGGCGAACAGCCGCGCGGCTGAGACCGACACCGTCACGAACATCAAGAAGCGCTAGAGCCCGCTCGGTCGGCTTCGCCGCGACGCGGGGCCGGCCCTCCGCCGAACCGCCTCGGGTAAACGCCTACCATGGGTCGCAGCAGAGCCGCATCCGGCTCGACGATTCACGGCGCTGACGGAGGCGAACATGAAGCGGGTCGGCATCCGCGATGTCGCCGAGCGCGCCGGCGTCTCGATCAGCACGGTCTCGAACGCGCTGAATCGTCCGCAGATGGTGAGCGAACGACTAGTCGAACGCGTCCGCACGGCCGCCGACCAGCTCGGCTACGTGCCGCTGCAGGCGGCGCAGCAGCTTCGCGCCGGACGCAGCGGCCTGCTCGGGATGACGGTGATCAACATCGCCAACCCGTTCTTCGCCGACATGGTCGCGGGAGCCGAAGACGCCGCGTCCGCCGCCGGGCTGCGCGTTCTCGTCGGCAACTCGAGCGATGACATCGCCAAGGAGCGCGACCACCTCGAGCTCTTCGAGCGGGTGCAGGTCGAAGGCGCCCTGGTGAGCCCGTTCGGGCCGCTCGAGCCGTGGCTGCAACGGCTGCGCGGCCGCGGCATCCCGGTCGTGCTGGTCGATGCGGTCGACGACACCGGTGAGCTGCCGTCAGTATCGTTCGACGACGTCGGCGGCGGCCGGCTCGCAGCCGAGCACCTGCTGTCGTCGGGTCGCCGCCGGCTGGCGTTCGTCGGAGCCCGCGGCGAGGTGCGACAGGTGCGCGAGCGGCTCGAGGGCGCGCGCCGGGCGGTCGCCGCGCATCGGGGTGCGACGCTCGAGCCGATCTGGACCACGGGCTCGACTTCGGCGCTCGGCCTCGCCTTCGGCGAGCAGCTGGCCGAACTCGATCCGTCGAGCCGGCCCGACGGGCTGGTCGTCTCGAACGACCACCTTGCGATCGGGCTCGTGCACGGGCTCATCTCCCGCGGCGTCCGCGTGCCCGACGACGTCGCCGTGGTCGGCTACGACGACATCGAGTTCGCTGCGATCGCCGCCGTGCCGCTGACCTCGGTGCGTCAGCCCGCGCGTGAGATGGGACGCACGGCAGCCGAGCTTCTTCTCGCGCGCATCTCGGGCACCGCCGGCGCCGACCTCGGCAACATCGTCTACGAGCCGGAGCTCATCGTGCGGGCCTCCACCGCCGGCATCTGACGGAGCGGACTTCCGCCGGCGAGCCCAGTCCTCACCGACATGATCCGTTCCGGCGGACCGCGGCCGCGGCATCCGTCGTTACGATGTAACCCATCATGGCGCAGAAAGCGTTTACCGGAACATCCACCGGCACCATCCGCATCGTCCAGAGTCCCCGGCCCGCGCGGTCGGTGATGCGGCTGCTCCTGCGCCGGCCGGGCAGGCTGACCATCGCGCTCCTCGCGTTCGCGTTCAAAGAGATCCCGCTGTGGTTCCTTCCGGTCGTCACGGCTGAGATCATCGACCTCGTCGCGACGGGCGGCGAGGTGTCGACCGTGCTCGTGTGGTTCGGGATCGCGGCCGTGCTGCTGCTGCAGAACTATCCGAACCACATCCTGTACACGCGCAACTTCATGACGGTCGTGCGCGACACCGGCGCCGACCTGCGCAACGCCCTGGCCGCGCGGCTGCAGAGCCTGTCGATCGGCTACCACACGCGCGTGAGCTCGTCGATCGTGCAGACCAAGGTCGTGCGCGACGTCGAGAACATCGAGTTGATGCTGCAGCAGGTCACGCACCCGCTGCTGTCGGCGACCATGGTGCTCATCGGCGCGATCGCGATGACCGCCATCGCCGTGCCCGAGTTCCTGCCGGTGTACGCGCTCGCGGTGCCGATCGCGCTCGGCCTGCGCTGGGCGCTGGGGCGGCGATCGCGCGCGCGCAACGAGGTGTTCCGCCGCGAGGTGGAGGGCTTCGCAGCCAGGGTCGGCGAGATGGCCTCGCTCATCCCGGTCACGCGGGCACACGGTCTCGAGCAGACCGCCGTCTCGCGCGTCTCGGCCGGCGCCGACGGCGTGCGCCGCGCGGGCCTGCACCTCGACATGCTGAACGGCCACGTCGCCTCGATCTCGTGGGTCACGATGCAGCTGCTCGGGCTCGGATGCCTCGTGCTCGCGGCGGTCTTCGCGCTCACCGGCATCCTTCCCATCACGCCGGGCGAGGTCGTCCTCCTGTCGACCTACTTCACCCTTCTCACGCAGGGCCTGACGCAGCTGCTCATGCTCATCCCCGTCGGAGCCCGCGGCATGGAGTCGATGCGCTCCATCTCGGAGGTTCTGCAGGAGCCCGACCTCGAGCAGAACGAGGGCAAGGTCACGGTCGGGCGCGTGAAGGGACACCTGCAGCTCGAGCATGTGAGTCACCGCTACGACGGGTCCGACCGGGACGCCGTGCACGACGTGTCGCTCGACATCGAGCCCGGTGAGACGGTGGCGTTCGTCGGGTCGTCGGGCTCGGGCAAGTCGACCATGCTCAACCTCGTGCTCGGGTTCGTGCGGCCGACATCTGGGCGCATCCTGCTCGACGGGGACGACATGCAGGGGCTCGATCTGCGCTCCGTGCGCCGGTTCGTCTCGGTGGTGCCGCAGGAGTCGGTGCTGTTCGAGGGCACCATCCGCGAGAACATCGCCTACGGCCTGCCCGATGCCACCGACCAGCGCCTGCGGGCGGCCCTGCGCGACGCGAACGCCGCCGAGTTCGTCGACGCGCTGCCGGACGACTGGAACACGGTGGTCGGCGAGCGCGGTGCGCGGCTGTCGGGAGGCCAGCGTCAGCGACTGGCGATCGCCCGCGCGCTCGTGCGCGATCCCCGGATCCTGCTGCTCGACGAAGCGACGTCGGCGCTCGATCCCGAGTCGGAGGAGCTCGTGAAGGACGCGCTCAACCGCCTGATGCGCGGCCGCACGACCCTTGTCGTCGCGCACCGCCTCTCGACCATCCGCCAGGCCGACCGCATCGTGGTGCTCGAGCACGGTCAGATCGTCGAGCAGGGTCCGCACGACGAGCTGCTCGGCCTCGGCGGCCGCTACGCGCACCTGCACGCAACCCAGTCGGGCCTCCCCCGCTGACTCCGGCTCGCCCCATCCGGAAACCGGAGGCGTCGCACCCTTCCGGGGACGAGGCGCCTCCGCGATCCGGGAACGGTCTCGGCGTCCGGTTTCCGGATCCGCGCAGCGTGGGTGGAAGACCGCGGTCCCACGTCGGCGCGCCTTCGTCGCGAGGCGCGCCGCCGCGAGCGATTCGAGCGAACCGACTGGGATAGCGCTTTCCAGCGAAACGTTTTAGGCTGGCGGATGCCGCGGGCCGCGGCATCCGGAATCGAAGGGGCTCAGATGACCGACACCCTCCGCTGCGCGATCGTCGGCACGGGCGCCATCGCGCACGCCCACGCCTCGGCGATCGCGGCGTACCCGCACGCGCAGCTCGTCGCGGTCACCGACCTGTCGCAGGAATCGGCGACGGCCTTCGCCGAGAAGCACGGACCCGCAGAGGTCTACGACGACCTCGGCGGGCTGCTCGCCGCCGCACGGCCGGATGTCGTGCACGTCTGCACGCCCCCGGCCGCGCACCGCGATCAGGCGATCGCCGCCCTGCGCGCCGGCGCCCACGTCGTCGTCGAGAAGCCGCCGGCTCCGAGCCTGGAAGAGCTGGACGACATGCGCGCGGCCGCTCGCGAGGCTGAGCGCGAACTCGTCGTCGTGTTCCAGCAGCGGACCGGAACCGCCGCCGCGCACGTGAAGAGGCTGCTCGACGACGGCGCCTTCGGGCGACCGCTGATCGCCCAGTGCCAGACGCTCTGGTACCGCGATCCGGCTTATTTCGCCGTGCCGTGGCGGGGGAAGTGGGAGACCGAGGGCGGCGGCACGACACTGGGTCACGGCATCCACCAGATCGACCTGCTCGCCTATCTCCTCGGCGACTGGGAGAGCGTGCAGGCACAGCTGTGGCGCCTCGATCGCGAGACGCAGACCGAGGATGCCTCGACCGCCACGATCGCGTTCGCGAACGGCGCGGTCGCCTCGGTCGTGACGAGCGCGGTGTCGCCGCGGGAGATCAGCTCGATCCGCATCGACACCCAGCGCGCGACGATCACGGTCGAGCATCTCTACGGGCATGGCCACGAGAACTGGTCGATCACTCCGGCCCCGGGTCACGAGGCCGAGGCCGCCGAGTGGGCGCTGCCCGAGACCGAGGAGCGCAGCGGTCACGAGCCGCTCATCCGCGAGGTGTTCGATGCGCTCCGCGCCGGGGCTCCTGTCCCGGCGATCGTCACGGAGCCGGCGCGGTCCTTCGAGGTGGTCGCCGCGATCTACGCATCGGCCGCCGCCGGCGGCGCCGTGGTGACACCGGACGTCCTTGCCGCGCACCCCACGCACCGCCGCAGCTTCGCCAGCCCGGTCGCGGACCGGCGGTGATGCGGGCCGGTCTTCCGGAAAGCTCCGGCGGCGGCGACCCCGACCTCGACGCCCCTGCGCCTCGGGAGGTCTACCGCGACCCCGTCTACGACGGAGCGACGGATCCGACGGTCGTGCGGGATCCCGACGGCGGCTTGTGGATGTTCTACACGCAGCGACGCGCGACCCACCCCTCCCCCGGCCCCGGCGTGGCATGGGTGCATGGCTCGCGCATCGCCGTGGCGCGAAGCGCCGACGGCCACGCGTGGAGCTACGCCGGCACGCTCGAGCCCGAGGCGTCCGGGCTGACACTGCGGCCAGGGATGCCGCCGGCGCTCGTGGACCGCACGCATTGGGCACCCGAGGTCATTCACGACGGCACGCACTGGCGCATGTACCTGACCGAGATCGACGGGGTGCCGGCGCGGTGGGAGGGGCACGAGCGCCGCATCGTCGAGTACACCTCGGACGACCTGCGCTCCTGGTCACGCCGGGGCGCACTCGCTCTGGCCAGCGACCGTGTGATCGACGCCGCCGTCGCCCGCTGCCCGGATGGCCGGTGGCGGCTCTGGTACAAGGACGAGGCCGCCGGCTCGGTGACGGGTGTCGCCTCGTCGCACGATCTCGACAGCACCTGGCGGCTCGACGGCACCGCGATCGACGGGCGCCCTCACGAGGGTCCGTTCGTCTTCGCGCTCGGCGGCTGGTGGTGGATGCTCACCGACGAGTGGCGAGGGATGGCGGTGTACCGCTCCTCCGATGCGGTCACGTGGGAACGCCGAGGGGGGACGGATGCCGTCATCCTCGGCGAGAGCGGTCCTCCAGCAGCGGGCATCCAGGTCGGGCGCCATGGCGCCGTTCTCGTCGAAGACGAGGTGGGCCGGCTGTTCTTCTTCTCGCACCCGTGGTGGGACGGAAGCGAGCTCGAGCACACGACGGACCTGGCGCATCGTCGCAGCGCCGTGCACGTCGCCGCACTCCGGGTCGAACACGACGAGCTTCACTGCGAGCGCTGAGCGCGTTCGCCCAGGGGACGAGCGTCGAATGCTTGACCAAATAGTGATCGTTCACTATTCTCGGGTATCCACAGTGAACGTTCACTTTCTCGCCGCCCACCGCGCATCGCCGCGCCATAGGAGGAACCGATGACCCGCTCGAACCGACTCTCGCGCCTGACGCTTCCGGTCGCCCTCGCCGCCCTCGCGCTCTCGGGGTGCGCGGGCGTCCAAGCACCTCAGAGTGCGGCGACCCTCGATCCCGACGAAGAGGTCACGATCGATTTCAACTACTGGGGCAACGACGTGCGCGCCGAGCTCTACAACGAGGCGATCGACGCCTTCACCGAGGAGCACCCGAACATCACCGTCCGCACGTCGTTCCTCAGCTGGACCGAGTACTGGGAGAAGCGGCAGACCGAGGCCGCCGGCGGCGGCCTTCCCGACGTCATGCAGACCGACATCAACTATCTGCGCCAGTACGCCCAGAACGGTCTTCTTCTCGACCTCGACCCGTACCTGGACTCGGTCATCCAGACCGACACCATCGCTGCGGGCGTGCTCCAGAACGGCGTCGTGGACGGCGCGACGATCGGCATCCCGGTCTCGACCAACGCGCTCGGGATGTTCGTGAACCCGGGCCTGCAAGAGGAACTCGGCATGGAGGCCTTCACCGGCGGCGACTGGGACGACTACGAGGCGTGGCTGGTCGATGCGCGTGCCGCCGCTGCCGACGCGGGACGGCAGGCGTGGGGCGGAGCGAACTTCGCGAGCTCCATCCAGGTCTTCGAGATCATGCAGCGCGCGAAGGGCGAGGACCTCTTCAGCGAGGACGGCGAGCCCAACTTCACGCGCGAAGACCTCGCCGAATACTGGTCGACCGGCGTGCCGCTCATCGAGGACGACGTCGTGACCCCGCAGAAGCGCTTGGAGGAGCTCCTGCCGCTGACCGCTTTCGATGCCGCCGAGCAGGTGTCGGAGATCACCTGGGACACGATGGGCGCAGGCTACCTGGCCAACCTCGGCGAGGCCTACCCCGAGCTCGAGATCGTCGCGCCTCCCGTGACGGTGGAGGGTGCGAAAGACCTCTACCAGAAGGCGGGCATGCTGCTCTCGGGAGCCGCGACCACCGATCACCCCGAAGCGGTCGCCGCGTTCATCGACTTCATGACGAACAGCCCTGAAGCGGGCGCGATCTTCGGCACGAACCGCGGAATTCCCGCCTCGTCGTCCGCGCTCGAAGCTGCAGACATCACCGGCATCAACGCACAGGTGCTCGAGTACGAGGAGTCGATCTCGGATCGCCTCGGCGACGCGCCGCCGGTTCCGATCGTCGGCTACGGCCAGATCGAGCAGGAGTTCCGCACGATCAGCCAGGAGATCGGCTTCGGCACGATCACCGTGGACGCCGCGGTCGAGCGGCTTTTCGCCGAGATGGACGTCGCTCTGCAGAACTGAGTCTGCTCGGTGGCAGAGGGTACGCCGGCCGCACCGGCAGGTCAACGGGCGCCCCGCAGGGGGTTCGGCGGCGGCATCCTCCTCTGGAAGGCCGGCTGACGTTCAGAGAAGCGAATCGACGAGTGCCCCAGCCGCGGCCGTCGTTACTGAATCGTTCAAACGGATCGAGGAATCTCCTTGCGAAACGTTTTTACGTCGGGTACCGTTGCGGGCAAGCGCTTTCCAGATCTGCACCCGAGGAGGCGCCCACACACTGCACCATCGGACGACGAACGTCTCACGTGGCACACGGACGCAGACGTTCAAGAGAGGACAAAGATGTTCAGCAAGAAGCGGGCATCCGCGGCAGTCGCGATCGCGACCGGCGCCGCCCTGGCCCTGGCCGGCTGCGCCGGCGGCAGCGGCGGCGCCCCCGACGCCGAGCCGACGTTCAACCCCGACGAAGAGGTCTCGCTCGATCTCGCGTTCTGGGGCAACGACGTGCGCGCCGAGCTCTACAACGAGGCGATCGCCGCGTTCAACGAGGAATACCCGAACATCACCGTCAACGCCAGCTTCCTCGGCTTCCCGGAGTTCTGGGAGAAGCGCCAGACCGAGGCGGCGGGCAAGAACCTGCCCGACGTCATGCAGTTCGACTACTCGTACCTGCGTCAGTACTCGCAGAACGGCCTTCTGCTCGACCTGAACCCGTACCTCGGCAACATCATCGAGACCGACGCGCTGCCCGAGAACATCCTCGGCATCGGCGTGGTCAACGACGCCACCACCGGCATCCCGACGTCGACGAACGCGTGGGGCCTGTTCACGAACCCGGTGCTGCTCGAGCAGGCCGGCGTCGAGAACTTCGAGGGCGGCACGTGGGACGACTACACCGAGTGGATGGGCGAGGTCACCGACGCTTCGGGCGGCACGGTCTGGGGCGGCAGCGACTTCACCGGCCGCATCCAGAACTTCGAGCTGCAGCTGCGCGCCGAGGGCGGCAACCTCTTCAACGAAGACGGCACCCCCGGCTTCGACGAGGAGCGCCTCGCCGAGTTCTGGGAGTCGGGGCAGGATGTCCGCGACGGCATCGGCGTCCCCCAGCAGCGAGTGGAGGAAGTGTTCCCCCTCAGCCCGTTCGACACCGCGATCACCGCGAGCGAGCTCACGTGGGACAACTTCGGTTCGGGCTACCTCGGCAACCTCGGCGAGGGATACACCGAGCTGAACCTCGTCGCTCCCCCCATCACCGAGGAGGGTGCCAAGGACCTGTACCTCAAGCCCTCGATGCTGCACTCGATCTCGGCCTCGACCGAGCATCCCGAGGCCGCAGCGACCCTGGTGAACTTCCTGGTCAACTCGCCCCAGTCGGGTGAGATCTTCGGCACCAACCGCGGCCTGCCGGCCTCGGAGACCGCCCTCGAGGCGGCGGAGCTCGACCCGCTCAGCCAGCAGGTCGCAGACTATGAGGCATCGATCGCCGACCGCCTGGGCGACGCGCCGCCGGTCCCGATCGTCGGCTACGGCTCGCTCGAGGAGAAGTTCCGCCAGCTCGGCACCGAACTGAACTTCGGCACCGTCACGGTCGACGAAGCCGTCTCGCAGTTCTTCGCCGAGATGGACGTGGCCCTGGGTCAGTAAGTCCCCTCCGGGCCCGGTCGCACCGACCGGGCCCGGATCATCCTCATCACCATCGGAGAGTTCCTGTGAGCACCACAGCCACCCGAGTGATCGTCACGGGCGAGAAGGCCTCGCGTCGGTCGCTGGTCCGAAAGTCCCGTCCGGAGCACCGCGAACGCCCCGGGGCGCGGGGCCGCGAGCGCCGCGAGACTCTCGCCGGCTACGGGTTCCTGGTGCCGTGGCTCATCGGCTTCTTCGGCCTCACGCTGATCCCGATGGCGTACTCGCTGTATCTGTCGTTCACCAGCTACAACATCTTCTCCCCGCCGCGGTGGATCGGGCTGGACAACTACGTCCGGATGTTCACCAGCGACCCGAACTTCATGCAGTCCGCGCAGATCACTCTGATCTACGTGCTCGTCGGCACCCCGATCACCCTGGCCGCCGCGCTGGGCGTGGCGATGCTGCTGAACTACCGCGACCGCGGCGCCGGCTTCTTCCGCTCCGCGTTCTACGCCCCGTCGCTGATCGGCGGCTCGGTGAGCGTCGCGATCGTGTGGCGCGCGATGTTCGGCAACGACGGGCCCGTCGACAACTCGCTCAGCTTCTTGGGCATCGATCTCGGCGGCTGGATCGGAAATCCCGATCTGGTGCTGCCCGCGATGATCCTCCTCGCGGTGTGGCAGTTCGGCGCGACCATGGTGATCTTCCTCGCCGGCCTCAAGCAGATCCCGAAGGAGCTGTACGAGGCGGTCGAGATGGACGGCGCCAACGCCTGGCACCGGTTCCGGGCGGTCACGATCCCGATGCTCTCGCCGGTGATCTTCTTCAACCTGCTGCTCGGCCTGATCGGCGCGTTCCAGGTGTTCGCGTCGGCGTACATCATCTCCAACGGCTCGGGCGGCCCGGCCGGCATGACGAACTTCATCACCCTCTACCTCTACAAGCGGGGATTCAGCGACGGGCAGATGGGCTACGCCGCCGCGATCGCGTGGGTGCTGCTGGTCGTCGTCGCCATCATCGCCTTCATCCTCTTCCGCACGCAGCGCTCCTGGGTGCACTACTCGGGAGACAACCGATGACCACCACATCCTCATTCGGCGAGAACGCCCTCACCCTCACCGAGAATCAGGTCGACCCCGACCCGAAGACCTCGCCCCGCCGTCGGGTGAAGCGCAAGACCTGGCAGACCGTGATCTGGTTCGTCGTGCTGCTCGCCCTCACGGCGATCGTGCTGTACCCGCTGGTGTGGCTTCTGATGTCGACCTTCAAGCCCAACAGCGAGTTCGGGTCCAACACGGGCCTGCTCCCCAACGCTCCGACCATCGACAATTACGTCAAGGTGATGGAGGGCATCGCCGGCGTGCCGATGTGGCGCTTCTTCGCCAACAGCCTCCTCATCGCCGTCGGCTCAGTCATCGGCACCGTGCTCTCGTCGGCCCTGGCCGCCTACGCCTTCGCGCGGATCCACTTCAAGGGACTCGGCATCCTGTTCGCGGCGATGATCGGCACCCTGCTGCTGCCGTTCCACGTCGTGATCATCCCGCAGTACATCATCTTCAACTCCCTCGACCTGGTCGACACGTTCTGGCCGCTGCTGCTGCCGAAGTTCCTCGCCACCGAGGCGTTCTTCGTGTTCCTGCTCGTGCAGTTCATCCGCCAGATGCCCCGCGACATGGACGAGGCGGCCCGCATCGACGGCGCCGGCCACCTGCGCATCTTCTGGTCGATCATCCTGCCGCTGATCAAGCCCGCGCTCATCACGTGCTCGATCTTCGCCTTCATCTGGGCCTGGAACGACTTCCTCGGGCCGCTGCTGTACCTCACCAGCCCCGAGAACTACCCCCTCCCGATCGCGCTGCGCCTCTACAACGACCAGACCTCCACCAGCGACTACGGCGCGACCGTCACCGCGTCGTTCATCGCCCTGCTTCCGGTCCTGCTGTTCTTCCTGGTCTTCCAGCGCTTCCTCGTCGACGGCGTCGCCACCCAGGGCCTGAAGGGATAGCGCCGTGAGCCGCCGCGAACTGCGCGCCGCGAAGCGCGCCGACGCCTCGGGCAGCGGCCCGGTGCTCGACGAGCGCCCCGCCGCGCGGTTCCCGGGCGCGACCGGCGCCTTCGCGCTGTTCGGCGAAGTGCTGCTGACGGGACTGCTCGTCACCGCCGCCGGAATCGCGGTCATCACCCTTCCCGCCGCACTGGCCGCCGGCATCCGTCACCTGCGGCGCTATGTCAACGCCGAGGCGTCGCACGCGAAGATGTTCTGGCACGACTGGCGCAAGGCGCTGCCCGGCGGACTCGTGGTCGGCGTCGTCGCTCTTGTCGCCGCGCTCATCCTGGTGCTCGACATCGACCTCGCCAGCTCCGGGTTCCTCCCCGGCGGCCCCGTGATCGCGGTGTTCGGCTGGGCCGGCCTCGTGGTCGGTGCCGTGGCGCTGCTCGCGGCCACAGCCGCGTGGACGCCGGAGCGCGGATGGCGGCCCGCGGTCCGCGGCATCCCGTCCGCCCTCACCGCCGACCCGGTCGGCACGCTCTACCTCACGGCGGCTGCGGTGCTCGTGGGTGTCGCCACGTGGATGCTCTTCCCCCTCCTCATCCCGGCGCTCGGCTGCGTCGCGCTTGCCGTCGTCGCCGTTCCGGTCCGTCGCGGGCGCGGCTGAGGG
>NZ_CAJF01000015.1 GCF_000304335.1 Microbacterium yannicii PS01 | reverse complement strand
AATGCAGAGGTCTTCTTCGTCGGCGCCGACGACGCGCTCGCCCGGCAGCCGCTCGCCGACCTGCTGCCGAGGTTCGTTCCCGGGTCCGAGCAGCTGGCGGCCGAGTTGACCGGCACCGCTCCGGCGTTCTCGAACGCCAAGGCCCGCCGCGTGCTCGGCTGGAAGCCGGCGCACACATGGCGCGGCGAGCTTGGCGAGCCCGGCGGAGCGGACCCCGCTGTTCCTGGTCAGCCCGCCGACCCGCTCGCCGTCATCGACCCCGACCCGCTCGACACCACCACCCGAAAGGACGTGCTGGCGTGAACTTCGACGGCATCCTCTTCTTCCCCGTCACGCCGTTCGACGCCGACGGCCGCATCGACGAGGACCTGCTCCGCACGCACGTCGCGACGACTTTGGAGCACTCGCCCGGCGGAGTCTTCCCCGCCTGCGGCACCGGAGAGTTCCACGCCCTGTCGACCGACGAGGTCGCGCGCGTGGTGCAGCTGGCCACCGAGACGGTCGCCGGGCGCGTGCCGGTCGTGGCCGGAACCGGCGGTCCGCTCGGTCACGCGACCGCGCTGGCGCGGGCGGCAGCGGATGCCGGAGCCGACGCCCTGCTCGTGCTGCCGCCGTACCTGGTGGGCGGGCCGCAGGCGGGGCTCGTCGCCTACGTCGAGGCGGTGGCCGCGGCATCCGATCTTCCCGTCGTGATCTATCACCGCGGCACCGCGCAGTACTCCGTCGACTCGGTGCGGCGCCTCGCGCGCAACCCGAAGGTCGTCGGATTCAAGGACGGCGTCGGCGATGTCGGACTCGCGCAGCAGATCGTGCGGGCGGTCGCCGAAGAGGGGCGCGAGGACTTCGCGTTCTTCAACGGACTGCTCACCGCCGAGCTGACGCAGGGCGCCTACCGGGGCATCGGCATCCCGCTGTACTCGTCGGCGGCGTTCGCGATGATCCCCCAGGTGGCGAACGCGTACTACCGCGCGTACGTCGACGGCGACGAGGCGCGTCGCAACGCCCTGCTCGACGGCTTCTACTCACCGCTCGTGGCGCTGCGCGACGAGACCCCCGGATTCGGGGTCTCCCTCATCAAGACGGGGCTGCGTCTCGGCGGTCTGCCGGTCGGCTCGGTGCGGGCACCCCTCGTCGACCCGACGCCCGCGCAGGAGGCCCGGCTCGGCGAGATCCTGGAGGCGGGACGGGCGCTGCTGTGACCCTCGCCGAGGCCGCCCCACTCTTCGTCGGCGGGCCCACCATCGCCGGATTCGACGCGCGGCTGCTCCGCGTGCCGTTGACGCGGCCGTGGGCGGCCGACGTGACATCGGTCGGTGTGATCGCGACGCACGTGGTGCGCTCGGACGGCGCCGAGGGCTGGGGCTTCTCGTGGACGCCGCAGATCGGCGCCGAGGCCGTGCACGCCCTGCTCGCGAACGACATCACGAGGTTCGCGCTCGGCCGACCCGCCGACCCCGGCTCGGAATGGCAGGCGCTCTGGCAGCACTTGCACGAAGCCGGCGGGGGCGGGGTGACGACCATCGCGATGGCGGGTCTGAATCTCGCCCTGTGGGATGCCGCGATCCGTGCCCAGAGCACCTCGCTGGCGGGCTTCCTCGGCGCCCGGCGCGACCGCGTCCGCGCCTACGGCAGCGGTGTGAACCTGCACTACAGCGAGGACGAGCTCGTGGCTCAGGTGCGGCGCTGGGTCGACGCGGGGTTCGATGCGGTGAAGGTCAAGGTGGGCAAGCCCGACGTCGCCGAAGACCTCGATCGCCTGAAGGCGGTGCGCGAGGTGCTGGGCCCCGATCGCGCGCTCATGATCGACGCCAACCAGCGCTGGGAGCTCGACCGCGCCACGCAGTCGCTGGAGGTGCTCGCGGCCGTGGCGCCGGCGTGGATCGAAGAGCCGCTTCGCGCCGACGACCTGTACGGCCACACCGAGCTCTCGCGGCGCCTGAAGACGGCGAGCGGCATCCCGATCGCGGTCGGCGAGAACCTGCACAACGTCTTCCGCTTCGACGACTTCCTGCGCAGCGGCGCCGCCCAGATCGTGCAGCCCAACATCGTGCGGGTCGGCGGCATCACGCCGTTCCTCGGCATCGCCGCCATCGCCGTCGAGTACGGCGCCGCCGTGCACCCGCATCTGCTGCCCGAGCTCTCGGGCCAGCTCGCCCTCACGCTCCCGGCGGTCGAGGGCGTTCCCGAGCCGATGGCCGAGGACGTCGAAGACGCCGGCTTCGGCGCACTGGGAGCTCTCGCCGACCCGTCGCCGGTGCGCATCGCCGACGGAACCCTGACCGAGGTGCCGCACGCCGGCCTCGGCATCCGATTCTCATGACCACCTCCGCACCCGTTCACCCCGGAGCCTCCGCCGCCGGCTGCGGGTTCGACCCGCAGACCGCGACAGACGAGCGGATGCCGCGACGAAAGGACCCCCGATGACCTCCACGACGCAGACCACCACGACGACCGCCGAAGAGCTCGACGCCCTGGCGCAGGCGGCGGCCGCCGCCGCACCCGTGTGGCGGGGAGCGGATGCCGCCACCCGGGCGTCGTGGCTGCGCGCGGCCGCCGACGCGCTCGATGCGCACATCGACGAGCTCGTCGCGATCGCCGACGACGAGACACGGCTCGGCGAGACCCGCCTGCGCGGTGAGGTCGCTCGCACCACCGGCCAGCTGCGCCTCTTCGCGACGGTCGTCGAGGAGGGCTCGTACCTCGAGCTCACCGTCGACGACGCCGACCCATCGGCCACGCCGCCGCGCCCCGAGCTGCGGCGCACGCTGACCGGCGTCGGCCCGGTCGCGGTGTTCTCCGCCTCGAACTTCCCGTTCGCGTTCTCGGTGGCCGGCGGCGACACCGCCTCGGCCCTCGCGGCGGGCAACCCGGTGATCGTGAAGGCGCACTCGGGGCACCCGCGGCTGTCGGAGCGGACCGCCGCGATCGTCGCCGCGGCGCTGGCCGACGCCGGGGCTCCGGAAGGCTCGCTCGCCCTGGTCGAAGGGCGCGAGGCCGGAAACGCCCTCGTGCAGCATCCCGTCATCCAGGCCGCCGGCTTCACCGGCTCACTGGGCGGCGGCCGGGCGCTGTTCGACCTCGCGACTGGCCGCCCCGACCCGATCCCCTTCTACGGCGAGCTCGGCTCGCTGAACCCGGTCGTGATCACGGCCGCCGCCGTCGCCACCCGCGGCGAGGCCCTGGCGCAGGGGCTCGTCGGCTCGTTCACGCTCGGCGTCGGGCAGTTCTGCACGAAGCCGGGCGTGGTGTTCGTGCCCGAGGGCGCCGGCTTCGAAGAGCTCGTCGCGGGCTTCGCGACCGGTGTGGGCGGCGGACCGCTGCTCACCGACCGCATCACCGAGGCCTTCCCGTCGGGAATCGAGCACCTCGAAGCCGACCCCTCGGTGAACGTGGTCGCGCACGGCCTTCCGGCCGAAGCCGGCGCCGCTCAGCCGGTGGTCCTGTCGACGGATGCCGCGTCCGTCGCCGCACGCCCGTCGACGCTCCTCGAGGAGTGCTTCGGACCGGTCACGCTGCTCGTGCGCTACGGGTCGGCGGAGGAGCTGCAGGCGGCGCTCGAGGTGGTGCCGGGGTCGCTGACCGCGACACTGCACTCGGAGCCCGGCGACGACGTCGCGTCGGTGCTCGCCCTGCTCGAGCGCCGGGCCGGGCGCGTACTGTTCGCCGGGTGGCCGACGGGCGTCGCCGTGACGTGGTCGCAGCACCACGGAGGACCGTGGCCGGCGACGACGTCGCTGCACACCTCGGTCGGCGCGACCGCGATCCGCCGGTTCCTGCGCCCGGTCACCTACCAGGACGCCCCCGAGGCGCTGCTGCCCGAGGTGCTGCGCGACCCCGCCCTCTCACGGCTCCCCCACCGCCGCAACGGCGTGCTGCAGCTCCCCTAGCCCGTCTCTCTGCGTCGAAATCAGGCCTTCTCGCCGAAGCCACACGTGTTGGCACGACCAACCTGGAATGGCCTCGGCGAGAAGGGGTGGTTCGGCGACAGGGCTCAGGTCAGGGTGCGGGCGAGGGCGGCGCCGGCCTCGGTCAGCCAGCGCGCGGGAGCCGCCATCGAAGCCTGCGGTGAGCCGGCGAGGTCGGTCAGCGACGCCGTCGCCGCGAACGCCGATGTGTCGGCGTCGGGCGCGATGCGGCCGGCGACGAGCATCGCCGGAACGCCGGCCCCCGCCGCCACCGCGGCCACATGGGCGGGCACTTTGCCCGCGGCGGACTGACCGTCGTACGAGCCCTCACCCGTCAGCACGACGGCCGATCTCGGGCCGTCGATGTCGCCGGCGGGGATTGCGGATACCTCGGCGATCGCCTCGCGCAGACCCACCAGCTCGGCGACCGCCCCCGACCCGGGCACCAGCTCCGCTCCCCATGCGAGCAGGCCGAAGCCGGTGCCGCCCGCCGCGCCCGCGCCCGGAGCCTCGCGGTCGGCATCGACCAGGGCCGCGAGTCGCGCGAGCCCGGCGTCGAGTTCGGCGATCTCGCTGAGAGTCGCGCCCTTCTGGGGGCCGAAGACCGCGGCCGCTCCGCTCGGGCCGAGGAGCGGATTCGTCACGTCCGACAGCACGGTCACGCCACCCGGCGGCAGCGGCGCGAGCCCGGACAGATCGACGCCCGCGATCGAGCCGAGACCACGCCCGCCGTCCGGGATCGGGTGGCCCGCGGCATCCGTGAATCTCGCGCCGAGCGCGGTGAGCATGCCCGTGCCGCCGTCGGTGGACGCGCTCGACCCGATGCCCAGCACGAGGCGCGAGACCCCGTGCGCGAGGGCGGCCGCGATCGCCTCACCGAATCCGCGCGTGTGCGCGTCGTGCGCGCGCAGCCGGGGCGGCTCACCCAGAAGCTCGATGCCGCTCGTTCCGGCGAGTTCGACGACGCCGGTGCCGGCGGGCGCGGCCGCCGTCGGAGGTAGGAGGACCCACGAGGCATCGACCGGCGTCCCCTCGGGACCCGTCACGCTGACCGCGATGCGCCGGGCTCCGGGAACCGCCGTCGCGAAGGCCTCGACCGTTCCCTCGCCGCCGTCGGCCATCGGGAGCAGCCGCAGAACATCGTCCGGACGCACGCGCCGCCATCCGTCGGCGAGCGCCTGGGCCGCCGCGGCCGCGCCGATGGTGCCTTTGAACGAGTCGGGGGCGATCACGACAGTGTGCACCATGACGACATTCTCCTCTGCGCGCGGCGATCCCGAGGGAAAGCGTTATCCTGCTGACCATGGTAGCGATGGATGCCGAACAGCCCGATGCCGGCACCAGCGCCGGCATCGCCCGCGAGGCCCGACGTCCCCGGGCCGTGATCGCCTGCGGAACCGGCAGGTACGCCGATCCGTGGCATCCGTATCCCGAGACGTCCGCCGCGATCGCCGAGCTGCTGCGCGCCGACGACTGGCAGGTCGACGTCGTCGAGAATCCCGATGAGGCCCTCGCCGCGCTCGACGGCGCCGCGCTGCTCGTCGTCAACGCCGGAGACCCATGGCGCAACGGCGAAGCCGCGCGTGGCGCGGATCCGGATGCCGAAGCCGGCCTCACTGCCGCGTTCGGGCGCGGCATCGGTGTGATCGCGACGCACAGCGCCCTGTCGAGCCTGCGCGACTATCCGGCCTTCCGCCGCGCGATCGGCGGCGAATGGGAAGCGGGGCGGTCGTGGCATCCCGAGATCGACGATGCCGCGGTGCGTGTCGTCGACGACGCGCACGGCATCGCTCGCGCGGACTTCACGGTCTTCGACGAGCGCTACACCGACCTGGTCGTCGACGACGGGGCCACCGTGCTCGCCGTGCACGACCTCGACGGCGTCGCTCACCCCGTGGTGTGGGTTAGAGAGACATCGCCCGGTACGGCTCCGGTGCGCGCCCTCGTCAGCGCACTCGGCCATGATGCCCGCGCCTACGAATCCGAGGAACTGCGGGCCGTGCTCACCCGCGGGGCGCGCTGGGCCGCCCGCATCGACGCCTGATCGACTCTCACCGCCACGAGAGCACCTGCTCTGGCGCACACAGGTCGTTCCGGGCTTTAGCGGCCTTCCTACGCCGGATCACCTGTTCCGGGCAACGAGAACCAGCGCGGACGCCCTCAACCCAGCGGATCAGCGCGGGCGGCGGTGCTCGCCCGCACGACCAGCGACGTCGGGACGAGCTCGAAGCCGGCGCCGCCGTCCTCGATGCCGGTGACGAGGGTCGCGACGGCGAGCTCTCCGAGGCGGCCGAACTCCTGGCGCACCGTCGTGAGCGGCGGGCGATAGTCCGCGGCGTCGGCGATGTCGTCGAAACCCACCACGCTCACCGCGCCCGGTACGTCCCGGCCGGCGTCGGTCAGGGCCCGCATCGCCCCCAGCGCCATCTGGTCGTTCGCAGCGAACACGGCGGTGATGTCGGGGTGCGCGGCGAGAATCACGCCCGCGCGATGACCGGATGCCGCGGTCCAGTCGCCGCGCGCCGGTCCGGGCGCGTCGAGCCCGGCGTCGGCGAGCGCGTCGCGCCAGCCGCGTTCGCGCTCCGCCGCCGCGAACGACTCGGCGGGTCCGGCGAGGTGGTGGACGGTGCGATGCCCGAGCTCGAGCAGGTGCTCGACCGCGGCGCGCGCGCCGCCGGCATGGTCGGACTGCACCACTCCACGACGGGCGCCGGCGTGATCCGACGTCTTGGATGCGTGGCGTCGGCGGTCGCCGCCCTGCGACGCGCCCACTGCATCGGGCGGCGCATCGACGACCACTATCGACAGACCCCGCGGCGCGGGGGCCTCGAGCGCCAGCGCCGTCGCCTCGTTGAGCACGATGACGCCGTCGACGCCCTGCTCGTTCAGTCGCTCGAACGCGGCTCCAGCACCGCCGCGGTCGAGTGTCACGACCGTCAGCGCGTAGCCGCGGGCGGACGCGGCATCCGCCACCGTCTGGAGCATGAGGGAGTTGCCCACCGTGGCGAGCGTCGACACCACGAGCCCGATCGTCTGGGTGCGGCCGGTGCGGAGCGCTCGGGCGGCACGATGCGGCCGGTAGCCGAGCTCGCTCATCGCGGACTCCACCCGGGCGCGCGTCTCGGGATCGACCCGCGGGCTGGCGTTGACGACGCGCGACACGGTCTGGCCCGAGACGCCGGCGCGGACGGCGACATCGGCCATCGACACGCGACGCTCGTTCATGTCGACCTCCGTTCGTGTTGACGATAACACAGCGGCGCTGTACCGTGTTGACGTGAACACGCCAGATCCAGGACCGGCCCCTGCGGCGGTACAAGGTCCCGCCGAGACGCTGGGCGCCGGCGTGGTCAAGCGGCCCACCCGCCTCGCCGACGGGCGCGAGCTCATCTACTACGACGATCCCGACACCACACTCGGTCCCGATCGCGCCCTCGACGCGCGGGAGCCGGCTCCCCGGCCGCCGACGGCCACCATGCGGCGCGACGTCTTGACCGGCGACTGGATCTCGGTGGCCGCGGCACGACAGAATCGCGCGTTCCTCCCGCCCGCCCACCTCGACCCGCTCGCGCCGCAGACGCCGTCGAACCCCTCCGAGATCCCCTCGCGCTACGACGTCGCCGTGTTCGAGAACAAGTCGCCCTCGTTCGGCCCGGCCCTGACGGCCGCGCAGGGCGGCGCGCCCGCCGGCGACGATGCCCCTCGCGACCTCGACGACCTGAGCGCTCCAGGCCTCGGCCGCACGCGCACGTCGGTCGGCCGCTGCGAGGTCGTGTGCTTCAGTCCCGAGCACTCCGGCTCGTTCGGCACGCTGACGTCCACGCGCGCCCGCACGGTGATCGAGGCGTGGGCCGACCGCACGGCCGCGCTGTCGGCGTTGCCCGGCGTGGAGCAGGTGTTCCCGTTCGAGAACCGCGGCGAGGCGATCGGCGTGACGCTCCCCCATCCGCACGGCCAGATCTACGCGTATCCGTACATCACGCCGCGCACCACGACCCTCCTGGCATCGATCGACCGTGAGGGCCCCGACCTCTTCGAGCGCATCCTCGAGTTCGAGCGGGCGGGCGAGCGCGTGATCCTCGAGGGCGAGTACTGGACGGCGTTCGTGCCGTTCGCCGCGCGGTGGCCGCTCGAAGTGCACTTGCTGCCCCACCGCCATGTGCCCGACCTCGCTGCCACGACCCAGGCCGAGCGCGACGAGCTCGCGCCGCTCTACCTGCGCCTGCTGCGCGGAGTCGATGCGCTGTACGACACGGCCACGCCCTACATCGCGGCGTGGCACCAGGCTCCGGTGCACCGCGGCCGCGACACGGTGCGCCTGCACCTCCAGCTCACGTCGCCGCGCCGCGCCGCCGACAAGCTCAAGTTCCTCGCCGGATCCGAGGCCGCCATGGGCGCCTGGATCGGCGACGTCCCGCCCGAGACCTCGGCCGCGCTGCTGCGCGCCGCCGTCGCATCCGTTCCCGAGGAGACCCCGTGACCGAGACCCGTGGCGCCGATGCGCCGCCATCGACTCCTTCCCCCACCGCCGAAGAAGCGCGCGCCCTGCTCCGCGAGCGCTTCGGCGTCGAGCCCATCGGCACTTGGTCGGCCCCCGGCCGCGTGAACCTCATCGGCGAGCACACCGACTACAACGACGGCTTCGTGCTCCCCTTCGCCATCCAGCAGCGCACGCACGTGGCCCTCACCCCGCGTGCGGACGGCGTCGCCCGTATCCGCGTCGCCTCGACGTTCGATGACGCCAGTGTCGAGGTCGCCCTCGATGAGCTCGACGTCTTGTTTCCAGACCGCCGCGACGAGGTTCCCGAATGGGCCCGCTACCCGCTGGGCGTCGCGTGGGCGCTGCTCGCGGCATCCGGCACGAATGCGTCCGACGTGACGGGCATCGACCTGGCGTTCGCCTCGAACGTACCGGTGGGTGCCGGCCTGTCATCCTCTGCCGCGATCGAGGGCGCCACCGCCGTCGCACTCGCCGACGCGTGGGCCGTCTCCCTCGACCGAGTCGCTCTCGCCCGGGCCGGCCGCGTCGCCGAGAACGAGGCCGTCGGGGCGCCGACCGGCATCATGGATCAGATGGCCGCGCTCCTCGGCCGCGCCGACGCCGCCATCTTCCTGGACTGCCGTTCGCTCGATACGGAGGTGGTCGACCTCGGATTCGAGGCGGCAGGCCTCGAGCTGGTCGTCATCGACACCGGCGTCACGCACGCGCACTCCACCGGCGGCTACGGCGAGCGCCGCGCCGCCTGCGAGCGCGGGGCCGCGGCCCTGGGAGTACCGGCGCTGCGTGACGTCTCGCTCGGCGATCTCGACCGCCTCGCCACCCTCGTCGATGACGTGACCTTCCGGCGGGTGCGGCACGTCGTCACCGAGAACCAGCGGGTGCTCGACACCGTACGGACCCTCCGAGAGTCGGGTCCGACGGCGATCGGCGACCTGCTCGTCGCCTCTCACGCGTCGATGCGAGACGACTTCGAGATCTCGGTCCCCGAGCTCGACACCGCCGTCGAGGCGGCCCTGTCGGCGGGCGCCGTCGGCGCGCGCATGACCGGCGGCGGCTTCGGCGGAGCGGCGATCGCGCTCGTCGCCCACGACCGGGTCGATCAGGTGAGGGATGCCGCCACCGCCGCGTTCGCGGCATCCGGGTTCGCCGCCCCGACCATCTTCACCGTCGTTCCCTCCTCCGGCGCCGCCCGCGACTGACCCCTCGCAGCCGACATCTTCTCCGGGTGACGCTGAACGGGGTGTGAACGCTCGACACGCCCATGGGCGAATGGTGGCGGGAAGAGGATGCCGCGGCATACCGTCGATCACGGGCCGGGGCATCCGTCCGCCGCCCGGAAGGAGCCACTGTGGCGTACATCACCGTCGGGACCGAGAACTCGGTCGACGTCGACCTCTACTACACCGACCAGGGACCGTCGGGGGCCCAGCCGGTCGTGCTGATCCACGGCTTTCCGCTGAACGGCGAGTCGTGGGGCAAGCAGCAGGCGGCGCTCCTGGCCGAGGGCTATCGCGTGATCGCGTACGACCGTCGCGGCTTCGGCGCCTCGACCAAGGCCGGGTCGGGCTACGACTACGACACGTTCGCCGCCGACCTGCACGCCCTCATGGAAGACCTCGACCTGCGCGACGCCGTGCTCGTCGGGTTCTCGATGGGCACCGGTGAGGTCGCCCGCTACCTCTCCCGCTACGGCAGTGCGCGCGTCGCCAGGGCCGCATTCCTCGGCTCACTCGAGCCGTTCCTGCTGAAGACAGACGACAACCCCGACGGCGCTGGACCGCAGGAGTTCTTCGACGGCATCGGGCAGTCGGTGCGCGACGACCGCTACGCCTTCATCGCCGGGTTCCTCAAGGACTTCTACAACCTCGACGAGAACCTCGGCACCCGCATCTCGCCCGAGGCCGTCGAGGCGAGCGCGCAGGTGGCGAACCTCGCCGGCAACACGGCGATCGCCGCCGCGCCGGCGACCTGGCCGACCGACTTCCGCGCCGACATACCGGCGGTGGACGTGCCCGCCCTGATCCTGCACGGCACCGCCGACAACATCCTCCCGATCGACGCGACCGCGCGCCGGTTCAAGGAGCTGCTTCCCGGCGCGACGTACGTCGAGCTCGAGGGTGCGCCGCACGGCCTGCTGTGGACGCACGCCGACGAGGTGAACGAGGCGCTGCTCGCCTTCCTTCGCGCCTGACCCGCCGCCATCACGCGAAAGGGTGGGTTTGCGCCGCGCACAGCGGTGAGAACCCACCCTTTCGGCGTCTCATTGCCGGCCGGCGTTGCCCATCGCGATGAGCCCGTCGATCATCTCGGGCGACACGCCGCCGCCCTCGCCGCCGGCGAACATGCCGACCCGGCCGATCGGGAACGACTCCATCATCTTGGTGAAGTCGACGCCCTCGGGCATGATCGCCGCGGCACCCTCCATGCCGCCCATCATCTGCGCGATGGCGGCCTGCACCACGGGCCCGGCCACCGGGTGGCGCATGACCTCGCCGAGCGACGACGTCCGCGACAGCGGCAGGGCGAACTCGTCGCCCGCGACCTCGACGGTGACACGGGAGCGGATGTCGCGACTCGACGCCGCGACCTCGACGACGTACTCGCCGCCTTCGACGACCCAGCGGTCGGCCCGGACGTCCCAGTACGCGAGATCCTTCCGCCGCACCGGCACGACGACCTCGCGGGTCTCGCCGGCCTCGAGCTGGACCGATGCGAACGCCTTCAGCTCCCGATCCGGCCGCTGCACTGCACCGCCCGGAAGCGACGTGTAGACCTGCACGACCTCGCGGCCCGCGCGGTCACCGGTGTTCGTGACCGCGACCCGCACCTCGATGTCGCCGTCCTCGCGGACGGAGGCGGCGGCATCCCCGTACGAGAACGTCGTGTACGACAGGCCGTGCCCGAACGGGAACGCGACCTCGAGGCGACGCGCGTCGTACCAGCGATACCCGACGAACAGGCCCTCGCCGTAGCGCACGTGCGAGAACTCGCCCGGGAAGTCGAGGAAGGCCGGGCTGTCCTCCAGCCGCAGCGGGATCGTCTCGGTGAGCTTCGCCGAGGGATTGACGTCGCCGAACAGGACGTCGGCGATCGCTCCGCCCCCGGCCTGTCCCAGCAGCCACCCTTCGAGGATCGCCGGCACGCGGTCGGCGAAGGGCAGCGCCACGACGCCGCCGTTCGAGAGCACGACCACCGCGTTCGGGTTGACCGCCAGCACGGCGTCGAGCAGCGCGAGCTGCTCGACGGGCAGGTCGATGTCGTCGCGGTCGTACCCCTCGGACTCCAGTCGTGCCGGCAGGCCCAGGAAGACCACGACGACATCGGCGCCGGATGCCGCAGCCACCGCCTCGTCGCGCAGCGCCGTCGACTCTTCGGGCGAGACCTCGAGCGCGTTGCTGAAGCCCCGGGCGTACGTGACCTCGCCGGTCGAAAGCGCCCGGATCTCGTCGAGCGCCGTGTCGACGCGCGTCGGGCTGATCATCGACGACCCCGCGCCCTGGAAGCGCGGCTTCTCGGCGAACTCGCCGATCACGGCGACGTTCGCCTCCTTCGCGAGCGGGAGGACCGGTCCCTGAGCCTCGACCGGCCCCTGAGCCTCGACCGGCCCCTGAGCCTCGACCGGTCCCTGAGCCTGTACCGGTCCCTGAGCCTGTCGAAGGGCGGCGACCGAGTCAGGGGCGTCGTTCTTGAGGAGCACGATCGAGCGCCCGGCGGCTTCGCGCGCAAGGGCGTGATGGGCGTCCACGTCGAGCGGGCCTGCGATGCTCCCCGCCCCGGCCTGAGCCTTGCCCACGAGGTCGAGCACGCGCCCGGCGGCGACATCCAGCACCGACTCGTCGAGCGAGCCGTCCTGCACGGCCGCGACGATCTGCGCGTCGGTCACGCCGCCCGATGACGGCATCTCGAGGTCCATGCCGGCGGCGAGGCCCGGCACGCGCTCGTTGACCGCGCCCCAGTCCGACATCACGAGACCCTTGAAGCCCCATTCGTCGCGCAGCACCCGCGTGAGCAGCCACGGGTCCTCCGAGGCGTACACGCCGTTGATGCGGTTGTACGCGCACATGACGGTCCAGGGCTGGGCGTCCTCGACGACGCGCTGGAAGCCGCGCAGGTAGATCTCGCGCAGCGGCCGCGGGTCGACGTCCGAGCTCGACCGCATGCGGTCGTTCTCCTGGTTGTTCGCGGCGAAGTGCTTGAGCGAGGTGCCCACGCCCTTCGACTGGATGCCCTTCACGATGGCCGCGCCGAGCGCGCCCGAGACGATCGGGTCCTCGGAGAAATACTCGAAGTTGCGGCCGCACAGCGGCGAGCGCTTGATGTTGATGCCGGGCCCGAGCAGCACCGCGACGTTCTCGATCGCGGTCTCGGTGCCGAGCGCCTCGCCGACGCGGTGCACGAGGTCGACGTCCCACGACGAGCCGAGACCCACCGCGGGCGGAAAACAGGTGGCCGGCACGCTGTCGCCGATGCCGAGGTGGTCGCCGCCCTCGCGCTGCTTGCGCAGGCCGTGGGGTCCGTCGGTCACCATGATCGCCGGAACGCCCACGCGCTCCACCGGCTTGGTGTACCAGAAGCTCGCACCGCTGGTCAGCGACGCCTTCTCATCGAGGGTGAGTTCCATGACATCGGGGATGGTCATCGGGTTCCTTTCCTGCTCGGCAATGAGCTGCTGTCGAAAACCTTATGTCACTAGGTTTTGAGAAATCAAGCGCCGTTCGGGTTTACTTCTCCTATGGCAGAGAGCCGGCAGGTTCGACGGGGTTCCTACGCGAAGGGCGTCGCGAAGCGCGAGGAGATCCTTCAGACCGCGCTCGACGTCATCGCGCGCGAGGGATTCCGCGGTGCATCGGTGAAGGAACTGGCCGATGCCGTGGGGCTGAGTCAGGCGGGACTGCTGCATTACTTCGGCACCAAGGAGGAGCTCTTCGCCGAGATCCTCCGCAGGCGCGACGAGCTCGACACCGTCGCCTTCGGACTCGACCTCGCTCGGCCGACAGCTGCCGCCGACATCCGCGCCGGCTACCTCGGCGTGATCCGGCACAACGCCGAGGTCCCCGGCCTGGTGCAGCTGTTCGCCCGGCTCTCGGTCGACGCCGCCGACCCCCAGCATCCTGCCCACGGGTTCTTCGTCGAGCGCGGCGAAGCCCTGCGCTCGGTGTTCGCCGACGCGATCGGGCGCCAGCAGAACGCCGGCGAGCTGACCGACCGGATCGAGCCCGAGACGCTCGCGCGGATCTTCCAGGCCGTCGCGGACGGACTGCAGGTGCAGTGGATGCTGGAGCCCGAGGTCGACATGGCGGGCATGGTCGATGCGCTATTCGGGCTGCTGGCGGGCCCGCATGCAGAGCCGATACCCGATTCCGCAACGGGCGGGGCCGAGAATCAGGAGCAGGAGGACGCCGAATGACCCGACAGGGCGAGGGACCCGTCGTCTCGATCGGGCCCGGCGAGGTCCGCGGGGTCTGGCGCGGGGAACCCGGAACGCGGAGCGGCTCGGCGGCGTTCCTCGGCATCCCGTTCGCGAAGGCGCCCGTCGGCGACCTCGGTACGAGGCGCCGTACCGCCCGATCCGTGGGACGGCGTCCGGGACGCGCTCGAGTTCGGCCCGACCGCGCAGCGCGGCGACCCCGGCATCACGCTCATTCCCGAACCCAGCGTGCCCGGCGAGGCGACGCTCAACGTGAACCTCTTCACGCCCGCGCCGGGCGACCCCGACGCCACCCTGCCCGTGCTGGTGTGGATCCACGGCGGCGGCTTCATCTCGGGCTCGCCGGCCAGCCCGTGGTACGACGGTCGTGCGTTCAACCGCGACGGCGTCGTCACCGTGACGATCTCGTACCGGCTGGGCTTCGACGGATTCGGCCACATCCACAGCGCCCCCTCGAACCGCGGGGTGCGCGACTGGCTGGCCGCGCTCGAATGGGTGCGCGAGAACATCGCCGCATTCGGAGGCGACCCCGCGCGTGTGACCATCGCGGGACAGTCCGCCGGCGGCGGCGCGGTCCTGACCCTGCTCGGGATGCCGGCGGCCCAGCACCTGTTCCACGCCGTGTACGCACTGTCGAGCGCCGTCGTCAACGTGCCTCGCGAACGGGCCCGCACGCTGTCGGCCAAGCTGGCGCACCTCGCCGGCGTCGAGCCCACGCGCGACGGGTTCGCGTCGGTCTCGGAAGAGACCCTCCACGCACTGCAGGAGAAGGCTGCGACCCCCGTATCGAAGGACCGGCTGGCGGTCGTCCATGCGCTCTTGGCCGACGGCCTCTCGTGGGGACCGGAGGTCGACGGCGACCTTCTCCCCGAGCCGACGATCGACGCACTCCGCGCCGGCGTCGGGGCGGACAAGCCCCTCGTGCTGGGATCGACCGACGACGAGTTCACGATGGTGCTCGACTCGGCGCCTCGCGCGCTGCGCCTCGTGCCGGCAGCTCTCGCGCTGGCCACGCTCGACGTTCCGCGGGCACGTCGGCGCGCCTACCTCGCCGACAATCCCGCCCAGCGCCGCAAGGGCACGTCGGCCCTGCTCGGCCGGTACGTCACCGACGTGGTGTTCCGGTCCACCGTTCCCGAGGTCGCGGACGCCCGCGGCGACGCGCCGACGTGGGTGTACCGATTCTCGTGGGCCTCGCCCACCCGCACGTGGGCGCTGCACTGCCTCGACGTGCCCTTCTGGTTCGACTGCCTGGACGAGCCGCACGTCACGACGATCGCCGGCGACGCCCCTCCCCAGCGCCTGGCCGACGCCGTGCACGGTGCGGCGGTCGCGCTGATCCGGGAGGGCGCGCCGGGCTGGCGGCCGTGGTCGGAGGTGGCCGGAACGACGCGCATCTTCGGGGGCGAGGCATCCCGACCCGACGTCGCCGCGGACGGCTACGCGAGCGTGCGCGCCCTGGTGTCCGCCGGCACCGTGTGGTGAGCCCCCGGAAGCTGCTCAGGCGAGCGCCGAGATGACCTCGCGCTCGAACAGCTCGACGCCCGAGAGGTCGTAGGCCGCCTCGGGGAAGTAGTGGATCGCGTAGCGGATGCCGTGGCGCTCGCGCTCGGCGAGACGCTCGGTCACCTGCTCGACCGAGCCGAACGCCGGCGACGAGAGGTACTCGCGCTCGGCGGCATCGGCGCGCTCCTGCCCGAGGTGCGGCAGCAGCCGCGCCTTGACGGCGGCGAGCCGCTCGTGGGCCTCGGCCTCGGTCGCCCCGACGATCGTGTTGAAGTTCGACGAGCGGGTGATCGCTGCGAAGTCGCGGCCGATGTCGTCGCAGTGCCCGCGCAGCACCTCGCTCTTGTGATCGATGTCGTCGAGGGTGCCGGTGAAGTTCGTGTACGCGGCGTACTTCGCCGCGATCTTGAGCGTCACCTTCTCGCCGCCGCCCGCGATCCACATCGGGATCTCACCCTGGACGGGCAGGGGCCGGACGATGGCACCGTCGACCTGGTAGTGCTTGCCATCGAGCGTGGCGGTGCCGGTGGTCCAGGCCTGGCGCATGATCTCGACGCCCTCGCGCAGCATCGCGAGGCGGTCGCGCACCGGAGGGAATCCGTAGCCGTACGCCTCCCACTCGTGCTCGTACCAGCCGCCGCCGATGCCCATCTCGGTGCGCCCGCCCGACACGTGGTCGACGGTCGCCGCGACCTTCGCGAGATACGCCGGGTTGCGGTAGCCCATGCACGTGCACATCTGCCCGAGCCGGATGCGGCTGGTCGACGCCGCGAATGCCGCCATCAGCGCCCAGGCCTCGTGCGTCGCCTCGTCGCTGTGCACCGGCGTGGTGTGGAAGTGGTCGTAGACCCAGAGCGACTCCCACGGTCCGGCGTCCGCGCGCTGCGCGAGGCCGTTCATCACCGCCCAGTGCTCCGCGGGATCGATGTCCACGAGGTCGAATCGCCAGCCCTGGGGGATGAATGTTCCGAAGCGCATATTCCCCAGCCTAGATGCGCGACGGGGCACCGACGCCGCGCGAACCGCCCCATCGTGAGGGGATGGTCGGGGTCGCGGTCGGGTCAGGAACCCACGACGCGGGCGTGCGGCATCCGCTCGCTCATGACGGCGATCGCGGCCGGGTTGTCGTCGACGAGAACCGCGTGCCGGCCGAGCGCCGACGCGACCGCGCCCGTCGTGCCGCTGCCCGCGAACGCGTCGAGCACACGATCGCCGGGGCGACTGGACGCCTGGACGATCCGCCGGAGGACCCCCTCGGGCTTCTGGGTCGGGTACCCCGTCTTCTCGCGTCCTGTCGTCGGCACGATGGTGTGCCACCACACGTCGGTGGGGAGCTTGCCGCGCTCGGCCTTCTCGGGCGTCACCAGTCCTGGCGCCATGTACGGCTCGCGGTCGACGGCATCGGAGTCGAACCAGTACGCCTTCGGATCCTTGACGTAGACCAGGATCGTGTCGTGCTTGGTCGGCCAGCGCTTGCGGGTCTTCGCGCCGTAGTCGTAGGCCCAGATCAGCTCGTTGAGGAATCGGTCGCGCCCCACGAGCGCGTCGAGCAGCACCTTCGCGTAGTGCGCCTCGCGGTAGTCCAGGTGCAGGTACAGCGTGCCGTCGTCGGCGAGCAGCCGCCACGCTTCGAGCAGCCTCGGCTCGAGGAAGCCCCAATAGTCGTCGAACCGGTCGTCGTAGGCCCGCAGGTCCCCGCGGATGCGCTCGTACTCGCGACCATGGAACCCTCGCCTCACGACGGCCGGGATCATCGCGGCGCTCGTGGGGTCGTAACTCCGGAAATCTGCGTCATCGGCGACTGCCGCTGCCCGCGATTCCGGGGATCGCTGCTCCCCCGCGTGGCGTTTCTCAGGAGTTGTGGACGCCGCGGAGTCGGAAGCAGGGGACGGATGCCGCGACCGCGCCGTCTCGACGGTCCGCTCCTGCGGGCGGCCGGTGTTGAACGGGGGGTCGAGGTAGATCAGCGTGAACGAGCCGTCGGCGAAGCCGCGCAGCACCTCGAGGTTGTCGCCACGATGGATCTCGACGGACCCTTCGACAAGCTCAGGGACCGGGGCTGTGCGCTCAGGGACCGGGACCGTGCGCTCAGAGAGCGGGACTGTGGGCTCGTCGACCGACCCTTCGACAAGCTCAGGGACCGTGGCCGGGGCCGCGGCGCGCGGGGCCGCGGCATCCGTCACGGCACCCGTCGCAGCCACGCGTCGGTGGCGAACTTCGACTCGACGAGCGCTTCGGCCTCGGCGTACTCGTCGTCGGTGATCGTTCCCGGCACCGCCCCGTAGAGGTTCGCGAACGTCTCTTTGAGCTTCTCGATGATCGCCTCGCGGGGCAAGCCGGTCTGGCGGCGCAGCGGGTCGACCCGCTTGGCCGCCGAGGTCGTTCCCTTGTCGCTCAGCTTCTCTCGGCCGATGCGCAGCACCTCGGTCATCATCTGGCCGTCCATGTCGTAGCTCAGGGTCGCGTGGTGGAGAACTCCCCCGTTGGCGAGCCGCTTCTGCGCGGCGCCGCCGATCTTGCCCTGGGGCGAGGCGATGTCGTTGAGCGGCTGGTAGGTGGCCTCGATGCCGAGGGCGCGCAGCGCCTGCAGCACCCAGTCGTCGAGGAACGCGTACGAGTCCGCGAACGTCAGTCCCTGCACGAGGGAGGCCGGGACGTAGAGCGAGTACGTCACGATCGAGTTCGCGGCCATGAGCATCGCGCCACCGCCCGAGATGCGCCGCACGACGTCGAACCCGTGCTTGGCGGCGCCCTCGGGATCGACTTCGTTGCGCAGCGACTGGAACGACCCGATCACGACGGCCGATTCGTCCCATTCCCACAGGCGCAGGGTCGGACGCCGGCGTCCGTCGCCGACGCGACCGGTGAGCACCTCGTCGAGGGCGAGGTTCATCCGAGGGGACACCGGGCGCTCGTGCACGATCTCCCAGTCGAAGTCGCGCCATCCGGGAGCCGTCACCAGGGCACGGCGCACCGCGGTGCCGACGGCCTCAGGGGTGAAGCCGAGCAGCTGCGCACTCTCGGGAAGCGACGACCGCACGGCGGTGGCGATCGCGGTGACATCCGACTCGATCGGCAGGCCGTTGACGGCGGCGTCGATGGCGGCGAGGGCGTCGTCCGGTTCGAGAAAGAAGTCACCCGCGAGATGGAAGTCCGCGATGCGTCCGTCGCGCTCCTCGAGGTCGACGACGACGAGCTTTCCGCCGGGCACCTTGTATTCGCCGTGCATGCCCTCAGCCTATTGGCCGCTTGCGTCCCCGGCCCCGCGCGGAGACGCATGGGCTGTCGACCGTCAGTCGCGCGGGGCGAACCGGCGGTCGAGCCAGGCGAGAAGATCGGCGCGGACCTCGGCCTGCATCACCTCGTTGAAGATCTCGTGGCGCGCACCGGGGTAGACCAGGGTCGTCACGTCGGTGAAACCCGAGCGCGAACGGTAGGCCTCGGCCAGCTTGTGCACGCTGCGCGGGCCGCCGACCGGGTCGTCGCGCCCCACCATCAGCAGGGTGGGGATGTCGCGACCGAGGTCGCGACGCGGCAGACCGTACATCCGCAGGGAGTCGACCACTCCCAGCAGCTTCGTCGGATCGGCGGTGGTGGTGAGGGGATCATCGAGGAACGCACGTCCGACCGCCAGGTCGGTCGACAGCCACTCAGTGCCGATCGCGTCGGGAGCGTTCCACCGCCTGTTGAGCTTGCTCGCGCGGATCCAGCCGGGAAGGCGCAGCGCTGAGCCGGTGAGGACGACACCGTTGTAGCCGTCGGGGTACAGGTTGATGAGCATCTGGGCGAGCACCGAGCCACCCGAATGCCCGATCAGCACCACGGGAACCTCGGGGTTCTCGGCCTGGATCTGCTGGGTGAACTGCCACATGGCCGCGAGCGCCGCCCGCAGCCCGCCCCGACCCGGGCGCCCGAGCTTCGCGACGTCGCCGCCGTACTGCCGCATGCCCGTCCGGCCGTGGCCGCGATGATCGGCCGCGTACACCGTGTACCCGGCAGAGGTGAGCGCCTCGATCAGCACCGCGTACCGCCCCGCATGCTCGCCGACGCCATGGAGGAGCTGCACCACCGCCCGGGCCTCGGTCGTCGTCGCCGGATGCACGTCGTAGAAGATTGCGACGCCGTGCGCGTCGGTGAACTCGGGCATGCGCGCCAGTCTATTGCGCACGATTCGCGCCGCCGCCACCGGTCCGGACGCACCATTCCGTTTCCTTAGCAACACTAATGAGCTAGGCTAAGTATCGGTATGAGCAGCCACGAGACTTTGACGAACGCCACCGAATCCGACATCCACGAGCACGCGGCCGCCGCCTCGCAGTTGCGGATCGCCACCTTCCGCCTCGCGCGGCGCATGCGGACGCAGCGCGCCGTCGACTCGATGAGCGACGGGCAGTTCGCCGTGCTCGCCGCACTCTGGGTCCACGGCCCCCACACCCTCGGCGAGCTCGCCGACCGGGAGCGGGTATCGGCTCCTTCGATGAATCGCACGGTGAACTGCCTGCAGGAGCCCGGCTACATCACGCGCTCGGCAGACGAGAACGACGGCCGCAAGGTCGTGATCGCGCTCACCGAGTCCGGCCGATCGGTCGTCGACGAGACCGCACGCCGCCGTGACGCATGGGTCGAAGCCGCGCTCGCGGACCTGGCGCCGGATGAGCGCGAGACGCTCGCGGCGGCCGCGGCGATCATGGAGCGGATGGCGGGCCGATGACCCCCTCGCTCCCCCGTCGCGCCGCTTCCGCTTCACGCCGAGCGTCCGATCGACAGTCCCCCGCGATGTTCCGGTCGTTCTCGGTCTTCAACTACCGCGTCTGGTTCATCGGCGCGCTGGTGTCGAACATCGGCGCCTGGATGCAGGCGACTGCGCTCAGCTGGGTCGTCCTCACCGAGCTGACCGACAACGACGCGGCGGCGATGGGCATCACCATGGCGCTGCAGTTCGCTCCGCCGCTGCTGCTCGTCGGCGTCACCGGCTGGGTCGCCGATCGCTTCGAGCGCCGGCGACTGCTCGTCGTGACACAGGGCCTGCTGCTCGTCCTCGGCGTCGTGATCGGCATCCTGCTGCTCACCGGCGTCATGACTCTCCCGCTCATGTACACCTTCGCGCTCGCGCTGGGCGTCATCGCGGCGTTCGACAATCCCGCGCGGCAGGCGTTCGTTTCGGACCTTGTCGCGCGCGAGGTCGCATCCAACGCGGTGGCTCTGAACGCCGCCTCGTTCAACGGCGCTCGCATGATCGGCCCGGCGCTGGCCGGCGTCGTGATCGTCGCGGTCGGCACGGGCTGGGTGTTCCTCGTCAACGGCGTGACCTTCTTCGCGATGATCATCGCGCTTATGCTCATCCGCACGCACGAGCTCATCCCTCGCGCCAAGGCGCCCGGCGCATCGCGCCTGGCGGACGGCTTCCGCTACGTCGCGCGTCGCCCCGACCTCATGGTCACCTTCGCGATGGTGTTCCTGGTGGGTGCCTTCGGCATGAACTTCCCGATCTTCGCCTCGACGATGGCGATCGAGTTCGGCCAGGAGGCCGATGGCTACGGTCTGCTCAGCTCGATCCTCGCGATCGGCTCGCTCGCCGGCGCCCTGATGGCCGCGCGCCGCGATCGAGCGCGGATCCGCGTCGTCATCGGCGGAACGCTGCTCTTCGCGGTGGCCGCTTCGGTGTCGGCCTTCATGCCGACGTACTGGACATATGCCGCCACGCTCATGTTCACCGGCTTCGCGGTCGTGACGATGCTGACGACGGCGAACGGGTACGTGCAGACCACCACCGACCCCGCGCTGCGCGGTCGCGTGCTGGCGCTGTACATGGCGATCCTCATGGGCGGCACCCCGGTCGGCGCCCCGATCGTGGGCTGGGTCGCCGACGAGCTGGGTCCCCGCGCGGCCATCCTGCTCGGCGCCGCCGCCGCTCTCGTCGCCTTCGCGATCGGCGCCACGTGGCTCATCGTCTCGGGCCGCCTGCACCGCCACGAAGAGCGACGGTTCCGCCTGACGATCGACGAGACCCGGCCGCTCGCGGTGATCCCGCCCGAGGAGTTCAGCGACCAGATCGCCGAGACGACGCCGATCCGCCGTCCCGTCGACGAGCGCACCTCCGACCGCCGCGCGAGCTGACGCCGCGGCATCCGTCTCGTCAGCCAGGTTCGCGCACGCCCACCCGCTCGAGGTGGGCGTTCGTGAATCGCCCGTCGGGGTCGAGCCGCTCGAACACCGCTCGGGCGTCGCCGAGGCGCGGATGCACCTGCTCCATCGCCGCGCGGTCGAAGCCGTGCACCTTGCCCCAGTGCGGGCGCGCGCCGAACGGCTGCAGGGCCGCCTCGATCCGGGCGACCAGGGCCGTGACCTCGTCGGGGTGGTTGTGCCAGGTGAAGTGGATGATCACGACGTCACGCCGATACGCCGGGCTCAGCCACAGCTCGTCGGCGGCGGCGGTGCGCAGCTCGGTCCAGATCAGGTGGGACGGATGCTGTCGCCCAGGGCCCGCACGGCGTTCAGAGCGGCGGTGGCGTCGGCGCGATCGACGAAGTACTCCGTCTGGATCTCGTCTCCGAAGGAGGGCTCCGCGTCCCAGCCGGAAGTGCGGCAGCCGCAGCATCCATGGCCCCGGCATGCCCGCGAGCTCGGTGACGTTGTCTTCTACGCCGAGCGGTGATTCGCCGTCCGTCGTCCGAGTGCCGTCCAGCAGCGTGTCGGGCACCGGATCGGTGTCGTCATTCAGCAACGTCTTCACCCAGACTCAGCTGGCGGAGGAGAAGCGATGGCGCGCAACTGGGCGGGCATCTACGAGTACACGGCACCGCGGATCGTCGATGCGCTCACCGTCGACGACGTCCGACAAGCTGTCGCCGAGGGTCGCCGCGTCAAGGCGCTCGGCACGCGGCACTCCTTCACCGACCTCCCGGACTCGACGGGAACGCTCGTCGACGTCACCGGCTTCGCTCCGGACTTCGTGCTGGACGAGGCCGAGCGCACGGTGACCGCTGCTCCAGCCCGGATGTGGCTTCCTTCAGCGCGCTGCTGCTTCGGCGGCCAGCCGCTGCGACGCGGTCGCCATGTGCGCGGCCATCGCCGAGGCCGCGGCATCCTCGTCCCCGGCCTCGACGGCGCGGTACACCGCGTCGTGCTCGGCGACAGCGGTGCGCGCCTCGTCTTCGTCGTGCACGGCGCGATCGGCGTACACCTGCAGCAGCGACCGCACGACGTGCAAGAGGTCGACGAGGGTCTCGTTGCCGGCAGCCGTGGCGAGCGCGTTGTGGAAGTCGAGGTCGGCGCGCGCGAAGGCCTTGAGGTCGGCGACGTCCGCGCGCATGCGCTCCAGCGAGGCTGCCAGCGCGGAGCGGGCGGATGCCTCGGCACGGGCCGCGGCGAGGCGCGCGACGTAGATCTCGAGACCTGACCGCAGGTCGAGCAGTTCGGTGGTGCTCTTCCGGCCGATGAGGAGTCCCCACCGGAGGGTCTGCGGCAGCAGTTCGCTCGCCGTGCCGCGCAGGTAGGTGCCCGATCCCGGCCGCACGTCGACGATGCCCAGGATCTCGAGAGCGGCGAGCGCTTCGCGGACGGCGGACCGGCCGACGCCGAGGGTGCTGGCGAGCTGGCGCTCCGGCGGAAGGCGTGTGCCCGGATCGATGGATCCTCCGGTGAACAGGTCCATGAGCCGGCGAGCCACCTCTGAGACCGGAGTGCCGCTCGGGAGCACGCCGAGCGCAGCGGTGATCTCGGCAGACCGATCGTCGGGGTAGGCGGGCATGCGAACAACTTACGACATCCGGGCCGTGCTGGGATTGCATTCGGTCAACCGGTTTGTCAAACTGGGTCTCGGCGACCTGGAGTCGCCTTTCTCACGGCGACGTGAGAAAACGCTTCCTGATCTCGAGGACGAGGGGAATTTCCACGATGAGGTTGAACAGACGGGCCGCCGCGGTCTCTGCAGGAGTCGCGATCGCGGCCATCGCTCTGGCCGGGTGCTCTTCGGGCGAGCCCACCACCGAGGCGACGCTCGATCCCGATGAAGAGGTGTCGATCTCGTTCTCGTTCTGGGGCAACGACGTGCGCGCCGAGCTCTACAACGAGGCCATCGCCGCCTTCGAGGAGGAGCACTCGAACATCGACGTCGAGGTGCTCTTCCTCTCCCCCATCGACTACTGGGAGAAGCGCCAGATCGAGGCGGCCGGAAAGGGTCTGCCCGACGTCGTCACGATGGACCTCGCCTACCTGCGGCAGTACTCGCAGAGCGGATCCCTCCTCGACCTCGAGCCCTACCTCGGCACGACGATCCAGACCGACGGCATCGAGGAGCAGGTGCTGGGCGCCGGCGCCGTGGACGGCGTCACCACCGCGGTCCCCCTCTCGACGAACTCGTGGGGCATGTTCCTCAACACCACCGTCCTCGACGAGATCGGCGTGGAGCCGTTCACCGAGGGCACGTGGGACGAGTACTACGAGTGGATGGCCGACGTGAGCGCGGCGGCGGCCGAGGCCGGCGTCGAGGCGTGGGGCGGCGTAGACCCGACCACGCGGTTCACCAACTTCGAGCTGCAGCTGCGCGCCGAGGGCTCGCAGCTGTTCGACGACGAGGGCGAGCCCGGCTTCGACGAGGAGCGCCTCGCCGAGTTCTGGGAGTCCGCCGCGGCCGCGCGTGAAGAGGGCGCCGTCGTGCCGCAGCAGCGCGTCGCCGAGATCCAGCCGCTGACGGCGTTCGACAGTGCGATCGGCGCGAGCGACACGACGTGGGACAACTCCGGCTCGGGCTTCCTCGGCAACCTGGGCGAGGGGTACGAGATCGAGCTGCTGGCGCCGCCGCTCTCCGTCGACGGAGGCAAGGACCTCTACCTCAAGGCGTCGCAGATGTACTCGATCGCCGCTAACTCCGAGCACCCCGCCGCAGCGGCAACGCTGATCGACTTCCTGGTCAACAGTCCCGAGTCGGGCGAGATCTTCGGCACCAACCGTGGGCTGCCGGCGTCGAAGACCGCTCGCGATGCCGCCGAGCTCGACGAGGTGAGCCAGCAGATCGCCGAGTACGAGGCATCCATCGCCGACCGCCTCGGCGACGCGCCGCCGGTGCCGATCGTCGGCTACGGCTCGCTGCACGAGAAGTTCCGCCAGCTGGGCGAAGAGCTCAACTTCGGCACGCTGACCGTGGATCAGGCCGTCGACCAGTTCTTCTCCGAGATGGACGTCGTTCTGAATCAGTGATGACCCATCCGGGGCCGGGGCGAGAATCGCCTCGGCCCCGGACCCGTTCCGCAATCCGCAGCCCCCGAATCCGAAAGGTCGTCGTGCACAACGATCCCCCACCGCCATCGCGCCCGAGCTTCGGCATCCAGGGCCCGGTGGTCGCCTTCACGGACCCGTGGGCCGGAGACGCCTCCGACGCGATCATGCGCACGGGAACCGGCGTGCCGATCCCGTCGCAGGATCCGCCCGCCTCTCCGTCGCAGTTCGTCGCCGAGCTGAGCGACCTCGGGGCGGATTTCTACGTGCACCATGTCGTGCCGACCGAGGACGACCCCGCAGAGATGCTGCGCGACCTCACCGCCGCCGGCATCGACGTCGTTCTCGGCAACGAGTACGGCAACATCAACGGACCGCACGTCGCCGGAACGAACAGGTACGACGTTCCGAGCGCGGTGATTCGCGCGGCCGCCGAGGCGGGCCGCCTCGCCGGCGTTCTCTACGACGAGCCCGAGCACCTCCAGATCCACGCGGACCAGTACCGCAAGGATGCCCACCTCCCCCACTTCGGGCAGACCGACGGGATGGCCGCCGAGACCGCCGTCGCGGTCATCGACGCCACCGTCCGCGGAATCGTCTCCGACGTCGAGAGCGCCGCCGGCAGCACTGCGTCAGGGGTTCCGGTGCTCTCCGAGCAGGTGTTCCCCGTGATGTTCCACACCCTCGCGCGCGCCGGCATGACGCCGTGCCCGAAGGTGATGAAGGAGTCGTTCCAGCCGCTGCAGCTCGCGGCCGCTCTCGGGGCCTCGCTGCAGTACGGCCGTGAGTTCTGGATCTGCGCCGATCTGTGGGGACCCGACATCGGTCCGTGGCTCACCCGCGCGCCCGGCTTCCCGGGGCACTCGCCCGGCGAGTTCGCGTCGGCACTGCGGCTCGCCTACCTCTTCGCACCCGACCGACTGTTCGTGGAGAACATCGACGTGCTCGTCCGGCATCTCGGAGAGGGCGAGTTCCGCCGTACGGCTCACGGCGAGATGTGGCGGGAGTTCGTGCGCGAGTTCGTGCCCGCCCATCCGCTGCGATGGAGCCACCGCGACGCGCGCCCCGACATCGCGCTCGTCCACGCCGACGACAGCGACTTCGGTCGCGGCCAGCGCCCCTTCGGCAACCGCCGGGCGACCGCGCCCGAGACCTCGCGCAGCGTCTTCGAGGCCTGGCACCTCCTCAGCCACGGACGCATCCCCGCGGACGGCAGCTGCCTGCACATCCCCGGATATGACTTTCCGAGGCATCAGCTGAACGACATCCCCTGCCCGCAGTTCCCACTCGAGTCGCCCGCGCCCGAGCCCACCGAGATGCATGGACTGTTTCAGCCGCTGCGCAACGTGCTCGCGTTCGACGAGCACGTCGACGCGAGGCGGCTGGCGGGCGCCGGGCTCGTGCTGGTGGTCGGCAGCCGCCTGCCGCAGGCGACGCGTGGGACGCTTCGTGCACAGGCCGATGCCGGCGCCACCGTCGCGATCGCCTCCTGGCTCGCCGGATCGGAGTGGTCCCGCACCGAGGTCGTCGGCGACGGCCGCTGGATCGTGTTCGACGATCTCGGGGATGCCGATCTGCACGAAGCGGTCGCCCCTCACCTCGGGTCCGCCGACCGATGGACGCAGCGGTTCGGCGACATCGAGTTGCGGATCGAGGCCGCGAGCCCGACGGGCGAGACGCTCGAGTTCGAGATCGCGGACGCCTCAGCCCTCGCGGTGACGGGAGGACGCGGCATCCGGTGAGCAAAGATTGGTCAACCGGTTCTTGCATTTGGTCAACCGGTTTGCCACAATAGTCGACGAATACACTCGATCACCGTCGATGAGCAGGAGTCACCGTGGACCAGACCAAGACCACCGCCGACGCACCGGCCGTGGCGAAATCGGCCATCCGCAAGGTGTCGATGCGCCTCGTGCCGTTCGTGGCGCTGATGTTCTTCATCAACTACCTCGACCGCACGGCGATCGGCTTCGCCGCTCCCAACGGCATGAACGAGGACCTCGCGCTCAGCGCGGCTCAGTTCGGCTTCGCGTCGGGCGTCTTCTTCATCGGCTACATCCTGCTCGAGGTTCCCTCGAACCTGGCGCTGCACAAGTTCGGCGCCCGGCGCTGGCTCGCACGCATCATGGTCAGCTGGGGCGTCGTCGCGCTGCTGTTCACGTGGGTGCAGAACTTCGAGCAGCTGGTCGTGCTGCGATTCCTGCTCGGCGTGGCCGAGGCCGGCTTCTTCCCCGGCGCCATTCTGTTCCTGAGCCTGTGGGTGCCGGCGCAGTACCGCGGCCGCGTGCTCATGCTCTTCTACCTCGCCCAGCCGCTCACCACGGTCATCGGCGCTCCGCTTGCCGGCTGGCTCATCCAGCAGGACCAGGTCTTCTTCGGCCTCGAGGGATGGCGCTTCATGTTCTTCGGCGTCGCCATCCCGGCGATCATCGTCGGCATCATCGCCTGGTTCTACCTGAAGGACAAGCCGGCCGACGCGAAGTGGCTGACCCGCGACGAGCAGGTGTGGCTCACCGACGCCCTCGACAAGGAGCGTGCGGCGACGCAGAAGAAAGAGACGCACGTCTCGGCGAAGTACGCCTTCAAGAGCGGGCGCGTGTGGGTGCTGTCGTTCATCTACTTCGGCTTCATCTACGGCCTGTACGCGCTGGCGTTCTTCCTGCCGACGATCATCGAGGGCTTCCAGGAGCAGACCGGACAGACCTTCGACGTCCTGCAGAAGGGCCTCATCACGGCCATCCCGTACCTGCCGGCCGCGATCGTCATGTATTTCTGGTCGCGGGATGCCTCGAAGCGCGGCCTCAAGACCTGGCACATCGCCGTTCCCGCCATCGCCGGTGCCGTCAGCATCCCCCTGGCGCTGTTCGCGGGCTCCCCCGCCGCGACGATCGCGATCATCACCGTGACGGCGTGCGCGATCTTCGCGGCGCTGCCGAACTTCTGGACGCTCCCCACGCGCTTCCTCACCGGAGCCGCGGCCGCCGCGGGCGTCGCACTCATCAACACGATCGGCAACCTCGCCGGCTTCTCGGCCCCCTTCGTCACCGGCGCCGTGCGCGACCTGACCGGCGGCTACGAGGTGCCGATGTTCATCGTCGGCTTCTTCATGCTCGTGTCGGCCGTGCTGATGGTGCTGCTCGCCCGCAGCAACCGCATCAACGCGGTGACGGTCGAGGACGCGCCCGTTGATGACAGCGCTGTCGAGAACAGCGCCGCGCCGATCACGCCGACTCCCGACAGCGCGGCCACCGCGAAGGACTCCCGATGACGCGACTGTGGAACGAGCCCGCCGACTTCGCCGACGAGATGATCGCCGGGTTCGTCGCGGCGAACGAGCGGTACGTGCGGCGCGTCACTGGCGGCGTGGTGCGGTCGACGGTCTCGCCCGCAGGCCAGGTCGCGGTCGTCGTGGGCGGCGGATCGGGCCACTACCCCGCCTTCGGCGGTCTGGTCGGCCAGGGCCTGGCGCATGGCGCGGCGATGGGGAACCTGTTCGCGTCACCGTCGGCTCAGCAGGTGTACGCAGTGGCCAAGGCCGCAGACAACGGCGGCGGCGTGTTCCTCAGCTACGGCAACTACGCCGGCGACGTGCTGAACTTCGACGCGGCACAGGAGCGGCTGCGCGCCGAGGGCATCGCGTGCGAGACCGTGACCGTCACCGATGATGTGGTGAGCGCGACCACCGAGGAGAAGCACAAGCGCCGCGGCATCGCCGGCGACCTCACCGTGTTCCGCATCGCCGCCGCTGCGGCCGAGGCGGGGTACGACCTGAGCGAGGTCGCCCGGGTCGCGCGACTGGCGAACGAGCGGACCCGTTCGTTCGGTGTCGCGTTCACCGGATGCACGCTTCCCGGCGCCGAGGCACCCCTGTTCTCGGTGCCCGAGGGCCGGATGGCGGTAGGTCTCGGCATCCACGGCGAACCGGGAATCGACGAGACCGCCATCCCGACGGCGGACGGTCTGGCCGAGCTGCTCGTCGAGCGGCTGCTGGGCGAGCTGCCCGATGGGATCGACGCGGCCAGGGGGGCCCGCGTCGTCCCCGTCCTCAACGGCCTCGGCTCACTGAAGTACGAGGAGATGTTCGTCGTCTACCGGCGCATCGCCGAGCTGCTCACCGCCGCCGGCGTCGAGATCGTCGGCCCCCACGTGGGCGAGTACTGCACGAGCTTCGACATGGCGGGCACCTCGCTCACGCTGTTCTGGCCGGACGCCGAGCTGGCGGCCCTGTGGGAGACGCCCGTCGACACCCCCGCCTACCGGCGCGGGTCGGTCACGGCGGCGGAGCGAGCGGATGCCTCGGCGCTGGCCGATGCGGCCCTCGAGGCTGTTCCGCCTGCGGACGAGGCATCCCGTGCCGTCGCCACCACGGTCCTCGCGGCCGTGACGACCATCGTCGACACCGTCGACGCCCACGTCGATGAGCTCGGCCGCATCGACGCGATCGCCGGAGACGGCGACCACGGCATCGGAATGCAGCGCGGTTCGCACGCGGCACTGGCCGCCGCTCGCGCCGCGGTCGACGCCGGCGCCGGGGCCGCCACCACCCTGACGCGTGCGGCCGACGCCTGGTCCGACAAGGCCGGCGGCACCTCCGGAGCCCTGTGGGGCGTCATCCTGAACGCGCTCGCGGACAAGCTCGGAGACGAAGGGCGCCCCGAGCCCACCGCCGTTGCCGCGGGGATCGTGGGCGGCGCGCAGGGCGTGATGTCGTACGGCAAGGCCGAGGTCGGAGACAAGACCATGGTCGACGCGCTCGTGCCGTTCAGCTCGACCCTCGCCCACGCGCTGGACGGCGGCGCCGACCTCGCGTCGGCGTGGCGGACGGCAGCGGATGCCGCGACCCGCGCCGCCGCGGCCACCGCGGATCTGCTCCCCCGCATGGGACGCGCTCGCACCCACGGGCAGAACAGCGTGGGCACCCCCGACCCGGGCGCGCACTCGCTCGCCCTCATCGCCACTGCCGTGGGCGCGCTGCTCACGGCCGAGAAGGAGAACGCGAATGTCTGATATCGCCACGCCCGAGCCGCTGCGCCTCGTGATCGGCGCCGACGACGCCGGCTTCGACTACAAGGAGATCCTGAAGAAGGACCTCGAGAGCAACCCCGGCGTCATCGAAGTGATCGACGTCGGGGTGGATGCCGACGGTAACACGCCCTACCCGAAGGTCGCGATCGAGGCGGCCGAGCGCGTCGCCGCCGGTGACGCCGACCGGGCCCTCCTCATCTGCGGCACGGGCCTGGGCGTCGCGATCGCGGCCAACAAGGTCGCCGGCGTCCGTGCCGTCACGGCGCACGACTCGTTCTCGGTCGAGCGCGGCGTGCTGTCGAACAACGCGCAGGTGCTCACGATGGGTCAGCGCGTCGTCGGCATCGAGCTCGCCCGCCGTCTCGTGCGCGAATGGCTGACCTACCGGTTCGACACGTCGTCCGCATCCGCCGACAAGGTCGCCGTGATCGACGAGTACGAGACCACCGGCAGCTGCTGATGCCCGGCCACGAACTTCGCAGGAATGAGCCGAACTCGCAGGATTCCGTGCAGAATCTGCGAGTTGCGCGCGATTCTGCGGAGTTCGGGGCTGCCGCGGACACCGGGCGAGCACCGGTCGTCGTGGGAGTGAGCCTGAAGACGTACTTCGGGCATGAGCAGGCTGCAGCCTGGTTCGCCGAGGTCGCGCAGCGCGCCGCCGGGCACTTCGCGGTGACCGCGGGCGACGTGCGGCTCTTCGTGATCCCGACGTACCTGCAGATTCCCGCGGCGCTCGCGGCGTTCGCCGGCACTCCGGTGCGCGTCGGGGCTCAGGACGTCTCGGCCTTTCCACCCGGCGCCTTCACCGGCGAGATCACCGCGGCCGAGCTCGCAGAGATCGGCGTGACGTATGCCGAGGTCGGCCACGCCGAACGGCGGCGTCTGTTCGGCGAGACCGACGAAGTCGTCGCCGCGAAGGTCGCCGCCGCACTGGATGCCGGCATCGTGCCCGTGCTGTGCGTGGGCGAAGCCGACCGCCTGTCGGCCGACGACGCGGCTGCGGCGACCGTCGCGCAGCTGCACGCCGACCTCGAAGACGCTCCCGCCGGCCCGGTCGTCGTCGCGTATGAACCGGTGTGGGCGATCGGCGCACCGCACCCCGCTCCGGTGGCGCACATCACCACGGTGACCCGCGCGCTGCGCACCGCCCTCGACGCCCTCCCCGGTCGCGCCGGCAGCAGCGTCATCTACGGCGGCTCGGCCGGACCCGGGCTGCTCACCGAGCTCGGCGACGACGTCGACGGCCTGTTCCTCGGCCGTTTCGCCCACGACCCCGAGGCCCTCCTCGCCGTCCTCGACGAGGCGTCCGCGCTGAGCGGCGCGCGCCCTTCGGGGGCCGAGCCCCTTCGACAAGCTCAGGGACCGGGACAAGCTCAGGGACCGGGACAAGCCGAGAAACCGGGACGAGTTCAGGGACCCGGACAAGCTCAGGGACCGGGACAAGCCGAGGGATCGGGACGGGCCCAGGGACCGGAGGGCGAGTCGCGATGATCGGGCTGGGAACGTACGCCTTCTTCTGGCAGCACTCCGACCAGGTGCTGGAGCCGCTCTCGCTCGTCGGCGCGTTCGAGGCCACCAAGGCCCTCGGCGTGGACCTGTTCCAGATCTGCGACTACGCGCCGCTCGAGGCGATGACGGCGGCAGAGATCGCGGACGCCGCTGCCGCCGCGCGCGACCTCGGCCTCACGATCGAGTTGGGCACCAAGGGCATCGAGCCCGACCGGCTGGCCCGGTTCCTCAAGCTCGCCGAGGTCTTCGGCGCGCGCCTGGTGCGGAGCATGCTCTACTCCCCCGAGACCCGGCCCACCCTGGCTCAGGCCGACGAATGGCTCCGCGCCGCGCTGCCGCGGTTCGAGGCATCCGGAGTCGACCTCGCCCTCGAGACGTACGAGCAGATCGCGACCGAGGAGCTGGTCGGCCTGATCGAGCGCATCGGCAGCGAGCGGCTCGGCGTGTGCCTCGACCCGGCGAACGTCGTCGCCCGACTCGAGCGCCCGCGGGACTGCGTCGAGGCGACCGCACCACACGTGAAGAACATCCACGTCAAGGACTTCGCCTTCGCGCGCCAGGCCGGCTGGGTGGGATTCACCTACGGCGGCGCGCCGATGGGGGCCGGCCTGCATGACTACCCGCACCTGCTCGACACGGTCCGCCCGCGACAGACCGCGGGCGACCGGCGGGAGGTCAACGAGATCGTCGAGCACTGGCTCTCGTGGCAGGGAGACCCCGAGACCACCATCCGAACCGAGCGGGAATGGACCCGCATCACCGTCGAATATCTGAGGAGCATCGCATGAGCACCACGGCCAACGAAACCAGCACGCAGACCTACAAGATCGCCGTCATCGGAGCGGGCGGCAAGATGGGCATGCGCGTCTCGAACAACCTCGTCAAGACCGATCACCAGGTCGCTTACGTCGAGAACTCGCCCGCCGGTCAGCAGCGCACGATCGACGCCGGCCGTGAGCTGACGGATGCCGCGGCCGCCGTCGCGGACGCCGAGATCGTCGTGCTGGCCGTGCCCGACCTGGCACTCCAGTCGGTCACGGCCGAGCTCGTCCCCCAGCTGCAGCCGGGCGCGATCGTGCTGACGCTCGACCCGGCCGCCGCGTACGCCGGCCTGCTCACCACCCGCGAGGACGTCATCCAGGCCGTCGCTCACCCCTGCCACCCGTCGATCTTCCTGCAGCGGCAGACGCCCGAGGAGTGGGCGGACACGTTCGGCGGCATCGCCGCCCCGCAGGACGCGATCGCCGCGGTCGAGTCCGACGACCCCGCCAAGCAGGCGATCGTCGAGGCGACCGTGCGCGCCATCTACGCCCCCGTGATCGACGTGCACTGGGTCACCATCAAGCAGCTCGCCCAGCTCGAGCCGACCCTCGTCGAGACGGTCGCGTGCATGATCGGCGCCCTGCTGAACGAGGCGCTCCAGGAGACGGTGAACACCATGGGCGTGCCCGAGGCGGCGGCCCGCAGCATCCTGTACGGCCACACCCAGGTGGCGCTGGCCAACGGCCTGCGCGGTGACAACCCGTTCAGCGACGCCTGCCTCATCGCGATGGACTACGGCCGCGAGAGCATCATCAAGGACGACTGGAAGAAGATCTTCCGCGACGACGAGCTCGACAAGAACCTGGCGCGCATGCTGCACCTCCCCGCGATCGACCGCGGTCACCACGAGGGTTGAGAGGGGCCGGCATGTCGCGACTCGAAGGCAAGACCGCGCTCGTCACGGGCGCCGGCACCGGCATCGGCCGCGCCGTCGCCGAGCGCTTCGTCCGTGAAGGCGCACGCGTCGTGATCGCGGACCGGGAGGCCGCCGCCGCCGCTTCGACGGCCGAGGCGCTCGGGGAGTCGGCCCGAGCATCGGCGATGGACATCTCGGACGAGCCTTCGGTCGATGCCGCCTTCACCGAGCTGGATGGTGCCGGATGGGCGCCGGACGTCGTCGTGGCGAACGCGGGTGTGCAGCTGTTCGGGCACGACGCCCCGGCAGCCGACCTCGACCTCGAGGTGTGGCGGCGGACGATCGACGTCAACCTGACCGGCACGTTCCTGACCGTCAAGCACGCGATCCGCTCGATGCTGCCGCGCGGCGGCGGCTCGATCATCCTGACGGGGTCGCCGACCGGCCTGAACGGCGAGGGCAAGGATTTCACGGCCTACAGCGCGTCGAAGGCCGGCATCCACGGGCTCGCGCGGACGGTCGCGGCGGCATATGCCGGCCGAGGCATCCGGATCAACACCGTGGTCCCCGGCTATACCGAGACGTCGCTGGTGACGACGATCACGTCCGACCCGGAGGCGCGCGCCGCCATCGTCGGGCGGATTCCGATGGGCCGGGCCGGGACGCCGCAGGACGTCGAGGGCATCATGGTGTTCCTCGCGTCGGACGACGCGGCCTTCGCCACCGGCGCCCTGTTCGCCGTCGACGGCGGCATGACGATCTGAGCCCGGCGCGCGCCGCGCGGTGCCCCACCTCGTTCACGTGCCCTGGGCGTGCGGCTGAAGGCCGAAAAGCGTGGACACAGGGCAGGTGAACGTGCGGGGCCGACCAGGAGAGGACAGGATCGAAGAGTGAGCGACCAGTGGTGGGGCGGAAGCGTCCGCGAGTGGCGGAGCGGGGCGTGGTCGATCGAGGTGCGCGACGACGAGTTCGCCGACATCTCGTATGAGGGCCACGTCGTGCTGCGCTCGGCGCGGGCGGTCGTCCGCGACCACAACTGGGACACGCCGCCGCTGCTCGTCGACCGTGTCGACACGAGCGACCTCGCCGTCACCCTGCATGTCCGCTGCGAAGAGCTCGGCGCCGACCTGCGCGGGATCGTCCGCGCTGAGGTGCGACGGCCGGACCGCCTCGTGGTGCTCACCGACCTCGAATCGGGCGCGGACTTCTCGACCAACCGCACCGGACTCGTCGTGCTGCACCCCCCGGGGCTCGCCGGCGAGGCCTTGCGCATCCAGCACCCCGGCGGCGACGTCGAGCAGACCCGCTTTCCTGCCGGAATCAGCCCGCACCAACCCGCGATCGACATCGCGGGTCTTGCGTGGAACGACGCCGGCCTGGCCGTCGACCTCCGTTTCGAGGGCGACGTGTTCGAGATGGAGGACCAGCGCAACTGGACGGATGCGTCGTACAAGACCTACAGCCGTCCGCTCTCCCTCCCGTTCCCCTATCGGCTCGCCGCGGGTGAGCGGGTCGTCCAGACCATCGCGATCACCGTCGCAGGGTCCGCCCCGGCCCCGGCCGATGACGACGTCGTGCGCATCGTGCTCGAGCCGGGCACGCCGTTCCCCGCGATCGCGGTCTCGGCCGCTTCGGCACCGGACCCCGCGCCCGGCGTCGCCGCGCACGGCTCGGCGGTCATCGTCGAGCTCGATCTCGCGACTCGCAACTGGCGAGCGGCGCTCGAGCGCGCGGCATCCGCCGGTCTTCCCCTCGATGTGCGATTCGTGCTCGCCGACGACGACCACACCCGCATCACCGACGACGCACGTGCGCTGGCGGGCTTGCCGCTGGTTCGCGTGACGGCGTTCTGGCCGACCGGGCCGTCCCGGCACGTGTCGGATGCCGCAGCCGTCGACCTGCTGCGCGAGGCGCTCGCCGATGCCGGGGTCACCGCCGACGTCGTCGGAGGAGCGCGCTCGCACTTCACCGAGCTCAATCGCGAGCACCACCGCCTGCCGGACGACCTCGACGGCGTGGTGTTCAGCGCGACGCCGCTCTTCCACAGCCTCAGCACGGCGCAGCTCGTTGAGTCTCTGCCGATGCAGCGGCTGGTCGCGACCCAGGCGGTCGAGATCGCCGACGGCCTGCCGGTGCACATCGGCCCGATCTCGCTGCGTCCGCACTTCAACGACGTGGCCACCGTGCCGCCCCCGATGCCGCCGCACGACGACCTCAGGGCGGGCTACGGCTCGGCGCTGATCGACGCCGGCGACGCGCGCCTGGCCGCGCCTGAAGCCGCGGCGTGGACGGTGGCGAGCGCCGCGGCCCTGGCCGTTCCCGGCGTCGCGACGCTGGCGTACTTCGAGGAGTGGGGCGACCGAGGCATCCGCGCCTCGGACGGCTCACCGCGCCCCGTCGCCGAGGCGGTCACCGCACTCGCGGGCCTCTCGGGGGCGTCCGCGCTGCGCGGTTCGTCGCCTGACGGACTGGTGTGGGCCGTCGGAGCCCGCGGCGACGCCGGCGACATCGTCCTCGTCGCCAACCTCGACCGCCACGAGCGCCGGGTCGAGGTCGAGGTCGCCGACGGCGGCCGCCACGTGATGACCGTGGCTGCCGGCGCCTTCGTCCGTCTCTAGCCACCGGATCCCGAACCGGGCTTCCCCGCGTTCGCCCGATCCGAGAGGCCCGCGAGCCCGGAAAGCCGGGAACTACCCGGTCTCCAGGCTCGTGAGCGTCAGGCCTCGGACCAGATCCGGACGTCCCAGGGGGCGAGCTCCACGTCGGCATCCTCCCCATGAGCGGTGTCGTCGACCACGGATGCCACGGCACGGCGCAGCCGGACCGTGCACGGTGAACCCGACCAGTTGTGCACCACCCACACGCGACCGCGTCCGCCGACGAGCGAGTGAGCGGTCACGGTGCTCGGGCGCGCGGCCAGCGGGCTGACGATCGATGCGGGGCCCGCGGCATCCGTCATGACAGCCGCAAGCAGCGAACGGTCCAGGAGCGTGCCGACCACGGTGATCGCACCCTCGCCCGCCGCGCGTCGGGTCACGGCGGCCCAGCGGCCGTAGTGCGGGTGCCGGAAGCGCAGCAGCACCTCGGCGCCGTCGGCCTCGAGAGCGTCCATCCAGCCGTGGGCGTGCCCGGATGCCGCAGCGGGCTCTCCCGATGAAGCCCCCGATGCTGTTTCTACCGCGACCGGCTCGGCGAGCGCCGCGAACTCGCGATAGCGGACACCGGCTGCCGGGCCGAGGACCGCCGGGGCCGTCGACGCGCGCATGCGCCCTTCCTCGTCGCCGTAGCCGGTGCGGGGCCCGACGATGAGGCGTCCACCCAGACGGGCGTACTCCGCGAGCACGTCGAGCGTGCGATCGGATGCCGCGACCAGGCCGGCCACGATCACCACGGGGTATCGCCGCGCGAGGTCGGCTGCCGATGGCAGCTGGCGCTCGTTGACATGGGCGATCTGCCGTCCTGCGTCCACCGCGGCCCGCCCGAACGCGCCGACGATGCGGCCGTACGAAGCTCGATCGGGAGCGTCGCCCCCGGCGCTGAGCGGCGGTTCGAACTGCATCATCCACTCGCTGTCGTGCGCGTGGACCAGCGCGACGTCGGCGTCGGGTTCCGCATCAGCCAGCCACTCCGCCGCGGCGGCGAACTGGCGCCCGATGCCGGCGATCTCGCCATGGATGCGGCCGGGCGCGAGGTCGTGGCCGAGGATGCCGCCCCAGTGCACCTCGGCGCCGGAATGCAGCGTGTGCCAGTGCCAGTACGACACCAGCCGCGCGCCGCGCGCGACCATCAGCCACGCGGCCTGGGCCAGCTGCCCGTCGTACGGCGGACGGGTCAGCCACGCCGGCCCGATCGAGGCGGCTCCGGTCTCGGTCACGAGGAACGGCGCCTGCTGCGTGCCGCGCATCCGGTCGACCGAGAGGATCAGCTGCGGCACGTCGTCGGCGTACCACTGCCCGCCGGCGCCGGTGCGATCGAGGTCGAGGGACTCCTGCGCGAGGTAGTAGGCGTTGCCGCTCGCGATGTCGAGCGCGGCGCCGATGGCGACGTCGTCCATCGCGGGCCGCTGATAGGCGATGCACGTCGTGAGGAACGTGTCGGGCTCGACGAGCTCCCGCGCGATCCCGGCCTGCCAGCCGATGAACTCGGCGGTGAGCTCGGCCTGGAACCGTCGCCACGCCAGGTCGTAGGCCGGAGTCGTATTGCCCGCCGGTGCCCACAGCTCGTCCCAGTCGGCGATGCGATGCGACCAGTACGTCAGCCCCCACTCGCGATTGAGGGTGTCGACGTCGCCGTATCGCCCGGCTACCCAGCGGCGGAACCGTGCGACAACGTGCTCGTTGTGGATCAGGTGCAGGCCCGCCTCGTTGTCGAGCTGCACCCCCACGATCGCGGGGTGGCGGCCGTGCCGGCCGAGGACGGCACGGATGACGCGCTCGGCGTAGCGGAGGAACGTGCCGGAGGTGTAGTCGACCTCCTGCCGCCCGCCCCACGGCACGGTGCTCCCGTCCTTGCGCGCGACGGCGACCTCGGGGTGCTTCGCTGCCAGCCATGGCGGCACCGCGTAGGTCGGCGTTCCGAGGATGACGTCGATGCCGTGCGCGTGGGCGCCGTCGAGCACCGGCGTCAGCCACTCGAGATCGAACTCGCCGTCGCGCGGCTCCCAGGTGGACCAGACCGATTCACCGACGCGGATGCACGTGATCCCGGCCTCCGACATCAGTCGCAGGTCGGTCTCGAGGCGCGACGGATCCGGCAGGTACTCGTTGTAGTACGCCGTTCCCAGGCGCGGACCGCCGCGCCACGCGCGAAGACGGTCGACGGATGCCTCGCCCGCGGCCTCTGACACGGTCACGCCTCGACGCGGGTGATCCGCACGGCCAGCGCCTCGCCCGCGGGCAGCGAGACGGGCTCCGACGCGCGGGCGAACGCCTCGTTGCGCCGCACGTCATCGAGCGTGAAGCGGCCGGCGGGCGTGATCGTCATGTTCCAGGTGTCGATCACATCGACGTCGAACACGTCGCCCTGCTCGGGCCGCTCTCCGGGGAAGCCGATCGGCAGGCGGAACTCCCACGATTCGGGCGCCGAGCGCCCCAGATACTGCACGTAGACCTGTCGCGGCACGCCGGCCACGTAGGCCGGGTCATCCCACTTGTCGATCGGATCGAGACCCGGACCGTCGACGTCTTCGAGGATGCCGCGGAGGAACGCCAGGCGCGCCGGCGACTCCCCGCGGAGCGGACCCCCCTCGACCATGTGCAGGCTTCCGGTCTCGGTGACGAAGCTCTCGCCGTGCGACGCGTAGCAGCCGGCGACCGTGGTGATCCAGAACTGGTGGACGAGTTCTTCGGCGTCGAGGTGGCCCCAGCGGTCGGGGATGTCGCCTTCGTACTTGATCTCGTCGAGGACGACCGGCTTGCGGTAGACGTCGCGGTACAGGTTGGCGCGGCCGAAGTCGGTGGTCGCCGAGCCGTTCTGGATCGAGGCGTGCGTCACCCACGGCTTGTTGTTGTCGTAGAGCTCGATCCAGTTGTGGATCGAGCGCAGGTGGTCGTACGGGTCGATCTGCTCAAGGAGCGCCCCCGTGCGATCCCATCGCTCGTCGGGCCGCTCCAGCTGGTCGAACTCGTTGCACAGCGACCACCAGACGTGCGGGTAGGCGGCGAGGCGAGCGACGACGTACCGCAGGTAGACGGCGTCCTCGTCCTCGGTGAGCTCGTTGAGGCCGAACTGGCCGCGGTCGTAGGCGTTGTACAGCAGGACGTCGGCCTGGATCCCGCGCTCCCCCAGCATCTCGACCGCGCGGTCGAGGCGCCGGAAGAACTCGGGAACGGGCCTCGAGACGTCCCAGCGCCCGTCGGTCTTCTCGAACGGCATGAGCTCGGGCACATGCTCGATGTACCCGCCGCCCTGAGGAAAGACCATGAAGCGGAACTTGTTTAACCCCGCCTCGGCGATGGTGTCGACCGTCGACGAGAACAGCGGCTCGCCCTGGTGCAGCCAGTTGTAGGCCGTCGCTCCGAGCGGTCGGAACGGCGTGCCATCGGCGTGCGCGAAGTGGAAGCGATGCGCCACGCGCACCGGTCCGTGATCGTCGCCGGAGACCACGTCGAACGAGCCGGACGCACCCGAGAGCGCGGCGTCATCGCTCTCGGTGAGCCACGCCCAGCCGCCGACCAGGTCGGGGGCGAAGCGTGCGCGATAAGTCGAGCCGCCGTCCCAGAACCCGGGGATCGATCGCTCCACGCCGGACGCCTCGTGCCGGGCGCGCAGCGTGAACGGCGTCCGGTCGGCGGGTATCACTGCCGATCCTTCGAAGCTCAACTCGAGAGGCCGGTAGAGATCGTGCGGCACAGGTGTCTCCTTTGATTCAGTCTGCGATTCAGGGTTGTGGGTTTCCGTGACGGGCGCGGAGCGAGCTCTCGCGCACGATCAGCTCGGGCGCGTACACCCGCTGCGGTTCGCCCGTGGCGCCCTTCTCGATCGCCTCGAAGAGCAGATCGACGGCCGTCGCGCCGAAGTCCTCGTGGCGCGCGCGCACGCTTGTCAGCGGGATGAGGGATGCCTCGGCGAACTCGTTGTCGTCGTACCCGACGAGGGCGATGTCGGACGGCACCGAGACGCCGCCGGCGACCAGCGCCTGCAGGATGCCGAGCGCGAGGACGTCGTTCGCGGCGAAGATGCCGTCAGGCCGTTCCTCGACAACGCGTGCGACGATCGCAGCCCCTACTTCGCGCCCGGCCGCGATCGACCGGTCCGCGACCTCGATCACCTCGAGCGACGTCGTGACGGCGCGAGCGCCCGCGAGCCGGTCGGCGACCTGCTGCACGGGCAGCGGACCGCCGACGAAAGCCAGGCGGCGGCATCCGTTCGCCCTCAGATGCTCGGCAGCCTGGCGACCGCCCGAGACATCGTCGATCGACACCGACGGCTGCTCATCGCGACACGCGCGGCGCCCGACGAGCACCGAGGGCGTTCCGCGTTCACGAAGCGCGGCCAGCCGGTCTTCGACCGGCTCGAACGACGACACGAGCAGGCCACGCACCTGACGCTGCTCGAAGGCCTCGAGGTAGGCGTCCTCCCGTGACCGGTCACCGTGCGTGTGGGCGAGGAACACCGTCATGCCGAGGCTCTGTGCGCGCGACTCGACCTCTCGCGCGATCTCGGCGACGTGCGGATTGCTGACGTCGGGCGACAGGTAGCCGATGACGCTGCTTACGCCGAGGCGGAGCTGCCGGCCCGCCGTGTTCGGCACGAAGCCGAGCTCGATGATCGCCGCGGCGATGCGGTCTGCACGCTGGGCCGAGACGCGGTCGGGGTGATTGAGGAACGCCGAGACCGTCCCGACCGCGACTCCTGCGCGCTCGGCGACCTGTCGGATCCCCGGCCTCGCCACGATCAGCGCCAGTCGTGCTGGGCGGTGAAACCGAGCCGCTCCCGGATCTTGCGCGTCGACATCAGCGACTCGAACTCGCCGAGGTCGTCGGCGACCGGCGTTCCCGGGAACCACCGGGCAGCCACCTCGCGCGAGGGCGCGGCCAGCCCGGACTCGGGGGCCGCGACGTTGTAGACCTCGAAACCCGGCCCGGCGGCTGCGAGCGCCAGCGCGACCGCCTCGGCTCCGTCGCGTGCGTCGATCCACGAGCCGACGAGGTCGCGTCGGTACTGCGGGTCGGTCGCCCGCTCGAAGGTCGTGTACTCGTCCTCGCCGACGACGTTGGTGAAGCGCAGCGCCGTGATCGAGGTGCCGGCGTGCCAGCGGACCAGCTGCGCCGCGATCGCCTCCTCGGCCACCTTGCCGAGGCCATAGGTGTTGTTGGCGCTCGTGTAGGTCTCGTCGACCGGCAGCGAGGGCGGGGCTTCGTCGAACGGGAAGCCCATCGCGGTGATGCTCGAGGCGAGCACGATGGTGCGCACCCCCGCGCGGTGCGCGGCGAACAGTGCGTTGAACGACACCGTCATGTTGTTGTGGAAGGTCGCGGCATCCGGAACCAATCCGTTGACCGGAATGGCGGCGAGGTGCACCAGGGCGTCGAGTCCGTCGTGACGGGCTGTCACCGAGAGGAAGGCGTCGAGCGTCTGCCCGAAGTCGGTCAGGTCGACGCGGGTGAAGCCCTTACCGGGAGTTCCCGCGAGGTCGAAGCCGATCACGTCGTGCCCGTCGGCCCGCAGGCGCTCCACCGTCGCACGGCCGAGCTTTCCGCCGCTGCCAGTCACACCGATCGTCATCGAATCCTCCTTCGCCGCTTTCGTCGCGGCTGCGTGCGACCAGCGTACTTGAAACGTTTCGAATTCGATGTCACACTTCCTTCTCGCAACGTTTTCGCAGTACCACCGGCAAGGAGACCACCCGGATGACCGTCATCGTCGACGCGCCCCGCATCGAGCACCACCGCGAACCCCTCGGGATCGGCGAGCGGATGCCGCGGCTCTCGTGGACGATCTCCTCCGCGCCGTCGGACTGGCGTCAGGCTGGCTACCGCGTCGATCTCGAGCTCGAGGGCGCGACGACATCGCACGAGGTCGACGGCGCCGACCAGGTGCTGGTCGACTGGCCGGGCGAGCCGCTGCAGTCGAGAGACATCGTCACGGTGCGGGTCGCGGTCCGGGGTTCCGACGGAGACTGGTCCGAGGCATCCGCCCCCACCACGCTCGAGGCCGGACTGCTCGAGCCGTCGGACTGGGTCGCGCGGCCGGTCGGGTCGATCCGCAACGAGAACGCCCTCTCCGATGAGCGGCGCCCATCGATCGTGCGACGCGAGTTCGGGGCGCGAGACGGACTCGTCCGGGCGCGACTGTACGCCACCGCGCATGGCCTGTACGAGGCCGAGCTGAACGGCGAGCGCGTCGGTGACGACACCCTCTCACCGGGCTGGACCGTCTACGGCCAGCGCCTTCGCTACTACACCTATGACGTCACCGGGCTGGTGAAGCCGGGCGCCAATGCGATCGGCGCGTGGCTCGGCGACGGCTGGTACCGCGGACGGCTGGGCTGGCGCGGCGGATTCCGCAACCTGTACGGCACCGACCAGTCCTTCCTCGGCCAACTCGAGCTCACCTACGCCGACGGATCGCGCGAGACGATCGCCACCGACCACTCGTGGACCTCGGCGGCGAGTCCCATCCTGCACAGCGGCATCTACGACGGCGAGGACTACGACGCGCGCGAAGAGCAGTCAGGCTGGTCGGAGTCCGGCTTCGACGACGCCGGATGGGAGGGCGTGCAGGAGCGTCACCGCGACCCCGCCACGCTCGTCGCGCCGACGGCTCCCCCGGTGCGGTGCACCGAGGAGCTGCAGCCGGTCGAGGTGCTGACGGGGCCGAGCGGCTCGCGCATTCTGGACTTCGGGCAGAATCTCGTCGGCCGCGTGCGCATCCGCGTGAGCGGACCGGCGGGCGCCACCGTGACGCTGCGCACCGCCGAGGTGATGCAGGACGGCGAGATCTACACGCGCCCGCTGCGCAACGCGCGCTCGGCCGACAACTACACGCTGGCGGGCCGCGGAATCGAGGAGTGGGAGCCGCGCTTCACCTTCCACGGCTTCCGCTACGTCGAGGTGTCGGGATGGCCGGGCGACCTCGACGCGGATGCCGCCGACGGCGCCCTCGTCGCCCGGGTCTACCACACCGACCTCGAGCGCACCGGGTGGTTCGAGTCCTCCGACCCCGCGCTGAACCGCCTGCACGAGAACGTCCGGTGGGGCATGCGCGGCAACTTCGTCGACATCCCCACCGACTGCCCGCAGCGCGACGAGCGCATCGGCTGGACCGGTGACATCCAGGTATTCGGCCCGACCGCCTCGACGCTGTACGACGTGTCGGGCATGCTCTCGGGCTGGCTGCGCGACCTCGCGATCGAACAGCTGCCCGACGGCACCGTGCCTTGGTACGTGCCCGTGATCCCCGCCGACAGGATGTGGACGCCGATGCGTGCGGGCGCGGCCTGGGGCGACGTCGCGACCCTGCTGCCGTGGACGCTCTACGAGCGCTTCGGAGACACGGCCGTGCTGCGGGCGCAGTTCGACAGCGCCCGCAGCTGGGTCGATCTGCTTGCGCGTCTCGCCGGCCCCTCGCGCCTGTGGAACACCGGATTCCAGCTCGGCGACTGGCTCGACCCCGCGGCTCCTCCGCAGGATCCCGCCGACGCCCTCACCGACCGCTACCTGGTCGCCACCGCGTACTTCGCGAAGTCGACGCGCACCGTCGCCCGCATGGCCGAGGTGCTCGGCCTCGAAGACGAGCGGGAGCACTACGACGCCCTCGCCGACGAGGTGGTCGCCGCCTTCGCCGCCGAGTACGTGAACGACGACGGCACCATGACCAGCGACGCCCAGACCGCGTACGCGCTCGGCCTGCGGTTCGATCTCATCACCGATCCGCAGAGACAGGATGCCGCCGCCTCCCGCCTCGCGCAGCTCGTGCGCGACGCGGGCAACCGCATCGCGACCGGGTTCGTGGGAACGCCGCTGGTCTCCGACGCCCTGAGCGCCGGCGGGCACATCGACACCGCATACGACCTGCTGCTCGAGCGCGAGTGCCCGTCGTGGCTCTACCAGGTGGAGCAGGGCGCGACCACGGTGTGGGAGCGCTGGGACTCGCTCATGCCCGACGGCACGGTCAACCCCGGCACCATGACGTCGTTCAACCATTACGCGCTCGGTGCGGTCGCCGACTGGATGCACCGCGTCATCGCCGGCCTCAGCCCCGAGGCTCCCGGTTACCGCCGCATCCGCTTCGCGCCGCGCCCAGGCGGGGGCCTCACGTCGGCCTCGGCGCGCCACCTGACGCCGTACGGCGAGGCCGCGATCGCGTGGCGCATCGAGGACGACTCGCTGCGCGTCGAGGTCACGGTGCCGGTGGGGACCGAGGCCGTGCTGGACTTCGTCGGAGCCGACCAGGAGGCCGTGGGCCCCGGCATCCATTCCCGTACCGTCGCGCTCGTGCGCTGAAGGCGACGGATCGGCAGGCGGCGGGGATAGGGCAGGTGCGCGGGCAACTTCATTCAATGTGCTCGGCATGGTGGCCGAGCACGAAGCAGACCTGACACCGATGCGGACAAGGGAAGGGATGGCGATCGCTAGCGAAGGGAAAGCTCAAGGGGAAGCAGCCCAAGCTGACCCGCACTCAACGCACCCATCTACGAGGTTCTAGACGGCGGTTCCTACACACAAACGGAGATCGCAGAGCTCTTCGGAGTCTCACGAGCGACGATCTATCGCGAGACGCGACGCCGATCTGCCGCGACGCCACATTCCCGAATTGATCCTCGAGCGCCCGGGGCCCGCACGGCCGCCCCAGGCGTTCGCGGCGTGGTTCAGAAATGGCTTCGTGATGGGGAGTGGCTGGCGGACCGCCTGCAGGAAGAGGTCAAGGCGTTCGCCGATGTGAAGCGCGAGTTCGGCGGTCCGCAACCGTAGCCCGATCCCCTCTTGGAACGGCTCTATGCCATCCGGGTACGTAGGGACCGTGACCGAGGACATCGGCATGGACAGAAACCCGCGAGCGAATCGCGCGCGCGCCGCAGGCTCGGGCCGGAGTGGTCGCTGGCATTGTCATGGTCCTGGTTGCGGTGGCCGCGGTAGTCCTCGACGTGATGTCGGCTGTTCCTCTTACGTTGGGCCAGGACGTACCGGTGTGGCCTGTCACGGCCGGCGTAGCCGTGGCCGGGGTGGTGTTCGTAGCGTCCAGCGGGATCCTGCTCCGCCGCGTTCGAGACCGAGACATGAATCGCTGAGCCGTGCAGAACCGGCAAGTACAGGTGGAGGGCGCCTCGTCCCATTCGCATAGCGGTGCCTGGCCGGCCTTCGCCGGCCGCGACGGGAGTGACGCCTGGCGGCGAGCTGATCCCTTGACGGGAGTCGAAGGGCGGAGGATGGTGTTGCCCAGCCGCGATGACGACGGAGCACGCAGCGGTGTTCCGACAGCTCATGAGCGGCACACCAACACGCCGATCGCACCAGAGCGACGCCCTGCGGGCGACCGACAGCGACTGTCGATCGAAGGCACTCCCATGAGAATCAGAAGGGGGCTGCTCGCGGGTGCCGCTGTCGCAGCCCTGATGTGGACGACACTGCTCGCGCCGGGGGCTGCCGGCGCGAGCACACCAACGAGCTGGCACGAGTCCGACGACGAGCCCGTCGCCTCTCTGCTCGTCTCCGGGCTGCAGGGAGCGATCGGCAGTACGATCGGCCCCGACGGCGCGCTCTATGTCACCGAGGGCAAGATCGGGCAGATCACGCGCATCGATCTGCGCACCGGTGAGAGATCCGCATACGCGACGGGTCTGCCCCTCACGCTGCTGCCCCTCGGCGGAGCGATCGACGTCGTGTTCGTCGGCCGCTCGGCGTACGTGCTGGTCACGACGGTCGGCGACGACATTCCCGGCGACACGACCAACGACGTCGACGGGATCTACCGCGTCGACGACTCCGACAGCTTCACGGTGATCGCCGACATCGGGCAGTGGTCGCTGCAGAATCCGCCGCCACCGGAAATCGACTTCTTCCTGGCACGCGGCGTGCAGTATGCGATGACCTCGGTCGGCAATGGCTTTGTCGTGACCGACGGACATCACAACCGCGTGCTCAGGGTGTCGATGTCCGGCGAGGTGCGAGAGGTCGAGCAGTTCGGCAACACCGTTCCGACCGGAGTGACATCGCTCGGGCCGCTGATCTTCATGGCCGAAGCGGGACCGGTGCCGCACGAGCCGGCCACCGGCAAGGTGGTCGCGTTCGGGCTGTGGAACCCGCAGCCGAGAGATGTCGCATCCGGATACAGCCTCGTCACCGACGTCGCCTTCGGGACCTGCGGTCTGTACGCGGTGTCGCAGGGGGACTCACCAGGTGACGTCGAGCCGGGCGCGCCGGCGCTGCCGGACAGCGGCGAGCTTCTGCGGGTCAACCTCGACGGCACCTTCTCCGTCGTCGCCGACGGCCTCGACCTGCCGACCTCCGTCGCATTCACCCGCAACACCGCTTACGTGCTGACACTCAACGGCGAGATCTGGAAAATCGACGGCATCTCCGGCGCGGGGGGCCATCACCGAGGAGGATGCTTCGGCAGCCACTTCGACAGGTGATCGTCGTGGTATGACGCGAGCCGACCGGCTGCGAGGTCGCATCGGAGAAAGACCGATCGGCCTCGGTGTTGCCTCGTCGTCGATCGAGTGTGAAGAATGGGACGATCGGTCGAGAGGAGCTGTGTGAATCACCGCTTGCTTGGGCGCACCGGCGTCTCGGTCAGCCAGATGTGTCTTGGTGCGATGATGTTCGGCGCCTGGGGCAACCGGGACCACGACGAGTCGATCGGCATCATCCACGCCGCTCTGGACGCCGGCATCACCTTCATCGACACCGCCGACGTCTACGCCCAGGGCGAGTCCGAGCAGATCGTCGGCAAGGCTCTTAAGGGCCGTCGCGACGACATCATCTTGGCGACCAAGTTCCACGGCGCCATGGGCCAGGACCCCAACCGCCAGGGCAGTTCGCGACGCTGGATCATCCGGGCCGTCGAGGACTCGCTGCGCCGCCTGGACACCGACTGGATCGACCTCTACCAGGTGCACCGTCCGCGAACCGACACCGACATCGACGAGACCCTGGGTGCTCTCAGCGACCTCGTCCACCAAGGCAAGGTCCGGTACATCGGAGGCTCGACCTTTCCCGCCAGCCAGATCGTGGAAGCCCAGTGGGTGGCTCGTGAGCGCGGTTTGCAGCGCTTCGTGACCGAGCAGCCTGCATACTCCATGCTGGTCCGCCGGATCGAGGATGACATCTTGCCCACCTGCCAGCGCCACGGCATGGGGGTGCTGTCGTACAGCCCACTCACCGGCGGTTGGCTCTCCGGACGGTGGCGCAAAGACAGCGGCCAGCAGGCCTCATCCCGTGCCAGCCGGCTCCCGGAACGATTCGACCTCTCCCAGCCCGCCAACCAGCGCAAGCTCGACGCCGTCGAGGCCCTCGCGCAGCTCGCCGATCAAACCGGCATCACCCTCATCCAGATGGCGATCGCCTTCGTTCTCAATCATCCAGCGATCACAGCAGCGATCATCGGACCGCGCACCATGGAACAGCTCGAGGGGCAGCTGGCCGCGGCCGACACGGTACTCGAACCGGCCGTGCTGAACCGGATAGACGAGATCGTCGCCCCCGGCACCACCATCAACCCCGTCGACAACTCCTTCGAAAACCCGGCGCTGGCGCCAGCTGCTCGCCGACGTCGGCACTGACCCCCGGTCGGCCCGCAAGCTGTAGCGTCTGGACTAAAGTCCGGCCTGGGGTGGTTCGAGCGACAGGTCATCAAGACTCTTCCGAGCCCCGCCCGGATCGACCGAGTTATCGACGGCACGCCGAGCTCAGCCTGAAACTCACGGTCGCTCCTTCGCAGACCGGCCAGAAGTCATCCTGCTACGGGCGGTACTCATCTGCTCGCTGCTGCGGAATATCGGGCGGCGTTGTGGTCTGAGCGTTCATCTGCTCCGCCGGCTTCAAGACAGCGAAGAAGACGGTGAGTTCGTGGAGCCGAAGGTGCGCGGATGGTTAACCGGGAGCGTGCTCCTCGCACTCACTGGGGCGACCGTGACCGTGGTCTACTTCTTCCAGCCGACGCGCAGTTGCGACCACGAGGACACGTCGGCGGGATGCGCGATGCTCCCCGTGGACGCGGCCGTGATGACCGTGGCAGCCGTCACGATGCTCTTAGCGGTTGGCGTCTTCGTGTTCGCGCTCCTCGTCAAGGAGCGCTCCGCCGTTCGGTGAACCACCGGCTGACGACGAGCAGCAACTCCAAGGACGGGGCTTCGCGGGCTTCCGCTATCGGGAACACCTTATGAAGCTTGCAATGACTCGCCGGCGGTCATGGCCTAATGCGAAGCATCGACCGGCGCCCTCCGCTTCATGACTCGCATCGCCATGAATACGATCCCTGCGATGATCAGTCCGACCACGAGCCCGAACAGGCCCGACAGCGCCGTGTCGATGACCCACTCGACAACCGGCCCGAGCGACTCGACGGCGTGCGTCGCGGTGTGCAGCAGGTTGTATGGGCCTTCCCAGATGGTCTCGGCCAAGTTTGCGATCACCAGATGACCACCCACCCAGAGCATCGCCACGGTGCCGATGACACTGATGATGCGGAACACGGTAGGCATGGATCGCACGATCCGTTCCCCGGTGCTACGGACCCGCGCGGCGGAGCTCTGCGCCATCCCCATGCCGACGTCGTCGATCTTGACCAAGAGCGCGACGGCGCCGTAGACGAGCAGCGTCATAGCGAGAGCGATCACGGCAAGGGCACCGAACGTCATCCAGAGACCGAAGCCCGCGTCGAGGCTGGCCAATGAGATCAGCATGATCTCAGTGCTCAGGATCAGGTCCGTGCGAATCGCCCCGAAAACGAGCTTGCGCTCATTCCGGGGTTCATCTTGACCAGGACCGTGCTCGGCGCCGAACCACTCCATGACCTTCTCAGCGCCTTCGAAGCAGAGATAGGAGCCGCCCACGATCAGCAGCCACGGCAGCACCCACGGCGCGAAAGCGGTCAGCAGCAGAGCGATCGGGATGATGATGACGAATTTGTTGACAAGGCTGCCGAGCGCGATCTTCCCAACGATTGGCAACTCCCGCGCGGGAAGAACGCCCTGAACGTACTGCGGGGTGACTGCCGCGTCATCGATCACCACGCCAGCCGTTTTCGCGCTGGCTTTGACTGCGGCGGTGAGGATGTCGTCGACGACCGCGAGCAAACCGACTGACATGGCTCAACCTCCGCCTTGGGCGTCCGACGCGCGGGCGCGCGCCACTCGACTCCATGCACGCTAGTGCAGCCTTATCGAGTCGACAAACGGGTTGCAATCACACCGGGCATGGAGTCCGTTGCCTGCGTCGGCCCGCTTAAGGGATCGGCTAGGGGCGGAAGGCGATCGGCGCACCGTCGGCGCTGCGCTCCCTTGCGGTGAATGGGTGGTCTTGTGGCGGCGCTGCCGGTTCTGATTGATGTCGGCTTCCGTGTTCCGCGCCGCTCGTCGGGCTCACTACCACTGAGCCGTGGCACGCTTGAGCGGTGACTCGGTTTCCCTTACGTGCGCGCCTACTCTCTGCGCTGGCGGGCGATCCGAATGGCACGCCCTCCTGGGTGCGAGCTTTGGCTGAGGGTAACGATGGCGGCTACTTCGCCGACGGCGGCGCTGTCTGGACGGTGCATGCTGGCACGGCGACGTTTGTCGCGGGCATACGGGCTCTTCTTATCCAGGCGCTGCACCCGGGTGCCATGGCAGGCGTCCATGATTTCTCGCGCTATCGGGAGGATCCCGTCGGACGCCTCACGGGCACGGTGCGCTGGATCATCTGCGTCACCTACGGGTCAACTGAGCAGGCGCACGCTGAGACGGCCCGCGTGAGCCGTCTTCATCAGAAGGTCGCCGGCACCTACTCGACGGATGCCGGCCCCCGCACGTACTCGGCGTCGGACGCGTCGCTTCTGGAATGGGTCCACCTTGCCTTCACCGAGGCATTCCTCGGCGCCCACCAGCGCTGGGGCGACCCGATCCCGGGCGGAGCCGACGCCTATGTGCGCGAATGGGCGCAGGCCGGTCGACTGATGCGAGTCTCCAATCCCCCCGAGACCGAGGCCGATCTGAGATCGCGGATGGATGCGTACCTCGACCGCGGTGAACTCCTCCATGACGCGCGCGTCACCGAGGTCGTGCAGTTCCTCCGCGATGTTCCCTTCACCGGATCGATGCGAATCGCTTACCGGGTGCTGTTCGCCGCTGCCGTCGCGAGCCTCCCCCGCCAATATCGAAAGCTACTCGGTCTACGGCGAACCCCGCTTCCTGTCATCACCGCGACGAGGATCGTGCTCGCCATCTCGGCCCAGGTCCTCGGATCAGGTCCACGCGCCCAAGACTTCGCCCGCCAACGACACGAGCGGCTGCGAAACACAGTGAACGCAGTGTCTGCCGCAAGGAATGAGTCGGCGATTCCGTCCCCGGCGGGCGAGACATCGCAGCAGCGCTGGAACGGTGATGTGTGAAGTCCTGACCTCGTCGCGGTGAGGTAATCGGTTCGTGAACGACTACGGCGCCGCGTGCTAGCGAATGGTCCGATATACGATCCTCCGCCTGCCGCGCCGCTGACGCACACCTAGTGACGTCGTGATGTGGCCCTCGCGGCGACGGCCGTCACGACCGCAATAACGCAAAGTGCGCCGAGCCAGATCCATGCATTGGTGTCGATGCCAACGAGGGACCGCTGAGCAGAGTCGCAGACCGACTTGCCTGGCTCGGCGGAGTCTGAACACCAGCCCACGATGACAACCGGCGCCAGAAGCACGGACACCACGATTGCCGCGACAACACCCGCCCAGATAGCTCGCACCCGGCTGTGGGATCGCCTGACCGACATCGTCCTACCTAATCAGTCGTGCGACGTGCGTTCCGGGATTCTAGAGCGGGCATCGCCTGCGTAAGGTGAACTCGCCCGCCAATCACTTCGCATTGAACACCGCGTCGACCGCGAAGCGAAGCGTCGACGCTTCGAACTCCAGCCGCGCGGGCCGGGGCAGCATGGCGCGGTCGAGCGAGACCCCGTCGACGACCGCCATGAGGAAGCGTGACCGCTCAGCCGTGTCGCCCGGAGCGACGGCGCCCTCGGATTCGAGGATCGCGAGCCACGACTCCACGCGCCGCTGAGCCTGCCCGACGAGAACGAGATAGCCCTCGCGCGCTTGATCGGTGGCTTCCGGGGCGATGAACGACTCGTAGACCGTCCGCCATGTCAGTCTCGCCTGCTCCTCGGTGTTGAACGGCTCGAGAAGCGCGCCGAGGCATTCGAGGAGTCGCTCGCGCGCGGGAACTGACGTATCGCGGATGCGAGCGTCGGGCATCGCCTCCGTGTAGAGCTCGCTGATGGTCGCGTCAAGGAGAGAGCGCTGTGTCGGGAAGTAGTGGCGCAGCGTGCTCGCGCCCACGCCGGCTCGAGCGGCCACGGTGCGCACGCTGGGCCTTTCGCCATCACGGATGATCTCCGCCGCCGCATCCACGATCTTCTCTCGAGTGCCGATGAGAGCCACCTCCTGACTGAGGGAATACTACCGCCCCGCACAGTGTACTAGTACAGTGTGCCGGCACGCCGTACTAGATCGCCGGCTTTAGAACCAACAGCCAGGCGACGCTTCGTTGCCGCAGAAAGGCATCATGAATCTCATCGAAGGTCTCCAAGACCTCATGTCGCACGTGCCCGAGTTCGTGCAACCGCTCATCGTCGCGCTCGCGGCCGCCGTTCCGTTCGTCGAGGGCGAGCTCGCCTCTGTCCTCGGTATCTGGGCCGGCGTCAACCCCTTCGTCGCCTTCCTCGCAGCCGTCGCGGGCAACTTCTTGTCCGTCTTCGTCGTCGTCGTATTCGGCGCGCGCATCCGCGAAGCGATCGTCAGGCGACGCGCGACACGCCGCGAACTGGTGGCCGCTGGAGCGGGAGCGGGAGCGGGAATCGAGTCCGCGCACTCCGAAGAGGCCAAGCCGGAGTCGAAGGGACGCCAGCGCTTCCGTCGGTTCCTCGTGCGCTTCGGAGTGCCGGGCGCGAGCCTCCTCGGCCCCCTCGCTCTGCCGACACAGTTCACGTCGGCGATGCTCGTTGCCGCCGGCGTCTCGAAGGGCTGGATTCTGTTGTGGCAGGCGGTTGCGATCATTCTGTGGACCGGTTTCACAACGGCCGTCACCGTAGGTGTGCTCGCACTCCTCTTCGGCTGACGGATGACGCAGCAGGCGCAGCATGGTGCTCGCCCAGCAGTCGGCCAGACGTGTAGTCGACGATTCCAAGACACCGAGCGCCTGGATCCTCGCGGAGCGATCCGCGAGGATCCAGGCATCTCGACAGTGGCCGCAGTCGAGCCTGAGCCGCCGCATCCCCTGTGATGTCGGCATCCGGTCCGTACGCGCGTCGTCGGAGGCGCTGCAGCTCGTCCGATTCCTCGAAGTCGGCCGACCCCCGCGGCGTATCCATGGCCTGATTATCCGCCCGGACGCGACGCCCTGAAAGGGGAAGCCCGGATGAATCACGAACGCCGCCATGACGGCATCGGCTTGACGTTGGAACCGCTCCCGCGCTGCGCGCGCAGCGACCCTATTCCGCGCACGTGCAACGCCCGCTAGGGTTTTGCCGACCCACGAATCGAGATGTACCGTGACCGAACCGTCGTCCGCCGCTGACGCCAAGGTCAACTGGCTGGCCATCATCGCGCTCGTCGTCGGCGTGGTGAGCATCTTCTTCAACCTCTACCTACTGCTCTCCGCGATCGCGATCGTGCTGGGCATCGTGGCCCTCTTCAGCGCGCGCCGGGCTGGAGACCGACGGGCGTACCAACTCATCGCCATCCTGGCCATCGTGGCGGGAGCAGTCGGTGCGGTTCTGGTGATCGTCAGCAACACGATCAGCGCATCGCTGTAGTCGGCGGCCGAAACACGCAGACGAAAGCTACTTCAACCGCGGCGACGCCGCAGGGGTCCGCTGGATTGCATCCGCCACACCAGGAGCGCCTCGAGTGGCAACAGTGCCACCCACAGCAGCGGCGTCCATGACACAAGCAGAAACGCGAGCGGGATGCTGAGCGCGAAGCCGCACGCGTCGAGGACGCCGCGGGCGATCTCCAGCCGGTGGGATGCCGCCGAGGCGCTCGGGCGGAGCAGGTTACGGCGTGCGGCATGGAGCTCAAGCACCACGAACATCACATTCACCGCGCTGAGGACTACCGCGTACAGCACATATGAGAGCGGCTCATCCGCGTAACCGCCGAGCACCTGGTGTGGAAGCGGAAGGAGCGCGACGAAGCCGAGGAGCACGAAATTGCGCCATTGAACACCGGCGTCGATGCGTTGCAGCCGGGAGAAGAAGCGCCGGTGCCCCATCCAGGCACTGGCCGCGACAGCGAAACTGAGCGCCATGATCGCGACTCGGGGAACCAGCTCGCCGATTGTGGCCCTGTACTGATCCGACGACAGCCCCGGCGGAACGACGATGCTGACCACCAGCAGCGTCATCGCAAGACCGAACACGGCGTCGCTCAGTGAAAGGACCCGGCCGAACTCCAGGCCATCCTCGTCCCGATCGATCACGTGCTCACCCCCGTCAGCCCACCTTCCACCCTCACGCGGCCGCCGCGATACCTCCATCCTGGGAAACAGAGGCTCCACCGGTCTCCTGTTGCCATCGGAGGCAAGAGTTCCGGATCATCTCCGTCACTCCTTACACGAATCGCCTCTATGTCCATCAGCTCCGTGTTCACTCGCCCACGGACCTCGATCAAGAGTTCGCTACTTGGCTCCACAAGGCGTTCGACATCGGTGGCGGAGCCCATCTACGCGGCCCGACCCGATTCGCTGCGCGCATCACGATCCCGCAGCGCGCGCGGGGCGGCCGAGGTGGAACCATCTCCACGTTTCGCCGCGACCTTGCGGAGTTCGGGCGCCGTCAGCTCGGCGAAGGTGCCGCCCACACGCCGAGCTCATTTCCACTGGGATCAGCGAAGTGGAATCGGCGACCCCCGGGAAAGTCGTAGGGACCGCTGATCACGCTGCCGCCAGCGGCTGTCACTCGGCCCAGAGTGTCGTCGAGGTCGTCGCTGTAGAGCAGCACGAGCGGGCCGCCCGGAGTGACCGACTCTGCGAGCAGGAGCCCGCCGGCTTCGTCACCGTCACTCTCTGCAGCGGTTCTGATGCCTGCATACTCCCGACCGTAGTCGGTGAACGACCAACCGAATGCGGTTCCGTAGAAGTCGCGCGCGGCCTGCATGTCGGTCACCGAGATCTCGATGTAGTCGATCGTCATGGGTATCGAGTGCGTGTGCTGAGCCATGCCGGCCATGCTCCGCCTGGGCTCCGACAGTCCGTTCCCGAGCCGGATCCGAGGAGGCGAGAGCCTCCCCCAAAGCTCTGGCCGCGAGACACACGTCACGTCCCGCCGACGCGTACCGCTCGTCACCGAGAATGGTCAGGTGGAGTCGTGGGAGATGCGCGAGTGGTACGCGGACTACCTTGACGCCTGCAACCGGCACGACCTCGACGAGATCCGGTCATTCCTCGACCCGGCGGTACGCCGTGCACATCTTCCCGCGGGCGCCGATGCCTGGATCGACGATCTCGCCGACCTGTTCCACGGCTTCCCGGACTGGCAGTGGCGACGCATCCAGCTCATCGTCGAGGACGACCGTGTCGCAGCGCACCTCCGCGGAAGCGGAACGCATCTCGGCCCATTCCGCGGCCTCGCGCCGACTCGACGGCACGCGAACATCGCGGAGTTCGCGATGTACCGCATCGCGAACGGCCGGATCGTGGAGTTCTCCGGCACGGAGCCCATCGAACTCCTCGCCTCGCTGCAGCGATAGGTTCCGACGTCGAACCGGTCAGACGTTCAGTTCTCGCCATTTCCCTTCGGAGATCACTCGAACGTCGTGTCCGTGAACGGCGATCGCGGTAGCGTCGTCGATCGCGAAGGACCGTCCCTCTATCTCCGCCGCCCAGCGCACTGCACTCTCCGACGAATTGGAAGCCCAGCCCGGATAGTCCAGGTGCGGAAAGATCGAGAAGTCGACCACGCCGAGAGCCTCGTCGGTGCCGTCGACATCCCATTCAACGAACTGTCTGCCGATACGCGGCGTCATGACCATGCTGCCGGCACTCACCCCGACCCACACGGTATCCGCCAAGGATGGCAGCAGGTCTGCCAGACCCGACTCGCGCATCCAACGGATGAGATAGATCGCCTCGCCGCCGTCCACCAGCAGTGCGTCCGCAGCGGTCACCCAAGGCTCCCAGCGTTCCCGCCCGATGGTCGGCAAGGCGCTCAATTCGAGGACCCCGACCGATCTCCAGCCCAGTTCCGTCAGACCTGTCTGATCTGGCCAGCGCCCGGCAGTCGACATCCACACGGTCTGCGGTGAGCACATCGGGTGCCCCCATTGCGCCGTGGGAATGAGAAGCGCGTCGCTCTCTTCGATCGGCTTGCCGAGCAGGTCGACGAGTTCCGAGCGGATAGACGGATTGGTAACGCCTCCCGACGTCAGCAGCAGCTTCACGATCGATCCCCTCTGTGCGAACTCGTAGTCCACAGCACCACCGTCTGCAAACGCAAGCGCCCCATATCGGCGATCCGGATGCCACTGCGAATCCGGCGGCGGTCGTTGAGGCGGGCGCGGTCCAGGCGGGGAAGAATGGCGATGACAGTCGCCTGAGGGCCGCCTGGGGGAAGCATTTCGCGCATCAAGGGAGAGCAACGAGATGAGACCACTTCGATACTCGATCAACGTCACACTCGACGGATGCTGCCATCACGAGGCAGGTCTACTTCCCGACGAGGAGTCCATGCACTACTGGACTGCCGAGATAGAGCGTGCCGATGCCCTGCTCTACGGCCGGGTGACCTACGAGATGATGGAGTCGGCATGGCGGAAGCCGGCCACGGGCTCGTGGCCTGACTGGATGGCCGAGTGGGACATCCCCTTCGCCGAGGCGATCGACCGAGCGAAGAAGTACGTCGTGTCGAGCACGCTGAGCGAAGTCGACTGGAATGCCGAGCTGGTGCGAGGCGAGGTGGGCCCAGCGGTGCGGCGACTCAAAGAACAGCCGGGCGAGGGCCTGTTGGTGGGTGGCGTGGCGCTCCCGTCGGCGCTGGCCGATCTGGGGCTGATCGACGAGTACGAGTTCGTGGTGCAGCCGGTCCTCGCCGGACACGGACCGACGCTGCTCGCGGGTCTGCGAGAGCGCATCCAACTCGAGCCCGTGGATCGCCGCGAGTTCCGGTCAGGAGCGGTCGCCCAGCGTTACCGGCCCATGAGAGCCACGGCATGACGTGACCGGTCCTGGCAACTGGCCCCCTGACGGATCGACTCCTCGGGTGCCCGCGGCGCCGGACGCGATCGGATCGGACCGCGATAGTCGGGTGCACGTCGACGCGACCCGGCAACGTGGAGGCCGAAGGGAGCGCCATGATCGCTGAGCTGAACAGACTGGTCGAGCTGGTCGAGGAGCGTCTGACAGACGACATCGACGTGACTCGGCTGGCGAGCGGACTCGGCACCACGGAGTACCACCTGCGGCGGATGTTCTCGTCGTTGGCGGGCATGCCGCTTTCGGAGTACATCCGGCGTCGCCGCATGTCGGTCGCCGCCGGGGACCTGCTCGGCGACGAGGAGCTGCTCGACGTCGCTGTGCGCTACGGCTACGGGTCGACCGAGGCCTTCGGCCGGGCGTTCCGATCCGTTCACGGCGTCGGCCCTGGCGATATACGCCGAAACGGCGGTCCCCTTCGCACACAACCGCAGCTCAGGTTCCGCCTGACCATCGAAGGGAACATGACCATGAACACCCGCATCGCAGACCGACCTGCCTTCCGGCTCATCGGGCACGCCGCCCGCGTGCCGCTCATCCACAAGGGCGTCAATCCTCACATCCAGCAGCACATCGCATCAGTACCCGTGACAGAGCACTCGCGGCTCAAGGAGCTGAACGACACCGAGCCTGCAGGACTGCTCCAGGTGAGCGACGACGTCGATCCGGATTACGAAGAGGGCAGCGAACTGACGTACCTGCATGGTGTCGCAGTCACACGAACGACACCCGTGCCCGAGGATCTGGACGCGATCGACGTTCCTGCGGGAACGTGGGCGGTGTTCCGCACCGAAGGCGAGTATCCGGGCGCCCTGCAGTCGGCATGGGCGGCCACGGCGACCGATTGGTTCCCGTCGAACCCGTGGCGTCTGCGTCCGGGGCCGTCGATCGTCGCCATCCTCGACCGCGCCGACGATTTCCGCACGGCGACCTGCGAGCTGTGGCTTCCCGTCGAGCGCGACTGATCCGGGAGGTACGGCCATGCTGTTACGGACGCGGCTGAGCTTCGATCCATCGCCCGCACGCGTCGGGAATCTCCGAGGCGATCCGCGCGAGAGACCGGCCCGCTCGGCGCCGGGCCCGTCCAGCCGGATTTCCCGGAGGCCACAGGCTCCACCGAGACCAGGGCCATCCATCGAGGCGTTCGCAATTCAGTCTCTTCACGGCCGTCGGTGGCCGACACGCCGCTCACCGAGCCGTTCCGCCGCGTCGAGACTGAGTTGCGAACGCGGAACGTCTCTCGCCACCGCACCCCGGCATCCGATACGGCTAGGACGGTTCGCTCACGCTGTTCGTCCAGCACCACCGTCCCACCCACGCGGTGGAGGCAGCCAACTGGCTGCCGTCACCTGACGGTCCCTTCACCATGATCATCCGGGCCTCGGTGACGACGCCGCCATCGCGGACGGCACCTACCGGCTGCCCTCGACTACGCCCCGGCGATCGGGGCGGTGAGCTCGGATTCGACGAGCGCGGCAAGGGCGGCGGTGACGGAGCCCCATCCGTCGAGGAATCCCAGTTCCTTGTGAAGGTCCCGGGCGGCAGGATCGGCGTGGCGGACGATCACGCGATAGTCCGTCCCCTCGGGATGCTCGGTGAGCAACACCTCGGCCGTCATCGAGACCGGTGCGGGGTGGGCCGGGCGCCAGGAGCTGCTGATGGCATTCGTGAATACAAGCCGCTGACCTGGTTCGACCACGAGGAAGATCCCGTCGGTGTGCGGCACGTAGTCCTGCCCGCCCTCCCGCATGGACGTCACGAAACCGCCGCCGGGGCGGACGTCGAGCTGGTCGACACGCGCCTGCGCAGGCGCCGGAACCCACCACCGCTCGAGCAGCGCGGGGTCGGTCCACGCCTGCCAGATCGATTCCCGAGTGGCGCGAATGGTCCTTTGCAGTGTCAGATCCAAGTCGGGGTCGATCACGGTGTCGGTCATGAGTGCTCTCTCCAGTCGGTGACGAGGTCTGCAAGACGATCGGTACGGGCTTCCCAGATGCCGCGCTGCTCCGCCAGCCAGTCATCCACGAGCGCAAGACGTTCGCGGTTCAGCGAGCAGGTGCGGACCCGCCCCACCTTTCGCGTTCGGATCAGACCGCTCGCTTCCAGTGCGCGGACATGCTTCATGAAGGACGGAAGCGTGATCGCGAACGGAGCCGACAACTGCCCGACACTCGCCGGACCCTTGCCGAGAAGCCGGATCACCTCGCGTCGCGTGGGATCCGACAGCGCCGCGAAGACTCCATCCACCTCCGCATGGTTAGCCATATAGCTAAGTATGTCTCGTCGCGATGGTTAGCGCAACGGCAAAGTGTCAGGGAGATGACAAGTCGAGATTCGAGCGCCGCTGACACTGGTGAGAGAAGGTGGAGGAATGGAAAGCAGCGACGTCATCGATCTGTTCCGCGAGTTCGGGGCCGCAGAATTGAGGGTGTGGCTGGCCGGCGGGTGGGCTGTCGACGCCGTCGTGGGGCGCCAGACGCGAGGGCATGGCGACATGGATCTCGCCGTCGACATCCGGGACTTGCCCTCCCTGCTCGACCTGCTCGGTGGGCGCGACTTCGTCGTCACAACGGACTGGGCGCCTTCGCGGCTCGAGCTGACAGATCCGGACGGCCGCATCGTCGACGTTCATCCCGTGACCTTCGCCGGCGACGGTAGCGGCCATCAGGCGGGCCACGCCGGCGGAGACGGCTTCCACTACGCGACCGACGGGTTCGCCACGGGAACGATCGACGGCTACGCGATCCCGTGTCTGTCTGCGGGGCAGCAGCTGAGCTTTCGCCAGGGGTACGACCCTCGCGCGGCAGACCTGCACGACATCGCGCTGCTCGAGAAGCACCGGACCGCACCGTAGGCGACGGCCGATATCCGTCTCACGAGGGAGGCGTCGCGTGGTGCGGCCTCGTAGCCTGCGATGTATGACCGATACCTTCTTCAAGCCCGGAGACCACGTCGTCAGCCCTGACGCACGGGGCACCGTCATCGACATCCAGGCGACTCCCTCCGGAAAGTGGGTCTTCGGGGTCGAGGACGACAGCGGCCGGGTCGGCTACTTCACCAGCCGCGCTCTCAGGATCGCGCAGAGCTAGCCGACCCATACGTTTCGCGGCTCTGCGTCGTCGTTTGGAGTGTGAAACGACTTCATGCCGCGGCCGCCGCGCTCTCAGCCATCCTCGCCTTGTTCGTCGGAGTCTGGGCCTACTTCTCTCCGACCACCTTCTTCGATTCGTTTCCCGGAGTGCTCGGCTCTTGGGTCTCGGGCGACGGTCCCTTCAACGAGCACCTGATCCGGGACGTCGGCGCGCTGTATCTCGCATTAGGCGGCGCCAGCGTCGCGAGTCTCATCTGGCGCAGCGAGTACGCGTACCGGGTTCTCGGGGTCGCCTGGACGATCTTCGGCTCTCTGCATTTCGCCTATCACGCGTTTCATCTGCACCACATGCCGGTCGTCGACGCGATAGGCGAGATGATCGCGCTCGGCGTCAGCCTGCTTCTCGGGATTATCCTGCTCATCCCCACACGCGGCGTCAGCGACCAGCGCATCGGCTGACGGTTCGGCACGCTCGTGCCGGTCTCACCCGCGCGTCGCCTCAGTCTTGTCACCGCCAGATGGCGGCGTCGGGATCGATGCCATGAGCACGGGCGGACTCGTCGATGATCCGCCGGAACCACGCGGCCAGCCCGGCTCTGATCCCGTCGTAGTGGGCGGCGAAGCCTGGATCGGACTGGAACATCCGCCCCAAGCACACCTGCATCTCTCGGGTGAGCGGAAAGAAGTGCGAGAAGGTCTGCCGGTGACGCTCGACGAGCTCGTTCGCCTCGGCGCTGCCCGGAACGACACCGGCCCCGAAGGCGTCACCCAGGTCTGACTGGAATCTCGCCATCGAATCGGAGAGCGAACGCCACTGCTCCCTGGTGCGTGAGGCGGAGCGTTCGGCGAACTGGGCCCACTGAACCGAACCGCCCCACATCGTGCGGGCATGCCGAGTGTGCGCCGGATCCCAGTCCGGTCCGAACGTCTCGATCTGCTCGTCTTCGTCGAGCAGGATGCCGACCTCGTGCGCTCTCGTCATCCGCTCCAGGCGCTCATCGAGTCGTTGCAGGTCGTGGATGCGTTCCGCGAGCTGCGAACGCTGCTCACGCAGCGTGGCGCCGATCGCTGCCGTCGTGTCGTCGAGGACCTCACGCACCGCGTCCAGTCCCAGGCCGGCCTCACGATAGGCGACGATACGGTGCAGTCGCTCCAAGTCCGCGTCGGTGTAGTGGCGGTAGCCCGCTCCGGTTCGGACCGACGGCGACGCCAAGCCGATCTCATCCCAATGGTGGAGGGTGCGGACGGTCACGCCGAGGAGCTCCGCCGCGGCCCCCACGGTCACTCTCTCAGTGATGTCGCGATCAGTCATGTGCATCAGTCTGACCTCCCGTCAGCGATTCCCGGGGCCGTGATCCCGACTGCCGCGAGGTCCTTCGCCTCCTGGCTGTCGGGGTCGAACTCCCTCGGTGCCGTGAAGATCACCCGCGCTCGCTCCGGCGTGATCACCTCGACATCGCGTGTGCGCCAGGGGGTGTCGCGCGGTCCGGTCGCACTCCCCTGCACCAGCAGGTTGCATGCCTCGACGACCGGAGCGATCTGATTGAGCACGCACGAGAAGTTCACGCTCATCTCCGGCACGTCGCCCATATCGGCGCCTGGAGCCGCGGCGACCAGGAGCACATCCTGGTAGGCCCACCGGCGAAGGTGCACCACCTGACCCGGAATGCCGAACAGCTCGATGAAGCCGAGCCCGCGGACCCAGAAGTCCGCCGATGCCTCCAGATCGGGCGTGGGTATCGTCACGAACGCCGGCATGGCATAGATGCCGCGGAACACCTCGGGCGCGACTGCCTGCATTCCGCGCTCTGACAGTGGACCGATCTCGAATGCGTCAAAATAGTCACTCATACAGGCATCGTCCGGCCTCACCCCGCGTGAGGGTCAAGCGGTCCCCTCGTCGGCACGTCGCTTCGTGCGCCACAGGGCCGCGGCATCCGTCAGCACGCCACCCGCTGATCTTCCTTCGGCGATGCACGAGACGGTGTGATCAGTCGACAGTGAGCACCGGGCTCGACGAGGCGCGTGCGGTTCGCGGCACGCGCCTCACTCGTAGGTGTCGGTCCACGACGCGATGTCGACACCGTGGTTGTCGGGCGAGGCCAGCGACCACCATGCGGGGGCGTGCGAATCGTCGACCAATCTGCCTCCTGCGGCGAGCGCGGCATCCACGCGTGCCCGTATCTGGTCGGCGGGCACGAAGACGTCGAAGTGCGTGCGGCCCCGTGACGGAGAGTCGCCGGTGATCGGGTTGAAGGCCAATTGCGGTCCACAGCGCAGCGGGTCGACGGCATCCCCCTCGCCGAAGGCGTCGTAGCCCAGAGCCGCCATGAAGAACGGCCGCACATCCGCATGCGAATGCTGGGCGACGTAGATGCCAACGGCCTGGGCTCGTGCGGGATCCGCGGTCAGCTGAAGCTCGGCGGCTGCCTGCGACACGGCGGCGGCGAACGGCGCAGCAGCGCCCGGGATGCCGTCCTCGCTGGGGTACGGCACGCGCACGACGATCGCCTCGGGGCGCACGTCGACGTCGGGCCGGACCGCGAATCGGTCGGCGGCGGCAACGACATGAGCGACGAGGGATGCCGCGTGCGCGAGGGAGTTCGCCGTGAACACGGCCTGCGGACCCGTGGCTGTGACGCGCCAATCCGTGACGCCAGGCGCACGGTGGAATGCGGCCGCGGAGATCCGGGCCGGCTCGCTCGTGGAATCATCCATCGGGGCTCCTTCGCACGTTGTCGAAGTCCGCGCCGCTGACGAGGCGGCGGACGGGCACCACCGTACTCCCAGCGCTCGTATTCCACTTCACCCGCCCGCCACCCCGCCGCAGTTCCTAGGCTGGAAGCATGACGCTGGATGCCGCAGATCCGCGACTCTGCCCCACCTGCGGCGACGTGCTGAAGTTCGAGATCCTGGACGACGAACGATTCCTTGTCGCATGGTCGTGTGTGAACTGCGGCCTGATCCGCACCACCGAACCGGTCTGAACGAGCCTTTCACCTCCACCGCGCCGACCCGCGGATGTCGCGGGTGGGTGCGATGATCCGCGGGACGAGGGACCGGCGGGAGGGCGGGGATGCGGGGCGAGGCGACCGTGCTGCACGCGGATCTCGACGCGTTCTACGCCTCGGTCGAGCAGCGTGATGCGCCCGCACTGCGTGGTCGGCCCGTGATCGTCGGGGGCGGCGTGGTTCTCGCGGCGAGCTACGAGGCGAAGGCTCGAGGAGTGCGCACGGCGATGGGCGGCCGGCAGGCGAGAGAGCTGTGCCCGGACGCCGTGGTCGTGCCGCCGCGCATGGAGGCCTACTCCGCGGCCAGTAAGGACGTGTTCGCGATCTTCCGCGATACGACACCGTTCGTGGAGGGCCTCTCCATCGACGAGGCGTTCCTCGAGGTGGGCGGTCTCCGACGCATCGCGGGCACGCCCGAGCAGGTCGCGGCTCGTCTGCGCGAGCGGGTTCGAGCCGAGGTGGGGCTCGCCATCTCGGTCGGGGTGGCACGGACGAAATTTCTTGCCAAGGTGGCCAGCGCCGTGAGCAAACCCGACGGGATGCTCGTGGTCGAGCCTGAGCGGGAGCAGGAGTTCCTGCTCCCGCTCCCCGTCGAGAGGCTGTGGGGAGTCGGCGCCGTGACCGCCGAGAAGCTGCACCGACTCGGCATCACCACGGTCGGCCAGCTGGCCGAGCTGGAAGCGGCCACGGCAGAGCGGCTGCTCGGCAAGGCGACCGGGGCGCACCTGCATGCCCTCGCCCGACTGCGCGACCCTCGCCCGGTCGACACGACGCAGCGCCGCGGCTCGATCGGATCCCAGCGGGCGCTGGGCACCCGCCCGCGGACGGCCGAGGAGCTCGACCTCATCCTGACCCAGATCGTCGATCGACTCGGCCGTCGCCTGCGGGATCGCGACCGGGTGTGTCGCACGGTGGTCCTCCGTCTTCGGTACGGCGACTACGCGAAGGCCACCCGATCGCGCACGCTCCGCTTCCCGAGCGATCGGACGGGGGTGCTGCTCGCCGTCGCCCGCGGGTTGCTGGCCGCCGCGCTCCCGGCGATCGCAGAGCGCGGCATCACGCTGATCGGAGTCTCGCTCTCGCAGCTGGGGCACGCCGACGGGGTCCAGCCGGAGCTTCCGATCGACTGGGATGACGGCGCTCGCCTCGACACCGTGCTCGATGCCGTGCACGATCGCTTCGGGGCTGCCTCGCTCTCACGGGCGGCGCAGCTGGGGCACGATCCGGGCTGGTCCACCCCCGTCCTGCCCGAACACGAGTGACCGCGACGGCGCTTCCCGGTGATGTCGCCGGCCGCGCCTAACCTGCTCGTCATGGCGGAGCGAGTCGAGCTGTGGTGGGCGCGTCGCCAGTTCTCCAAAGGCGTCGACGTTCCCTATCCGGTCGGCAGCTATCGAGAGGCGTGGGCGCCGTTCCCCGCCCTCATCCGTCAGTATCACCCCGAACTGAACGCCGGCATCGTCCTCAGTCAAGTGCCTCCGGCGGCCGACGTTCTGCTGTTGTGGCAATGCGAAGCGGGTCACAAGTTCGCCGCCACCCCCGACGAGCAGCGCAACAGGCCGGGACGCGAACGCCGCCGCTCGGCATGGTGTCCCGAGTGCTCGACGCTCGCCCGCCCCACACCCGCTCTTCCGATGCGGGATGTGGTGCCTCCTCCCGACGCTCCCGCCCTCGCAGCGATCGTCGTGCCCACCGGGCGCGCGGTTCTGCGGCCCAGGAAGCCGAAACCGAAGCGGCAGCTGTGCCCGAAGACGCCCGATCTGCCGGTGGGATCGCCGTTTCACTCCGAGTGCGCGCCGAAGCCGGCATCCGCGGTTGAAGCGCAGCTGCGTGCCGACCTCTTCGCGCGGCTCGCGCTGACCCAGGGACTCAATGCGGTGCGTGTCGCTCGGCCATTCTTCGACCATCACGAGGTGTGGCCCGACATCCTTCTTCCCGAACTGCGCGTGGCGATCGAGTACGACAGCACCGGCCGGCACGGCCTCGAGCACGTCGGCAGACGAACCGACGCCGACCGTCGCAAGGATCGCTTCCTGCGCGCGGCGAAGTGGGAGGTGATCAGGATCCGGACCGGAAAGCTGGAACCGCTCGGCCCCTACGACCTGCAGATGTCGGCGTGGAGCGGGAGAAGCCTCTCCCGTCTCGTCGACACCCTGCGCGACATCCGCGGACCGCTGCTCGTCGACCCGTATCTGGCCTAGCTTCGCACCGCATTCGTACGGGACGGCGCCTCGCGCGCTGTGACCCACCGATGCTGTTCGCGTGTGAAAAGGATCGCGAAGATCCCCCAGAGGCCGATGTCGTCCACGAACCCCAGCGGCCCGAGCACGAGTTCGGGGATCAGGTCGATCGGCGCGAACGTGTAGACGACAGCCGCAATGGCAGCGACCCACGTCGTCGGCGCGACGCGGTGCTGCCGCTTTCGCACGGCGTTCAGGAATCTCCACCACATGCGCTCAGTGTGCGCCTTGCCGAACTCCGTGCCGTCTCGATGCAGGAGCTTGGCCGGAAGTTCACAGCTGATCACCGGCCTTCTCCGCAGCGGCTCTCGCCGCTACTCGCGCGCCCGGAGGCTGTCAAGGAGGCAGAGCACACGGGAGCCTCTCTCTACCCTGGGGCTCGGAATCACGCACGACTCGTGGCATCGACAGGGAGCGTATGGCGAACACCCGCACATCGAACGCGATCGGCCGGGCGCTGGCAGCCGTCTTCGCAGGGATGCTCCTCGTCCGCCGGCCCCGCCCGATCCACCCGCACGGCGTAGAGCTGGAGGGCGAGATCTCGTGGCTGAGCAGGTCGCAGTCGGGCATCGGGTGGATCGACGATCCTGCGCCCGAACCGGAACGCGTGGTCGCTCGAGCGTCCCGGTCGATAGGGCTGCCGCCGCCGCTGCCCGACATCGTCGGGCTCGCGCTGCGGATCGAATCGAGGGGTCAGGTCGCCGACCTCGAGCTCGCCTCGACCGGCGCCGGTGTACCCGGGCGTTTCGGCCTGCTCCTGCATCGGTCGCCGTCGCGAGCGCATCTGGGCACGCTTCTCCCGTACGTCGGCGACCGTGGTGCGATGCTCATCGCGGCCAGGACGATCTCGCCGCACGACCTGCCCACCGCCCTTCCCGACCTGGCGACCCGTCTGCGGACCGACGCCTGGCACCTCCGGCTCTACGCCGCGAGACTGCGCGGGCCGTGGCATCCCTTCGCCGATCTGGAACTGCGGGCCACGCCAGGACGAGCCGACAGCCCGCTGCGCTTCGACGCGGGTCGCCGACTTCTCCCCGGAGCGCGCCTGCCTGAGTGGGTTCGCGCCGTGCGACAGCCCTCCTACGACCGCGTTCAGCGCTCGTCGCGTCGCTGATCCGACTCCTTCGCGGAGGCGGACAGCAGCCGTTCCCGCACTTCCCGGCGCTGAACCTTGCCGATGAGGGACCGCGGAAGCTCGTCGACGGCGACGATCCGCCTGGGCACCTTGTAGGCGGCCAGTCGCGTGCGGCAGTAGTCACGCAACGCGTCGATGTCGAGAGCGGCGCCTTCGCCGAGGACGACAGCGGCGGCCACGTCCTCGCCGCCGCTCGTGCGCGGAAGGGCCACGACGGCCGCCCCGATGACATCGGCGTGCGCTTCGAGCGCAGCCTCCACCTCGCTCGGCGACACGTTGAACCCGCCGGTGATGATGAGCTCTTTGAGGCGGTCGACGATGGTGACGAACCCGTCCGGCGAGACCGACGCGATGTCGCCGGTGCGCAGCCACCCACCCTCCAGCAGGCTTGCGGCGGTATCGCCGGGTCTCCCCCAGTACCCCTGGAACACCTGAGGCCCGCGAATCAGCAGCTCGCCCGTTTCGCCCAGCGGCCTGTCGACCGCGGGGTCGTCGGGATCGACGACGCGGATCTCGGTGCTGGGGAAGGGCACCCCTACCGTTCCCGGTCGACGGGTGGGCCCGATCGGGTTGCCGAGAGCAACCGGGGACGTCTCGGTCATGCCGTACCCCTCGACGAGGAGCCCGCCGGTGGCGTCCTCCCACCGGTCGACCGTCGCGACCGGAAGGCTCATCGCCCCCGAGATCGCGAATCGGACAGTGGACAGGTCGAGGCTCCCCCGCGATGCGGCCCGAGCCAGCTGGTCGTAGATCGGCGGCACGGCGGGCAGGAACGTCGGCGGGCTCTTGCGCGCGGCATCCTTCACGAGATCCAGGTCGAATTTCGGGAACAGAACCAGCTTCGCTCCGATGCTCATCGCGAAGGTGAGGCAGAGGGTCATCCCGTAGGCGTGGAAGAGCGGGAGCACCCCGTAGAAGACCTCCTCGCCCTCGACCAGCCCTGGCACCCAGGCGCGTCCCTGCATCGCGTTGGCGCGAAGGTTGGCATGGGTCAGGATGGCGCCCTTCGGGGAGCCGGTCGTGCCGCTGGTGTACTGCAGAAGGGCGATGTCGCCCAGAGCCGGACCGCTCACCCGACGCGAGAGGCGGCGATGAGCGACGAGGTCCCGCCACGGCAGCAGATCCCGCGTCTTCGGCCGGCTGGTCAGCTGCGATCGCGAGGCGCGGGCCTTCGCGAGGGGCGCGCGCAGCAGCAGCCGCCTGCCGAACGGCAGGGCGGCGGTGATGTCGACGCTGACGATGCGCTCGAGCTTCAGGTCGGAAGGGAACTCGGCGAGGGTGTCGACGGTCTTGTCCCAGGCGATGGCGATGCGCGCCCCATGGTCTTCGAACTGGTGCCGCAGCTCGCGGGCCGTGTACAGCGGGTTGTGCTCGATGACGATCGCGCCGAGTCGCAGCGCGGCGTAGAAGGCGACCACGTGCTGAGGGCAGTTCGGAAGCACGATCGCGACTCGATCGCCCTTGCCCACGCCGAGGCGCCGCAGGCCCTCTGCGGCTCGCTCGATCTGCTCACCCAGTTCGCGGTAGCTGGTCACGGCGCCGAAGAACTCGAGGGCCGGACGGCGTCCGTACGCGCGGACGCTGGCCTGCAGCATCTCGGGGAGCGTCTGCGTGGGCTCATCGATCTTGTCGGGGACGCCATCGGCGTACGCGGCAAGCCAGGGCCGCGAGTCATACGGGTTGCTCGGCATGCTCTCATCCTGCCCCGCGCGCCGCGCGAGGGCGCTAGCGGGCCGCGCGCTTGCGTCGAGCGCGGCCGCCGGTTATAGGCCGCCTCCGAGCCGACCCGTCGTGGCCCTCCCGTCGCGCGGCGTGCGGAACAGGACGACCGTCGTGACGGCGAGCACGACGACGCCGATCGATTCGACGATCACCGTCTCGCGGACGAGCGTGAAGTCCCAGGTCTGGGTGATCCCGAACAGTCCGACGGTGAGCGCGAGCACGAGCGCCAGCAGCGTCGCGATCATGAACAGCAGGCTCAGCACCGAAGCGAGGCGCAGAAGCCTGCCGCGCAGCACCACCATCGCGATCGCGAGGACCAGTCCGGCGACGAAGTTGAGGGTGAACATCACTCCCAGGATGCCGCCCACCCCGTTGAACACGAGGTAGAGGTGGATGCCGCCGGCCGCGAGAAGCAGCACAGCGCTGAGTATGCGCAGAACCAACGGTCCGCGCTGATCTCTTCCGGTCATCGCATCTCTCCGTTCGTTCGTCCGCGACCCGTCCCCACTCCGATCCTTGTCGCGGGACGGTGCGTCGCAAGCCACAGCACGTCTCGTCCGAACGACTCGACCAGCAAGGCGAGTGCGATCACCGTCACTGTGACACGAACCGCGAGCGGGGGAAGGCCCGAGGCCGCGATGATCAGTGCGATTCCGGCGACCGCGGTGACCACCTTGCGCCAGTACCGGGGCGGAAGCGTCGAGCGCATCCAGGGGACGAGCCACCCCGCCACGACGAAGGCATAGCGCAGCAGCCCGATCGCGAGCACCCACCAACCGAGCGACGGTGCGACGAAGACGCTGAGCACGAGCAGGAGGAAGGCGTCCACTTCCATGTCGAACCGGGCTCCGAGTTCGCTCTCGCTGCGCGTTCGCCGCGCCACCCACCCGTCCACCGCGTCCAGGATCAGGGCGATGCTGCCGAGCACGATCACGAGCGGGACGGAGACGGCAGAGCCGATCGACGTCGCGACGAGGGCGGTGACCAGGCCCACGAGAGTCGAACGGCCCGCCGTGACGCCGTTCGCCCATCCGAAGGTGCTGCTCACCCTGCGGTGCAACCCCCTGGCGAGAAGTCCGTTCGACACGACAAGGTAGAGAAGTCCGGCGGCCCATCCGGCCGCGGACAGCGGAGACACACGATCGACCGCGAAGAGGCCGAGCAGCCCCGCCGCGATCGACGAGAGCGGAGCGAAATGGACTTTCGGCATCGGGGGCTCCGTTTCTTCGTCATGGATACCACGTCGCACCCGCGTGCGAAGGGGGCCTTGACGACGGCGATCGAGGCCTGCTCCCGATGATGGCCACCGCGTACTGGGTGGAGGCACCGGGCCGCGCATCGCTTCGCACCGAGCCCGTCTCGGCGCCGGGAGCGGACGATGTGCTCGTGCGCACCCTCTACACCGGCATCAGCCGCGGCACCGAATCGATCGTCTTCCGCGGCGAGGTGCCGTACACCGAATGGGAGCGCATGCGCGCGCCCTTTCAGCAGGGCGACTTTCCTGCGCCGGTGAAGTACGGGTATCTCACCGTCGGCGTGGTCGAGCAGGGGCCGGACGGCACAGCCGGGCGGACTGTCTTCGTCCTTCACCCCCACCAGTCGCAGTTCGTCGTCCCCGCGTCCGCCGTCGCCATCGTGCCGGACGGCGTTCCCACGCGCCGCGCGGTTCTGGCCGGCGCGGTCGAGACCGCGGTGAACATCCTGTGGGATGCCGCACCCCTCGTCGGCGACCGGATCACGGTCATCGGTGCGGGAATGATCGGCTGCGCTGTCGCCCGGCTCGCGCGCGGCATGCCGGGAGTCGAGGTCGCCGTCGTCGACATCGATCGGGCGAAAGCGGATGTGTGCGAACGCCTCGGCGTCGCCTACGCGCATCCGGAAGACGCCCCGACGGAGCGGGATCTCATCATCGACACCAGCGGATCGAGCGACGGACTGCAGCTGGCCATCGACACGGCCGCCACCGAAGGCGAGATCATCGAGGCGAGCTGGTTCGGCGATCGACCCGCGAACGTGCGGCTCGGCGGCGCCTTCCATTCCCGGCGCCTGACCATCCGCTCCAGTCAGGTCGGCATGGTCTCGCCGCGCCGACGCGGCAGCCGCACGACCGGCGACCGACTCGCGCTCGCGCTGCGGCTGCTGCACGACCCCGCCTTCGATTCCCTGCTCACCGGCGACTCCTCCTGGCGCGACCTCCCCGACGTCATGGCGCGGATCGCGGCAGGATCCTTGCCCGGCCTCTGCCACACCATCGACTGGAGGGACCCCGCATGACCTACTCGGTCACCGTTCGAGACCACATGATGATCGCCCACAGCCTCACCGGCGAGGCGTTCGGACCGGCTCAGCGACTCCACGGCGCGACGTACGTCGTGGATGCGACCTTCCGTGCCGGCTCGCTGGACCCCGACGGGGTGGTGGTCGACATCGGACGCGCATCGGACGCGCTGCGCGGCATCCTCTCCGTCCTCTCGTATCGGAACCTCGATGATGAGCCGGAGTTCGCCGGCGTCAACACGACGACCGAGCGTCTGTGCAGCGTGATCGCCGAGCGTCTCGTGCAGGCGGTTCACGCCGATGAGCTCGGCGGAGGGCATCTCACCGGCATCGTGGTGACGCTGCGCGAGTCGCACATCGCGTGGGCCTCGTTCGAGGTGGACCTGTGACCGCACCCGACTCCACCGTCTGGTTCGTCGTCCCCGAGGGTTTCGACGACCCCCAGCGCGTGAGCGGGGGCAACGTCTACGACCAGCGCGTGAGCGGAGAGCTGCGCAGCCTCGGCTGGGATGTGCACGTCCTGCCGACGAGCGTCGGCTCCTCCCGGCGACCGGATCCGCTCGAGGCTGCACCGGACGGCGACCTGGTGCTGGTGGACGGTCTGATCGCGACGCGCGCGCCGTCTTCGATCGAGGCCGCTGCCGGGCGGCTTCGCATCATCGTGCTCGCGCACATGGCGGCAGGGGCATTCGACGACTCCGACCCGCACGCGATCGACGGCGAGCGCCGCGCTCTCGCACGCGCGCATCGCGTCATCGCCACGAGCGAGTGGCTCCGAGGAGAGCTCGCGCGGCACGAGCTCGCGCGGCCCGAACGCATCGTCGTGGCGACTCCCGGCTCGGACGAAGCACCCCCGGCGGCGGGATCCTCCACAGGCGGGTCGCTGCTGTGCGTCGGTGTCGTCGCCTCGCACAAGGGCCAGGACACGCTGGTCGAGGCCCTCGCCGATCTCAGCACGAACCCCACGTGGACCTGCACGTTCGCCGGGTCGGTGACCACCGATCGCGCCTTCGCCGAGCGGACCGCCGCCGACGCGACGGCGGCCGGGCTGTCGCGCCGCATCAACTGGACGGGCGTGCTGGACGCGCGAGAACTCGGACAGGCTTACTCAGCCGCGGACGTCCTGGTCGCTCCCTCGCGCACGGAGAGCTACGGGATCGCGGTCGCCGACGCTCTCAGCCGCGGCATCCCTGTCATCGCGAGCGACGTCGGAGGCATCCCCGAAGCGGCGCAGCCGCCAGAGGCGGTCATGCTCGTGCCGCCGCAGGACGGGGAAGCCCTCGCCTCTGCGCTGCGAGAGTGGCTCGAGGATCCCGCGCGCCGCGCCGAGATGTCGGCTGCCGCCAGACGCGCCGCTCCGAGCCGCAGACGCTGGAGCGACACCGCGCGTGACATCCACTCGGCGCTCGCGGGGCTGCGATGAGCGCCGTGATCCCCGTGTCGGCCGACTGGCTGACCCTGCGGGAGGCTGCCGACGCCGGCTCGCGATCACACGCGCTCGTCGCGCAGGCGGGGCGGATGCTGCGCCCTCCGGTGACGATCCACGATCTCGGCTCCGGAACCGGGTCGATGCCGCGGTGGCTGGCTCCGCTGCTTCCCGGACCCCAGACGTGGGTGCTGCACGACTGGAACGACGCGCTCCTGCAGCACGCGGCGAGCGCCGATCTACACGATCGGGACGGAGCGTCGATCACGGTGCGCACACGACCCGGCGAGCTCGGGGCGCTGCGCGGCCGCGATCTGGACGGCGCATCGCTCGTCACCGCCTCCGCGCTCCTCGACGTCCTCTCCGCCGATGAGATCTCGGCCATCGTCGCGGCCTGCATCGACGCCGGGGCGCCCGCGCTGTTCGCGCTGTCGGTGACGGGGCAGGTGCTGCTCGACCCGGTGGATCCCGGCGACAGGTTGTTCGCGGCCTCCTTCAACGATCACCAGCGGCGCACGGTCGAGGGCCGGCGCCTGCTCGGGCCCGATGCCCCTGCCGTCGCAGCCGACCTGTTCCGGTCCGCCGGGTGGTCGGTGAGCGTGGCGGACTCGCACTGGCGACTGGCGGGTGGCGACCGTGCCCTGGTCTCGGAGTGGATGCACGGCTGGCTCGCGGCCGCGGTCGCGCAGCGACCAGCACTCCGGGAGTGGGCCGCGGAGTACGCCCGGCAACGTGCAGCGCAGATCGCGGCCGGAGAGCTGCGGGTCATCGTGGAGCACATCGACTTCCTGGCGTGGCCGCCGTGAGCGCCGTGACCGCTTCGGCCCGCGGGTGGGTGCGGGCAGCGCCGCTATGGCGGCCGTGGATCAAGGCGGCTGTCGGCATCGCGCTGCTCGGGGCGATCGTCGCCGTGGCCGGTGCCGAACCCTTCGTCCGTGGGATCGCGGCGGTGTCGCCTCCGGCCATCGCGGCGGCGATCCTGCTCGCGGCGGCGGCGACGGGGGCGGCCGCCTGGCGGTGGAGGGTCCTGGCTCGCCGCCTCGGACTGCGTCTCGGCTGGAAGGAGTCGGTCGCCGCCTACTATCGCTCGCAGTTCCTGAACTCCGTGCTGCCCGGTGGCGTGATCGGCGACGTCGACAGAGCGGTGTCGCACGGGCGCAGTCAGGTGCGTCTCGCTCAGGCGGCGCGCGCCGTCGCCGCTGAGCGCGCGGCGGGGCAGGCGGTCCAGCTCGTGCTGGCCGTGGCCGTGGTGGCGTCGATCGGGTTCTCGGCCTACGCTCCCGCCATGGCGCTGATGGTCGGAGTCGTCCTCGTGGCGATCGGAGTCGCGCTGGCGAGCCGTCGGGCACGAGACGCCCTTCACCGCGAGCTGGGCATTCTGCGCGGAGCTTTCGCGACCGTGGGAACCGTGCTGCGTGTGGTCGCGGCATCCGTCGTCGTCCTGGCCGCGCATGTCGCCACCTTCCTCGTCGCCTGCGCCGCCGTAGGAGTGCCCGCCTCCTCCGGAGAGATGATGGTCGCGGCAGTGATCGCGGTGCTCGCGTCGTCGATCCCCCTGAGCTTCGGCGGATGGGGGCCCCGCGAGGCGGCCGCCGCCTTCGCGTTCGGCGCAGCGGGCCTGGGTGCTGCGGCCGGGATCGCTGCCGCCACCGCGTACGGCGTGCTGTCGCTCATCGCTCTCGCGCCGGGCGCTCTCGTCATAGCCGCCTCGCTCCTGCGGGGCGGCGAGGGCATGGCCGCTTCAGGAAGGCGCGCGGCACCATGACCCTTCCGTACATCGTCCTGAGCTGCGCGATGTCGATCGACGGCTACCTCGACACCGAGGCACCGCGCCGACTGGCGATGTCGAACGCCGAGGACTTCGACCGGGTCGACCAGCTGCGCGCAGAGAGCGACGCGATCATGGTCGGGGCCTCGACCGTCCGGCGTGACGATCCCCGGCTGCTGGTACGCAGCGCCGATCGCCAGCTGAAGCGCATCGCAGACGGGCGGAGCGCTTCTCCGGTGAAGGTCACCGTGACAGCGACCGGCGATCTGCCGGCCGCCTCGTCGTTCTTCACCGCGGGAGACATCGACAAGCTCGTCTACTGCCCGCGCGGTGAGGCGCCTCGCATCGCGTCCCTCCTCGGCGACCACGCCACCGTGGTGGCTCTCAGCGACCTCGTGACGATGCACGACGTGGCGGAGGACCTCGCCCAACGCGGTGTGAAGAGACTGATGGTCGAGGGCGGCGGGCGCCTGCACACACAGTTTCTTCGCGAAGGCATCGCCGATGAGCTGCAGCTGGTGATCGCACCCTTCTTCGTCGGCGAGTCGCGTGCCCCCCGATTCGTCGAGGCAGGCGCGTTCCCGTGGACGGCGACACGGCGGGCGCGTCTGGCCGACACGCGACGGATCGGCGACGTGGTGCTGCTTCGCTACGCCCTCTCGGAGCGCTGCCCGTCGGGCACGCCGTTCTCCCATGTCGACGGCAGGACCGCGGCCGGGGACCGGGTGAGCGCGCACGATGATCCGACGGCGTGAGGTCGGGATCGAAAGCCGCGACGGCGCCGGCGGCAGAGGGGCGCTCACCCTCCTCGCCTGCGCGACGCTTCTCGCGGTGCCCCTCGCTCCCGGGGCGCTGAGCACCGGCAGCCCGACGGCCCTGCTTGCGGTTCCCGCGGAGTCTCTGGTCATCCTCCTCGTGCTCGCGACGCTCATGCGGCCGTCGATGCGGACGCTCGCCGCGGCGCTCTTCGCTGCCGCGGTGGTGGCTGCGGTCGTCCTCGCGTCGCTCGATCTCGCCTTCCGCGCCACGATCGACCGGCCGTTCGACCTCGCCGAAGACGGCGTCGCCCTTCTCGACGCCTACGGCGTCGTACAGGACACACTGGGTGCCGTCGGCGCTGTCTCGGTCCTGCTCCTCGCCGGCGCGCTCGTCGTGGGCATCGGCGTGGTCCTGGCCGCAGCGGCGCTGCGTATCGCCCGTACCGCTCGAGACGAAGCTCGAGACGCAGGGCGACGCGGTCGCGCAATGGTCGCCGTCGTCGCCGGCGCGTGGATCGTGTGCTCGCTCGTGAACGCCCAGATCGTCCCCGGCACGCCCGTCGCGGCATCCCGCACCGGCGAGATGCTGGTCGCCTCGTCAGCACGCGCGGTCGCCAGCGTTCAGGAGCAGCAGGCGTTCGAACGCGCCCTGCAGTCGGACCCGCTGGCTACCGCGCCCCCCGCGCACCTGATGTCCGCCCTCGCCGGCACGGACGTGGCCATCGTCTTCGTCGAGAGCTACGGCCGCGTGGCCGTCGAGCCGTCAGCGTTCACGGGCGGCATCGCGCGCACGCTCGACGAGGGTGCGGAGACACTGGCCCGCCACGGATACTCGGCGCAGAGCGCGTTCCTCTCGTCGCCCACGTTCGGCGGGGTCAGCTGGCTGGCGCACGCGACGCTGCAGAGCGGCCTGTGGGTGGACTCGCCGCGCACGCACGACTGGCTGCTCGCGCAGGATCGCGAGACCCTGACCGGCGCGTTCGGTGCGGCGGGGTGGCAGACGATGGCAGTCGTCCCCTCGAACGTCCGCGACTGGGATGCCGGCGAGTCGTTCTACGGCTTCGACACGGTGCTCGACTCCCGCAGCATGGGCTACCGCGGCCCCGCCTTCGGCTACGCCCGGGTGCCCGACCAGTACACCTTGCAGGTCTTCCACGACCAGTTGGCTGCCGAGCCCCGACCCGTCATGGCCGAGATCGATCTCGTCTCGTCGCACACGCCCTGGACGCCGTTGCCCCGTCTGGTGCCGTGGGAGAAGCTCGGCGACGGTTCGGTGTTCGCACCACAGGTGGGCGACGGCGAGGCGCCGGTCGCGGCATGGACCGACCCGCAACGGGTGCGCGATCTCTACGCCGACTCGGTGGAGTACTCGCTCGCCAGCATCTTCTCGTACCTCGAGACGTTCGATCAGGACGACCTGGTGCTGGTGATCCTCGGCGATCACCAGCCCGCGCGCATCGTGAGCGGCCCGGACGCCGGCCCCGAGGTACCGGTCACGATCATCGCGAAGGACAGCGCGGTGCTCGCCGCGATCTCATCGTGGAGCTGGGAGGAAGGCGTCCATCCCTCGACAGCCGCACCCGTCTGGCGGATGGACGAGTTCCGCGACCGCTTCGTCGAGGCGTTCAGCCGGTGAGCGCGGGCGCGACCTAGGATGCGGACGTGAGCGTGAGCCAGATCCTGCTCGATGAGCTGTGGGACTTCGCCGACCCCGTCGGTTCGGAGGCCCGACTTCGCGGCGCGCGAGAGGCCGCGACCGACCCGGCGACGCGCGCCGAGCTGGAGACGCAGATCGCCCGCGCGCTGGGGCTGCAGGAGCGCTTCGACGACGCCGACGCCGTGCTCGACGCGGTCTCGATCGAGAGCGCGGCCGTCGCCGCACGCACGGCCCTCGAACGGGGCCGGTTGCGCACCTCGGCCGGGCGCCCCGACGCCGCAGTGGCGTACTTCCTCGCCGCCGCCGACGCCGCCTCGGCGGACGGCCTGGTCTTTCTGCAGGTCGACGCACTGCACATGCTCGCCATCGCCGAGCCCGAGCAGTCCGAGACGTGGACCGACGCGGCACTCCGTGCCCTGGAGACGTCCGACGATCCGCGGACGCTTCGCTGGCGAGTCTCTCTGCACAACAACGCCGGCTGGGCCGACCTCGACGCCGGCCGACGCGCGGACGCCATCGCGCACTTCGAGGCAGCCCGAGACGCCGCGATCCGCTGGGGCACGCCCCAGCAGGTGCTGTGGGCCGACGAAGCCGTCGCACAGGCGAGGGATGCCGCCGCTGGAAGCAGCGAGACCGCAAGGAATCCGTCCCCCATTCCATCCGCCGAAAGGACTGCCGTGACCACAGACGAACAGCACTCGCCCGAGCACCACGTTCCTCTCCCGGACGAGCCGAGCATTCCCGAGCTCGAAGCCGACGAGACGGTTCCACCGCGCCCCGAGGAGCCGATCGCCGACGCGTTGCGCGCCGAGCCGGACGTCGAAGACCACAGCGAGCACCCTGCCCACGGCACAGGCTGAGGGCACACGCCGCCTACCCGGCGGTGAGCAGCGATGTGATCGCGAACGCCAGAGCGATGATGCCGACGAGATAGTCGGTGAGCAGCGCGGTCCACTCCTTGGCGTTCTTGTTCATCTTGGGCGTGTGCCGGAGTGCGGCGAGGACCAGGAAGACTCCGCCGACGAAGCCGATCGCTGGCGCCCATGCCGGGACGAGGCCGCTGACGAGCCCCGCCGCACCGATCGCGGTGTTCGCGAAGCCGAGCTCCTGGACGACCTGATCGGCCTGCGGGGCGTCGATCCCGAGGATGTTCTTGCTGGTGAAGCGCGGGCGAGCGATCTGACTGATACCGGCGGCGAACAGGCGCACGCCGATCCCCCAGAACACCCACCAGAGCCCGAAGTAGAACAGCGGGCCATCGGCCCAGTCAGCGGCCGTGCCGTGGATGAAGCCCGAGACCAGCGGCGCGACGACGGTCGTGGCGAGAACGAAAACGAAGTACACGAGACCCCCAATGTCCGTTGCGCCCCGAGCGTAGCGGCGCACGACCCGGTCATCGGCGAAGCGGGGGCGACGGCGATTCATCAGCCCCCTAGCCCTCGGAGCGTGAAGTGAATATCCTTTCGTTAGCGAATCCTCAATCGGAGTCGCCCTGATCGGAGTCTCCGTGTCACTGACCCGCTACACCCGGCCCGTCGACGGGCAGGTGCGCCTGCTCACCAAGGTCGCGCGCATGTACCACGAGCGCGGCGTCCGCCAGGCGGATATCGCTTCTGCGCTCAATATCTCACAGGCGAAGGTCTCGCGTCTGCTCAAGCGTGCCGAGTCCGTGGGGATCGTCCGCACCATCGTGACCGTCGCCCCGGGCGTCTACGCCGAGCTCGAAGAGCAGCTGGAAGATGCCTACGGCCTTGCCGAGGCGGTCATCGTCGACGTCGACACCGACGCCGACGAAGCCGAGCTGCTCGCCTCGATCGGCGCGGGCGCCGCCGCGTACCTCGAAGCCACCCTCTCGGGCGGCGACCGCATCGGCGTCTCGTCATGGAGCCAGACGATCCTCGCGATGGTCGACCGCATGCGCCCCTTCACGGTTCGCGGTGCGACCGAGGTGGTGCAGCTGCTGGGCGGCGTGGGCGCTCCCGAGGCTCAGAGCCACTCCAACCGCATCCTCGGCGAACTCGCGCGCATGCTGGGCGCCGAGCCCGTGTACGTTCAGGCCCCCGGAGTCGTCGCCGATCCGGCGATCCGCGACAGCTTGCTGCGCGACCCGTCCATGCAGGAGGTGACGCGGCACTGGAGCGAGCTGACGATGGCGATCATGGGCATCGGCAGCATCGAGCCCTCCGACGTGCTGGCCACCAGCGGCAACGCGTTCGCGGCGGAGGAGCGCGAAGGCCTCCTCGCCCAGGGCGCCGTCGGCGACATCTGCCACCGCATCTTCCGCGCCGACGGCACCCTCGTGCGCGGTGAGCTCGACGACCGCATCATCGCCATCCCGGTCGAGAACCTGATGAGCATCCCCCGCCGCGTCGGCATCGCGGGCGGTGCGCGCAAGCTCGAGGCGATCCACGGTGCGCTCGCCGGCGGGCTCGTCACGACACTCGTGACCGACCTGCGGTCCGCCGAGGCGCTCGCCGCGCGCTCCTAGAGCGCGGCGACGGCTTCGCTCAGGCGACGGATGCCGGGCTCCAGGCTCGTGAGCACCGGAACGTCCACGCGAGCCACCGAGGCGGCGCTCGCCATGGACGCCTGCGCCAGCACGACCACGTCGGCCTCGGCCGCGAGGCGCTCGATCGCCGCGGCGACCAGCTTGTCGTGGGTGTCGCGGTCTCCCCCCGACACCGCGGCGAAGGCGCCGTCGACGACTTCGCTCGCGATCTGAGGTGAACGGCCCGCCAGTTCTGCCCGCTCGCGGATGAGCCCGAGCGTCGGCGTCAGCGTCGTGGGGAGGGTCGCGAGCACGGCAACGCGGTCGCCGGCCTGCACCGCGGCATCCGCCATCGCCTCATCGATGCGCAGCACCGGAATGCCCACCGCCTCGCCGACCGGAGCGGCGAAGTGCGAGATCGACGAGCACGTCAGCATGACGACGTCGGCCCCCGCGCTCTGCGCCGCTCTCACGAGATCGGTGAGGCGCTCGGGAACGGATGCCGCTCGCTCGGCGTCGCCGAGATCCGCGACGATCTTGTCGTCGAGGTAGTTGACCGTGGCCGTGCCCGCCAGATGCTGGCCGGCAAGCTCCATCACGGGCGGGATGACGACCGCCCCGGTGTGCAGGAACGCCACGCGCGGTGCGGATGCAGTCATGTCTGTCAGCCTTTCAGTGCTCCGCCGGCCATGCCGGCCATGATCTTCTTGTTCAGCGCCAGGAAGACGATCAGCAGCACCACGATATTGATGCTGACCGCCGCGAACAGCGGCCCGTACTGCGTCGAGCCGTACTCGTCGCTGAGGCTCAGCAGGCCGACCTGGATCGTCGCGAGCTGGGGCCGGGTCGTGAACGTCAGCGCGATGAGCAGGTCGTTCCACACGCTGAAGAACTGTACGAGACCGACCGTGAGGATCGCGTTCTTCATCATGGGCACGCCGATCACGAAGAACGAGCGCAGCGGTCCCGACCCGTCGACCGTCGCCGCCTCGAAGATCTCGCGCGGGACGGACCGGAAGTACGTCGCCATGAGGAACGTCGTCAGTGGCAGTCCCATCACGGTGTACGTGATGATCAGCGGCAGCAACGAGTCGGTGATGCCCATCCGGAAGTACACGATGAACAGCGGCACCAGGATCATCTGCCCAGGCACCATGATCCCAGCGAGGATGTAGAGGAGGGTGCCGTTGCGGCCCTTCCAGATCATGACCTCGAGCGCATACCCGGCCGCGACGCCGATGAAGACGATGAGCAGCACCGATGGGATCGTCACCATGATGCTGTTGAGATAGTTCTGGCCGACGTTGCCGTTGGTCAGCGCCGAGATGTAGTTGTCGAACTGCCACGTCTCGGGCAGCGACAGGGCGGGGTTGGAGAGGAACTCGGCCTGCGTCTTGAACGAGCCGAGCACCATCCACACCTGCGGGTAGAGCACGACCACCATCAGCACCGCGACCAGGATCCACACCGGCACGCGCCGGAGCAGTCTCAGGGCCGTGCGCTGGGCGGGGCTGCGGCCCGGCTTGCGCCGGGTCGGCACGGCCACGGTGGCCGGGGCATCAATCTGCGTCGTCGTCATGTCAGACCTCCGCCTTCCGTCGCGAGGACCGGAAGATCGCCAGCGTGAACACCAGGCACAGCAGCGTCAGCACGAGCGCGATCGTCGAGCCGTAGCCGTACTCGGCGTATTCGAACGCGGTGCGGTACATGTACAGGGTGAGCGGCGCCGTCGAGGTACCCGGACCACCGTTGTTGAGGGCCAGCAGGCTGTCGAAGACCTTCAGCGTCGCATTGAGGCTGAAGATGATCGACGAGAGCAGGATCGGCAGCGACAGCGGCAGCACGATGTGCCGCACCAGCTTCAATCCGTTCGCGCCGTCGAGGCGAGCCGACTCGATGATCTCCTCGGGGATGTCGAGCAGACCCGCGTACAGCAGGATCGCGTAGAACCCCATCGACCCCCACAGGGTCATGACGATCGCGGTGGACATGGTGCCCACGGTCGAGGCGAGCACCTCGACGCTTTCGCCGCCGAAGAAGTTGATGATGTCGTTGACCGGGCCCTGGTTGTCGCCCACCGCCACGAAGCTCTTGAACAGCAGCGCGACGGCGACGGTCGGGAGGATCGCGGGGAAGAACACGATGGTGCGGATGAACGACGAGCCCTTGCGCAGGACGAAGACGTACAGCAGCGCGAGCCCGTATCCGAGCGCCACCTGGCCGATCGTGGCCACGATCGCGAAGAAGATGCTGACCCACATCGACTGCAGCGCGGCTTCGTCGGTGAAGAACGTGGTGAAGTTCTCGAGCCCGATCCAGTCGAAGCCGCGAAGGGTGTTGCCCTCGAAGAACGACAGGCCGAACGACCAGAGGACCGGGACGACCTTGAGGAGCGTGTAGAGGAGGAGGGCGGGTGCCAGCAAGATGATGATCGTCTTGCGATCGCCGAAGATGGAGTTCATCAGGCGGAGGCTTTCTCTTCAGTGCCGGACCTCCCGAGCCTAGGTGCTCGGGAGGTCCGGCAGAGGATCAGCGGTTGGCGTCGATGCTGGCCTGGAGGTCGACCATGTAGTCCTCGGCGCTCATCTGACCCGTGGTGAGCAGCGTCGCGTTGGTGGACGCGAGCGAGTTGCTCTTCGGGTCGAACAGGGCCTCGAACCACAGCACCGTCTCGTCGATGCCTTCGATGCGCTCCTGGATCTCAGCGGTGTTCGGCGACAGGTCGGTGACCTCGCCGTTGACCTTGAAGCCCGAGATGACACCGGCGTCCTGCAGAGCCTGCTGACCGTAGTTCTCGGCGATGCAGCTGATCCAGTCGGTGACCTTCGGGCCGAACTGCGTGGCCGCGACGATCATCGGAGCGCCCGCGTTGGCCGGGTACTGGTCGATCGAGCCTTCGCCGCCCTCGACCGCCGGGAACGGCATGAAGCCGATGTTCTCGCCGCCGATCTCATTGCGCTCGGGGTCGTTGATGGCGCTCAGGAGCCATGTGCCGTCGTACGTCATCGCGGCCTGACCGGTGAGGAACGCGTTCGTGGACGTGTCGCCGTCGCGCGTCGAGAAGCCCTCGCCGAAGTAGCCGGCCGCGGCGAAGTCGGCGAGCGCCTGGGCACCGGCGACGTACTCGGGCTCGGTGAGCTCGGCGTCGCCGTCGCGCACTGCGGCCATCGCCTCGGGGCCGACGTTGCGGAAGATGTACATGCCGAGCAGGCGCGTGAGCGGGAATCCGCTGGCACCCGCCGTCGTCATCGGCGTGACTCCGGCGTCCTGCAGGGTCGCGGCGACCTCGACGAGCTCGTCCCAGGTCTGCGGCTCCTCGATGCCGTTGTCGGCGAAGATCTCCTTGTTGTAGAAGATGCCCTCGATGTTGTACTGGTACGGCATCGAGAACATGCCGCCGTAGACCTGCTCGACGGTGGAGGCTGCGGCCGGAAGCACGTTGTCCCACGCATCGGCGCCCTCGAGCGCCGCCTTCAGGTCGCCGACCAGGCCTGCGGCGCCGAGGTCGCCGTCGGGGCGGATCAGCGCGGTGCCGGCGATGGTGTGCGTCGGGAGCGCGTCCTGGCTGGCCAGGAGGGTGATCTTCTGGACCGTGTCGGCCTGTGCGACCTTCTGGTGCTCCAGCGGGAGAGCCTCGTTCTCGGCTTCGCAGGCCCCTTCGGCCAGTGCGGTGAGCTGCTCCTCGAGAACGGCGTTCTCGTTCGCGGTCATGACGGTGAAGGCGTCGGGATCGGTGCCTCCCGATCCGCCGGCGCCGCCTTCGCCACCGGAGCCGGTGCCGCCGGATCCGCCGGCGCAGGCCGCGAGCGGCATGACGGCGGCCAGAGCGATGCCGACTGCGGCGAGGGTGCGGCGGCGATTGCTGCTGCGGGTGTTCATAGCGTCCTCCTTGACGACGGCCATGCGGGTGAAAGGTACGAGCACGACAGTAGGCAGGATTCGAAGGTGTGTCAACACTCAGTGTTGAAATTCTATTCACTTCGTGCTCAAATCGTCACTACAGTGACCTCACGCCCCTCGGAAGGAACCACCCTCATGACCGCCACGACAGCGCTCCGGGCACATGCCCGGCTGCGACCCCTCGACGCCGGCAGCGCGCGGTGGGCGAGCGGCTTCTGGGGCGACGTGCACGATCGCACCCGCGACGTCACGATCCCGCAGATCTGGTCGTCGCTGAGCGATCCGGCCGTGAGCCCGGGACTGGCCAATTTCCGCATCGCCGCAGGACTCGAGCCGGGCATCCACCAGGGCCCGCCCTTCATGGACGGCGACTTCTACAAGTGGCTCGAATCCGCCATCGCCCGGCTCGAGACCGACCCCGACCCCAAACTCGCCGCACGGATCGAAGAGATCGCCTCGCTGATCGCCTCGGTGCAGCGCGAAGACGGCTACCTGCACACGCCGACCATCATCTCGGCACGCAACGAAGCCCCTCGACAGGCTCAGGAAGCAGGGGTGACTGAGGAATCGGCGGTGGCCCTCGCCGATCGCTTCCACTTCGAGACCTACAACCTCGGACACCTCATCACCGCAGGCGTCCGCCACTACGAGGTGACCGGATCCACCACGCTGCTCGACGCGGCGCGCAAGGCGGCGTCGTTCCTCGAAGACCTGGCGACGAACAAGCCCGTCGAGCTCGCCCGCAGCGCGATCTGCCCCTCGCACTACATGGCGGTGATCGAGCTGTATCGCGCCACCGCCGACGAGCGCTACCTGCGCCTGGCCGAGGCCTTCGTGCAGGTGCGCGACGAGTTCCAAGGCGGCGACGATAACCAGGACCGCCTGCCGGTGCGCGAGCAGACGGCGGTGGCCGGGCATGCCGTGCGCGCCAACTACCTCTACGCCGGACTGGCCGACCTCGTCGTCGAGAACGGCGACTCCGAGCTGGTCGAGGTGCTCGAGCGGCTGTGGCACGACGTGATCGACACGAAGCTGTACATCACGGGCGGGTGCGGCGCACTCTACGACGGCGCCTCGCCCGACGGCTCGCCCTGGCAGGACGAGATCAGTCGCGTGCACCAGGCGTACGGCCGCGCGTATCAGCTGCCGCAGACCACGGCCCACAACGAATCGTGCGCCAACATCGGCATGATCTTCTGGAGCGAGCGGATGCTGTCGCTCACGGGCGACGCGAAGTACGCAGACGTCATCGAGCAGGTGGCCTTCAACAGCCTGCTCTCGAGCATCAGCCTCGCCGGTTCGGAGTACTTCTACACCAACCCGCTCCGGCAGGTGCGGGACCTGCCCTATCCGCTGCGCCGACCGGGCGACACCGCCATCCACCCGACCCCCGAGCCGCCGCCCTCGGACGAGCGCCTGCGGGAGTCGTACCTCAGCTGCTTCTGCTGCCCGCCCAACATCGCGCGCACGCTCGCACGGTTCCATGAGCGTGCCGCGTCGCTCGGCGATGATGGGCTCTACCTCCACCTCTACGGCGGCGGGCGCGTCGACGTCGCGACCGACGACGGGCGCGCACTCGCGCTCCGCGAGGACGGCGACTACCCCTGGGCCGAGACGATCACCTGGACCGTCACCGGTGCATCGGAGGGTGGGATGCCGCTGCACCTGCGCATCCCCGGCTGGTCGTCGGGCGCGACGCTCACGGTCAATGGCGAAGCGGTCGAGGCCACTGCGCCGGGCACCTACACCCGGATCGAGCGCGAGTGGCGTGAGGGCGACGTCGTCGAGCTCACTCTGCCGATGCCGGTGCGGGTGCTGCGCGCCCACCGGCTGGCCGAAGAGGCGACGAATCAGGTGGCCGTGCGCCGCGGGCCCGTCGTCTACAGCCTCGAGAGCGCCGATCTTCCCGACGGCGTGGTGCTCGAGCAGGCGGCGCTCCGCCGCGGCGCGAGCTTCACTCCGGTCGAGACCGAGGTCGCGGGCCACCGCGTGATCGCGCTCGAGACCGAGATCGCCGTGCTTCCCGGTGCCGATGACGACGCGCTGTACGGCGACCTCGCCGACACCGAGCTGGGAGCGGCGACCGTGCGACTGGTGCCGTACTTCGCGTGGGGCAACCGTGGGGCGGGCGAGATGTCGGTCTGGCTGCCGCTGGTGTGGCGATGAGCCGCGCGGAGCCGACCGGTCAGCGGCTGACCGGTCAGCACGTGTTCGCGACCTACATCATCGAGACGTCGGTGCCGCTGCGGCAGGCCGCCGAGGTGCTCGCCGGCGAGCAGTCCACCGGCACGTTCGTGCGCGTCGAGCGGGAGTCCGACGACCTGCGCGCTCGGTTCGCGGCGCAGGTGGAGTCCATCGAGGAGGTTCCGCTCACCGGATCCTCACCGCTGCCCGGCGCCGTGGGCGACCCTTCGCAGCGCCGCCGCGCCGTCATGCGCCTGCGGTTCCCGCTCGACAACTTCGGCCCGTCGCTGCCGAACCTGCTGGCGGCCGTCGCGGGCAATCTCTTCGAGATCAAAGAGCTGTCGGCGATCAAGCTCGTCGACGTCGACCTGCCGCCGGCGTTCGCCGAGCGCTACGCGGGCCCGGCGTTCGGCGTCGAGGGCACCCGCCGCCTGATGGGCCGGCCGGAGGGCGCCATGATCGGCACCATCGTCAAGCCCAGCATCGGGCTGTCCCCCGACGATCTCGCCGAGGTCGTGGGCGAGCTCGCCGAGGCGGGCATCGACTTCATCAAGGACGACGAGCTGCAGGGCAACGGGCCCACCGCACCCCTGGCCGAGCGTGTGCGCGCCGTCATGCCGGTGCTCGAGCGCTATGCCGACCGCACCGGCCGCAAGCCGATGTACGCCTTCAACATCACCGACGACATCGGGCGCCTCGAGGCCAACCACGATCTCGTCGTCGAGGCCGGCGGCACCTGCGTCATGGCGTGCATCAACCTAATCGGCGTCTCGGGACTCGAGTTCCTGCGACGCCACAGCGCCGTCCCGATCCACGGGCACCGCGCGATGTTCGGAGCATTCGGCCGCTCGGACCAGGTGGGGATAGGGTTCCGTGCGTGGCAGAAGCTCGCGCGCCTCGCGGGCGCCGACCACCTGCACACCAACGGCATCAGCAACAAGTTCTACGAGACGGACGACCAGGTGCTCGACTCCATCGCGGCGGTCCGCGAGCCGCTGCTCGGCCTCACGCCGACAGTCCCCGTGCTGTCGTCCGGCCAGTGGGGCGGCCTCGCGCACGCGACCTACGCCGCGGTGCGCACGACCGACCTTCTCGTGCTCGCCGGCGGCGGCATTCACGGTCACCCCGACGGAGCGTCGGCCGGCGTCGCGAGCATGCGCGAGGCGTGGGCGTCGGCGGCGCTCGGCGAGCCCGTCGACGTCGCCTTCGAGCGCTCGGCGGCGCTGCGCCGCGCGGCCGAGCTGTTCGGACCTGTCCGTGTCTGAATCGGCCCGTCGCTCCGGCGAGGTCGTCGCGTTCTACGGCGACGACTTCACCGGCAGCGTCGACGCGCTGCTGCAGTTCGCGCGGCGCGGATGGACGGGGCGCCTGTTCACGGCGATTCCGGATGCCGCGGCCCTCGCCGAGGCGGCAGCCGAGGTCGACGTGGTCGGGGTCGCGGGCATCTCGCGTTCGCTGGATCCTGAGGCGATGGAGGCCGAGCTGCGCCCGGTGTTCGAGGCGTTCCGCGGCCTCTCGCCGCGGATCGTCCAGTACAAGGCGTGCTCGACGGCCGACTCGGCCCCGACGGTCGGGAGCCTCGGCCGCGTGATCGAGCTCGGCCGCGACGTCTTCGGCGACCGGCCGGTGCCGATGCTGTTCGCGCAGCCGGACTTCGGCCGTTTCACACTGTTCGGGCAGCATTTCGCGGCGGAGCGCGGCACCGTCTATCGCCTTGACCGCCAGCCGACGATGTCGACGCATCCCTCGACCCCGATGACCGAGGCCGATCTCGCCGTGCACGTCGGCCTCCAGACCTCGCTCCCTGTCGGCTCGGTGCCCCTCGTGGCCTACGACGACGGCCTGCCCCGCCGCCTGCGCGATGCGCCCGAAGCGGCGCTCGTGCTCGATGCGCTCACGGACGAGCACCTCGAGACCGTGGGAGCGGCGCTGGGCGCGCTGCCGGCACCGATCTTCGCCATCGGCTCGGGCGGGCTTTCGCACGGCATCGCCGCGGCGTCGCGCGGCACGATGGCGGCACTGCCGACGGCGACACCCGCGTCCGGCCCCGTCCTCGTCGTGTCGGGCAGCCGGTCGGCTCAGACGAGACGGCAGGCGGATGCCGCCGCCGCCGCCGGTTGGCTGGTCCGGCCCATTCCGCTCAGCGTCGACGCCGTGGATTCGACGATCGACGAGGTGCTCGGGGCGCTGAGGTCGGGGCGTGGCGTCGTGCTGACCTCGGACGACGCCGACACGACCTCGGCCGGCCCGCGACCGGTGCTGGAGGCGATCGCGGAGGCCGCGGCATCCATCGTCCTCTCCGCCGTGCGGGACGGAGCGACCCGTCGCGTGATCGTGTGCGGCGGCGACACGTCCAGCCGCGTCACGCGGCTGCTGAGCGTCGAGTCTCTCTCGATCGCGGCGAACCCGTGGGGCAATGTCGTGCTGCTGCGCGCCCACGCGTCCGACCCCGCCGTCGACGGGCTGGAGCTGTTGCTGAAGGGCGGGCAGGTCGGCGCCGACACGCTGTTCACCGACGTCGCCGCGCTTGGAACCTGACGGCGATCGGTCGAGCAGGCTGTAGTGTCTTGCGCGCCATGCCTCGCGTCTCTCTCGTGCCCGCTTCGTACGTCTTCCTGCGCCGCTCCGGCGCCGTGCTCCTGCAACTGCGGCACAACACCGGTTACATGGACGGCTACTGGACCGCCGGCGCCGCCGGTCACATCGAGCTCGGCGAGACGGCCGTGGACGCAGCCATCCGCGAGTCGCGAGAGGAGCTCGGCGTCATCGTCGAGCCGGCCGGCTTGAAAGCCTCCACGGTCATGCAGCGCACCGACGGCACCGCAGAGCCGCGCGAGCAACGAGTCGATTGGTTCTTCACGTGTGATTCGTGGACGGGCGAACCCCAGATCCTCGAACCGCACAAGTGCGCCGAGCTCGCATGGTTCGACCTCGACGCGCTGCCCGAGCGAATGCCCGATTATGAGCGGCTCGCCCTCGAGGCGATCCGCAGCGGATGTGCGTCGAGCCTCTTGTCGTTCGGATTCTGATCCGGTCGCGGCGCTGTGGTTGACCCTGACACTGTGTCATGGTCGAACGTGGCCAGCACCATGTACACCATCGGAGAGTTCGCCGCCTTCGGGCGCGTCAGCGTGCGGATGCTGCGTCACTACGACGCGATCGGCCTGCTCATTCCGGCCCACGTCGATCCGCACTCGGGATATCGCAGGTACGCGAGCACGCAACTGCCACGGCTGCTGCGGATCGTCGAGCTGCGCGAGCTCGGCGTCGGCCTGGAGGAGATCGCCTCGGCGCTGGATTCAGACGAGACCGTGATCCGTCGCGTGCTCGCGAAGCGGCGGGCAGAGCTGGCGGCCGCCATCGACGCGGACACCGTGCGGCTGGAGCGCATCGACCGGCGACTCTCCCTCCTGGAAGGAAGCACCGCCATGTCAGAGAACGTGCAGTACCGTCGCGTCGACGCCGTCACCGTCTACGCCTCCTCGGGGATCGCCCCGGGCAGCGGTCCCGAGAACATCAGCCCCGTCGTCGGGACGATCATCACGGGGCTGGACGATGCGCTCGAGGCTGCCGGGCGGGAGATCATCGAGCCGGGCATCTTCTGGTACGAGCCCGTGCCGGATTCGGATGACCTCGCCGTCCACGTTTCGTACGTCGCCGAATCCGAGCCGCAGCCCGGAGACGGCTACGACATCGTCACGCTCCCCGCTGCGGAGACGATGGCGACGCTCATCCATCGCGGCGACATGTCGGGCATCGGCGAGTCGTGGTCGCGGCTGATGGGGCGCGTGATCGACGAGGGCTACCGCATGACCGGACCCTGCCGTGAGGTCTACCTCGAAGCGGACGGCCACGAGCCCGGCCCGGACTGGGTCACCGAACTGCAGGTGCCTGTCGAGGAGGCGTAGGCGGGCTCGCCGCGGCGCGGGCGGTGAGCTCTATGTTCCGGTCCGTCGCTCATAAGGGCGAATGTCGGAGGCTCCCGTCATGATGGAGTATGGCATTCTTCTCCGATCTGCAGACGGCGCTCGATGCGCTGCGAGCAGTGGTCGGAGAGGATGTGGATGCCCTCGAGATTCCTGCCGTGGTGCAGAGAATCGCCGATGAGAAGGTGCTGGCGCTCATCGAGCACGCGAGTGTGCTGGTGCGGGGTGGCGAGTGCGTACGGATTGCCGGTTCGGGCGCCGTGGCGGCTCGGTCCACCCGCGACGCCGGGCACAGCGGCTTGGCGCAGAAGCGCGGGCACCGCTCGACGGTGTCGCTCATTCAAGACCTCACCGGCACCACCCGTGCCGAGGCGGCCAAGCAGGTGCGCCTGGGCGAGGCTCTCGCCACGGGACTCGCACCCGCTCTGGACGGTGCCCTCGCGGGCGCGCACGAAGCGGGCGACGGGCACGCGCCGCTCGTCGACGAGACGGATCCGGGAGCTCGATCGAGTGCGCCGGTCGAACATCGGCCGCGACCCTGGCACGCCGTCCTCGGCGATGCGCTGATGACCGGTGCGCTCACCTCGGCGCAGCATGACGCGATCTACCGAGGACTCGGCGAGCCGCCCGTCGAACACTCGCCGAGCGCGGAGACCTCGCCTGGCGACGGAGCACGGGACGTCGCTGAGACTGCAGCCCAGGCGACCGAGATGAGGACGGCGTGGGAGACCGCTGCCTCCCAGCTGATCGACGAAGCCGCGCAGCGCACAGTGGAGGAACTGGCATCCGCCGCGCGCACGATCCGCGATCTGCTCGACCCGCAGGGCGCCGAGCTCCGGTTCGAGCAGCGCTTCGACGCACGATCGTTCCGCCGGTGGACTGATCGCGACGGCATCCGTCACGGGAGCTTCACGTTCGAAGACGAGGGCGGAGCATGGATCGAGTCGATCATCGACACCGCGCTCCGACCGCGCAGGGGCGGACCGCGGTTCGTCGACCCTGACGAGAAGGCCCGCGCTGAGGAGCTCGCCACCGATCCGCGTACGAACGACCAACTCGCCTACGACCTGATGCTGGATGTGCTGCGCGCCGGCGCGCTCGCCGATGCAGACGCCGTGTTCGGAACGCGACAGGCCGGAATCCGCATCGTCGCGACGGTCGACACTCACGCCGATGCGCTCGCCGGCCGGCCCGCCGTCGCGCTCCTCGAAGACACCGACACCACGGTTCCCGGCTGGCTGGTCGCCCAGCACACCTGCGACACCGGCACCATCACCTGCAGCGTCGACTCGCACGGCAACCCGCTCGATCTCGGTCGCGAAGCGCGTCTGTACTCCGCGCGACAGCGACTCACGCTCGCCATTCGCGACGGCGGATGCCGCTGGCGCGACTGCGATCGACCCGCCAGCTACTGCGAGGCACACCACATCGATCCGTACAGCGAAGGCGGCCGGACCGATGTCGACCGCGGCATCCTGCTCTGCCGCTGGCATCACATGCAGCTTCACCACGGCGGATGGCGCATCACGCGCGACGGCAAGGGTGACTTCCTTCTCCACCCACCGAACAGCGGCGAGACGGTGACGCTGCTCCCGCGGCTTGCCCGGCGCTATGCGTGGGGCGACCTGCAGCCACCACCTCGAAGATTCCGCCCCGCCGCCTGAGCGACGGCGGGGCGAGGGCGACGGTGGACTGAGCAACGAAGCAAACCAATGCGACGTTGACGCGGTCCCGTTCGCCCACCCCGCCCCGGAAACAGCCGTTGACGGATGACGGTCGCGCGCGTCGGAGCCACCGCGAGTTCGGGTCGGCCGGACGAACACGAGAGCGTTCGCCGGACGCGTCGGACACCCGCCCGCGCTAAGGTCGCCCACAGCGGTACTGCCGACGTGGCACTGCCGATGTGAACACTGCCCGCGAAGACCCGGAGGAGACACATGAAGACGAACATCTCGGGCACCACCATGCCCGTCCTCGAGATCACCCTCGACGCGGGCGAGCAGATCATCGCCGAGGGCGGCGACGTCTCGTGGCTCACGCCCGGATTCGACATCGAGACGTCGACCGGCTTCGGGTCGGGCGGCAAGGGCGGCTTCATGAGCGGCCTCAAGCGCATGATAGGCGGCGGCCAGCTCTTCCTCACGCAGTACACCGCCCCGACCAGCGGCGGATTCGTGGCATTCGCCGCGCAGCTGCCGGGCACGATCCGGGAGCTCACCATCGACGCGGCCGACGAGTTCATGGTGCAGGCCGGCTCGTACATGGCCAGCACGCCGCACGTGGAGGTGTCGGTCGGACTGCAGACCAAGCTCGGCGCCGGCATCTTCGGCGGCGCGGGCGTGGTGTTCCAGAAGCTGGCCGGCAGCGGCACGTCTTGGGTGCAACTGGCGGGAGAGATCGTCGAGTACGAGCTGCAGGCCGGCCAGTCGCTGCTCATCCATCCCGGACACCTGGCGCTGTACCGTGCCGAGATGCAGATGGAGTTCGCCACGATCAAGGGCGTCAAGAACAAGTTCTTCGGCGATTCGCTCTTCCTCGCCCAGCTCCACGGGCCCGGACATGTCTGGCTGCAGTCGATGACGCCGGCGAAGCTGGCCGCCGCGATCGAGCCCTATCTTCCCGACAAGAGCTCCTCCAACAACAGCTGAGCCGGACGACAGCTGAGAAGAGCGGATGCCGTCGGCCCACGGTGGCTGCGGCATCCGCTCTTCGTCGTCGTCAGTGCGCCTGCAGCCGCACACTCCACTCCGTGTGCCGGCGCGGAATGCGGTACTGCTCCGGAAGCGCAGGACCCACCGACGCCGAGCCCACGCCCTGCTGCGCATGGTCGATGTTCAGCCAGACCCGGCCCGAGTCCACGAGCTCGTGGGGCTTGTCGGCACGCGCGAGATCGTGCGACGTCCAACGCCGTGCCGTGAAGTCGAACTCAGGACGAGCGTCGACACGGAGCGACGGCATCCCCTGGCCCGCGACCTCCAGCCAGCGGGTCTGCACGTGATTGCCGTTCTCCTGCGGCACCGGGTACGGCACCTGCAGCTCGTCGACGGTGCGAGAGAACCGGCCGATGCGCGAGCCCGCGTGCGAGTCCACGTAGGTCTCGCCGGGCCCGCGCCCGAACCAGGTGACGCGATCGGCAGCGCTGGGAAGCGCGAACAGCAGTCCGAGCCTCGGCACCCAGATGTCTCGGTGCATGTAGGGGGTGTCGGCCCACGGTCCGACGAAGTCGACGGCGACATCGAGGGCGAGGCCGCCGCCGTCCGGCGTCCACCTCATCGTCCAGTCGACGCCATGCGGGTGGGTCCGCGGCGCAGTGCGGCCGCGTACCATCAGCCGCTCGTCATCCACCGCGATCCTGTCGATGCGATGAAGCAGCCGGTCGAGCGCCGTCTTGCGCCACACCGACGCGAGGTCGTTGAGCGCGCCCTGGCCGTGGTCGTTCTCGGTGGGCGCGCGGTACAGGTCGAGCAGCGGCCCGTCGATCTCGAGGTCACCGAGCCTCACGAGACGCCCGGTGACCGGGTCGAACTCCCCTGCCCCGAACCGCACGAGTTCGGTCCGCTGCGAGGAGACCGCCGCGATCGAGGATCCACGCGGAGGTCGGAACGCGTCCGACTGCGCGGTCTCTGAAGCGCGAGGCTTGTCGGCGGCGTGCACCTGGGCAGGGCCGGCCGCCGGGGCGGATGGCGCGACGGATGCCGAGGCAGAGGCGGATGGCGCGGCGGACCAAGCATCCGTGAGCACGCGCTGCCCCCAGGCCAGTACATGCCCGGTGGGCGCCCAGAGCGTGCCCGCCGCGAGCGCCGCCTCCACGGTCAGCACGGCGTCGGAGCGGCCCACGGCGGCGGTCGCAGCATCCGGAGTCGCGATCCTTGCGGACGCGCCCGCCGCCAATCGCGGCACAGGCAGCAGCCCGCCCGCCACCTGCGCGCCGTCGGCCTCGAGCGACCAGCGGAACACGAGATCGCCCGTATCGGCACTATGTCGGTTGTTCACTATGTGCACCGTGCGAGCGTGCACCTCGATCGCGATCGGCTCGTGCGCCTTGGTCAGCTCGATCAGCCCAGGCGTCGGCGTGCGGTCGCTGAACACCAGCCCGTGCAGGCTGAACCGGCCGCCGCGCGGGTCGTAGTCGACGTCGTCGCCATGCATCGTGAACGGGATGCCGTCGGCCGTGGTCGCCGAGAATCCATGGTCGATCCACTCCCACACGAACGCCCCGCACAGCCGGTCGTGCGTCCGGATGATGCGCCAATAGTCCTGCAGCGACCCCGGCCCGTTCCCCATGGCGTGGGCGTACTCCACGAGGAGGAACGGCAACCCGCGGCGGCGCTCCTCGTCGGCTTCGGTGACCCCCTCGGGCAGCGGCGCGAGCCCCGACTCGTCGACGACCATCCCGTGCATGCTCAGCCGTCCGCCACGAGGCTCCTCACGGCGGCCGATCTTCTCGAGCAGCTCGAGCGACGGATACATGAGCGAGTAGAAGTCGGAGTCCTTGTAGCTGGGATCCCGCTCGTACAGCACCGGACGCGACGGATCACGCTCCTCGAGCCACCGGCGCATCTCGCCGAACGTCTCGCCCGTCATGCTCTCATTCGCGAGAGACCATACGACGACGCTCGGCCGGTTCTTGTCGCGCTCGACGGTGCGGCGCAGGCGATCCATGAGCGCGTCGCGCCATGCCGGCTCCGCGGGCGGATTGCCCTCCCAGCCGGCGTAGATGAAGCCGTGCGTCTCGAGGTCGACTTCGACCACGACCCACAGCCCGTACTCGTCGCACAGCCGCAGGAAGTCCGGATGCGGCGGGTAATGGCTGGTGCGCACCGCATCGATGTTCGCGCGCTTCATCATCACGATGTCTCGGATCATCGTCGTGCGATCCAGCGTCCGACCGGTGCCGGGGTGGTGCTCGTGGCGATTCACCCCGCGGAAGGTGACCGGGCGGCCGTTCGCCAAGAGGACGCCGTCGACGACCTCTACCCGGCGGAACCCGACCGCCAATCCGACCACCTCGTCCGCCGAGGTCAGCGTGCCGCGATACAACCGCGGACTCTCGGCACTCCACGGCTGGACCGGCACGGTGACGGCTTCGCCGGCGGGCATGCGGATGCCGAGCTCGGGAATCTCGACGATCGCCGAGGTCGAGGCATCCACGCGCAGGGTGCCCATGCCCGTCGACGCGTCGAAGTCGGCGTGCACGAAGTGGTCGTCGATGCCCTCCACGGGGCGTGAGAGCAGCTCGACATCGCGGAAGATGCCCGGCAGCCACCACATGTCCTGGTCCTCGAGGTAGGTGCCCGACGACCAGCGGTGCACGCGCACGGAGAGCACGTTGCGCCCCGCGCGGACGGGGGCGTCGAACTCGAACGGCAGGCGGCTGCCCATCGACCAGCCCAGTTCCTCGCCGTTGAGCCACACCTTCGCGCACGAGTCGACACCCTGAAACCGCAGCACCGCGGGTCCGAAGTCGTCGGCGACGTCGAAGACGAGGCGGTAGTCGCCGGTCGGGTTCTCGACCGGAACGTGCGGCGCATCGAGCGGGATCGGGTAGGCCGTGTTCGTGTAGAGCGGCCCCTGCTCCGTGCCGAGCATGCGCCGAGCGGGCCCGCCCGCAAGCGGCGTGAACTCCTCGAGCACCCAGTGCGACGGCACCGGCATCGCATCCCACGACGCGTCGTCGAAGTCGTCGCTCAACCAGGCGTCACCGGTGCCCGCGGCGGTCGGAGACAGGCGGAACCGCCACGTGCCGTTGAGGCTCTGCACGCGCGCGTCGCTCGGGGCGTCCGCGCGCGGCTCCCGCCGACCGGCCCCGGGGCGGGTGCTCTCCCAGTAGCGATCAGGTCGGCGATCGGCAGCCGCCGACGCGAGGTCGACGGCCTCGATGGAGTCCGTCGACGAAGTTCCGGTAGTCTGCATAACCATAGGAGTGTGCATATCCATTCCAGTTCGAATGCATCTGCAGTCTAGCCGAGCGAGGAGTTGCGTTGTGAGCAAGGTGGCGAGCGGCATCTCCCCATCCCAGACTCGGGGGCAGACCATCGCGCCGGCTCGCGTACCCGAGGCGATCGCTCGGGCCGTGACCGAGGCATCCCGCATCAAGACCCGCTCGCTCGACCGCGTCTCGTACGCCGCCGACGCGTCGCATTTCCTGCTCACTCCCGAAGCGGTGATCGTCGCCGACGACGCCGCCGAGGTCGGCCGGCTGCTCCGCGCGGCGAACGCGTCCGGATCGCGACTGACCTTCCGCTCCGGCGGCACCAGCCTGTCGGGTCAGGCCGCGACCGACGGGCTGCTGGTCGACGTGCGCCGGAGGTTCCGGCGTATCGACGTCCTCGATGAGGGGCGCCGCGTGCGCGTGCAGCCGGGCGCGACGGTGCGCCAGGTCAACGCCCGCCTGGCCCGCCACGGCTACCGGCTCGGCCCCGATCCGGCGAGCGAGATCGCCTGCACGATCGGCGGGGTCGTCAACAACAACTCCAGCGGGATGGCGTGCGGCATCACCGAGAACACGTATCGCACGCTCGAGTCGCTCGTCTTCGTACTTCCCTCCGGCACCGTCGTCGACTCCGGCGCCCCCGACGCCGACGCACGGCTGCGTGCCGACGAGCCCGAGCTCGTGGACCGGCTGCTGCGCCTGCGTGAGCGGGTCGTGGCGAACCCGCACTCGGTCGACATCATCCGCCGGCAGTTCGCGATGAAGAACACCATGGGGTACGCCGTCAACGCGTTCCTCGACTTCGACACCCCGGCCCAGCTGCTGTCCCACCTCATCGTCGGCAGCGAGGGGACTCTCGCCTTCGTCGCCGAAGCCACCTATCGCACCGTGCCGATCAAGCCGCGCATCGCGACGGCGCTCGCCGTCTTCCCCGACATCGAGGCGGCGACGCGCGCCCTTCCCGAGCTCGTCGCCACCGAGGCCGCGACCCTCGAGCTGATGGACGCCACCTCGCTGCGGGTCGGGCAGTCGCTGGCCGGCGCGCCGAAGCAGATCACCGGTCTCGCGGTGCGCGAGCAGGCCGCGCTCCTCGTGGAGTACCAGGCCTACGACGATGAGCATCTCGCCGATCTCGTCGCGGCGGGCTCGCTCTCGCTCGGCACGCAGCCGCTCGAGGCTGCCGCGGCCTTCTCGACCGACGCCGCCGATCGCGCCGCCGCCTGGAAGCTGCGCAAGGGCCTCTACGCCTCGGTCGCCGGCGCGCGGCCGAGCGGCACCACCGCACTGCTCGAAGACATCGTGGTGCCCGTCGCCTCGCTGGCGCCGACCTGCGCGAGCCTGCACACCCTGTTCTCGCGCTACGACTACCGCGACAGCGTGATCTTCGGGCACGCCAAGGACGGCAACATCCACTTCATGCTCACCGACCGATTCGAGGACGACGACCAGCTCGCCCGGTACGCCGCCTTCACCGAAGACATGGTCGACCTCGTGCTCGGCGCCGGCGGCAACCTCAAGGCCGAGCACGGCACGGGCCGCGTGATGGCGCCGTACGTCCGGCGGCAGTACGGCGGCGAGCTCTACGACGTCATGCGCGAGCTGAAGCGCCTGTGCGATCCAAGGGGCATCCTCAACCCGGGCGTCATCATCGACGACGATCCGGACGCGCACCTCAAGAACATCAAGCTGGCCGACCCGATCGAGACCGAGGCGGATCGCTGCGTCGAGTGCGGATACTGCGAGCCGGTGTGCCCGAGCAAAGACCTGACCCTGACGCCCCGGCAGCGGATCGTCACGCGCCGCGCGATCGCCCGTGCCGAGGCATCCGGGGATCACGCTCTCGTGGAGGAGCTGGAACGCGACTACGACTACGCGGGTCTCGACACCTGCG
>NZ_CAJF01000014.1 GCF_000304335.1 Microbacterium yannicii PS01 | reverse complement strand
GAGCTCGAGAGTGAGAGCGTGCAGCCGCGCGAGCGTCTCCGGCTCGAGCGCCGCGACGATGAGCAGCACCAGGTCGGCGCCGGCGGCGCGGGCCTCGAGCACCTGGTACTCGGTGGCGATGAAGTCCTTGCGGAGCACGGGCAGGCCGACGGCGTCCCGGACGGCCTCCAGATCGGCGAGGCTGCCCTTGAAGCGGCGGCCCTCGGTCAGCACCGAGATGGCCGCAGCCCCTCCCTCTTCGTAGCGGCGGGCCTGAAGAGCGGGGTCGGGGATCTCGGCGAGGTCGCCGCGCGAAGGGCTCGCGCGCTTGACTTCGGCGATGATCCTGACGCGGTCGGAGGGAGCGAGCGCCGCGAGCGCGTCGAGGGCGGGCCGCTGCGCGAGAGCTGCGGCCTCGACCGTTGCGAGCGGACGCGAGGTGGCGCGCCGCTCGGCATCCTCAACCGCGCCGGCCGTGAGGTCGGCGAGCACGATCAGTGCTCTTTCGGGCTGTACTTGGGGCCGTTCGCGCCGTAGCCGGCCCTCGAGAGGATCCAGCCGACGATGAGACCCACGACCAGCAGCACCGCCGACGCCCAGACCAGGGCCGGCATGTCGAACCAGTAGAACACCGTCCCGAGTGTCACGGCGACGAGCATGATCACGACGGCCGTCCAGGCAGCGGGCGAGTGTCCGTGGCCGGGGTCGCCGATGTTTTCGCTCATGGATATCTCCTCGTGAAAAGCCTGCGCGGGATGCCGCCAGTCTAGCGGTCAGGCGGTGGGATCCTCGCCACGGGACAGTCCGTCCCAGTCATCGATGGCGCGCGATCCGGCCGCGTCGTGCGGGCGCGAGCCGTCGGCCGCCGGGCGGGCGGGGTCGTCCGTGCGGTAGCGACGGCCGGAGCTCGTCCACCCGCGCGCAGTGACGAGCGTGAAGACGCCGGCGGCGACCAGCACGACCCAGGCGCCCAGCGTGACGATCGGCCACGCCGTGGCAGTGATGGAAGCGAGCAGCTGGGCGATCGAGGACTCACCGGCGATGCCCGTGGCCTCGGTCACCACGGAGGCGACCGCTGACACCGGAAGCTCGAACGCGATCCGCGCGGTGAGCCACGCCAGCACGACGCCGATCAGGACCGACAGCGCACCGAACACGAAGCGCAGGACGAGTCCGACGATCGACAGCGCCGCGCCGAGGGCGAGCACGGCGAGGCTCAGCGGCGCCAGGACGGGGATCGCCGACGCACCCGCGACGGCGAGTGCATGCTCGGCGCCGTCGTCCAGCACGGCGATCAGCCACGTCTGCGTCGACGCGATCACGCCGATCGCACCGCACGCGACGGTCACCACGACCGCGAGCAGCCGGGCGCGCCGCATCACGCGGGCAGCTCCGGCCCCGGCACGGGATCGAGGTCGTCGGCGTCGAAGCACGTGCGCGTGCCCGTATGGCACGCGGGCCCGACCTGGTCGACCTGCACCAGGATCGCGTCGCCATCGCAGTCAAGCCGCGCGCCGCGCACCAGCTGGATGTGGCCGGAGGTGTCGCCCTTGCGCCAGTACTCCTGCCGCGATCGCGACCAGAAGGTCACGCGGCCCTCGCCGAGCGTGCGCCGGAGCGCCTCGGCATCCATCCATCCCAGCATGAGCACCTCGCGGGTGTCCCACTGCTGGATGATGACGGCAACGAGTCCGTCGCCGTTGAACGCGACGCGCGCGATCCGATCCTCGACCGTCTCGGTCATGAGCCCACCTCGCGCACCGCGATGCCGTCGGCGACCATCGCGGCCTTGACGTCGCCGACCGTCAGCTGGCCGGAGTGGAAGACGGATGCCGCGAGCACGGCGTTCGCGCCCGCGTGGATGGCCGGGCCGAAGTCCTCGGCAGACCCAGCGCCTCCCGACGCGATGACGGGCACGCTCGACAGTTCGCGCATGAGCGCCACCAGCTCGAGATCGAAGCCCTGCTTGGTGCCGTCGGCGTCGATGGAGTTCACCAGCAGCTCCCCCGCGCCGCGCTCGATGGCCTCTCGCGCCCACGCCAAGGCGTCCAGCTCGGTCTCGGTGCGGCCGCCGTGCGTGGTGACCACGAAGCCGGACGGCACGCGGTCGCTGCGCTCCGCCGACACGCGCTTGACGTCGAGGGACAGCACGAGCACCTGCGCTCCGAAGCGGTCGGCGATTTCGTCGAGGAGCGCCGGCCGGGCGATCGCGGCCGAGTTCACGCCGATCTTGTCGGCGCCGACCGCCAGGAGCCGGGCGACGTCATCGGTCGAGCGCACTCCCCCTCCCACCGTCAGCGGGATGAAGACCTCTTCGGCGGTGCGGCGGACGACGTCGTAGGTGGTGGCGCGCTCATCGACTGTCGCGGTCACGTCGAGGAACGTGATCTCGTCGGCGCCCTGGCGGAAGTACTCCCGCGCGAGTTCGACGGGATCGCCCATGTCGCGCAGGTTCTGGAAGTTCACGCCCTTGACCACGCGACCGGCGGCGACGTCGAGGCACGGGATGACGCGGCAGACGAGGCTCATCACAGCCTCGCGTTGTGGATCGCCGTCACCAGGATGGCCCGCGCCCCGATCGCGTAGAGGGCGTCCATCACGTGGTTGACGCCGGCGCGGGCGACCATGACCCGCACGGCGACCCAGGCCGGGTCGCGCAGCGGTGCGATCGTCGGGGACTCGATCCCCGGGGCGATCTTCACCGCGTCGTCGACGAGGTCGGCGGGGAGGTCATAGTCGACCATCACGTAGCGCCGCGCGACCATGACGCCGCGAAGGCGGCGCAGCAGCGTCTCCGTGCCCTCGGCATCGGTCGGTCCGGCGATGAGGACGGCCTCGGACTGCAGCAGCACCGGCCCGAAGATGTCCAGCCCGGCCTGACGAAGCGTCGTCCCCGTCGAGACGACGTCGGCGACGGCATCCGCCACGCCCAGGCGCACGGCCGACTCGACGGCACCGTCCAGCGGCACCAGGTCGACGGCGACGCCGTGCTCATCGAGGAAGCCGTCGACGAGCCCGGGATAGGCCGTGGCGACGCGCATGCCCTCGAGATCCTGAACGCTCGCGAAGCGTCCCGGCGGACCGGCGAACCGGAAGGTCGAGTCGCCGAAGCCGAGCGCCTCGACCTCGCGGGCGCCGGGCATGCGGGCATCCAGAAGCAGGTCGCGGCCGGTGATGCCGACGTCCAGGGCGCCCGATCCGACGTAGGTCGCGATGTCCTTGGGGCGCAAATAGAAGAACTCGACCTCGTTCTGAGGATCGATGACGTGCAGGTCCTTGGGGTCGCGGCGGCCGGTGTATCCGGCCTCGTGAAGCATCTCGGAGGCGGTCTCGGCGAGCGATCCCTTGTTCGGCACGGCGATTCGCAGCATGGCAGCGGGGCTTTCGGGTTCGAGGACGGACGGGGTGAGGAGCTCAGAGATGTCGGTAGACGTCTTCCAGGCTCAGCCCCTTCGCGAGCATCAGCACCTGCAGGTGGTACAGCAGCTGCGAGATCTCCTCGGCTGCGGCATTCGTCGACTCGTACTCGGCCGCCATCCAGACCTCGGCAGCCTCTTCGACGATCTTCTTGCCGATCGCGTGCACGCCCGCGTCGAGCTGTGCGACGGTGCCCGATCCCTCGGGGCGCTCGGCGGCTTTCGCGGCGAGCTCGGCGAACAGCGCATCGAACGTCTTCACCATGCCAGGTTATCGTTCCCGCAATGCTCGGCGGTCCGCGTGACGTCAGTGCACGAGGATGCTGAGCACGATCACGAGCACCCCGAGCGCCGTCGTCGCGAGCGTGCCGGCGATGCGCCAGCGCAGCGGACTGCCGTTGCGGACGGCGTTGGCCCAGCCGATGACCGCGAGGAGGACGACACCGCTGCCCAGTGCGAGGAAGTAGGCGGTGTACTCCTCGACGACGCCGGTCGCGCCGAGCAGGAGGAGCAGGGCGGGAACGAGCATCGCCACCAGCATCCCCGACGCGTGCCGGACGCCCTTGACGATGGCAGAACGCAGCGGAGGAGCAGGCTGCGCAGCGCGGCTGGAGACGACGGCCGCGTAGATGTGGGCCAGCCAGAACACGAACACGGTGCCGACCACGAAGATGAGCACCTCCAGGTCGGTCTCGTCCTCCCATCCGACGGCGACGAGCGCCGTCACGAGCACCAGGCCGTACACGGCGTGCTCGCCGCTGTATGCGTCGAGGACGCGCTTCATGCCGCGCCTGCGCGCGTGATGCGGGGTGGCGGTGTGCTCGTCGGTCATGGGTGCCCTTCCGGTTCGAACCCTATCGAGGCCCGGCGCCCTCGGGTGTCGCGACTCTCAGTGCACGTGATGCGTCGTGGCGGCGGCGCGCAGGCCGGCGATGGCGCGCGCGGGATCCTCGGCGCCGAACACCGCGGAACCGGCGACGAACGTGTCGGCTCCCGCTTCGGCCGCCTGCGCGATGGTGGACTCGCCGATCCCGCCGTCGACCTGCAGCCACACCGACGACCCGCGCCGCCGCGCCTCGTCGGCCAGGCGCCGCAGCTTCGGCATCGTCTCGGGCATGAACGACTGACCGCCGAAGCCCGGCTCCACGGTCATCACGAGGATCTGGTCGAATTCGTCGAGCAGGTCGAGAAGACCGTCGACCGCGGTCGCGGGCTTGACCGCCACCCCGCCCGTGCCCCGATCGAGCGCAGTCGACGCGCGAGCGCCACGGGCTCGGTCGCCGCCTCGAGATGGAACGTCACCGAGGCGGCGCCCAGCTCGGCGTACTCGGGCGCCCAGCGGTCGGGCTCCGTGATCATCAGGTGCACGTCGAGGGGAATCGGGCTCGTCGCCTGGATGCGCTCGACCATCTGCAGGCCGAAGGTGAGATTCGGCACGAAGTGGTTGTCCATCACGTCGACGTGGACGAAATCTGCGGTCGCGATGCGGCTCAGCTCGGCCTGCATGTTGACGAAGTCTGCGGCGAGGACGCTGGGATTGATGCGGATGCCGCGGTCACGGCCGATCTCGTCGGTGGGGAGCACGCGTCCATTATGGTCGAGGGCGCACGGGGCGCCGATCACCCGAGCGCGGGGTCAGACCCGCCGGAGCAGAGACACCGACATGGCGTCGGTGTTGTGCCGATGAGGCCACAGCTGCGCCCGGCCACTGCCGTCCGCCTGCGCGGGAAGGCCGGGATCGGCATCCGACAGCGCGGTGATCACGTCCCGTGCCGGCAGCTCCTCGAGGGCCTCGCCCCACCCCCGTCGCACCTCGGCCACGACACCGGCCGTCTCGGCCAGGTGCGGTGAGCACGTGACGTACGCCACCACGCCGCCCGGCTTCAGCGCGCCGACCGCGGCATCGAGGAGCTCGCGCTGCAGCTCGGTCAGCCCCGGCACGTCGCTCGGCGCTTTGCGCCACCGCGCCTCGGGCCGTCGGCGAAGAGCACCGAGCCCCGTGCACGGGGCGTCGACGAGGATCCGGTCGTACGTCCGGGGGGCGTCTGCGGCGCGCGTGCGGCCGTCCTCCTCCGACACCGGCACATCCAGCGGCACCCCTTCGAGCGCCCGCCGGACCAGGCCCGCGCGCGCCGGGGAGATCTCGTTCGCCTCGAGCGCCGCGCCGTGGCGCAGGGCCTCGGCCGCGAGCACGGCCGTCTTGCCGCCCGGACCGGCGCAGAGATCGAGCCAACGCTCCCCCTCTTGGACCGGGAGCGCCCGGGTCAGTGCGAGCGCGGCCAGCTGCGAGCCCTCGTCCTGCACGCGGATCCGGCCGCCCGAACCGCGCACCGTGCCTTCGGGATCGCCGCCTCCGAGCCGGAAGCCGATGGGCGAGAAGGGGGTCCGTCGCGCGTCCTCCGGAGCCTCGGCGAGCCCGGGCAGGGCGGCCATCGTCACGCGAGGTGCGGCATTGTCGGCGGTGAGGAGCGCTTCCAGCTCGTCGGCGCGGCCTTCGGCCGCCAGCGCGCGACGGAACGCGCGCACCACCCACACCGGGTGGGAGAAGAGCAGTCCGAGCTGCTCGTCGTCCGAGCGTGCGCTCGCGGCGACGTGTGTCATCCAATCGCCCGGAGTGTCGCGCGAGACACGCCGCAGCACGGCGTTGGTGAAGCCGGCCGCACCCCGGCCGCCGGCCGCCCTCGCCAGCTCCACGGACTCGTTGACCGCGGCGTGGGAGGCGACCCGCGTCGACAGCAGCTGGTGGACGCCGAGTCGCAGGGCGTCGAGGACCGCGGGATCGATCTCGTGGATGCCGCGCTCCGCGGCGATCGCGATCACGGCGTCGTAGGTTCCCTGACGGCGCAGCGTGCCGTAGGTCAGCTCGGTGGCCAGCGCGGCGTCGGCGCCCGACAGACCGGCTCGCCCGATCGAGGCCGGCAGCAGGAGGTTCGCATACGCGTCGGACTCGTGCACCGCGCGGATGGTCTCGTACGCGACCCGGCGCGCGGCGACGGTGGCGCTCATGAGGCGGCCACCACATCGGCGTCGCGCAATCCGCGCCACCAGTCGGCCGCGCGCATCGGACCCTTGCCCGCGGGCTGCACGGTCTCGAGGACGATCGGGGTGGTGCCGGTGCCGGCGATGACCTGCCGGGCGTGCAGGGCGAAGGCCCCCGGCGCAGGCACCGGTGCATCCTCGGGGGCCGCTGCGACGGCGAGCACCTTGAGGCGGGCCCCGCCGATCGTGGTGTGCGCGCCGGGCTCGGGCGTGACGCCGCGGATCCGCCCGAGCACCGCTGCGGCCGGCTCGTGCCAGCGGATGCGGCCGTCCTCGTCGCCGAGCTTCGCGGCATACGTGGCTGCACCCTGCTGCGGACGTGCCTCCGCGGTGCCGCGGGCGATCTCATCGACGACGTCGGAGAGCAGGCCGGCACCCTCGTCGGCGAGCGTTTCGAGCAGGTCACCGGCTGTCGCGGCCTCCGGCACGTCGCGAGAGATCTCGCCGAACACGTCCCCCGCGTCGAGCTCGGCAACGAGCTGGAACACACTTGCACCGGTGCGGCTGTCGCCCGCGATCAGGGTGTGCTGCACCGGGGCGGCGCCGCGCCAGCGGGGCAGCAGCGAGAAGTGCAGGTTGATCCAACCGTGGGCCGGCGTCGACAGGAGCGGTTCGCGGACGAGGCCGCCGTAGGCGACGATCACACCGAGATCCGGTGCGAGTGCCGCCACGCGTTCGGAGACGCCGGCATCCAGGCGGTCGGCGCGGATGACGTCGATCCCCAGCTCCTCGGCGGCCAGCGCCACGGGCGACGGCGTCAGCACGCGCCTGCGACCGAGCGGCGCATCGTGACGCGTGATGACCGCGACGATGTCGTGAGCGGATGCCGCGAGCCGCCGCAGCGACGGCACTGCGGGCGCCGGCGTGCCGGCGAAGACGAGGCGCATGGGGTTCCTCAGCGTTGACAGGTCAGAGGTCGAGGTCGGGCACGTCGACCCGAACTCTCAGTGTATTGGCGGGGGCGGCGGGGCGTCCCTTCGCGGGCCGCCGGCTCTTGACCGCGGCAGCCACCACCGCGGCGCGCAGGCTGACCGCCACGCGGGTGCCGAGGGCGTACTCGAAGCGCACGAGCGCCCGCACCCCCTCGCCGCGCGGGAGCGGGCCGAGCACGGCCTCGGCGTCCAGCTCGGGCACCGCTCGCCGCAGGTCGGCGAGTGCCGCGTCGACCGCAGGCCGTGTGCCGTCGACGGCTGCCACGCGCACCGTCGGGGGCATGCGCAGCGGCGTGCGGTCGGACAGCTCCGCCCGCGCGTAGCCGGCCTGCGTCCACGTGGCGAGGGCCCGCGCCACCTGGCCGGTCACGCCCACGAGGTGCACCGGTGCACCGGGCGCCGCCAGTGCGGCGGCGTTGGACCACCAGCGCAGGCACGACTCGCCGATCCGCAGATCGTCGGCCAGCAGCATCCGGTCCCCGTCGAGGAGGATCACCGTCCGGTATCCGCCCGTGGCGAGCGGCTCGGCGCCGCGGGTCGCGACGACGAGTGCGGGCTTGTCGTCGACCTGGGCGACGGGGTGATCGCCGTCCGCGACGATGACGCGGACGCCGGGGAATGCTCGGCCGAGCTCGTCGGCGGTGCGCTCGCTGCCCGACGACGCCATGCGCACCCGGGTCGACGAGCACTCCGGGCAGGTCCACCCGGCCGCCACGCGGCCGCACCACGTGCACGCCGGCAGCGCTCCCTGGCGCGATGCGTGCAGCGGACCCCCGCAGTGCGCGCACCGCGCCGGGTTGCGGCATTCTGCGCAGACGAGCACCGGCGCGTAGCCGGGGCGGGACACCTGCACCAGCACCGGACCGGTGGCGAGCGCCTCGCGGGCGGCGGCGAAGGCCGACGACGGAACCCGGGCCCCGCGCGACTCCCCCTCGCGGGTGGCGCTGAGGACCACCCGCGGGCTTCGCCGTCGGGCGGCGGGGAGATCGCGCACCCACCCGACGGCGACGAGGCGTTCGACATCGCTGGTGCGGGTGTGCCCGGCGAAGACGAGGGCGCCGCCGTCGAGCTCCTGCCGCAGCAGCGCCGCATCGCGGGTGTGCACGCCGGGGCTCAGCGGCTCGCTCAGCAGCGGGTCGCCGTCGTCCCACAGGGCGACGAGCCCGAGGTTCGCGACCGGGGCGTAGGCCGCCGACCGGTTGCCGATCACGACGCAGGGCGCATCCGAGAGTGTCCGCAGGTAGGCGGCGTAGCGTGCCGGCGCGCTGCGCTTGGAGTCGTCGCGGACGAGCGCTGCGGCGGGCACGTGCGGGGCCAGCGCGCTCTCGAGCTGGGCGAGGTCACGATGGTCGGGGACGGCGATGATCGCGCTGCGCCCCTGGGCGAGCACGTGGACGGCGGCGGCGGCGAGCATCAGGGCCCACGACCCGACCGGCGATCCATCGGCCAGCAGAGCGGGAGACGGCGGCGCGTCGATCGCGAGGCGCTCGCCGTCGTCGAGCGCCGGCACGAAGCCCGGGTAGGACGCGAGCGTCTCCTGCGCCCAGGCGCGCGACTCCGCCGGCACCTCGGGCGGCGACGGCGGCTCGGCGTTGAGCCACGCCTTCTCTGCGCGCACCATGCGGCGCGGGATCGCCAGCCGCAGGATGTCGCCCGCGGAGCCGGCGGCACGGTCCGCGGCTCTGCGGGCGAGCCGGTAGAGACCCGGCGTGAGCACCGGCACGGGCGAGACGACGGCATCGAGCTCGGACAGCGGGCGGTCCGAGGCATCCGGCTCCCCCAGCTCGACGAGGAATCCGTCGACCATGCGTCCGGCACTGCGCAGCGGCACTCGAACGCGCACGCCCGCCACGGCCTCGTCCGCCAGCGACTCGGGGATGGCGTAGTCGAACAGCCGGTCGAGCTGCGGCAGCGGCGAGTCGATGAGGACCCGCGCGACCCGCCGAGCGGTCATGACTGCTCCGGCTGGCGACCCGCCCGCGCCACCTGCCGACGAGGTACCGCGCTCACGCGGCTGACTTCACAGCCCCGCTGCCGCGCGCAGCGCGTCCGCGCGGTCGGTGCGCTCCCACGTGAACTCGGGCAGCTCGCGGCCGAAGTGGCCGTAGGCGGCCGTCTGCGCGTAGATCGGGCGGAGCAGATCGAGCTGGTCGATGATCGCCGCCGGGCGAAGGTCGAACACCTCGAGGATCGCGCGGGTGATGGCCTCGTCCGACACGCGGCCGGTACCGAACGTCTCGACGTACAGGCCGACGGGCTTGGCCTTGCCGATCGCGTACGCGATCTGCACCTCGAGGCGCTCCGCGAGACCGGCGGCGACGGCGTTCTTCGCCACCCACCGCATCGCGTAGGCCGCCGAGCGGTCGACCTTCGACGGGTCCTTGCCGCTGAAGGCGCCGCCGCCGTGGCGGGAGGCGCCGCCGTACGTGTCGATGATGATCTTGCGCCCGGTGAGACCGGCGTCGCCCTTCGGGCCGCCGATCACGAACGGCCCGGCGGGGTTGATGTAGAACTTCACATCGGGCAGGTCCAGCCCCGTGGACTCGAGGACGGGGTCGATGACCTCGGCCCGCACCGCTGCACGCAGCGCCTTCTGCGAGATGTCGGGGTTGTGCTGGGTGGACAGCACCACCGACTCGACGGTTCGCGGAATCTGCCCGTCGTAGCCGAGGGTCACCTGGGTCTTGCCGTCGGGACGCAGGAAGGGCAGCTCTCCGGAGCGGCGCACCTCGGCGAGGCGCTCGGCCATGCGGTGCGCGGTCCACGCGGCCATCGGCATGAGCTGTGGCGTCTCGGTCGTGGCGTAGCCGAACATGATGCCCTGGTCGCCCGCGCCCTGCAGGTCGTGCGGATCCTCGGAGCCGTCCTCACGACGCTCGAAGGCCTTGTCGACCCCCGCGGCGATGTCGGACGACTGCGCGCCGATCGAGACGCTCACACCGCAGGAGTCGCCGTCGAACCCCGTCTCGCTCGAGGTGTAGCCGATGCGGTTCACGACGTCGCGCACGATCGCGGGGATCTCGACGTACGCCGAGGTGGAGACCTCACCGGCCACGTGCACGAGGCCCGTGGTGACCAGCGTCTCGACGGCCACGCGTCCGTCGGGGTCGTCGGTCAGGATCGCGTCGAGGATGGAGTCCGAGATCTGATCGCAGATCTTGTCGGGATGCCCCTCGGTGACGGATTCGGACGTGAACAGACGCAGGTCGGTCATCGATGCTCCAGATCGGAAGGGTGCCGGCACCAGTATGCCCCCGAGGGCGGACAGAGCCGCCTCGAGGGCATTCAGGACGTCACGGTCTGACTCGACGTGACGAAGTGGTCGTCGCGAGCGACTTACTCGATGTGACGGAGACGGAGCTTGTCCTCGTGGATCTCGTGCAGCGCGATCGTGAGGGGCTTGTCTTCGACGGTCGAGTCGACGAGCGGGCCCACGTTGTCGAAGAGGTTGCCCTCGTGCAGGTCCGAGTAGTAGTCGTTGATCTGGCGGGCACGCTTGGATGCGTAGATCACGAGCTGGTACTTGGAGTCGACCTTCTCGAGAAGGGTGTCGATGGGGGGCTCGATGATGCCCTGGTTCGTTCCGGCCATGGCGAAACCTCCTGGATCGGATGACGGGATGGAAGTCTTTCGCGCCTCGGCGTGCCGAGGCATCCACTCATTCTACGCGAGCGGGGCGGCTCACCGCGCAAGACGGGCGACTTCGTCTGCCGCGCGCGCCACGTCGTCGTTGACGACGCGGTAGTCGAACTCGCCCTGGGACGCGAGCTCCACCTTCGCGGTGCGCAGGCGCCGCGCCCGCTCACCGGCGTCCTCGGTGCCACGCCCGACCAGCCGCTGCACGAGCTCGTCCCAGCTCGGGGGCAGCAGGAAGACCAGGGTCGCCGACGGATCGGCCTCGCGGACCTGGCGCGCACCCTGCAGGTCGATCTCGAGCAGCACGGTGCGGCCCTGGGCCAGTGCCTCCTCGATGGGCCGGCGCGGGGTGCCGTAGCGGTGCGCGTTGTGCACGGTGGCGTGCTCGAGCAGCTCGCCGGCCTCGATCATGCGATCGAACTCCGCGTCGTCGACGAAGTAGTAGTGCTCGCCATCGACCTCGCCGGGGCGCGGGGATCGGGTCGTGGCCGACACCGAGAGGTGGATCTCGGGGTGGTGCTCCTTGATGTGCGAGGCGACCGTGCCCTTGCCGACGGCCGTCGGCCCCGCCAGGACGACGAGCCGGCTCCGGCCCCCGCGGGGCGCGAGCTCCGGCCACCGTTCGTCGAGGAAGCGGAGCAGGTCGTCGCGCTGACGCGAGCCCAGCCCGCCGAGGCGCTTGACCGGCGAGATTCCTAGCTGCTGCAGGATGCGGTCGCGCTTGCCCTCGCCGATGGCGGGGATCGCCGTCAGGAACTCGGGGACGCGCATTGCGCCGACGGGTGCCGCCGGCTCGGCCAGAGCCCGCCGCAGGAGCTCCTGCGGCGTGATGACCCGCATCGCGACGTCCTTCTTGAGGGCGGCGCGCTCGCGCCGCGCGGCGACGGCTCGACGGGATGCCGCGGCTCGGTCGACCTCTGGTGGTCGCGTCTGCGCGCCGGGGGCAGGGGGCGAAGCCTCGTCATGCGGAATGCGGGAATCAGGCATGTCATTCACCACGGTAGAGAAGGGCGCGCTCTGAGATGCGCGCGGCGAGCCGGTCGGGTCCGGCGGCCAGAATGCTCCGGCTCTCCGACGCTATCACCGCGGGAGCCAGCACGCCGAAGCGTGATGACAGCTGCTCCGCCTGCGCGCCCTGGTGCCCGAAGCCGGGCGCGAGGATCGGCGCCGTCGGCGTGAACGCCTCGAGTCCCGCTTCGCGCCAGTCCACGGTGCCCCCGATGACGAATCCGAGGCTCGCCCACTCCCCCGTCGGCGTGGTGCCGGCATTGCGCTCAGACACCTCGCGCACGATCGCAGCCGACACCGTCCGGCCAGGGTCCAGCCGCGCGCGCTGAGAGGTGAAGGCGTCCGGATTGCTGGTGGCCGCCAGGACGAAGGCGCCCTTGCCCGACCGCTCGGCCAGGACGAAGGTGCCCTCCAGCGTCTTGATGCCGAGGAAGGGGTTGACGGTGATCGCGTCGACCTCGAGGGGCGACCCGGGGGTGAGCCACGCTTCGGCGTAGGCGTCCATCGTGGTGCCGATGTCGCCCCGCTTGGCGTCGCCGATCACAATGAGTCCGGCGGCACGTGCGGCGGCGAGCACGTCCTCGAGCGCGGCGAACCCCGCGGAGCCGTAGCGCTCGAAGAACGACACCTGCGGCTTCACGACCGCCACACGATCGGCCGCGCCTTCGACGGTGCGCAGTCCGAACTCCCGTGCCCCGGCGGCCGAGGCATCCAGGCCCCATTCCCCGAGCAGATGCGGATGGGGGTCGATGCCCACGCACAGCCGGCCGCGATCCGCCATCGCCGCGCGTACGCGCTCCCCGAAGGAGCCCGCAGGCGGGGCAGGGGTCACAGCCGGGCCTGACGATCGGCCGCGTACTCCTGCAGGCTCTTGACCGCGAAGCCCTGGCGCAGCACGGGGAGGGCGCTGACGGCAGCGCCGAGCACCGCCATCGTGGTGAACAGCGCCTTGTCGCCGGCGACGGCCGCGGCGCGGATCTCATACCCGTCGGCGCGGGCCGCTCCCCCGGACGGGGTGTTCACGACGATGTCCACCTCGCCGGCGTTGATGAGGTCGACGACGTTCGTGCCGCCCGACCCCTGCGTCTCGGAGTACTTGCTCACCACGCGGACCGCGATGCCGTTGCGGGCGAGGATCTCGGCGGTCCCCTCCGTGGCGACGAGGTCGTAGCCGAGCTCCTGCAGGCGGTGCGCCGGCAGGATGACCGCGCGCTTGTCGCTGTCGGCGACCGAGATGAAGACGGTCCCCTCGAGCGGCATGCCGCCGTAGGCGGCCTCCTGCGACTTGGCGAACGCTGTCGGGAAATCACGGTCGATGCCCATGACCTCGCCGGTGGAGCGCATCTCGGGGCCGAGCACCGAGTCGACGGTCTGGCCGTCGGCGGTACGGAACCGCTTGAACGGCAGGACGGCCTCCTTGACCGCGACCGGAGCGTCCAGGGGCACGCGCGAGCCGTCTTGAGCCGGAAGCAGCCCCTCGGTCTTCAGCTCGGCGATCGAGCTGCCGGCCATGATGCGTGCGGCCGCCTTCGCCAGCGGGATCCCGAGCGCCTTCGACACGAACGGCACGGTGCGGCTGGCTCGCGGGTTCGCCTCGATGACGTAGAGCACGCCCGCCGAGATCGCGAACTGCACGTTGAGCAGTCCGCGCACCCCGACGCCCGCCGCGATGGCCTGCGTGGCCACGCGCACGCGATCGATGTCGGTGCGGCCGAGGCTGACCGGCGGGAGGGTGCAGCTCGAGTCGCCGGAGTGGATGCCCGCTTCTTCGAGGTGCTCCATGACGCCGCCGATGTAGAGCTCGGCGCCGTCGTACAGCGCGTCGACGTCGATCTCGATGGCGTCGTCGAGGAAGCGGTCGACCAGCAGGGGCAGGCCGGGCCCGATGATGGCCTGGTCGGCGATGCGGACGAAGTAGTCGCGCAGCGAATCGGTGGAGTACACGATCTCCATGCCGCGGCCGCCGAGCACGAAGCTGGGGCGCACGAGCACCGGGTACCCGATCTCCTCCGCGACCGCCACGGCGCCGTCGACGTCGATCGCCGTGCCGTTGCGCGGCGCGAGCAGTCCGGCCTCGTCGAGCAGACGCGAGAACTGCTCCCGCTCCTCGGCGAGGTCGATCGCGGCGGGACTGGTGCCGAGGATCGTGTAGCCGGCGTCCTCGATGCCCTTGGCGAGGCCGAGCGGCGTCTGACCGCCCAGCTGGCACACCACGCCGAGGATCTCACCGGACTGCGCCTCGGCGTGCAGCACCTCCAGGACGTCCTCCAGCGTCAGCGGCTCGAAGTACAGCCGGTCGCTGGTGTCGTAGTCGGTCGACACCGTCTCTGGGTTGCAGTTGACCATGATGGTCTCGTAGCCGGCCTCCGCGAGTGCGAACGAGGCGTGCACGCACGAGAAGTCGAACTCGACGCCCTGCCCGATGCGGTTGGGACCCGAGCCGATGATGACGACCTTGGTCCGCTCCGAAGGGGTCACCTCGGTCTCGAAGTCGTAGCTCGAGTAGTGGTAGGGCGTGAGGGCCGGGAACTCGCCCGCGCACGTGTCGACGGTCTTGAAGACCGGCCGGATGCCCAGGCCGTGACGGATGCCGCGGATCTCGGCCTCGCTGACCGTCCCGCCACCGCGCAGCTGCGCGATCTGGGCGTCGCTGAAGCCGTGCTCCTTCGCGATGCGGAGGGTGGCGGCATCCAGTTCCGCGGCGGTGCGCACGAAGTCGGCGACCTCGTTGATCAGCACGATCTGGTCGAGGAACCACGGGTCGATCTTGGTCGCATCGAAGGCCTGCTCGACCGTCGCCCCCTTCCGCAGCGCCTGCTGGAGCACGACGATCCGTCCGTCGGTGGGAGTCTTCGCGACCTCGAGCAGCTCGTCGACCGAACGCGGCTCGTCGCCCCAGTGGAAGCTGGATCCCCGCTTCTCGAGCGAGCGCAGCGACTTCTGCAGGGCCGTGGCGTAGTTGCGCCCGATCGCCATCGCCTCACCCACGGACTTCATGGTGGTGGTCAGCGTGGTGTCCGCGGCGGGGAACTTCTCGAAGTTGAAGCGCGGGACCTTCACGACGACGTAGTCCAGCGTCGGCTCGAAGCTCGCCGGCGTCACCTTGGTGATGTCGTTCGGGATCTCGTCGAGGCGGTAGCCGATCGCGAGCTTGGCCGCGATCTTCGCGATGGGGAACCCGGTGGCCTTGGACGCGAGCGCCGAGGACCGCGAGACGCGCGGGTTCATCTCGATCACGATGATGCGGCCGGTCGCCGGGTCGACGGCGAACTGGATGTTGCAGCCGCCGGTATCGACGCCGACGGCGCGGATGATGTCGATGCCGATGTCGCGCAGCTTCTGGTACTCGCGGTCGGTGAGCGTGAGCGCCGGTGCGACGGTGATCGAATCGCCGGTGTGCACGCCCACCGGGTCCACGTTCTCGATCGAGCAGACCACCACCGTGTTGTCGGCCGTGTCGCGCATCAGCTCGAGCTCGTACTCCTTCCACCCGAGGATCGACTCCTCGAGCAGCACCTCGGTGGTCGGCGAGTCGCGCAGTCCGGCGCCGGCGATCCGGCGCAGGTCGGTCTCGTCGTAGGCGAAGCCGGATCCGAGACCGCCCATCGTGAACGACGGGCGGACGACCAGCGGGTAGCCGAGCTCGTCGGCGGCGGCGAGCACCTCGTCCATGGTGTGGGCGATGCGGGATGCCGCGACATCCGCTCCCGCGTCGAGGACGAGCTGCTTGAAGATCTGGCGGTCCTCGCCCTTGTTGATCGCCTCGAAGTTGGCGCCGATCAGCTCGACGTCGTACTTCGCGAGAATGCCGTGGTTGTGCAGGTCGATCGCGGCGTTGAGGGCGGTCTGCCCGCCGAGCGTCGGCAGGATCGCGTCGGGCTTCTCCTTGGCGATGATCGTCTCGATGACCTGCCAGGTGATCGGCTCGATGTACGTCGCGTCGGCGAAATCGGGGTCGGTCATGATCGTCGCGGGATTGGGATTGACCAGGATCACCCGGATGCCCTCGGCCCGCAGCACGCGGCACGCCTGCGTGCCCGAGTAGTCGAATTCGGCTGCCTGGCCGATGACGATCGGGCCGGAGCCGATGACCAGGACGGAATTGATGTCGTCGCGCTTAGGCATTGTTCTCCTGAGTCGGTTCCTGAGCCTGTCGAAGGTGGGCCACGACCATGTCGCGGAAGCGGTCGAACAGGTAGTTGGCATCGTGCGGGCCGGCGGCCGCCTCGGGGTGGTACTGCACCGAGAACGCGGGGATGTCGAGCGCGCGCAGTCCTTCGACGACGCTGTCGTTGAGTCCGACATGGCTGACTTCGACGCGGCCGTAGCCCTGCGGGCTGTCGAACGCGCCGTCGATCGGCGCCTCGACCGCGAAGCCGTGGTTGTGGGCGGTGATCTCGACGCGGCCGGTGGTCTTGTCGAGCACCGGCTGGTTGATGCCGCGGTGCCCGAACGGCAGCTTGTACGTGCCGAGGCCGAGAGCACGGCCCAGCAGCTGGTTGCCGAAGCAGATCCCGAAGAAGGGCAGCTGGTCGTCGAGCACGCTGCGCAGCAGCTCGACGTGGTCTCCGGAGGCGGCGGGGTCGCCGGGGCCGTTGGAGTAGAACACCGCCACCGGGTCGATGGCGCGGATCTGCTCGATCGTGACGTCCTGGGGCAGGACATGCACCTCGAAGCCGCGGGCGGCCAGGTTGTCGACGGTCGCCTGCTTCACACCCAGGTCGAGCACCGCCAGGTTTCCGATGCGCTCGGCGGTCGCCGGTGTGACCTCGGCAGCGGCGACGGACACCTCGGCGGAGAGGTTCTGACCGGCCATCTGCGGGGCCTCGCGCACCAGGCGCAGCTGCTCGTCGGCGTCGATCGCCGCGGCCTCGCCCGAGAAGATCCCACCGCGCATGCTGCCCGCGGAGCGGATGTGCCGGGTCACGGAGCGCGTGTCGATGCCGCTGATGCCGACGACGCCGTCGGTGGAGAGCGCGTCGTCGAGCGACTCGTCGGCGCGCCAGTTCGACACGACACGGGACGGGTCGCGCACGATGTAGCCCGACACCCAGATCCGGCGGGACTCGGGGTCTTCCTGGTTCATGCCGGTGTTGCCGATGTGCGGGGCGGTCTGCAGCACGATCTGGCCCGCGTACGACGGATCGGTCAGCGTCTCCTGGTAGCCGGTCATGCCGGTCGAGAAGACGACCTCGCCGAGCGTCGTGCCCAGCGCGCCGTAGGCGCGGCCGACGTGGCGGGTGCCGTCCTCGAGGACGAGCACGGCCGGGTCGGTCTGGAAGAGGGAGTTCATGAGGGGGTTCCCGTCTGGTTCGAGGGCAGGACGGCGGTCACGGCGTCGGCGAGGGCGCGGGCCGAGACGTCCTGCGGGCGGAGATAGGAGTCGACGACGGTGGCGTCGTCGAGGTGCCACGCGATCCGCACCAGGCCGTCGCGCTCGACCACGCGGTCGATCGCGACGGTCGCCTGGCCGACATCCTGAATGCGGTCGGTGGGGAGGAAGATGCGGGCCTGTCCGGTCAGATCGAGCGCGACACCGGCGTCGGTCACGGTGACGTCGGCGCGCGAGCGGAACCCGAGGCCGGTGATGGCGAGACGCTCGAGGGGCTGATCGTGCTGTGTGGTCGCGACGTACAGCACCGGGAAGACGGCGTGCACCGTGGCGTCTTCGGGCATCTCGCCCACCGGCGCACGGAGGCCGGCGTCGCGGCGTGCTCGCCGGCGCCAGGCCCAGGCCAGGAGCGCGAGAAGGACGACCGCGACGCCCACGATCACCAGGAGCGCGGCCTCGCGGGTCATGCGCGCGCCCCTGGTGCGTCCAGGAGCGCACCCTCGGCCACCGTCACCGTGCCCTGGTGCAGCGTCCAGCGCACCTCGCCCGGCAGAGAACGCCCGAGGTAGGGCGAGTTGGTGCTGCGACCGCGAAGGTCGGAGGACGAGAACTCGCGCACCGGCGCGGGATCGTAGAACGTGAGGGATGCCGGGTGCCCGACGGTCAGCGGCGTCCCGTGGCCGGCGAGTCGGCCGATGCGCGCCGGCTCGCGCGACATCACGCGCGCGACATCGCCCCACGTGAGCAGGCCGGTGTCGACCATCGCCTGGTGCACGACGCGCAGCGCGCTCTCGAGCCCGACCATCCCGTTCGCGGCGGCGTGCCACTCGCACGCCTTGGCCTCGGCCGGGTGCGGCGCGTGGTCGGTGGCGACGATGTCGATCGTGCCGTCGGCCAGGCCCTCGCGCACCGCCAGGACGTCCTCTTCGCGCCGCAGCGGCGGGTTCACCTTGAAGCGCGCGTCGTAGTCCCGCACCAGCTCGTCGGTCAGGAGCAGATGGTGCGGCGTGACTTCGGCCGTGACGTTGACGCCACGCTTCTTGGCCCACCGGATGATCTCGACCGATCCCGCGGTGGAGAGGTGGCAGACGTGCAGGCGCGAGCCGACGTGCTCGGCGAGCAGGACGTCGCGCGCGATGATCGACTCCTCGGCGACCGCCGGCCAGCCGGCGAGGCCGAGCTCGGCCGAGACGGCGCCCTCGTTCATCTGAGCGCCCTCGGTCAGGCGCGGATCCTGAGCGTGCTGGGCGATCACGCCGTCGAAGGCCTTCACGTACTCCAGCGCTCGCCGCATGATGAGCGGATCCCACACGCAGAAGCCGTCATCACTGAACACGCGCACCCGGGCGCGGGAGTCCGCCATCGCGCCGAGTTCGGCGAGCCGCTCGCCCTTCTGTCCCACCGTGACCGCCCCGATCGGCTGGACCGTCACGAAGCCGGCGGCCTCGCCGAGAGCGAGCTCCTGCTCGACGACACCCGCCGTGTCGGCGACCGGCGAGGTGTTGGGCATCGCGAACACGGCGGTGTACCCGCCGGCAGCGGCGGCGCGCGACCCGGTGAGGATCGTCTCGGATGCCTCGTAGCCCGGCTCGCGCAGGTGCGTGTGAAGGTCGACCAGACCAGGCAGCAGCACGAGCCCGTCGGCGTCGACGACGGTGGCGCCGGCTCGGCTGAGCCCCGGACCGATCTCGGCGATCACGCCGCCGTCGACGATGACGTCGGCGGTGTCCGAGCCTTCGATCAGGGCCCCTCGGAAGTGGAACACCTCGCTCATCTCGTGCTCCCTTCGGTGGCGTCCGTCTTGTCGGTCGGCGAGTCCTGGCTCGGTGGCGTCGCTTCGTCCGCACCCGCGAGGAGCAGGTACAGCGCTGCCATGCGCACCGAGACGCCGTTGGCGACCTGCTCGAGCACGGTCGAGCGCGGGGAGTCGGCGGCTTCTGCGGAGATCTCGAGGCCCCGGTTCATGGGTCCGGGGTGCATGACAATGCTATCCGGCGCCAATGCGGCAAGTCTCAGGGCGTCGAGCCCCCAGCGCCGGGAATACTCCCGCTCAGTGGGGAAATACGCCGCGGTCATGCGCTCGAGCTGAATGCGGAGCATCATGAGCGCGTCCGGGCCGTCGGCGATGGCCTCGTCGAGGTCGTAGAGCACGCGCGCCGGCCACGCCGACACGTCCTGCGGGACGAGGGTCGGCGGAGCGACGAGCGTCACCTCGGCCCCCAGCGTCTCGAGCAGCCAGACGTTCGAGCGGGCAACGCGCGAGTGCAGGATGTCGCCCACGATCGTCACCTTCGCCCCGGCGAGGTCGCGACCGCGGCTGTCGCCGCCGAATCGGCGCTTGCGGATCGTGAACGCATCCAGCAGCGCCTGCGTCGGGTGCTCGTGCGTGCCGTCGCCCGCGTTGACGACGCCGGCCGAGATCCACCCGCTCGTGGCGAGGGTGCGCGGCGCCCCGGACGCTCCGTGACGGATCACGACGGCATCCGCCCCCATCGCCTGCAGCGTCTGAGCGGTGTCCTGCAGCGACTCGCCCTTCGAGACGCTCGAGCCCTTCGCGGAGAAGTTGATGACGTCCGCCGACAGGCGCTTCGCCGCGGCCTCGAACGAGATCCGGGTGCGGGTGGAGTCCTCGAAGAAGAGGTTCACGACGGTCTTGCCGCGCAGCGTCGGAAGCTTCTTGACCTCGCGGCGCTGGGTGTCGGCCATGTCCTCGGCGACATCGAGGATGCGCAGCGCGTCTCGGCGAGCGAGCGATTTGGTGTCGAGGAGGTGCCTCATGACTCGATCGTCACCTCTTCGCGACCGTCGACCTCGTCCAGTCGCACATTGACGCGCTCATCGCGCGCACTCGGAAGATTCTTGCCGACGAAGTCGGGACGGATCGGCAGCTGACGGTGCCCACGGTCGATCAGTGTGGCGAGGCGCACTGCCGCCGGTCGTCCGATGTCCTGCAGCGCGTCCAGGGCGGCGCGGATGCTCCGCCCGGAGAACAGCACGTCGTCCACCAGGACCACGGCTCTGCCGTCGATCCCTCCGGGAGGGATCTGCGTGGGCTGCGGCGCGCGCGTCGGGTTGCGGTGAAGATCGTCGCGGTACATCGTGACGTCGAGCGCTCCGACGGGGACGGGCGCGTCGCCGAACTCCTCGATGAGCCTCGCGATGCGATGGGCGAGAGTCACCCCGCGGGTCGGGATGCCCAGAAGGATCAGCCCGTCGGGACCCTTGTTGGACTCGAGGATCTCGTGGGAGATCCGCGTCAGGGCCCGTGCCATATCGGCGCTGCTCAGGACGACGCGGGGCTGCACGGAACGCGTGCTCATCCGCCGCTCCCTTCTCCGCCTCACAGGACGGTGTTAAAGGTTGCTGTGGCTGGGTCGAGTCTACCGTCGAACGGACGACGCCGCCGACCGGGCGTGCGCCGAACGGGTCAGGACACCGGCTGCGCGGCCTCCCGGTTCGCCTCACTGCCGACCTTGGACGCCCGGATGGGGTGACCCTGGCTCGTCAGGCAGCGGCCGCTGGCGAGGTCCCACTTCCAGTCGTGGAGCGAGCAGGTGAGGACGCCGTCCTCGATCTTCCCGGTCTTGGTCAGATCCGCGCGCAGATGCGGGCAGCGGCGCTGCACCTGCCAGTCTCCGAGCTGGGCGTCCTCGGTCTGGTCGGTCTGCTCCGCGTACCAGTTCTCGACGTACTCGATGCGGTCGCGCGAGAGGCACTTGAGGAAGGTCGTGAGGAACTCGTTGAACTTCCCGCTGCGGCCGACCTCGAACTGCATCGACAGGAAGATCGAGTTCGACCAGTCGATCTCGCCGTCGGCGATGTTCGTCGAGACGAGGTCGGCGGGGATCGTGTACCAGTAGATGCACTCCTCCCCCGCATACTCGCGGACCTTCGCCTTGGGGAAGTCCACCACCATGTCGAGATCGCCGATGCGGAACCGCACCACGCCGCCGACGCCGTTGCGGATCGTGCGGGCGCGGCGCAGGAGCGGCTCCCACCACTCCTTCAGCGCGGCGAGCATCTCGTCAGGCGGGAGGACGGCGGTGCGGGATGCCTCTTCCGCCGCGATCTCGTCCTGCCGGCTGTCGCGCTGCTCGGCGAGGTAGGCCCACTTGTCGCCGAAGATGCGCTCGATCTCGGGCTCGGTGTAGAGCGTCTGGGTGACGGAGAGCTCGCCGTCGTTCAGGTCGACCTGCGTGCCCGGAAGGAACAGATGCCCCTTCTGCTCGGGACGGTGCTCGTTCATGTGGTCGAGGAACTGCTGCTGGTCGGTGAAGATCGAGTCGTCGTCCAGGCCCCAGCCGTTGTACTTGAACAGCTCCTCGCGCAGGAACATCGGGGGTCCGGCCATCGGGAAGACGTGCTCGGCATCCACCTTCTCGATGTAGTACATCGCCCGCTTGTTCTGCGCATCGCGCTTGAGCTTGGCGAAGTTCTGCTTCGAGTCCTGCGGCAGGTCGTAGACCATCGGCCACCAGATCGCGCCCGACACCTGCGTGAAATAGGCCTCGGGCTTCGAGAACGACATGAGCTTCTCGAGGTCCAGAGGATGCGAGTCGTTCTGGTTCAGCACGCTCGCCGTGCCATCGTCGACGCTCAGCGAGGAGTCGCCGATCGGACCGTCGCTCGGTGCCCGCAGCGGAGTGACCATGAGCTTGAGGGGGCCGAACTCGAGCGGAACGCCCGCCTGCGTGTAGACGATGTTGTCGTAGCCCAGCCGTCGCAGGTCCTGCTCGAGGTCGTCCGTCGGATAGTCGGGCAGCAGGACGCGGATGTCCTTGCGGACGTGGCGCTGCATGAGCGCGGGATCGAAGTGGTCGCGATGCCGGTGCGAGATGTAGAGGAAGTCTGCGGCGCCGAAGCGGGCCCAGTCCAGACCGCGGTTGTCGGGGAACGGGAACCACGACCCGAAGAAGGTCGGGCCGATCACCGGGTCGCAGAGGATGCTTCCTCCCGCCGTCTCGATGAACATTCCGGCGTGGCCGAGGCCCGTGATGCGCATGGGGAGTCCTCCTGTGTCGAACCCGTCGAGTCTAAGCGTCTCTTGCTGAGCGCGCGTCGTACGACCCACGCCGCATCGACCGCGGCTCGAGCCGGAAAGCCGGGATCAGCCGGCGTCGAACAAGCCGCGGATGTCGTCGGCGGTGAGGGCCTGTCCGAAGAGGGCGTCGTCGTCCATGACAGCCTGGAACAGGCGCGCCTTGCGCTGCTGCAGCGCCATGACCTTCTCTTCGATGGTGCCGTTCGCGATCAGCCGGTAGACCATGACGCTGCGCTGCTGGCCGATGCGGTGCGCGCGCCCCGTCGCCTGCGCCTCGGCCGCGGGATTCCACCACGGGTCGAGCAGGAAGACGTAGTCCGCCTCGGTGAGAGTGAGCCCGAATCCCCCGGCCTTCAGGCTGATGAGGAAGACCGGCGCCTCTCCTGCGCGGAACGAGGCGATCGCCGCGTCGCGATCGCGCGTCGAGCCGTCGAGATACGCGTACGGGATGCCGCGTTCCTCCAGCTGCGCGGCGACCAGTCCGAGGAACGAGGTGAACTGGCTGAAGACCAGCGCGCGGTGGTCCTCTGCCAGCGCCTCGTCCAGCTGCTCGAACAGCGCCGTGAGCTTGCTCGGCGGAATGTGGGCGTGGGCCGGATCGATGAGCTCGGGGGCGAGGCTGAGCATGCGCAGCAGGGTGAGCGAGCGGAACACGATGAACCGATTGCGATCGAGGTCGTCCAGAAGCCCGAGGACCTTCTGACGCTCGCGCTGGAGCACGGTGTCGTAGAGGGCGCGGTGAGCGGCTCCGAGCTCGATGCGCACCTCCTGCTCCTGCTTCGGGGGCAGGTCACCCGCGACGAGCTCCTTGGTGCGGCGAAGGACGAGCGGCCGGATCCGCCGGCGCAACCGCGCGAGGCGGGTCGCGCGGAATGCGCCGCCCTCCTGGTTATCGGGCACCTTGCCTTTCTCGATCGGCCCCACGTACTCGTCGCGGAAGCGCCGAGCCGACGCGAACAGGCCGGGAGCGGTGAGCGAGAGCAGCGCCCACAGCTCGGTGAGACTGTTCTCCAGCGGCGTCCCGGTGATCGCGTAGACGACGTCGGCGGGCAGGTCGCGGGCGGCGCGGTACGCCTTGGTCTGGCTGTTCTTGACGAACTGCGCCTCGTCGAGCACGAGCCCTGCCCACTCGACGGCAGCGAACTCGTCCTGGTCGAGTCGGAGCAGCGTGTACGAGGTGACGACGAGATCAGCGGATGCCGCGGCATCCGTCACCGTCATCCCTCGCTTCGCGCTCGTCGCGTCGACGACCGCGACGCGCAGCCCGGGGGTTGAACCTGGCGGCTTCGCTGCGCCATGTGGACAGCACCGACGTCGGGGCGACCACCAGGAACGGACGGCGCTCGCCGTCGTCGCGCGTCTTCGCCACCAGCGACAGCATCTGCAGCGTCTTGCCGAGGCCCATGTCGTCGGCGAGGATCCCGCCGAGTCGATGGGTCCACAGGAATGCCAGCCAGTCGTAGCCCGCGCGCTGATAGGGCCGGAGCTCGGCCTGCAAGCCTGTGGGCAGCGCCGACGGCGGGATGGCGTCGACGCTGCGCAGCGCCTCCACCGTCGCGCGCCACGAGACGGCGGGCATGGCCTCGTCGGCGACGTCCTCGAAGTCGGCCCAGAGGTCGGTCTGGTGCCTGCTGATCCGCGGGCCGGCCTCCCACTCGTCGAGCTCGGATGCCTCTTCGATCAGGTCGCGCAAGCGGCCGAGGGAGGGATGCGACAGCGAGAAGTACGCGCCGTCGCTCAGGAGCAGCTTCTTGCGACCGCGCGCCAGGGCGGTGAACAGCGACGCGAACGGAATGCGCCGGCCGTCGATGCTGACGACGACTCCGAGATCGAACCAGTCCGCATCGGCCGACTCGACGGTCGTGACCTCGATGCGCGGATCGCCGGTCAGCTCCCGATAGCGCGGCCGTGTGCCGGAGATCTGGACCAGCACGTCGGCAGCGGACTCGAGGGGGGGAAGCAGGTGCGTGGCGAACTCCGCGGCATCCAGGCCCGTGAGCGACCCTGCCGCGGCGAAGCCGACCGGCGACGCGTCGCGCCACAGCGCCTCGATCCGGGCGCGGATCTCATGCTCGGCCCGTTCGTCCCGGTCGCCCGCCGTATCGGGCGCGTCGTACCCGAGCGGCTCGGTCTCTCCGTAGCGCCACGCGAGCTCATAGTCCAGGCGGTGCGAGGGAGCGAAGCGCACGCTCACCACCAGCGTGGGACGGGTCGGGGGCGGCACGTCGATTCCGGGAGCCTCGACGGCCACCCGGCGGGCGATCCGCGGCAGGTGCACGGCGACGAACTCGCCCGCCTCGTCGTCGGGGACGGTGACGGGCTCCTTCGAGGCCAGGAGGGCCGGCACCGGGTCCGCCAGTGGCACCGCCGCCAGCGTGAGGTCGATTCGCTCGCCGTGCACCGCGAAGCGGTACACGCCCGAGCGCCCGATCGCGCGTACGGACGCGGGATCCGCCGGTTCTCCGTCGATGGCGACCACCGTGGCGATCTCGAGGCCTCCGGTGGACGGTCGCGCGACGACGGCGACGCGCGCGTCGCCCGCCACCGCGACTGTCGTGCTGCGCTTGGTGGCGACCAGCGGGATGCCGTGAGCCGGTGCCGTCGCCAGATGCGGCCACAGCAGGCTCGACTCCACGTCGTCGAGCGTCAGCCACTCCGACACGTCGGAGAACGGCGCCGAACGAGCGGACGTCGCGGCCGATGCTGTAGAGCTCGGCGAACCAGCGGGCCTGCGCCGGGTCGAATGCGGTCGTCGGTCGCCGCAGGGCGTCCCACGACACCCCGCCCTTGATCCATGCGTCGGAGCGCGCGCTGCGTTCGAGCGGACGCAGTCCGACGAGCACGTCATCGCCGTGCTGGTGCAGGCTGCGCGCCGTCGCCGACTCCACGCGCGCGGGCGCCCAGGCCGACGCTCCGCGCCGGATCCGCTGGCGCAGCTCCACCCCGAGCGCGAGAGCGGTGGTGCGCCGCGCCGGGGACGGCTGATCAGGGGCGAGGACCGCGCGCCAGGACGTGCGCGCCGGAGAGGCCGACTGCGCCGACCGATTGCTCGCGAGGAGGGTGGCCACGGTGTGCTTGCAGTCGAACTGCACCGGGCAGGTGCAGGACGTGGCCGCGATGGGGCGATCGCGTCGATGCGGATCGAGACGGATGCGGCAGCGATAGGTCCTGCCGCCGGCGCCGGTCACGACGGACTCGATCACGCACGCCACCGGGTCCCACGCCACCTGCTGCACCGCGCCGTCCGCGAAGTAGGCGGCGCCGCGCTCGTACGCGCCGCCCTCGCCCAGGCGCCGGATGTGGCCGGCGTCGACGAAGGGCGGGGTCACGGGGTCCATCCTCGCAAGACCCGCCGACAGGCGGGGCGGATCAGGACGAGCGCGCGATCCGCGCGAGCACGCCGTGCACGAACGAGCCCGAGTCGTCGGTCGAGAACTCCTTGGCGAGCTCCACGGCCTCGTCGATGGCCACCGCCGCCGGGACCTCGTCGTTGTAGAGGATCTCCCACGTCGCCAGGCGCAGGACCGCACGATCGACGGCGGGCATGCGCGAGAGAGACCAGTCCTTCGCGAAGGTCGTGATCTGCTCGTCGATCGCGTCCCGGTTGTCGATCACGCCGTCGACGATCTCGCGGGCGTACAGCCAGGAGGCCTGACGAGCGGGTTCGTTCGCGGCCCGCTTCGCCTCGGCCGCGAGGATCGTCGCGATCTCGTCGCCGCGGACGTCGGCCTGGAAGAGGATGTCGAGCGCGCGTTTGCGCGCCTTGGTTCGTGCACTCATCTGAAGAGCACTGCCGCGATCAGTTGACGCGACCGAGGTAGTCGCCCGTGCGGGTGTCGACCTTCACCTTGGTGCCGGTCTCGAGGAACAGCGGGACCTGGATCTCGTAGCCGGTCTCGACGGTGGCGGACTTGGTGCCCGCCGAAGAACGGTCGCCCTGGAGACCCGGCTCGGTGTACGTGATCTCGAGCACCACCGAGGCGGGAAGCTCGATGTACAGCGGGTTGCCGTTGTTGAGGGCGATCTGGACCTGCTGGTTCTCGAGCAGGAAGTTCTTCGCGTCGCCCACCGTCGCCGCGCCGACGGTGATCTGGTCGTAGTCGGCGACGTCCATGAAGACGAAGCCGTCGCCGTCGTTGTAGAGGTATGTGAAGTCGCGGCGGTCGACGTTCTCGGTCTCGACCTTCGCGCCGGCGTTGAACGTCTTGTCGACGACCTTGCCGGTCATGACGTTCTTGAGCTTGGTGCGGACGAACGCGCCGCCCTTGCCGGGCTTGACGTGCTGGAACTCCACGACGCTCCAGAGCTGACCGTCGATGTTCAGGACGACGCCGTTCTTGATGTCTGCGGTGGATGCCATGGGTCTGGAGTTTCCGTTTCGTGTGAGGGGCGCGAGCCCGCATGGTCGCGGAGCCAGTCAGAGCGCCGACGTCCGATTCTACGGGATGCCCGATCCGCGTCGGATTCGTCAGCCCTCGCTCTGGCCGGTGATGACGTCGATCAGACGGCCGACGGCGGTGACGTAGCCGGGCACGCCCTCCCCGATCACGTGGACCACCGCGACGTCGGCGACGTACGAGTGGTGGCGGAACGGCTCGCGCTCCCGCACGTCGGAGATGTGCACCTCGGCGACCGGCAGGGCCACAGCCGACAGGGCGTCGCGCAGCACCACCGAGGTGTGCGTGAGACCGGCCGGGTTGATGACGATGCCGGCGCAGTCCGTCCGGGCGTCGTGGATGGCGTCCAGCAGCACGCCTTCATGGTTGCTCTGCACGGCCCGGACGTCGAAGCCGTGTGCGGCCGCGGCGTCGGTGACGAGCTGGACGACGTCGGCGAGGGTCTGCGATCCGTAGATCCCGGGCTCGCGGGTCCCGAGGAGATTGAGGTTCGGTCCGTTGACGAGCAGGAGGCGGTGGGGAACGGTCACGGTGGCACGATACCGCTACAGCGCGCGGGCCATCTCCAGTTCAGGGCCGATCCGGCCGGTGAAGGTCACGCCGGTGGGGACGAAGCCGGCGCGCCGGTAGGCGGCCTGCGCGCGGGCGTTGTCGGCATGGACGTCGAGGGTCAGTCGCGCGATGCCCAGATCGGCGGTCCAGGCGGCCGCGGCGTCGAGCAGGGCGTCGATGAGACCGGATCCGCGCCGATCGGCGCGCACGTAGACCCCGACCACGTCGGCGCGCGTCGTGTACACCGTCCGCCCGGTGTGATCGGTCACGCCCGCCGGCCGGACGAGCACCGTGGCGGTGCCCACCCACTGCCCGTCGATCTCGACGACGAACTGAGCGGCTTCATCTCCCGTGGACGCGTTCGCGGCTCGGACGCGCCAGAACTCGTCGTCGCGGGCGAGCTCTTCGCCGGGGGTCGTCAGGAACGCGATCGGCGCGGCCGGATCTCTCACCGCCTCGATGCGCAGGTCGCGCACGCGCGGCCAGTCCTCGGCGCGCACCCGCCGCACGGTGGCGCCGGTCGTCACCCGGCGACCTCCTGATACGCCGCGAACAGCAGCGATTCGTCGGGCGCCTGCAGCACGGTCGGCTTGGCGATGTCGTCGAGCACGATGAAGCGCAGCATGCCGCCGCGGGTCTTCTTGTCGCGCTGCATCGAGGCGAGCAGCTGCGGCCATGCCCCGGGGCGGTAGCTCGTGGGCAGGCCGAGAGTGTCGAGGATGTCGCGGTGACGCTGGGCCGCGGCATCCGGAAGCCGCCCTGCGAGGCGCGAGAGCTCGGCGGCGAAGACCATGCCCACCGAGATGGCCGCCCCGTGGCGCCAGCGGTAGCGCTCGGCGTGCTCGATGGCGTGCCCGAGGGTGTGGCCGTAGTTGAGGATCTCGCGGAGGCCCGCCTCGCGAAGGTCCTCGCCCACCACCCGCGCCTTCATCTCGATCGCGAGCTCGATGGTGCGCCGGAAGGCGTCACTGCGCGGATCGACGGCCATCTCGGGGTCCGCCTCGACGAGATCGAGGATCTCGGGAGCCCAGATGAAGCCCGCCTTGACGACCTCGGCGTATCCGGCGACGCGCTCGTTGCGCGACAGGCTGTCGAGCAGGTCCAGGTCGCAGATGACCGCACGGGGAGCCCAGAACGCCCCGACCAGGTTCTTGCCCTCGGCCGTGTTGACGCCGGTCTTGCCGCCGACGGCGGCGTCGACCATGCCGAGCACCGTGGTGGGCACCTGCACCACCTCGACGCCGCGCAGCCACGTGGCGGCGACGAACCCGGCCAGATCGGTGACCGCTCCCCCGCCGAAGCCGACGACGGCGTCGGTGCGCGTGAAGTCCGCCTTGCCCATGACCTGCCAGCAGAACGCCGCCACCTCGATGCGCTTGCCCTGCTCGGCGTCGGGGATCTCGGCGAGGAGAACCTCGCGCTCGCCCACGAGCTGCGCACGCAGGCGCTCCGCCTGCTCGGCCAGCGTGGGCGGGTGGATCACGAGCACCTTGCGGGCGGCGGGCGGGAGCGCCTCGCCGACGGTGGACAGGACGCCGCGTCCCACCGTGATGGCGTAGCTCGCGTCTCCGCTGACGCTGATCGTCGTGGCATCCGTCATCGCTGCTCCTCTTGATCGTTCACCGGCTGATCGAGCACCAGTTCTTCGCCCGAGCCCTCGTGCGCCCACTCGACGATCGCGTCGACGACGTTCTGCAGAGGTCCGCTCGAGGTGTCGAAGGTCACGTCGGCGAGCTCCTCGTAGACCGGGCGGCGCGCGTCGTAGATCTCGGCCCAGCGGGCCATCGCGTCGTCGGCCTGCAGCAGCGGGCGGTTGGACTCGCGCACGCGACCGGCGACGACCCGCGCCGAGACCGTGAGCAGCACCACCCGATGGGCAGCCAGATCCGCCCTGGTGGCGGGGTCCATCACGGCGCCGCCGCCGAGGGCGACGACACCGCCGGCGGCGAGACCGTCGACGACCGCGCGTCGCTCGAGGGCTCGGAAGTGCGCCTCGCCGTGCTCGGCGAACAGCCGCTCGATCGGCCCGTGATCGCGCACGACGGCGACATCCGAGTCGTAGAAAGGGATGCCGAGGGCCCGGGCGACCTTCCTGCCGATGCTCGTCTTCCCAGCCCCCATCGGGCCGATCAGGACGATCGCGTGGGGGTGCGGGCTCATACCGGGTCGGCGGCGGCGAGATCGACGTCGCTCGCGGCGGCGGTGCGCAGCTCGTCCGGGATCGCCGCGAGGTAGCCCTCGAGGTTCCGGCGCGTCTCGGCGACGCTGTCGCCGCCGAACTTCTCGAGCACGACCTCGGCGAGGACGATGGCGACCATGGCCTCGGCGACGACACCTGCAGCCGGCACGGCGCAGACGTCGGAGCGCTGGTGGTGGGCGGAGGCCGCGTCGCCGGTGGCGACATCCACTGTGCGCAGCGCCTTGGGGACGGTGGCGATGGGCTTCATGCCGGCGCGGACGCGCAGCACGGTGCCCGTCGACATGCCGCCCTCGGTGCCGCCCGCCTTGTCGCTCGAGCGCGTGATCCCGTCGCCCGCGACATGCAGCTCGTCATGCGCCTGCGAGCCGCGGCGGGTCGTGGTGAGGAAGCCGTCGCCGACCTCGACGCCCTTGATCGCCTGAATGCTCATGAGGGCCTGGGCGAGCTTGGCATCGAGCCGTCGATCCCAGTGCACATGCGAGCCGAGCCCGGGCGGGAGCCCGTACGCGAGCACCTCGACGATGCCGCCGAGCGTGTCGCCGTCCTTGCGAGCCGCGTCGACCTCGGCCACCATCGCCTGACTCGTCGCCGGATCGAAGCAGCGCAGCGGATCGGCGTCGAGTGCATCGACATCGCCGGGCGCGGGCAGGGCGGCGCCTTCGGGCACGCGGACCGGCCCGATCGAGAGTGTGTGGCTCACCAGACGGATGCCGAGCTCGGCCAGGAACGCGCGGGCCAGGGCTCCGAGTGCGACGCGGGCAGCGGTCTCACGTGCGCTCGCGCGCTCGAGGATCGGCCGGGCCTCGTCGAAGCCGTACTTCTGCATGCCCACGAGGTCGGCGTGCCCGGGACGCGGGCGAGTGAGCGCGGCGCCGCGTCCGCGGGAGCGCTCGGTGAGCTCGACCGGCTCGGGGTTCATCACCTCGACCCACTTCGGCCACTCGGTGTTGCCGATCCGCAGTGCGATCGGGCTGCCGAGGCTCGAGCCGTGGACGACGCCGGACGAGATCGTGAGCTCGTCCTCTTCGAACTTCATGCGCGACCCGCGGCCGTAGCCGAGCTTCCGGCGTGCGAGATCGGCCTGGATCGCGGCGCGGGAGATGGGGACGCCTGCGGGCAGGCCCTCCATGACGGCGACGAGTTCGGGGCCGTGCGATTCGCCGGCCGTGAGCACGCGGAGCATTGCTCCAGTCTCCCACGTGCCGGGTGCGCGTTACGCCGCGCGCGGCTCCTCGAGAGCGGCGCGCATGGCCGCGAGGATCCCGGGCTCGTCCGGCAGCGGTGACTCGGCGTCGCCGCTGCGGAAGATCCGGATCTGCAGCACCGCCTGGTGCAGCAGCATCCCGAGCCCCGACCGTGCGGATGATCCGGCGCGGTCCCACGCGGCCGAGAGCGACGTCGGCCAGTGGCCGTAGGCGACGTCGAGGAGCAGACCCCCGGACGCGGCGAGGGCATCGGCTGTGGCGTCCGGCACGAGCGCGTCGCCCGGGAGTGTGGCGACCGTGACCGGCACCTCCGCGTAGGCGGAGGGCAGGAAGGCGGCCGCGCCGACCTGCACGCCCAGGCGCGATCCCAGGTCCATGAGCGGCTCGACCGCCTCGGGACGGCGCGCGACCACCTCGATCTGCTGGGCGCCGAGCTCGGCCAGGGCGACGAGCGCCGAGGTCGCGGTGGCGCCGGCGCCGACGATGCGGGCGCCGGGAATCGCCGTGATGCCGTCGTCGGCGAGGGCGCGCACGATGCCGCCGACGTCGGTGTTGAATCCGCGCGGTCCAGAGGTGTCGAGCAGGAGCGTGTTGACGGCACCGGTGAGCTCGGCGGTCCGGTCGCGCGCGGCCGCGGTGCCGAAGGCGACGGTCTTCAACGGCATCGTCAGCGAGAGCCCGCGCCACGCGTCGTCGAGCCCGGCCAGCTCGGCGGCGAAGGCGGCTTCATCGACGCGGCGCCGGCCGTAGCTCCACTCGAGCCCCAGAACCGCGTAGGCGGCGCCGTGCAGCTGCGGTGAGCGGCTGTGCGCGATCGGGTCGCCCCAGACCTCCAGACGCGTCGCGGCGCGGTTCAGCACCCCGAGTCCGGGTTCTGCTGAGAGCACCACTGCTGCCACTGGTTCACGGCCCGGTTGTGGTCGGCGAGGTTGCTTGTGAAGACCGTCTCGCCCGTGTCGAGGTTGACCGTGACGAAGTACAGCCAGTCGCCGTCCGCAGGGTGCATCGCGGCGTCGATGGCGACGTCGCCGGGATTCGAGATCGGGCCGACGGGCAGGCCGGGGTGCACATAGGTGTTCCACGGGTTGTCGTCGGTGAGCGCCTCTTCGGAGGAGCTGACCGTGCCGTCGTCCTCGCCGATGCCGTACTGCGCCGTCGAGTCCATCTGCAACAGGCCGAAGGTCTCCTGGTTGCTCGGATCGAGGCGGTTCTGGATCACGCGCGAGACTCTCTGCATGTCCTGCTCGTAGCGCGCTTCCCGCTGGATGATCGACGCGATGGTCAGGATCTCCTGGCGGTCCGCCTCGGGCACGCCGGCGGCGTCGAGCGACTGCTTGGCGCGGTCGACGAGGGTCTGGATCGCCGACTGCGCCGTGACGCTTGGGTCGAAGGTGTACGTCGCGGGGAAGAGCCAGCCCTCGAGGCTGTTCGCCGGCACGCCGAAGGCGGCGGGGTCAGCCGCGGCGGCCGTGAACTCCTCCAGGGGGATCCCGGTGCCCTCTGCCAGGCGCTCGAGCGTCCCGTCGACGGTGAATCCCTCGGGGATCTGCGCGGTGAGCTCCATCTTGTTGGCCGGGTCCATCAGCGAGGCGAGGGCCGCCTCGGACGTCATCTGCTTCTGCAGCCTGTAGACGCCCGGCTGGAAGTTCGGGTTCTGTCCCGACTCGATGAGGTAGTCGTAGAACGCGTCCGGCATCTTGGTGACGCCGGCATCGTAGAGCGACTGCGAGATCGGCGAGCCGGTGTCGCCCGATGCGATCGTGACGAAGGTCTCACCGTTCGCGAGACCGTCCTCGTAGTCTTTGGGCTCTTCCCAGCCCATGACCTCGCGGATGCTGTCCTCGTACGTGTTCCACACGTACCAGGCTCCGCCCGCGATTCCGCCCAGGAGGAGGAGCACCACACCCAGCGCGATCCACCCGCCGATACGGCGGCGGCGCTTGTTCTTCGGCGGCGGCGCCGAGCCGATGTGGTCGGTGGACGCGCTGCCGGTGAAGAGGTCTTCGAGCGTCGCTGTCGACGTGCCGCCGGCGGGGCCGCTACGCAGGCCCGGCCCGCCGACGGGGCCGTCGTGCGCGCTGGTGCGGGTGGCCCGCGCATGCCCGGCTGCGGAGACCGCCCCGGCGCCGACCACCGCCCGGGCGTCGTCGGAGTCCCGCTCAGGGTCCGCTGCGGCGTTCACCGGTACGACGGCATTCGCGCCGGTGCGGCTGTAAGGCAGCGCCGGGGGCCTCTCCCGAGACCGCGAAGCTCCACGGATCGTCGATCGGAGTCGATTCGCCGTCCACCTCGCGCGTGGGTCGCGGCGAACGCATCGGCACGGGCTGGAAGCCCTCACCGGGTGCGGCGTCCGTGGTGGGGGTCTTCGAGCTCTCCGGCTGGGTGGGCGTCTGACCGGTGCCGCCGCGAGCGGCGGCTTCCCGCGCTGCGCGCCGAGACAGCGGAGCACCGCCGTTGGTCACCGGGGCCGGCGGCGTCGACCCGCCCGTGTCGCCGGAATCGGGGGCGGTCCGGCCGAGCTGCCGCGACCGGGGATCGGGAAGCTTGCCGTAGAGGTCCGCGAACGGATCCTCTGGCGGTGATTCGGGCATGTTAGGCGGGCTCCTGGGGGATGGGGATTCCGGGCGGCCGGCCGGTGCTCTTCTCGACGTCGAGGGCTTGCTGAAGCAGGACCACCGCGGCGACCTGGTCAACGATGCTACGCGACGAACGCTGGGAGCGCCCGGAACTGCGCAGCGCCGCGTGCGCCGACACCGTCGAGAGCCGCTCGTCGACCAGCCGGACGGGAAGAGCGGATGCCGCCGCCAGCGCCGACGCGAACTCCCGCGCATCCGTGGTCGAGGCGGTGTCCTCGCCCCGGAGATTCATCGGCAGGCCGACGAGCAGCTCGACCGCCGAGTACTCGTTTGCCAGCGCGACGATGCGCGCGACCGCGCTGTCGTCGCGCGCCACCGTCTCCAGCGGCGTGGCCAGCAGTCCGTCGGGGTCGCACCTGGCCACGCCGACGCGAGCCCTGCCCACATCGACGCCGAGCCGCACGCCGCGCCGGAAGCCGCTCACGCGCCGAGCGCGTCCTTCACCGAAGCCAGCGCCGCCGGCAAGGCCGAGGCATCCGTCCCGCCGCCCTGCGCGACGTCGTCACGTCCGCCGCCTCCGCCGCCGAGCACGGCAGCGGCGGTCTTGGCGAGCGGGCCGGCCTTCGCGCCGGCGGCACGCGCGGCGTCGTTGGTCGCGACGATCACCACCGGCCGGCCGTTCACCTCGGCGCCCAGCGCGACCACCGCTGCGTCGGACCCGAGTCGCTCGCGTACCTGCAGAGCGAGCGAGCGCACGTCGTCGGCCGACGAGGCCGCGCCGAGGGATTCCGCGACGAGCGCGGTGCTGCCGACCCTGCTGGCGGAGGCCGCCAAGGCGGGCAGGCGATCGCCGAGGGCCTTGGCCTCGAACGCCGCGATCTTCTTCTCCGCCGCCTTGAGGCTGGCGGTCAGCTCGGCGATGCGAGCCGGAAGCTGCTCGCGGGGGGTCTTGAGCGTCGTGGTGAGCTGCGAGACGAGAGCCCGCTCCGCCGCCAGGGACCGGAAGGCGTCGAGCCCGACCAGGGCCTCGACGCGACGGTTCGACGCACCGACCGAGGACTCGCCGACCAGGTTGATCAGGCCGACCTCGGCGCTCGTCGAGACGTGCGTGCCGGCGCACAGCTCGCGCGACCAGGGCCCGCCGATGTCGACCATGCGGACGGTGTCGCCGTACTTCTCGCCGAACAGCGCCATCGCGCCCAGCGCCTTCGCCTCGTCGAGGGCGAGCACGCGCGTGGTCACCTCGAGGTTGTCGCGCACCGCGTTGTTCGAGATCTCCTCGATCTCGGACCGCGTCGCCTCGGAGAGCGCCTGGCCCCACGTGAAGTCGAAGCGCATGTAGCCGGCGCGGTTGAGCGAGCCGGCCTGCGTCGCGGTCTTGCCGAGCGTGTCGCGCAGTGCCGCATGCACCAGGTGGGTGGCGGAGTGGGCCTGACGGGCCGCACGCCGGTTCGCGGCATCCACGATCGATGTCGCCGGCTGATCGACTGCGACCTCGCCGGTCGTCACCTCGACGGTGTGGCTGATGAGGCCCGGCACGGGCTTCTGCACGTCCAGCACCTCGAGCTCGTACCCGGGCCCGACGATGACGCCCTTGTCGGCGACCTGGCCGCCCGACTCGGCGTACAGCGCGGTCTCGGCGAGGATCACCTCGGCGATCTGCCCGGTGCTCGCGCGGTCGGTCGACACGCCGTCGACGAGGATCCCGAGGACGCGCGACCCGGTCTCGAGATCGGTGTACCCGGTGAAGACGGTCTCGCCCTGAGCGCGCAGGTCGCGGTAGACGCTCGTGTCGGCGAGCTGCCGCTTGCGCGCCTTGGCGTCTGCCTTCGCCCGCGACCGCTGCTCCTGCATGAGCGTGTCGAAGGCGGCTCGATCGACGGTGAGACCCGCCTCTTCGGCGATCTCGAGGGTCAGGTCGATCGGGAATCCGTAGGTGTCGTGGAGCAGGAACGCCTCCGCGCCGGCGATCGAGGTCCCGCCGGACGCCTTGGTCTGCACGAGGGAGTCGTCGAGGATCGACTCGCCCGCCGCGAGGGTGCGCAGGAAGGTCGCCTCCTCCGCGAGCGCATACTGCGAGATCCGAGCCCAGTCCGCCTCTACCTCGGGATAGGCGTCCTTCATCGCGTCGCGGGACGCCGCGAACAGCACGCCGAACGTCGGGCCGTCCACACCGAGAAGCCGCATGGAGCGGATCGCGCGGCGCATGAGGCGGCGCAGGATGTAGCCGCGGCCATCGTTGGAAGGCGTGACGCCGTCGGTCATGAGCATGAGCGAGGACCGGATGTGGTCGGCCACGACGCGGAAGCGCACGTCGTCGTCGTGGTCGGCGCCGTAGGTGCGGCCGCTCAGCTCGACCGCCTTGTCGAGCACCGGCCGCACCTGGTCGGTCTCGTACATGTTGTCGACGCCCTGCTTGAGGAAGGCGATGCGCTCGAGCCCCATGCCGGTGTCGATGTTCTTCGCGGGCAGCTCACCCACCACGTCGAAGTCGTACTTCGACCGGACGTTGGTGATCTCGTACTGCATGAACACGAGGTTCCAGATCTCGACGTACCGGTCGTCGTCGGTCGCCGGACCGCCGTCGATGCCGTACTCCGGACCGCGGTCGAAGAAGATCTCCGAGCAGGGTCCGGCGGGGCCCGGAAGCCCTGTGCTCCAGTAGTTCGTGTCTTTGCCGAGGCGCTGGATGCGCTCCTCGGGAAGAGACGAGAGGCTCAGCCAGAGGTCGCGCGCCTCGTCGTCGTCCTCGTACACCGTGACCCACAGGTCCTTCGGGTCGAACCCGAGTCCGCCGTCCGCCTCGGGCGTCGTGAGAAGCTGCCACGCGAAGCGGATCGCGCCCTCTTTGAAGTAATCGCCGAACGACCAGTTGCCCAGCATCTGGAAGAAGGTGCCGTGACGAGGCGTCTTGCCGACCTCTTCGATGTCGTTGGTGCGGATGCACTTCTGGTTGTCGGCGGCGCGCGCGTACGGAGCGGGGACGTCGCCCGACAGGTAGGGGATGAAGGGCACCATGCCCGCGACGGTGAACAGCAGCGCCGGGTCGTCGGTCACGAGCGACGCCGAGGGCACGATCGTGTGGCCGTTCTTCTCGAAGTAGTCGAGGAAGCGCTGGGCGATCTCGGCGGTCTTCATTCGGGATCCTCGCAGATGCGCGGTCCACTCCCCCGGGTGCGCCGGGGAGGGCGGCTCGCTGGGTCAGTCGGTGAGCTTGGGGGTGCCGTCTGCGGCCGGGGCGGCGGCCTCGGCGGTGGAGTCGGATGCCGAAGGCCGGGCGGGTGCGTCGGCGTCGGCGTCATCGAGCTTCGAGGCCGCGGCATTCACGGCGTCCGCCGCGCCGGCCACGACGTCGGCTGCGGTGGCCTTGGCGGCGCTGGCGGCATGGGTCGCGGCATCCTTCACATCGTCGACGATGCCGGCGAAGCGTGCCTCCTGCTCGCGATACGCGTCACCGATGCGGTCGGTGAACTCGGTGATCCGGGCGTCCACCTCGGCGAGCACCTCGTGACCGCGCGGGTCCTTGTTGACCAGGTGCGCCAGGACGAAACCGCCGGCGATGCCGAACACGAACCAGAACAGGTTCTTCATGTCACCACTCCTCGCGGGCCGCCGGGCGCGGCATCCCTCCATCGTAGGGCGAAACCGGCCGGTGCACGCGGAACGACGAAGGGCGCCGGGTCTCCCCGGCGCCCTTCGGCGGCGCTGAGCGCGCCGTGCTTGTTCCGCGGCGCTTTATCGCGCTGTGCTCTTCAGGACGCAGCGCTGTCGCGCGACCACGCTGCGGCGCTTAGCGCGCTGCGTAGTACTCGACGACCAGCTGGACGTCGCAGACGACCGGAACCTCGGCGCGCTTGGGGCGACGCACGAGACGGGCCTGGAGCTTGTCGAGCTCGACCTCGAGGTAGCCCGGAACAGGGGGCAGCACGTCGGCGTGACCGCCGGCGGCAGCGACCTGGAAGGGCTCGAGGCCCTCGCTCTTGGCCTTGACGTGGATGACCTGACCCGGCTTCACGCGGAACGACGGGCGGTCGACGAGCTGGCCGTCCACGAGGATGTGGCGGTGCACGACGAGCTGGCGCGCCTGCGCGGTGGTGCGGGCGAAGCCGGAGCGGACGACGAGAGCGTCCAGACGCATCTCGAGCTGCTCGACCAGGTTCTCACCGGTCAGGCCCTGGGTGCGGCGGGCCTCATTGAACTGGATGCGCAGCTGCTTCTCGCGGATGCCGTACTGCTCGCGCAGACGCTGCTTCTCGCGGAGGCGGACGGCGTAGTCGCTGTCCTGCTTGCGCTTGGTGCGGCCGTGCTCGCCCGGAGCGTAGGGACGCTTCTCGAGGTACTTGGCTGCCTTGGGGGTCAGTGCGACGCCGAGGGCGCGCGAGAGACGCACCTTGCGGCGGTCCTGGGACTTCGTTGCCACGAAGTGTTCCTTTCGATGACGCTGCCGTGTCTTTCACGGCTCGCGGACGTATCGCCTGTCTTCGCCCTGTCCGGACTGCACGCCGGGGCATGCCGGAAGGTGGTGAAGAAGAGAGGGGATGCCCGAAAACTCCGTTTCGAGCCCGTCAAGTCTATCAGAGCCCCCGTTCCGGTTCCGCGGGCGTCACTTCCCGTCCAGAATCCGCCGGATCTTCTCGAGCCGCGCCTGCACGTCGCGCTCGGCGCCGAGCGCCTTCGGCTCGTAGTAGCGACGTCCCCGAAGCTCGTCGGGCAGGTACTGCTGCGCGGCGATGCCGATCTCGGCGTCGTGCGGATACACATACCCCTTGCCGTGACCGAGTCGCTTCGCTCCGGCATAGTGCGCGTCGCGCAGGTGGATCGGCACGCGCCCGAAGCCGCCCGCTCGCACGTCGGCGATGGCGGCGTCGATCGCGCGGTACGCGGCGTTCGATTTCGCGGTCGTCGCCAGGTATGCCGTCGCCTCGGCCAGCGGGATCCGGCCCTCCGGCATCCCGATGAACTGCACGGCGTCGGCCGCCGCGACCGCCAGCGGCAGCGCCTGCGGGTCGGCCAGCCCGATGTCTTCCGCCGCCGAGATGATCAGGCGGCGCGCGATGAAGCGCGGGTCCTCCCCCGCTTCGATCATGCGCGCGAGATAGTGCAGTGCGGCGTCGACATCGGATCCGCGGATCGACTTGATGAACGCGCTGATGACGTCGTAGTGCTCGTCGCCCTGACGGTCGTACCGCAGCAGCGCGCGGTCGACGGCCTGCGCCACGTGCTCGGGGGTGATCTCGGGTGCGGCATCGGCATCCGCTTCGTCGTCCTCGATCGGGACGGCGAGGGATGCCGCGGCCTCGAGAGCGGTGAGTGCTCGACGCGCATCGCCCGACGCCAGGCGCACCAGTGCGTCGCGCGCCTCATCGCCGATGGTGACGGCGCCGGCCAGCCCGCGCGGGTCGGCCACGGCGCGATCGACGAGCATGCGCAGGTCGTCGTCGGTGAGGGGCTTGAGGGTCAGCAGAAGCGACCGGGAGAGCAGCGGGGACACTACGGAGAACGACGGGTTCTCGGTGGTGGCGGCGATCAGCACCACCCAGCCGTTCTCGACCCCCGGAAGCAGGGCGTCCTGCTGAGCCTTCGTGAATCGGTGGATCTCGTCGAGGAACAGGATCGTGGACTGCCCGTACAGGTCGCGCTGGGTCAGCGCCTCCTGCATCACCTCCCGCACGTCGCGGGCACTCCGGCGGTGACTGCCGAGAGCTCCACGAACCTCCGGCCCGAGGAGCGGGCGATCGCCTGGGCGAGCGTGGTCTTGCCCGTGCCCGGCGGGCCCCACAGGATGACCGACGTGCCGGCGCGGGCCGAGGCATCCGGATCCGCCAGCGTCACCAGCGGCGAGCCGGCGCGCAGCAGGTGCGATTGGCCCGCCACCTCGTCGAGGGAAGTCGGACGCATCCGGACGGCGAGGGGCGTCTGGCCCTGGAACAACGCGGTCTGTGGGCCCACGGTCCCGGAGGCTCCGCGCGACGCGCCAGCGGCGCGTGGAGAGGGCGCGGGGACAGTCACGATTCCAGGCTATCCCCCGGGCCCGACGCGGGGCCGAGCGCCGAGGTTTGGTCGCCGTGACGCCCGCCGCATAGGATCAACCCGGCCCGGGCTCGGACCCGGACGAAGGAGGCCTCGTGGCGGTCGGTGGCAAGGATCGCAAGGATCGCGATGCACGTGCGGAGCGCGAGCGCGCGCGCCTCTATCAGGCGCGACGGCAGTTCCACGACGGTCAGGCACGGCGTCGCACCCGCGACAATCTGATCGCCGGCGTCGCCGGTGGGATCCTCGTCCTGGGCCTCGTCGCCGCGCAGACCGCGTACTTCGTGGCGGGACCCGGCATGCCCGAGCCCACTCCCACCTCGACGCCCACGCCGACGGGCACCACCCCGGCGCCGTCGGGCACACCGGAGCCCACCACCTCACCGGCTCCTGAGACGACCCCGGTGCCCACTCCCTGACCCGCGGAACGGCATCGGAGCGGGAGCATCGGCCGTACTAGGCTGGGGAACCGTCCTACTCCCCCACAGGCGGCGAGAGCCGCGATGAGGTGCATTCCGTGACTGCCGCAGCAGAGTCCTACCCCGAGAACGCCGCTCCCGAGAGCGCCGTGGCCGACGAGTCCGAGGCGATCAGCGCCGACGCCGACGTGACCGACGCGCCCGTGCCCGAGGTCGCGCCTGACGCAGAGCCGGCTCCCGCCGAAGAGGCGGCGCCCGCCGAGCCGGCAGCTCCTGTCGAAGGACCGGAGGCTTCCGCTGAGGGGGCCGCTCCTCCCGCCGACGAAGCTGCCGCCTCCGCCGACGAAGCTGCCGCCTCCACCGACGAAGCTGCCGCCTCCACAGACGAAGCTGCCGCCTCCGCCGACGTGGCCGCGGACGCCGCTGCGGAGGGCGCCGATTCGACGGAGGCGAGCGCCGACGAGACCTCCGCTGCGACGCCCGCGCCGGCCCCATCGCCGATCCCGCGCCCGACGCCGCGACCGCGACCGGGGTCCGCCGTCGCCGCCGCGCCGGCCGGAGAGCCCTGGGGACGCGTCGAGGACGACGGCACCGTGTCCGTCCGCGAGGCGGACGGGTGGCGCGTGGTCGGACAGTTCCCGGACGGCTCCAAGGAGGAGGCTCTCGCCTACTTCGAGCGCAAGTACGCGGACCTCGCCAGCGAGGTCACCCTTCTCGAGGTCCGTCACCGCCGTGGCGGCGCCTCCGCGGCAGACCTGCGTGCCACCGCCCGCACGATCAGCGGCAAGCTCGAAGGTGCCGCCGCCGTCGGCGACCTCGCGGGTCTGGTCGCACGCATCGCCGCCCTCAGCGAGACACTCAACGAGGCCTCCGCGAGCGAGGCCGCTGCCGCTCGGGAAGCCGTCGACGAGGCGGTGCGCGCGCGCACCGAGCTGGTCGAGAAGGCTGAGGCACTGGCGGCGCGTGATCCGCGCAGCGTGCAGTGGAAGCAGGCGACGGTCGAGCTGAACACGCTCTTCGACCAGTGGCAGGCGCAGCAGCAGAACGGCCCGCGCCTTCCGAAGTCGACCGCCCAGCAGCTCTGGAAGCGATTCCGCGACGCGCGGGCGACCGTCGACAAGCACCGCCGGGCGTTCTACGCAGAGCTCGACGAGGCGCACAAGGGCGTCCGCGACCGTAAGACCCAGCTCGTCGAGAAGGCTGAGGCGCTCGCGCCCAAGGGCGAGGACGGCATCCCCGCCTATCGCGAGCTTCTCGACCAGTGGAAGTCGGCCGGCCGCGCCGGCAAGAAGGTCGATGACGCGCTGTGGGCGCGATTCAAGGCCGCCGGCGACGCGCTGTACGGCGCGCGGATCGAACGTGAGACGGCGGATGCCGAGGCCTCTCGCGAGAAGATCGACGCCAAGCGAGCGCTGCTCGAAGAGGCGAAAGCCGTCGCCGATGAGCGCGAGGTCTCGAAGGCGCGGAGCGTCCTCACCGGAATCCAGCGGCGCTGGGACGAGATCGGCCGCATCTTCCCGCGTGACGCGGAGCGGTCGCTCGACGACGAGCTGCGCAAGATCGAGCAGGCTCTGCGCACCCGCGAGGACGCCGACTGGAAGCGCAACGACCCCGAGACGAAGGCGCGCGCGAACGACATGACGCGCCAGCTCCAGGACGCGATCGAGAAGCTCGAGGACGAACTCGAAGCTGCCAAGAAGACGGGCAACGCGAAGGCGATCCGGGATGCGACCGACGCGCTCGAGGCGCGCCGGTCGTGGCTCAAGGCCCTCGGCGGCTGAGGGGCGCACGCAGCGGCACACCTGGGCGTGTGCAGTGGGGGTTCTCCACAGACCGGGCGTCCCGGCATCCGTCGGCGTCCGGCGTCGGGCACACTTCCCCCATGGCGTCTCCGTTCCTGTATTTCGCCGACGACCGGCTCTCGCGTGCCGAGCTGTCGGCCGCATGCCTCGACGGCGACCTCGTGGAGCTCGGCGAGGCGTACATCCCCGCGGACGCGGTCGAGACGGCGGCGCTGCGCGCGGGATCCCTGCTGCGCACGCTGGGCGACACGCTCGCGGCCACCCACCTGACGGCCGCATGGATCCACGGCGCGCTGCCGACGCCGCCGAGCCGGCACACCGTGCAGCGCGCGGTCGCCCGGCGCCTGCATGTCGTTCCGGACCGCCAGCTCGTCTACCGCGACCTTGCGATCGCCCCGGGCGATCTGCACATTCTGGGCGGTGTGCGTGTCACCTCTCCCGTCCGCACCATGGTCGACCTCGCCCGGGTCGACGACGTCCCGCACGCCCGCGCAGCGCTCCTGCTGGCGGCGACGCACCCGGACGCCGTGCCTCAGGCGATCGCGGCGCTGGACGCCGGGGCGCTTCCGCACAAGCGCCGTGCGCTCGCATTCCTCCGCGGCGCCGTGCTCTCGTCAGCTCAGGACGAGGTGACCCGGTACACGTCGTAGACGGCGTCGATGCGCCGGACCGCGTTGAGGACGCGATCCAGGTGGACGATGTCGCCCATCTCGAAGACGAAGCGGCTCAGTGCCAGCCGGTCGTTCGTCGTGGACACCGAGGCCGAGAGGATGTTGACGTGGTGCTCGCTGAGCACGCGGGTCACGTCGCTCAGCAGGCCTGAGCGGTCGAGCGCCTCGACCTGGATCTGCACGAGGAAGATGCTCTTCGTCGTCGGGGCCCACTCGACGTCGATCAGGCGCTCGGAGTCCTGCATGAGCGACTTCACGTTGGTGCAGTCGCCGCGGTGGACCGAGACACCGCTGCCGCGCGTGACGAACCCCACGATCTCATCTCCGGGCACCGGCGTGCAGCATTTCGCGAGCTTTACGAGGATGTCGGGTGCACCGCGCACCAGCACGCCCGAGTCGCCGGAGCGGGAGGCCCGCGCACGACCGACGGCGGGAAGATCGATCGGACCGGTCGCCGTGTCGTTCGCCGCCACGAGTGCGGTGACCTTCTCGATGACGGACTGCGTCGACACGTGCCCCTCGCCGACGGCGGCGTAGAGCGCCGAGACGTCCTCGTAGCGGAGCTGGTGGGCGACCTCTGAGAACGAGTCCTGGCTCATCAAGCGCTGCAGCGGCAGGTTCTGGCGGCGCATCGCCCGGGCGATCGCCTCCTTGCCCTGCTCTACCGCCTCTTCGCGTCGCTCCTTGGTGAACCAGCCGCGGATCTTGTTGCGCGCCCTGGTGCTCTTGACGAATCCGAGCCAGTCCTGGCTCGGGCCGGCATCGGGGTTCTTCGATGTGAAGACCTCGACGACGTCGCCGCTCTTGAGCTCGGACTCCAGCGGCACGAGCCGGCCGTTGACCTTCGCCCCCATGGTGCGGTGCCCCACCTCGGTGTGCACGGCATAGGCGAAGTCGACCGGCGTGGCGCTGGCGGGAAGACCGATGACGCGGCCCTTGGGCGTGAAGACGTAGACCTCTTTGGCGCCGATCTCGAAGCGCAGCGAGTCGAGGAACTCCCCCGGGTCGGCCGTCTCGGCCTGCCAGTCCGAGATGTGCGCGAGCCATGCCATGTCGGTGTCGACGGACTTCGCGTCCGTCTTGCCGCCGTTCATCCGCTCCTTGTACTTCCAGTGCGCCGCCACGCCGTACTCGGCCTGCTGGTGCATCTCGTTGGTGCGGATCTGGATCTCGACCGTGCGGCCCCCCGGACCGATGACGGTCGTGTGCAGGGACTGGTACAGATTGAACTTCGGCGTCGCGATGTAGTCCTTGAATCGGCCGGGCAGCGGCGTCCACCGCGCGTGGATCGCGCCGAGGACGGCGTAGCAGTCGCGGACGCTTCCGACCATGATGCGGATGCCGATGAGGTCGTAGATGTCATCGAACTCGCGGCCGCGCACGACCATCTTCTGGTAGACGGAGTACAGCTGCTTCGGGCGGCCCATCACGCGTCCGCGGATGCGCAGCTCACGAAGATCGGCGTCGACGGCCTCGATCACGTTGTGCACGTACTGCTCGCGCTGCGGCGTGCGCTGTTTGACGAGACTGTCGATCTCGGCGTAGAGCTTGGGGTGCAGCACCGCGAAGGACAGGTCCTCCAGCTCCGACTTGATCGCCTGGATACCGAGTCGATGCGCCAGCGGGGCGTAGATCTCGAGCGTCTCGGTCGCCTTCTTGCGCGCCTTCTCCGGCGGGACGAAGCCCCACGTGCGGGCGTTGTGGAGACGATCGGCGAGCTTGATGAGCAGCACGCGGATGTCGCGGGACATCGCGACGATCATCTTCCGGACCGTCTCGGCCTGCGCGCTCTCGCCGTACTTGACCTTGTCGAGCTTGGTGACGCCGTCGACGAGCATCGCGACCTCGTCGCCGAACTCGGCCGTCAGGGTCTCGAGCGAGTACTGCGTGTCCTCGACGGTGTCGTGCAGCAGCGCGGCAGCGATCGCGCGGGGTCCGAGCCCCAGATCGGCGAGGATCTGCGCGACCGCGAGCGGGTGCGTGATGTACGGCTCGCCACTCTGCCGCGCCTGACCGCTGTGTGCGCCCTCCGCCACCGAGTACGCCCGCTCGATGATCGAGAGGTCGCCCTTGGGATGATGGGTGCGGACCGTTCGCAGGAGCTGCTCGACGTCATCGCGTCGGGCCGAGCGGGAGAAGATGCGCGGAACGAGGCGGCGCAGCGACGAGGTCTGGGCGGGGGGAACGGTCTCTGCCATCCGATCGCCTCCCTCCCCTGGACCCACCAATCCTACGCCCGCGCGGCAGGCCCCTTGACCGGGGGCCTGCCGCGCAGAAGACGGCTATGCGGGCGTGCCGGCGAGCTCGCGCGCCTCGACGACGCGCTGGTCGCGCGTCTTGATGCCGGACTCGTTCTCGCGAAGCAGGGAGTACAGCGGGGCCGCGACGAAGATCGTCGAGTACGCCGCGACGATCGTGCCGACGAAGATCGACAGCGACAGGTCGGTCAGCGTCTGAGCGCCGACCCACAGCAGACCGATGAACAGGATCGCGCCGGTGGGCAGGATGGCGACCACCGTCGTGTTGATCGACCGCACGAGCGTCTGGTTCACCGCGAGGTTGACCGACTCGCCGAACGTGCGGCCGGAGACCTCGCCGTCCTCGCTCGTGTTCTCCCTGATCTTGTCGAAGACGACCGTGGTGTCGTACAGGGCGTACGAGAGGATCGTCAGGAAGCCGATCACCGCGGCCGGGGAGATCTCGAACCCGAACAGCGCGTACACGCCGATCGTGATCACGAGCACGTCGACCAGACCGATGATCGCCGACACCGACATCTTCCACGTCCGGAAGTACAGCGCCAGGATCAGGAAGGTGAGGGCGAGGAAGATCGCCAGGCCCCACAGCGAGGTGCGCGTGACGTCGGATCCCCAGCTGGGGCCGATGAACGAGTAGCTCACCTCGCTGGCCGGCACGTCGTACGCCTCGGCCAGGGCCGCCGAGACCTCGCGGCTCTCGGCATCCGTCACCTGATCGGTCTGCACGCGCACGGCGTCGTCGCCGATCGTGACGACCTTCGTCGTCGCGTCGGGGACGACCGACTGCACGGCTTCGGTCGCGATGAGCTGATCGGTCTCCGCCACGCCGTTCACCGTGAACTGCGACCCGCCGGTGAACTCGATCGAGAACTGGATGGGACGGATGAGGGGCACCAGTGCCGAGCCGATCACGAGGACGGCGGCGATGAGGAACCACAGCTTGCGGCGTCCGACGAAGGGGAACGACGTCTTGCCGGTGTAGAGGTCGTTGCCGAGCTGACCCATGGAGCGCATCAGTCGTCACCCTTCTTGGCGGTCGTGCCCGGTTTCGCCGCGGCGGACTTGGATCCGTCGCCCGCAGCCGCCGCGAGCTCGGCCTGCTTGCGCTCGGCGATCGTCTGGCGTCGTGCGGCCTCGCCGCGCGACTTCACGGCGCGGCGACCGGCGGCCGTCGTGGCGGCGGCCGGAACGGGGGCGCGGAATTGCGCGCGACCGCGATACACCGCACCGAGCGCCGTCGGATCCAGCCCCGAGAGCGGATGCCCCGACCCGAAGAAGCGTGTGCGGGCGAGAAGCTGCATCACCGGGTGCGTGAAGAGGATGAAGATCAGCACGTCGATCGCGGTCGTCAGACCCAGGGTGAAGGCGAAGCCCTTCACCGTCGAGTCGGCGAGGATGTACAGCACGACGGCGGCCAGGATGTTGATCGACTTGGAGATGTAGATCGTGCGCTTGGCGCGGCCCCAGCCGTCCTCGACGGCGCTCGTGATCGACTTGCCGTCGCGGAGCTCGTCGCGGATGCGCTCGAAGTACACGATGAACGAGTCCGCCGTGAAGCCGATCGTGACGATCAGACCGGCGACACCGGCCAGCGACAGGCGGAATCCCATGCGCCACGCCAGGATGCAGAGCGTCACGTACGTCAGCACGGCCATCACCACGAGCGATGCGATGATCACGAACCCGAGAGCGCGGTAGACGATGAGCGAATAGAGGGCGACGAGCGCGAGTCCGATCAGGCCGGCGATGAGACCGATCTGGAGCTGCTGCGAGCCGAGCGTGGCGGAGATCGAGTTGGAGCTCTCCACGGTGAAGCTCAGCGGCAGCGCGCCGTACTTGAGCTGATCCGCGAGGACCTTCGCCGACTCCTGCGTGAAGCTTCCGGTGATGCTGGGCTTGCCGTCGAGGATCACGCCGTTCATCGACGGAGCCGACAGCACGTAGCCGTCGAGCACGAAGGCGAACTGGTTCAGGGGCGGGTCGGCGCCGTAGAGGCGCTGGCTGATCTCGCCGAAGGTCTGAGTCCCCTCCGAGTCGAAGGCGAGGTTCACCGACCACTGGTTGTTGGTGGTCTGCAGACCGAAGGTCGCGTCGTCGATGGACGACCCGTCCAGCTCGACCGGCCCGAGGATGTACTTGATGGAGCTGTCGGCCTCGCACGTGACGAGCGGCTGATCGGCCGGCGCGTTCGCCGGGTCGTTGCTCGGGTCCTCGCAGTCGTACGCGAGGAACTCGGCGTACAGCCGGTCGGTGATCCAGGCCGGGTCGCTGGCATCCGTCGGCTCGGCGGTCGGCGTGGCGTTCAGAGCCGGATCCGGCGTCGGATACGGCGTGGCCGTGCCGTCCTCGCCGACGAAGGTGTTGGCGGGCTCGCCCGCGAGGAGCACCGCGCGCAACTGCAGCTGCGCGGAGGCCTCGATGCGGTTGCGCGTCTCCTCGTCCGCCTGGCCGGGGATCTGCACGACGATCTGATTGCCGCCCTGCGTCGTCACGTCCGCTTCGCCGACGCCCGAGGCGTCCACTCGCTGGCGGATGATCGTGACGGCCTGCTGCATCTGCTCGGCACCGGGCTCGGCGCCGTCCTCGGTCTGCGCCTCGAGCACGATCTGCGTGCCGCCCTGCAGGTCGAGCGCCAGCTCGGGCACCCAGGTGCTGCCCTTGAACACGTAGACGCCGAGGGCGTTGATGCCGAACAGCACGGCGGTGATGGCGAGAAGGCCGATGAGCGCGCGCCACGCATGCCGGACGGGAGTGGATGTCGCCACGTCTTCGCTTTCTGGAGATGCCCTCGCGGGCGGTCGGTCAGACGATCAGTCGCGAGACTTCGAGCCGGGCTCGGCGTCCGGGTCGATCTCGTCCTTACGGGTCGCGTGGTGATCGTCGCTGATCGACGTGATGTCGCCGTTGGCGACACCCTCGGCGTACTCGGCGTGGCTCTCCTCGGCGGCGAGGAACTCGTCCTCGGTGACAGTGCCGGTGGTCGGCTCGACGATGCGGAGGATGGCCTGGCTGTGGACCTTGATCTCGACACCGGGCGCGAGCTCGACGATGGCCGGCTGGTCCAGGTTGTCGGGGTCGTAGGCCACGATCGTGCCGTACAGACCGCCCTGCAGCAGCACCTCGGCCCCGGGCACGGTCTGACGGGCCTTCGCCTCCTGCTCGAGCTTCTGCTTCTGCATCCGGCGGCGCGAGCTCCAGAACATGAAGACGAGGAGCACGACCAGAAGGATGATGAGGCCGTAGTTGCTCAAGAAGGCAGCGATGTCCATGGAGGCGAGAGACCTTTCGGGTCAGGCACGCGCCAGGGCGGCGCTGCCTTGCAAGAGGGAGGTGGGCGAAAGCCTCCAGCGATTATAGGTCATCGAATCCCAGCACCGATTCGGCCGAGGCGACCCCGAGGTGCGCGTACGCCTCGGGCATGGCCACGCGGCCGCGCGGGGTGCGTCCGATGAACCCGATGCGCACGAGGTACGGCTCGACGACCGACTCGATCGTGTCGGCCTCTTCACCGACCGTCACCGCGAGGGTGCCGAGTCCGACCGGACCGCCACGGAAACGACGGACGAGCGCGTCCAGGACGGCCCGGTCGAGCCGATCCAGGCCGATGGCGTCGACGTCGTACAGGTCGAGCGCGGCGTCGACGATCGCCGCGTCGGCGGCTCGGCCGTTGCCATGCACGATGCTGTAGTCGCGCACACGGCGCAGGAGCCGGTTCGCGATCCGTGGCGTGCCGCGTGAACGCCGCGCGATCTCGGCCCGCGGTCCGGGTGGGACGGAGACGCCCAGCATCGCCGCGGAGCGCTCGATGACCCGCTCGAGCTCTTCGGGCTCGTAGTACTCGAGATGGGCGGTGAACCCGAACCGGTCGCGGAGCGGGTTGGGAAGCATCCCCGAGCGCGTCGTGGCGCCCACGAGGGTGAACGGCGCGAGATCGAGGGGGATGCTCGTCGCCCCCGCCCCCTTGCCGACCATGATGTCGATCCGGAAATCCTCCATGGCGAGGTACAGCATCTCTTCGGCCGACCGCGCCATCCGGTGCACCTCGTCGATGAACAGCACCTCGCCCGGAGTGAGGCTCGAAAGGAGGGCGGCCAGGTCTCCGGCGTGCTGGATCGCCGGCCCGCTCGACAGCCGCAGCGGACGGTTGCTCTCGTGCGCGACGATCATCGCCAGCGTCGTCTTGCCGAGCCCCGGAGGACCCGAGAGGAGGATGTGGTCGGCGGGGCGCTGCTGGATGCGGGCGGCATCGAGCAGCAGCTGCAGCTGGCCGCGCACCTTCTGCTGGCCGACGAATTCGGCGAGCGAGGCCGGGCGGAGCGCCCCCTCGATCGCGAGCTCGGTCTCGTCGACGGGCTCGGCCGTCTCGCGGACGTCAGCCACGCACCGGCTCCTTCCGTGCCGGGCCGAGCGCGGCCAGCGTCAGCCGGAGCAGGGCGGGAACGGAGCCGCGATCGTGGTCCGGGGCGTCGGCCGCGGCGTCCTCGACGGCCTCGGCCGCGACGCGCTCGGACCAGCCGAGACCGACGAGGGCCTGCACGACCTGGGCCGGCACGGAGGCGGCGGCACCGGCATCCGCTCCCCCGCTCACCGCGGTGCGCGTCGCCGCGATCTTGCCGGTGAGCTGGACCACGATGAGCTTGGCCGTCTTGGGCCCGATGCCCGAGACCCGCCGGAACGGCGCGTCGTCGTCGGCTTCGACGGCATCGGCGATCTGCGGGACCGTGAGCGTCGCGAGAACGCCCAGAGCCGACTTGGGGCCGACGCCCGTCACTCCGAGAAGCTGCGAGAAGACCGCCAGCTCTTCGCGCGATTCGAAGCCGAAGAGGGACAGGGCGTCTTCGCGGACGATGAGCGTGGTGTGGAGCAGCACCTGCTCCCCGACGTGGGTGGCGCGCGCCACCTGAGGGGTGACGGCAACATGAAGGCCCACGCCCCCGACCTCGACGACGACCGAGTCGGCATCGACATGCACGGCGGTGCCCCGGACTGACGAGATCATGCGATCAGCCTACGAGTCGGTTCGGACGTTTGTTCGAGCGACACGCGTGGGAGGCGTCGGTCACCGCCGGGAGAGGCGCTCGGCGTCGGCCCAGGCGCGCTGAGCGGGCGTGAGCGGACCGGATGCCGCGGCCGGCGTCGCCCCGCCGCGCCAGGCGTGGCACAGGGCGAGGGCCAGCGCGTCAGCCGCATCGGCCGGCTGCGGGAGGGCGTCCAGACGCAGCACCCGCGCGACCATCGTCTGCACCTGCCGCTTGTCGGCGGAGCCGTACCCGGTGATCGCCGCCTTGACCTCGGAAGGCGTGTGCGTCGCCGCGGGAAGACCGCGCTCCCCCGCCACCAGCAGTGCGATCCCGCTCGCCTGCGCAGTGCCCATGACCGTGGCCCGGTTGTGCTGGGCGAACACGCGCTCGACGGCGACGACGTCGGGTCCGTGCGCCTCGATGACGGCGCGCAGGCCCGATGCGATCACGGCGAGGCGCTCCTCGATCGGCGCGTGCGGCTCGGAGCGCACGACACCCACGTGCACCAGGCGGGCGGACCGGTCCGGCGCGACGTCCACGACCCCCACGCCGCAGCGCGTCAGACCCGGGTCGATGCCGAGCACGCGAAGCGTCGGGCGGGAGGATCCGTTGGCCACTCCCTCACGTTAGGCCAGCACGAAGGATGCCTCGGCCAGGCGCGCCCCGGAGGCGGCAGAGGTGGACGCTCAGTCCTCTTCGCTCTCCAGCTCGGCCTGCACCTCGGCGCTAAGGTCGAAGTTGCTGTAGACGTTCTGCACGTCGTCGCTGTCCTCGAGGGCGTCGATGAGGCGGAAGACCTTGCGCGCCGTGTCGGCGTCGACCTCGACCTTGAGGTTCGGGACGAATTCCACGTCGGCGGACTCGTAGTCGATTCCGGCGTCCTGCAGCGCGCTTCGCACCGTCACCAGATCCGAGGCCTCGGTGACGACCTCGAACCCCTGCGGGTGGGACTCGACCTCCTCGGCGCCGGCCTCGAGGACCGCCATCATGACGTCGTCCTCGGTGGTGCCCTCGCCCGAGACGACGATGACGCCCTTGCGCGTGAAGTTGTAGGCGACACTGCCGGGATCGGCGAGGCTGCCGCCGTTGCGGGTCAGCGCGGTGCGCACCTCGGCGGCGGCACGGTTCTTGTTGTCGGTGAGGCACTCGATCATGAGGGCCACGCCGTTGGGCCCGTACCCCTCGTACATGATCGAGGTGTACTCGACGGCCTCGCCGCCGATCCCCGCGCCGCGCTTGATCGCGCGGTCGATGTTGTCATTGGGGACCGATGTCTTCTTGGCCTTCTGCACGGCGTCGTACAGGGTCGGGTTGCCCGACAGGTCGGCGCCGCCGATCTTCGCGGCGACCTCGATGTTCTTGATGAGCTTGGCGAACGACTTGGCACGGCGCGCGTCGATGACGGCCTTCTTGTGCTTGGTCGTCGCCCACTTGGAATGCCCGGACATGGTCCTCCTGTAATCCTGTTCGGCGGCTCGTGCGCGGCCCGCGGTGGCCGGGTCGGCGCGGCTGCTGCCGGCAGACCATTCTAAGACAGCGCCGAGCGCCCTCCTCGTCGACTCCACCGCGGCTGCGCGGACGGCGGCGTCGGTCAGGCCGCGCGCTGCTCGACCATGTCGAGGAACATCCGGTGGAACCGGTGCTCGCCGGTCACCTCCGGGTGGAAGGCCGTGCCGAGGAGGGCGCCCTGCCGGACGGCGACGATGTCGCCGTCCACGAGCGTCGCCAGGGTCTCGACCCCCGGCCCGACCTGCTCGACCCGCGGTGCGCGGATGAACGCGGCGTGCACCGGCGGTGCGCCGAGCGCCGGCACATCGAGGTCCACCTCGAACGAGTCGACCTGACTGCCGAACGCGTTGCGACGCACCGTCGCATCCAGGCCGCCGAACGTCTGCTGCCCCTCGATCCCGTCGGTGATGCGGTCGGCGAGCAGGATCAGTCCGGCGCACGTCCCGAAGACCGGGAGTCCTGAGGCGATGGCGTCGCGAACGGGCTCACGCATCCCGAATGAACGCGAGAGCTTGTCGATCACGCTCGATTCGCCACCGGGGATCACCAGCCCGTCCACGTCGGCCAGCTCCCGGGGCCGCCGCACGAGGCCCACGTCGGCGCCCAGCCCGGCGAGAACGCGCGCGTGCTCGCGCACGTCGCCCTGCAGGGCGAGGACCCCGACGCGGGGCCGCGTCGAGGTCACCAGCCGCGCTCGGCGAGTCGGTGCGGCGCGGCCAGGTCGGCCACGTTGATGCCCACCATCGCCTCACCCAGACCGCGCGAGACCTCGGCGATCACTGCGGCGTCGTCGTAGAACGTCGTGGCCTTCACGATGGCCGCCGCGCGCTGGGCGGGATTGCCGGACTTGAAGATCCCCGAGCCGACGAATACGCCGTCCGCGCCCATCTGCATCATCATCGCCGCGTCGGCGGGCGTCGCGACGCCTCCGGCGACGAACAGGACGACGGGCAGCGTGCCGGTCGCGGCGACCTCGGCGACGAGGTCGTACGGAGCCTGCAGCTCCTTCGCGGCGACGTACAGCTCGTCCTTCGACATCGAGCGCAGCGCGTTGATCTCACCCGTGATCTTGCGGATGTGCTTGGTCGCCTCCGAGACGTCGCCGGTGCCGGCCTCGCCCTTGGACCTGATCATGGCGGCACCCTCGTTGATGCGACGCAGCGCCTCGCCCAGGTGCGTGGCGCCGCACACGAACGGCACGGTGAAGTTCCACTTGTCGATGTGGTTGACGTAGTCGGCGGGCGAGAGCACCTCCGACTCGTCGATGTAGTCGACGCCGAGCTCCTGCAGCACCTGCGCCTCGACGAAGTGCCCGATGCGCGCCTTCGCCATGACCGGGATGGAGACGGACTCGATGATGCTGTCGATCATGTCGGGGTCGCTCATCCGAGACACACCGCCCTGCGCACGGATGTCGGCGGGAACGCGCTCCAGCGCCATGACAGCCACAGCGCCCGCGTCCTCGGCGATCTTGGCCTGCTCCGCCGTGACGACGTCCATGATGACGCCGCCCTTCAGCATCTCGGCGAGGCCGCGCTTGACGCGGCTGGTTCCGGTGTCGGCAGTGGTCACAGGGTCTTCCCTTCGGAGGACGCGCCACGCGGCGCGGCAGAGCGGACAAATCGGGCGATTGACCTAGGCCAAAAGATAGCATGTACCGGGCCTACACTCGGGAAGGCGATGGACGGTGACATGAACCTCGGAATCAGCGGTCGGACGGCCAGTGAGATCGCCGACAGCCTGCGACAGCTCATCGACCGCGGCGCGCTGCGGGCCGGTGACTCGCTTCCCCCGGTGCGCACCCTCGCCGAAAGCCTGGGGATCAATCGCAACACCGCGGTGGCGGCGTACCGGCAGCTCACGCAGACGGGCGTCGTCGTGACCCTCGGCCGTGGCGGCACGCGGGTCGCCGGCCGATCGCCCGTGGCGCAGGAGGGCTTCGCCGCCGACAGCGTGCTGCGTGATGTGGGCACGGGCAATCCCGACCCCGACCTCATCCCCGACCCGTCCCGGGCGCTCGCCGGTATGGCAGGCCGGCCCGTGCTGTACGGCGAGCCGGTGATCGACCCCGGTCTGGAGCAGTGGGCGCACCGCTGGATGAGCGAAGACCTCGGCGGGGCCGGCCCGATGCGACTGACGATCACGAGCGGCGCCGCCGATGCCGTCGAGAGGCTTCTGGCGCAGGCGCTCACGCGCGACGACGGGGTCGCGCTGGAGGACCCCTGCTTCCTCACCAGCATGCACACCGTGCGGCTCGGCGGATACCGCCCGGTGGCGGTGCCGGTCGACGACGAGGGCATGACGGTCGAGGGCCTGCGAGCTGCGCTCGCCCAGGGCGTCCGAGCGGTGGTGTGCACGCCGCGAGCGCAGAACCCGACCGGCGCGAGCCTGTCCGCGGACCGCGCGCGCGACCTGCGATCGGTGCTGCGCGAGCATCCCTACGTGCTGGTGATCGAGGACGATCACTTCTCCCTGCTGTCGCAGCAGCCCTTTCACTCGCTGATCGGTCCCGATCACCGGCGGTGGGCCCTCATCCGGTCGGTGTCCAAGTTCCTCGGACCCGACATGTGCCTCGCGGTGACGGCCTCGGATCCCGAGACCGCGCAGCGACTCGCGATGCGGCTGACACCCGGCACCACCTGGGTGAGCCACCTCCTCCAGCGACTGGTGCTCGCGATGGTCACCGATCCGGAGGTGCTCGCCGCGATCGAGCGGGCCGGCGTGCACTACGCCGCGCGGAACGCCGCTTTCGCGGATCGCCTGGCGGCGCGCGGTATCGCCACCCGGATCGGGGACGGCCTGAATCTGTGGGTCGATCTGCCCGTCCCGGCGCGCAGCGTCTCGGAGCGGCTGATGCGCCGGGGCTGGCTCGCCCGCAGCGGCGACGACTTCCAGGTGGCCGGCGCCGGCCCTTCTCACCGCCTCCGCCTGACGGTGCACGATCTCGATGACGACGACGCCGAGCAGCTCGCGACCGATATCGGTGCCGCCGTGCAGGCCTCGCACGGACGACCGGCGCCCGCCGAGGTGGGATGATCGAGCGGTGAAGATCCTGTCGATCCAGTCCGCGGTCGCGTACGGCCATGTCGGCAACTCCGCCGCCGTCTTCCCTCTCCAGCGCATCGGCGTCGAGGTGCTCCCGGTCTACACCGTGAACTTCTCCAATCACACCGGCTACGGCGCATGGCGAGGGCCGCTCATCAGCCCCGATGACGTGCGCGACGTCATCCTCGGCATCGAGGAGCGCGGCGTCCTTCCGCAGATCGACGTCGTGCTGTCGGGCTATCAGGGCGGCGAGGGCATCGCGGACGTCATCCTCGATGCCGTCGCTCGCGTGAAGGAGGCCAATCCCGGCGCGGTGTACGCCTGCGACCCGGTCATGGGCAACGCGAAGTCGGGGTGCTTCGTCGCCCCGGCGATCCCGGACCTGCTCCGTGATCGCGTGGTGCCGGCGGCCGACATCATCACCCCCAACCAGTTCGAGCTCGGGTATCTCACGGACACGTCACCCGACACGCTCGAATCCACCCTGCAGTCGGTCGATCTGGTCCGCGCGACGGGGCCGGGCACGGTCCTGGTGACGAGCGTCGAGCGCCCCGACCGCGATCCCGAGACGATCGAGATGCTGGCCGTGAACGACGCAGGGGCGTGGCTGATCGCGACGCCCTACATCCCGATGAAGGCGAACGGCTCGGGAGACGTCACCGCGGCGCTGTTCACCGCGCACTACCGTCGCACAGCGGACGCCGCCGACGCGCTGGCCCGCACCACCTCGAGCGTCTTCGACCTCCTCGAGCGGACGCACGCCTCGGGCGAGCGCGAGCTTCAGCTCGTCGAGTCGCAGGAGGCCTACGCGAGCCCCCGTATGCAGTTCACGGTGCAGCAGGTCCGCTGACACCGGAGGAGGCGGCTCGAGCCGCTTCCGCGCGAACCGCGGGTGCGGCATCCGCTCTTCCCGGGCTCAGCCGTGCCAGGCGTCGGCCACCGCCCGACGGACGTCGCCGAGCAGCTGCGGCAGCGCCTTCGTCTTGGCGATGATCGGGAAGAAGTTCGCGTCGGACGCCCACCGCGGCACGATGTGCTGGTGCAGATGCTCGTCGACCCCGGCGCCGGCGACATGGCCCTGGTTCATGCCGATGTTGAACCCGTCGCACCGCGAGACCTCACGCAGCACGCGCATGCCCTGCTGCGTGAGGGCGCCGATCTCGGCGACCTCTTCGTCGGACGCCTGATCGTAGGTCGCGATATGGCGGTACGGGCAGACCAGCAGATGTCCTGAGTTGTAGGGGAACAGATTCAGCAGCGCATAGGCCGTGCGCCCGCGGAACACGATGAGCCCGTCCTCGTCGCTCTTGCGCGGTGCATCACAGAACGGGCACTCGTGCCGCAGGACCTCGGGCCCGGCTTTGATGTACGCCATCCGGTGCGGGGTCCACAGCCGCTGGAACTCGTCGGGCACCCCGGCGAGTGTCGCCGCGTCGACCAGGGTCGATTCGCCGGCACCCGCATCCGGCGCCTCTCTCCGGCTCTCGTCGACGTCTCTCACGCCCCCGTCGACGCGCTCCGGAACCGAACCTTCGCGACCGCGACTTCCTGCGAGCGGGTCGCTGCTCACGCGAAGTCCTCCGCGGTGTTCACGAGGGTGTGGGCGGCGATCGCCTCCCGGACACGGCGCACCGCGTCGTCGATCGGAACACCGTTCTCCTGCGTGCCGTCGCGGAAACGGAACGAGACCGTGCCGGCGGAACGGTCCTGCTCCCCCGCGATCAGCTGCAAGGGAACCTTCTGGGTGGCGTGGGTCCGGATCTTCTTCTGCATGCGATCGTCGGAGTGATCGAGCTCGGCCCGCACTCCCTCGGACTGCAGTCGGGCGATGACCTCGCCGAGGTAGTCGGCATACTCCTCCGCGACGGGGATGCCGACGACCTGCACGGGCGACAGCCAGACGGGGAACGCGCCGGCGTAGTGCTCGAGCAGGATCGCGAAGAACCGCTCGATCGAGCCGAACAGCGCGCGGTGGATCATAATCGGCCGCTTCTTCTGGCCGTCGCGATCGGTGTACTCGAGCTCGAAGCGCTCGGGAAGGTTCGGATCGACCTGCACAGTCGACAGCTGCCAGGTGCGGCCGATCGCGTCACGGGTCTTCAGATCGATCTTCGGGCCGTAGAACGCCGCCTCGCCCGGCACCTCGGTCAGCTTGAGTCCGCTGGCGAGTGCGACGTTGCGCAGCGCATCCGTCGAGTACTCCCAGAACTCGTCCGAGCCGATCCACTTGTCCTTCTCGTCGTCGCGCATCGACAGTTCGAGCTCGAAGTCCTCGAGGCCGAAGTCGCGCAGCATCGAGATGACGAACTGGAGGACCCGCGTGGTCTCCTCTTCGAGCTGGTCCGGGGTGACGAAGAGGTGCGAGTCGTCCTGCGTGAAGCCGCGCACGCGGGTCAGCCCGTGGAGGGCGCCCGAGAGCTCATTGCGATAGACGGTGCCGTTCTCAGCGAGCCTCATCGGCAGATCGCGGTAGCTGCGTGCGCGCTCCTTGTAGATCAGGATGTGCATCGGGCAGTTCATCGGCTTGAGGTAGTAGTCGACGCCCGGCTTGGTCACTTCGCCGTTCTCGTCGCGCTCCTCGTCGAGATGGATGGGCGGGAACATGCCCTCCCGGTAGGTGACGAGGTGATTGGACTGCAGGAACAGGTCCTGCTTCGAGATGTGCGGGGTGTAGACGTAGGTGTAGCCGCCCTCGATGTGGCGACGGCGGGCGTGCTGCTCCATCTCGCCCCGCACGATGCCGCCGCGCGGATGCCAGACAGACAGGCCGGAGCCGATCTCGTCCGGGAACGAGAACAGGTCGAGCTCCTTGCCGAGCTTGCGGTGGTCGCGCTTCGCGGCCTCCTCGAGGCGGGTCTGATAGGCCCGCAGCTCGTCCTTGGTCGGCCAGGCGGTGCCGTAGATGCGCTGCAGCTGGGGGGTTCTTCTCGCTCCCTCGCCAGTACGCGCCGGCGATGCGCTGCAGCGACCAGCCGTTGCCGATCATGCGGGTGTTGGGAAGGTGGGGTCCGCGACACAGGTCCTTCCAGACCGTCTGGCCGTCGCGGTCGACGTTGTCGTAGATCGTGAGCTCGCCGGCTCCGACCTCGACCGAGGCGCCCTCGGTCTTCGCAGCGCCGCCCTTCAGACCGATCAGCTCGAGCTTGAACGGCTCGTCGACCAGCTCGACACGCGCCTCTTCATCGGTCACGACGCGGCGCACGAAGCGCTGTCCCTCGCGGACGATGCGCTGCATCTCCTTGTCGATCGCCTTGACGTCCTCGGGCGTGAACGGCTGGTCCACCCCGAAGTCGTAGTAGAAGCCGTCGGTGATCGGCGGCCCGATGCCGAGGTTCGCCTGCGGGTTGATGCGCTGAACAGCCTGCGCCAGCACATGTGCGGTCGAGTGACGGAGGATGTCGAGTCCATCCGGGCTGTCGATGGCGACCGGTTCCACCACGTCGGTCTCGTGGACCTGCGTCGCAAGATCCTTCAGCTCTCCGTTGACACGGAGGGCGACCACGGATCGGTCGGGGAAAAGGGCGAACCCGTCGGCGGGGTAGGACACGGCGTCAGACACGGAAACTCTCCTGGAGATGGCTCGGATCAAGGCTACTCAGCTTCGGACGCGCACCGCGCCCCGCCCGCTCAGGCGCCGAGCGTTCGCGTACCGGTCGTCGCCCGCGAGGCAGCGGCGATCGACCGGGAGAGTTCCATGCCCTCGAGTGTAGCCCTGCCCTCACCGCCGGCCCGGAGGCGTAGCCTCGGAGGCGTGAGGCGCCAGCAGGTGGAGTCGACGGTCATCGCGTCGGCGGGTTACGACGCAGCCACGGCGATTCTGGAGCTCGAGTTCACGTCGGGCGACGTCTACGAGTACTTCGCCGTGCCTCCGTCTGTGCATCGCGCGATGCTCGAGGCGCCGAGCGCGGGCCGATTCTTCGCCGCGCACGTCCGCGACGTGTATCCCACGCGTCAGAAGCGCTGATCGGCGCGGCCGGCCACGCCGGCCACGTCGGAATCGGCCGGAGGAACAGCGCCGCTCTCCGGTGCCGGCGACGACTCCCAGCGGAGGAGATCACCCGGCTGGCATTCGAGAGCCTCGCAGAGGGCCTCGAGCGTGGCGAACCGGACGCCGCGGGCACGACCGTTCTTGAGGGCGGCAAGGTTGGCGGGCGTGATGCCGATCCGGTCGGCCAGCGTGCCGACGGCCATCTTGCGCCGCGCGAGCATCACATCGATATCGACGACGATGGGCATTCAGACCATCTCATTCAGCTCGGCACGCAGGGCGCGGGCTTCCGCCTCGCGCTCGATGGCCTGCTTGAGCAGCGTCTTCATCACGACGACCAGCAGCGCCATCCCGCCCAGCACCAGCGATGCCCCGCACACCAGTCCGACGATGCCCGGCGCCGTCGTGCCGGAGGCGAGGAGAACAGCCATCAGGAGCGCCAGCGCCGCCGCCGCCGCGATGGTCCAGACGATGACGTCGACATAGCGGAAGGAGGATTCGGAGAAGACAGAGCCTTTTCGCACCTTGGTCAGGAGCTGCCAGACGCAGACCGCGAAGATCTGCATCGTCACCACCCCCAGCACGATCAGGGTGACGAAGACGATGCGCGCCCACAGCAGCTCGCCTTCCAGGTCCAGCCAGATGGCCGGAACGATGAAGACCTGCACCACCAGCGACCCGACCAGCGCCAGCGCGATCACGACACGGAGCGCCAGAATCGTTGCCTGACCCATTTGCCTCACCCTTCTCGCGGAACAACCGAAATCTATCGTTTCGCGATAGATATGGCAAGTGTCACGAGTGTTGGACCGGGTGGTGCCGCCGTGCGGGGAAAAGAAGAACCCCCGCCGGGGCGGGGGTTCGGGTGGTGCGCGATACTGGGATCGAACCAGTGACCTCTTCCGTGTCAGGGAAGCGCGCTACCGCTGCGCCAATCGCGCCCGTTCGGGCTATTCAGTTGTGCAGGCGAGGTGGCGACGGGATTCGAACCCGTGTAAACGGCTTTGCAGGCCGGTGCCTAGCCGCTCGGCCACGCCACCGCGTGTGGATTGACCCCACGTGCTGTGATCTCCCGAAGGAGACCCCTGCACTCGAGCGGATGACGAGACTCGAACTCGCGACCCTCACCTTGGCAAGGTGATGCGCTACCAACTGCGCTACATCCGCATTTCGTGTCCGGATTCGCACCCGGGCACTTGGAAAACTTTAGCCCACGAATCGCGCACTGCCAAACCGGGCGCACGTCGCGCGTGTCTTCCCAGCCGGTTCGAGACGCCCGCGCGCATCCGGTAGGATCGTTACTCGTCCCCCTCGGGAGACGGGCGATTGGCGCAGTTGGTAGCGCGCTTCCTTCACACGGAAGAGGTCATCAGTTCGAGTCTGGTATCGCCCACCACCTCCACGGCCCGATCGATTCGATCGGGCCGTTCTGCTCGGACTCACCGCCCGGCCGACCAGCCGTAGCGGCTGTGCAGCGCCGCGGCGACGCGAGCGAAGCGATCGCGCGGCAGAGCGGATGCCTCGCGCCGCATGCCGTCCCGGTGGACGCTGTACACCTGCTCGACGTCGACCCAGGAGGGCCGGCCCCGGGCGTCCCACTCCCCCGCGCCGATCGCGAGGTAGTCGCGGTCTCCGTCGTGCGCCTTGCTGGTCAGCCGCACCGCGTAGACGCGATCCGCATCCTGCCGCGCGATGACGAGGACCGGTCGGTCCTTGCCTCGGCCGTCGGCCTCGTCGTAGGGCACCCATGTCCAGACGATCTCGCCCCCGTCGGGAGCACCGTCGCGATCGGGAGCGTATTCGATGTGCAGTGCTCGGCGCGGCGGGGGTGCGATCTCGACCGTCGCGGTGCGGCCGGTGCGGGCGGCGGAGGTGTCGACGTCCACGACGGCGCGTGACGCGACGGGGACGCGGTCGTCGCCGGCGGGCTTCACGAACAAGCGCGCGAGACGGTGCAGGATGCCGGAACGCGGGGTCATAGGGGCACGATAGCGCGCAGGGGCGCCGCGGTAGCCCGCGGCGCCCCTGGCGTTGTGCGTGGTCGGCTCAGCCGCGCGAGCCCTCGAGTACGTAGCCCTCCTCGCCGTGGACGACCGTGTCGATGCCGGCGACCTCGTCCTCGTTCTTGACGCGGAACCCGATCGTCTTCTCGATCGCGAAGCCGATGACGTAGGCGAGCACGAAGGAGTAGATCAGCACCGCGAAGGCGGCGATCGCCTGAACGAGCAGCTGCGTGCCGCCGCCGCCCATGAACAGGCCCACGTCGGTCGCGAAGAACCCGATGAACAGGGTGCCGATGAGGCCGCCGACCAGGTGGATGCCCACCACGTCGAGCGAATCGTCGAAGCCCCACTTGTACTTGAGCTCGATCGCGAGGGCGCAGACGGCTCCGGCGATGAGTCCGAGCACGATCGCCCAGAACGGCGTCACCGATGCACAGGCCGGGGTGATCGCGACCAGGCCCGCGACGGCACCGGAAGCGGCGCCCACCGAGGTCGGCTTGCCGTCCTTGAACTTCTCGACGACGAGCCAGGCGAGCAGCGCTGCGGCGGGCGCGGCGATGGTGTTGACGAATGCCAGGGCCGCGACGCCGTCGGCGGCGAGCTCCGAGCCGGCGTTGAAGCCGAACCAGCCGAACCACAGCAGTCCGGCGCCGAGGAGCACGAACGGCGGGTTGTGCGGGACGTGGACGCCCTTCTGGAAGCCCAGGCGCTTGCCCAGGACCAGCGCGAGGGCGAGGGCTGCGGCACCGGCGTTGATGTGGACCGCGGTGCCACCGGCGAAGTCGATCGCGCCGGCACCGAACCACTCCTGCAGGCCCATCGTGATCCAGCCGCCGTAGGCGAAGCTGCCGTCCTCGGCGAGGCCGAAGTTGAAGACCCAGCTCGCGACCGGGAAGTAGACGATGGTCGCCCACAGGAGCGCGAAGATCATCCAGGAGCCGAACTTGGCGCGGTCGGCGATGGCGCCCGAGACCAGCGCGACGGTGAGGATCGCGAAGGTGGCCTGGAAGGCGACGAATGCCAGCGGCGGGTAGGCGCCGTCACCGGCTTCGAGAAGGCTCGTCAGTCCGAGCTCGTTCCAGTCGATCGTCCAGGGCGCCTGGATGGTGCCCTCCTCCGTGGCGGGGAAGGCGATCGCGTAGCCGTAGAGCACCCACAGCACGCCGATGAGTCCGAGAGCGCCGAAGCTCAGCATCATCATGCTGATGACGCTCTTCGCCTTCACGAGTCCGCCGTAGAAGAACGCGAGTCCTGGCGTCATCAACAGCACGAGCGCTGCGCATATCAGGATGAATGCGGTGTTTCCTTGATCCATCTCGAAGTGAACCTCTCTGCAGGGACGCAGGTGTAGCGTCGGGTTCCCTCAGTGTTGCGATTCACGGTTTCGGCAGCGGTCCACCCCGTGTTTCCCGCGCGTTACACGAGGGCGATTCACGTAAACATCGTGTTTCGCGGCGACGAGAGCGTCCCGCGAATCACGAAGGGACGACGGCGCGTCGCGTCACGCGAGAGTAGAGGCGACCAGCCGTGAGATGGCCCGCAGGTACTTCTTGCGGTAGCCGCCGGTGAGCATCTCGTCGGGGAAAACCAGGTCCAGCGAGGTCCCCGTCGCCCGGATCGGCAGCTCGGCGTCGTACACGCGATCGATGAACGCGACGAAGCGGAGCGCGGCCGACTGGTCGGTGAACGGCTCGACTTCTCGGAGGCCGACCACGGAGAGGCCCTCGATCAGCTTGATGTACCGGGAGGGGTGCACGCGCGCCAGATGTGCGACGAGATCGGCGAACCTGTCGTCGGACGCGAGGCCGCGCGCCGCGGCATCCGTGATCGCCGCCTGATACGCCGAGGCCTCGAGGACGGCGGCGTGACCGTCGACCGCGCGGTGGCGGTAGTCGGTCCCGTCGATCCGGATGGTCTGGAAGCTGGAGGCCATGGCGTGGATCTCGCGCAGGAAGTCCTGGGCGGCGAACCGGCCCTCGCCGAGGGCGTTGGGAGGAGTGTTGGATGTCGCGGCCAGGCGGGTGCCCGACGCGACGAGCTCGCCCAGCAGGCGCGTCATCACCATCGTGTCGCCCGGGTCGTCGAGCTCGAACTCGTCGATGCACAGGAGATCGGACCCGCGGAAGAGCGCCACGGTGTTCTGGTAGCCGATCGCACCGACGAGGGCGGTGTACTCGATGAACGAGCCGAAGTACTTCCGGCGGGCGGGCATCGCGTGGTAGACCGCGGCCAGGAGGTGCGTCTTTCCCACACCGAACCCGCCGTCGAGGTAGACGCCCGGCTTCACCTCGGGTCGCTTCGCGCGCCGGAACAATCCGCCCCCCTTGGCGGGAGCGACCGCGCCGGCGAAGACCGAGAGGAGATCCTTCGCCTCCTGCTGCGAGGGGTACGAGGAATCGGCCCGGTAGGTCTCGAACGTGGCGTCGGCGAACTGCGGCGGCGGAACCAGGGCGGCGACCATATCGGCGCCGGCGAGCTGCGGCGTGCGATCGGCGAGCTGAATGACACCGGTGCCGGTGGCGGAGGCGGTCATGAGGGATCCTGGCTGTGACGGAGTCTTACTGGAAGTGCGTGGGGCCTCGCCGGGGAATCTATCGTCGGAGGAGGCGGTTCAACCTTAGTCGTCGCCCAACGCCCCCGACCCGAGGAGCAATCATGTCCGTCGAGACCGACACGTCGTCCGAGAAGTTCGCCGAGTACGCCGAGCCCGGGCGGCTCGTGACCGGTGAATGGCTGGAGAGCCGGCTGGGCCGGCCGGGCCTGGTCGTCGTGGAGTCGGACGAGGACGTCCTCCTGTACGAGACCGGCCACATCCCCGGCGCCGTCAAGGTCGACTGGCACACCGAGCTCAACGATCCGGTGGTGCGCGACTACGTCGATGGCGAGGGATTCGCGAAGCTCCTCAGCGCCAAGGGCATCTCCCGAGACGACACCGTCGTGCTCTACGGAGACAAGAGCAACTGGTGGGCGGCCTACGCGCTGTGGGTCTTCTCGCTGTTCGGGCACGAGGACGTTCGGCTGCTCGACGGCGGGCGCGACAAGTGGATCGCGGAGGGGCGCCCGCTCACCACCGACGCGTCCTCGCCCGTGCCGACCGACTATCCCGTGGTGGAGCGGGACGACTCGGCGCTGCGCGCCTACAAGAAAGACGTGCTCGCTCACCTCGGCGCCGGACCGCTCATCGACGTGCGCTCGCCCGAGGAGTACGACGGGTCCCGCACGACGGCGCCCGCGTATCCGGAGGAGAGCGCCTTGCGCGCCGGCCACATCCCCACCGCGCAGAGCGTGCCCTGGGCGCGCGCGGTCGGCGCGGACGGCGGCTTCAAGACGCGCGCCGAGCTGGACGCCATCTACCGCGACGAGATCGGACTGCGCGACGACGACTCGATCGTCGCGTACTGCCGCATCGGCGAGCGGTCCAGTCACACCTGGTTCGTGCTCCGGCACCTGCTCGGTTTCGGCGACGTGCGCAACTACGACGGCTCGTGGACGGAGTGGGGCAGTGCCGTGCGCGTGCCGATCGTGGCCGGCTCCGAGCCCGGCTCCGTGCAGCAGGGGCGGTGAGCGATGACCGACGCCGATCTGCCTGAAAGCCTCGCCGAGATCCGCGACGAGTTCCTCGCGCTCCCCGAGTCCGATCGCCTGCAGCTGCTGCTGGAGTTCTCGCAGGAGCTGCCGCCGGTGCCGGCCGAGTACGAGGACCACCCCGAGCTGTACGAGCGGGTGGCGGAGTGCCAGTCCCCCGTCTTCATCGTGATCGATGTCGACCCCGACGACACGGTGGCGATGCACGCCACGGCGCCGCCCGAGGCGCCCACGACACGGGGATTCGCGAGCATCCTCGCGCAGGGCATCACCGGCCTCAGCGCCGACGAGGTGCTCTCCATCCCGTCCGACTTCCCGCAGAGCATCGGCCTGACGCGCGTGGTGTCGCCCCTGCGCATCTCAGGCATGACCGGCATGCTGCTCCGCGCCAAGCGGCAGGTGAGCGCCAAGCGCGCAAGCGCGACGAGCGCCGGCTGAGGCTCGTCAGCGGTCGGTGCTCGCCGCAGGCTCGACAAGGCCCTGAGCGGCCAGCCAGGAGCGGATGCTGTCGCTCCAGCGGCCCTGGTCGTAGTTCCAGAGCTTGGTGTGACGCGCCACTTCGAAGACGTTCAGGTCGACGAGGTCCGGTCGTGCCACGGCGAGGTCGTGCGAGGCGTCCGAGGGCACGAAGCCGTCGTCGTCGCTGTGGAGGATGAGGACCGGATGCCGCAGCTCGGCCGCGCGCGCCACGACGTCGAGGCGGTCGAACGGGATCGCTCCCCCGGACCGCGTCAGGGGTGAGGCCCACTCGGTCTTCAGCGCCTCGATCGCGAGTCCGCTCACTGCCGGCGGGACGCGCATGGCACGAGCCTGATAGTCCAGGACGATCCGCCAGTCCACGACGGGCGACTCCAGGATCAGGCCGGCGATCGAATCGCCGTGGGCGGAGTTGAGCGAGAGCTGCAGCGCGATCGCGCCGCCCATCGACCATCCCATGACGATCACGCGTCGTGCGCCGCGCCGGCGGGCGAAGCCGACCGCCGCGTCGACATCCCGCCATTCGGTCGCACCCAGGGTGTAGGCGCCGCTCCGGCTGCGGGGAGCCTCGCCGTCGTTGCGATACGAGACCACGAGGGTGGTGATGCCGAGTCCGTGGAACACCGGGACCGCCCGCAGGCACTCGGCGCGCGTCGTTCCCCGTCCGTGAACCTGGACCACCCACGTGTCGCCGTCGCCGGCGGGAAACAGCCACGCCGGGCACGGTCCTACCGTCGAGCCGATCAGCTCGGGAGTGTACGGCAGATGCAGCTGTTCAGGTGTGTCGTAGTACCAGCCGCTGAACGCCGCCTCCGGTGCGAGCCGGGCATCGGACCCGACGTGCGTCAGCAGCTTGCGCTTGACACTGACCTCGTCCTCCGAGAGCACCGAGCCGAGCTTGATGTAGTCGGCGGTCCCGCTCGTGAAGAGCCCGTACCGCCCGGGCAGCTCGGTGTCGGGGGTGCGCGCGAGCGTGATCGTCTGCGCCGCCGTGTCGAGCGAGAGGATGCGCGTGTCGGGCACGCGCCGCGCCGGGGTGACCACTCGGCGCGCCATGCGCACCGATCCCGCTGCGAGGAGGCCGAGCACGCCGGCGAGGGCGAGGCTCAGCACCGCGAGCGCCGCTCTCACTCCGGCCACGAGAGCGGGAGATGCGCCGGGCATCGCGGCGCGCCTGGAGTCGACCATCGAGGCCTCAGCCTAGTCTGTCCGCGTGGCTGAGCATCGTCCTCCGGCGGCGCCGTCCTCGTTCGCGCAAGCGGCCGACGATGTGCGCGCCATGTCGTTCCGCGACGACCTCACCGTGCGCGAGATCCCCGCACCCACCGGCATCGCTCCGCACGCCCTTGCGATCGCGGGCGACGTGCGCGCAGAGGAGGAACCGGACGGCCTGGACTCGCCCTACGGCACCGGGCGGCTGATCCTTCTGTACGACGCCGACGAGCCGGCTCCGTGGAACGGCCCGTGGCGGATCGTCTGCTTCGCGCAGGCGCCGCTGGAACCAGACATCGGCGTCGACCCCCTGCTCGCCGACGTGGCGTGGTCATGGCTGACCGACGCCCTGGACTCGCGCCGGGCGAGCTATCACTCGGCATCCGGAACCGCCACCAAGACTCTCTCGAAGGGCTTCGGATCCCTGGCGGCCGAGGGCGACGGCGCGCAGATAGAACTGCGCGCATCCTGGTCGCCGGAAGGCGCGATCGCTCCGCACGTGGAAGCATGGGCAGAGTTGGTGTGCATGCTGGCCGGGCTACCGCCGGGCTCTGAAGGGATTGCGATGCTGGATTCTCGCAGGTCGACGCGTGGTTGATTACGTCGTCATCGACGAGCTCGAAGGTGCTGTCGAAGCAGCTCGCGTGCTCGCCGGAGGGAGCGGCCCCGTGGCCGTCGACGTGGAACGCGCGTCCGGCTTCCGCTACTCCCAGCGCGCCTACCTCGTACAGGTGTTCCGGCGTGGCGCGGGCCTTTTCTTGTTCGACCCGCCGCCCATCGGCGACTTCACCGCGCTGCAGGACGCGATCGGCGACGCGGAGTGGGTTCTGCATGCCGCCAGCCAAGACCTGCCCTCGCTGCGCGAGCTCGGACTCCGGCCGGCGAAGATCTTCGACACCGAGCTCGCCGCCCGGCTGCTCGGACACGAGCGGGTCGGTCTCGGCGCCGTCGTCGAGGACACCCTCGGCATCTCGCTCGCCAAGGCGCACTCCGCCTCCGACTGGTCGACCCGCCCGCTGCCCCAGGCCTGGCTCGAGTACGCCGCGTTGGATGTCGAGCACCTCGTGGACGTCCGAGACAAGCTCGCCGACGAGCTCGCAGAGCAGGGCAAGACCGAATTCGCCGCACAGGAGTTCCTGGCGGTCCTCGAGCGCGAGCCCAAGCCCGTCCGCGAAGAGCCGTGGCGCCGGCTGAGCGGGCTGCATACGGTCCGCGGCCGGCGGGCGCTTGCCGTCGCCCGCGCGCTGTGGACGGCACGCGAGGAGTTCGCGCAGGAGCAGGACGTGGCGCCGGGGCGCCTCGTACCCGATCGGGCGCTCGTCGCCGCGGTGCTGGCCGATCCCGCGTCCAAGAGCGCCCTGGCGGCTGTCAAGGACTTCACCGGACGCGCCAGCCGATCGCAGCTGGATCGCTGGTGGGCCGCGATCGAGGCCGGGCGGGCAGCTGATCCGCTCCCCCTGGAGCGCGGCGGCGGCGGAGACTCCCTCCCCCCGCCTCGGGCATGGAGCGACCGCAACCCGGAGGCCGACGCGCGGCTCAAGGCGGCGCGCCCTGTGGTGGAGCAGCGTGCCCAGGAGCTCGGCATGCCGACCGAGAACCTGCTGACGCCCGACCTGCTGCGTCGCGTCGCCTGGTCTCCGCCGGAACCGCTGACCGCGGCATCCGTCGGCGATGCCCTGGAAACGCTCGGCGCGCGCCGCTGGCAGATTGAGCAGACTGCACAGCCTATTGCCGATGCCTTTGTGGGATCCGTGCAAGAGCCCGCGACCGCGTCGGAAACGGCTTCGTAGGTTTCCGCCACCCGATTCTCAGCGGCCAGCGGCCGCTCCTAGGCTGACGTCATCCCTATTTTTGGAGGCAGAGTGGCCGAGATTTCGGACGTCTTCTTCGTCGATGGAATGCGCACCCCGTTCGGGCGCGCCGGCGAGAAAGGCATGTACTGGAACACCCGAGCGGACGATCTTGCCGTCAAGGCGACGATCGGCCTGATGGAGCGCAACGCCGACGTTCCCCGGGACCGCATCGACGACGTCGCGATCGCCGCGACCTCGCAGACCGGCGACCAGGGCCTGACCCTGGGCCGGAGCGTCGCGATCCTGGCCGGGCTGCCGCAGAGCGTCCCCGGGTTCGCGATCGACCGCATGTGCGCGGGCGCCATGACGAGCGTCACGACGATGGCCGCGTCCATCGGAGTCGGCATGTACGACGTCGCGCTGGCCGGCGGTGTGGAGCACATGGGCCACCACCCGATCGGTGCCAATGCGGACCCCAACCCGCGGTTCGTCGCGGAGAAGATGGTCGACCCCGGCGCGCTCAACATGGGCGTCACCGCCGAGCGCATCTTCGACCGCTTCCCGCATCTGACCAAGGAGCGCTCCGACCGGTTCGGCATGCTGAGCCAGCACAAGCTGCAGGCCGCCTATGACACCGGCAAGATCCAGCCCGACCTGGTGCCGGTCGCGGTCAAGGACGCCGAAGGCGCGTGGGGTCTTGCCACCGAGGACGAGGGACGTCGCCCCCAGACGACGATGGAAGACCTGGCGGGCCTCAAGACGCCCTTCCGTCCGCACGGCCGTGTCACGGCCGGCACCTCCTCGCCCCTCACCGACGGAGCGACGATGTCGCTGCTGGCCGGCGGCGCAGCCGTCAAGGAGCTCGGGCTCGCGCCGAAGATGAGGCTCGTCTCGTTCGCGTTCGCGGGCGTCCAGCCCGAGATCATGGGCATCGGGCCGATCCCGGCGACCGAGAAGGCGCTGAGGAAGGCCGGCTTGAAGATCGACGACATCGCGCTGTTCGAGCTCAACGAGGCCTTCGCCATCCAGGTCATCTCGCTGCTGGACCACTTCGGGATCGCCGACGACGACCCTCGCGTCAACCAGTGGGGCGGCGCGATCGCGGTGGGCCACCCGCTCGCCGCGTCCGGCGTGCGCCTCATGATCCAGCTCGCCGCGCAGTTCGCTGAGCGCCCGGACGTCCGCTACGGCCTCACCGCGATGTGCGTGGGACTCGGGCAGGGCGGATCGGTCATCTGGGAGAACCCGCACTACGACGGCAAGCGGAAGAAGTAGGGGCCGGCTGGAATGACGAACTACGAACAGATCGACTTCTCCCCCATTCAGGCCCTGACGGAGGGCGAGGTGATCACGCACTCCCGCGTGCGCGACATCCGCCTCGCCTCCGGCAAGGTGCTCGCTCTCATCACGCTCGACAACGGCCGGGACCACACCCGCCCGAACACACTGGGGCCGGCGACCCTCACCGAGCTCGGAGAGACGCTCGACACCCTCCGTACCCGCGCCGGCAAGGGCGAGATCCAGGCGGTCGGCATCACCGGCAAGCAGTACATCCTGGCCGCCGGCGCCGATCTCTCCGACATCTCGAAGGTGGGCTCGAAAGACCACGCCCGCCTGATCGCCCAGCTCGGCCACCACGTGCTGGGCAAGCTGTCCGACCTCGGAGTGCCGTCCTTCGCCTTCGTCAACGGACTCGCCCTCGGCGGCGGGCTCGAGATCGCGCTCAACTCGACATATCGGACGGTGGATGCCTCGGCCGCCGCCATCGCGCTGCCCGAGGTGTTCCTCGGCATCATCCCCGGCTGGGGCGGGGCCTACCTGCTGCCGAACCTGATCGGGATCGAGAACGCGCTCGAGGTCGTGGTCTCCAACCCGCTCAAGCAGAACCGGATGCTCAAGCCGCAGCAGGCCTTCGACTACGGCATCGTCGATGCGATCTTCCCGGCGGCGAACTATCTCGAGGAGTCCCTCGGGTGGGCCGACCGCGTGCTCAGCGGACGCGTGAAGGTGGACCGCAGGAACGAGCCCGGCAAGATCGAGCGCGCCGTCAAGTGGCCCGTCGCGATCAAGATGGCGCGCGGCATGCTCGAGTCGAAGATCGGCACCATGCCGCGCTCCCCGTACGCGGCGCTCGAGCTGCTCGACAAGGCGAGGGGCGGTACGCGAGCCGAGGGCTTCGCGCGCGAGGACGAGGCGCTGGCCGAGCTCGTGGCAGGCGACCAGTTCGCCGCATCGATGTACGCCTTCGATCTGGTGCAGAAGCGGGCCAAGCGTCCGGTGGGCGCGCCGGACAAGGCGCTCGCCAAGAAGGTCGCCAAGGTCGGCATCATCGGCGCAGGCCTCATGGCCTCTCAGTTCGCGCTGCTGTTCGTGCGCAAGCTCCGGGTGCCCGTCCTCATCACCGACCTCGACCAGGCTCGCGTCGACAAGGGCGTCGCCTACATCCACGAAGAGATCGGCAAGCTCGAGGCGAAGGGACGCCTCGACGGCGACACCGCCAACCAGCTGCGAGCCCTGGTGACCGGCACGACCGACAAGAGCCTCTACGCGGACTGCGATTTCGTGATCGAGGCGGTCTTCGAGGAGGTCGGCGTCAAGCAGCAGGTCTTCGGCGAGATCGAGAAGATCGTGGCCGAGGACGCGATCCTCGCGACGAACACCTCATCGCTGTCGGTCGAGGAGATCGGCGCCACGCTCGCACACCCCGAGCGCCTGGTCGGCTTCCACTTCTTCAATCCGGTGGCGGTGATGCCGCTGATCGAGATCGTCAAGACGCCGCACACGGCGGATGCCGCGCTCTCCACCGCGTTCGTCGTGGCCAAGAACCTCGGCAAGAACGCGGTGCTCACGGCCGACGCTCCGGGCTTCGTCGTGAACCGGCTGCTCGCGAAAGTGATGGGCGAGGCCGCCCGAGCCGTGTACGAGGGCACGCCGGTGGCCGACGTCGAGAAGGCGTTCGCTCCCCTCGGGCTGCCGATGGGACCGTTCCAGCTGATCGATCTCGTCGGCTGGAAGGTCGCGGCCCACGTGCAGGACACGATGGTGGGCGCCTTCCCCGACCGGTTCTACGCCAACGACAACTTCCACGCCCTTGCCGAGCTGCCCGAGGTCGTCGAGAAGGACAAGGGCGGTCGCGTAACGGGATGGACCAAGGCGGCGGAGAAGACCCTCAGGCCCGCGGTCGGCAAGACGCCGACCCCCGCCGCCGAGATCCTGCGCCGCGTGCAGGACGGCCTGGCGCAGGAGATCCGGATCATGCTCGACGAAGGCGTGGTGCCCGAGGTGCAGGACATCGACCTCTGCCTGATCCTCGGCGCCGGCTGGCCCTTCATCGACGGCGGAGCATCGCCGTACCTCGACCGCGAGGGAGCGTCGGAGCGCGTCTTCGGCGACACCTTCCACCACCCGGCCATCAGGGGCATCAAGGCGTAGTCCGCCGCAGCGATCGGCGAAAGGGCACATCCTCATGGTGAGGATGTGCCCTTTCGGCGTCCCGCCCGGCGGTCAGTCGCGGGACTCGCGGGCCCGGGCGAGGTCGTCGAGCGTCGAGACGTCGCCGGGGGCCGCTCCGCGCGCCACGGGGATCCGCGTGCCGAGCACCTGGGCGACCACGTCCTGCGCGATCTTGGCGGGCAGCAGGCCGGCGTCCTCCATGATCTGGTCCCGGGTCGCATGATCGATGAACGCATCGGGAACGCCGAGCTCGTCGACGGCGGTGTCGACCCCCGCCTCGCGCAGCACTTGACGCACACGGGTGCCGATGCCTCCGACGCGGATGCCGTCCTCGATCGTGATGACGAGGCGATGGGATGCCGCGAGCTCGACGATCGACGGCTGCACCGGGATCACCCATCGCGGGTCGACGACCGTCGCGCCGATGCCCTGGGCGCGCAGGCGCTGCGCCACGTCCACCGCGGTGTGCGCCATGGGTCCGATGCCGACCAGCAGCACGTCGTGGGCCTCGGACCGCACCAGGACGTCGACGCCGTCGTCGAGACGCTCGATCGCGGGAAGCTCCGCGCCGAGAGTCGCCTTGGGGAACCGCACCACCGTCGGAGCATCGTCGACGGCGACCGCTTCGCGCAGCTCCTCACGCAGCCGCTCGCCGTCCCGAGGCACGGCGATGCGGATGTTCGGGACGATCTGCAGCATCGCAAGATCCCAGATGCCGTGATGGCTGGGGCCGTCGGGGCCGGTAACGCCGGCACGGTCCAGGACGAACGTCACACCCGCACGATGGAGGCCGACATCCATCAGCACCTGGTCGAAGGCGCGGTTCATGAACGTCGCGTAGATCGCGACGACCGGATGAAGACCGCCGAACGCCAGACCCGCGGCCGAGGCCACGGCGTGCTGCTCGGCGATGCCGACGTCGTAGACGCGATCCGGGAAGCGCTGAGCGAACGGGAGCAGGCCAGTGGGTCGCAGCATTGCGGCGGTCATCGCGATGACATCGTCGCGCTCCTCGCCCACGGCGACCAGCTCGTCGGCGAAGACGTCGGTCCACGTCGTGTCGCCGGGGCCGCCGAGCGCCACGCCCGTGAGCGGGTCGATCTTGCCGACGGCGTGGAACTGATCGGCCTCGTCTTCCAGGGCGGGTCCGTAGCCGCGACCCTTCTCGGTGATCGCGTGGACGATCACCGGCGCGCCGTACTCCTTCGCGAGCTCGAGCGTCTCGATGAGCGTCGGCAGGTCGTGTCCGTCGACAGGACCCAGGTACTTGATGTCGAGGTTGGAGTAGAGGGCCGCGTTGTTCGTGAAGCGCGACAGGAAGCCGTGCGTCCCCCCGCGAACGCCGCGGTAGACCGCCCGCGCGGCGGGACCGAGCTTGCGGAACAGCGTGTCGGAGCCGCGGTGGAGGGTGCGATACGAGTCCGCGGTGCGCACCCGGTTCAGATAGCGCGCCATTCCGCCGATCGTCGGCGCATAGGAGCGCCCGTTGTCGTTGACGACGATGACGAGGTTGCGGTCGTTGTCGTCGGAGATGTTGTTGAGCGCCTCCCACGTCATTCCCCCCGTCAGCGCGCCGTCGCCGACGACCGCGATGACGTGGCGGTCTCTGCGACCGGTGCGGGTGAGGGCACGCGAGACCCCGTCGGCCCAGCTCAGCGAGCTCGACGCGTGGGAGGACTCGACGACGTCGTGCGGGCTCTCGGAGCGCTGCGGATAGCCGGCCAGACCGCCCCGGGCACGGAGACGGGTGAAGTCCTGTCGCCCGGTGAGCAGCTTGTGCACATACGACTGATGTCCGGTGTCGAAGATGAAGGGATCCGACGGCGAATCGAACACCCGATGCAGCGCGATCGTGAGCTCGACGACACCCAGATTGGGTCCGAGGTGGCCCCCGGTGCGCGCGACGTTCTCGACCAGGAATCCGCGGATCTCGTCCGCGAGCTGTTCCAGCTGGTCGAGGCTGAGAGCATCGAGGTCACGTGGTCCGGCGATGGACGACAGCAGCGGCATTCCCGCTCCTTTCCCGGCCCAGGAGGGCCCTGCAAGTCTACCCGGGACACGGACGGGGACCGGATGCCGCGGCATCCGGTCCCCGTGAAACCGCTGTCAGACCAGCGAGCGCAGCACGTACTGCAGGATGCCGCCGTTGCGGTAGTAGTCCGCCTCACCGGGCGTGTCGATGCGCACGACCGCGTCGAAGGTGACGGTCTGCTTGCCCTCGGCCGAGAACTCGCTCGGCTCGGCGGTCACCTTGACGGTCTTGGGCGTGACACCCTCGTTCAGCTCGTCCAGGCCCTCGATCGAGACGATCTCGGTGCCGTCCAGGCCCAGCGACTTCCAGGTCTGGCCGGCCGGGAACTGCAGCGGCACGACGCCCATCCCGATGAGGTTCGAGCGGTGGATGCGCTCGAAGCTCTCGGTGATGACGGCCTTTACGCCCAGCAGACTGGTGCCCTTGGCCGCCCAGTCGCGGGACGAGCCCGAGCCGTACTCCTTGCCTCCGAAAATCACGAGCGGAGTGTCCTGCGCCTGATAGTTCTGGCTGGCGTCGTAGATGAACGACTGCGGTCCGTCCGCCTGCGTGAAGTCGCGGGTGTAGCCGCCCTCGACGATCTGACCGTCGTTGACGGCGGCGACGAGCTCGTTCTTCAGCCGGATGTTCGCGAAGGTGCCCCGGATCATGACCTCATGGTTGCCGCGGCGCGAGCCGTAGGAGTTGAAGTCCTTCTGCGCGACGCCGTGCTCGGTGAGGTACTGCGCGGCCGGGGTGCCCGCCTTGATGTTGCCGGCCGGCGAGATGTGGTCGGTGGTGACCGAGTCGCCGAGCGCGGCCAGCACGCGAGCGCCCTGGATGTTCGACACCGGCGTGAGCTCCATGGTCATGCCGTCGAAGTACGGGGGCTTGCGGACGTACGTCGAGGACTCGTCCCATTCGAAGACGTCGCCCGTCGGGGTCGGCAGGTTCTTCCAGCGGTCGTCGCCCTCGAACACGGTGGCGTACTGCTTGGTGAACATGTCCTCGCTGATGGACGAGTCGATGGTGGCCTGCACCTCGGCGGCGTCGGGCCAGATGTCCTTCAAGAAGACGTCGTTGCCGTCCTGGTCCTTGCCCAGCGGGTCGGTCTCGAAGTCGAAGTGCATCGAGCCGGCGAGGGAGTACGCGATCACCAGGGGCGGGCTGGCGAGGTAGTTCATCTTCACGTCGGGGTTGATGCGCCCCTCGAAGTTGCGGTTGCCCGAGAGCACGGCCGTCACGGCGAGGTCGTTCTGCTGGACGGCTGCCGAGACCTCTTCGATGAGCGGTCCCGAGTTGCCGATGCACGTGGTGCAGCCGTACCCCACCGTGTAGAACCCGAGGTCCTCCAGGTCCTTGGTCAGTCCTGCCTTCTCGTAGTAGTCGGTGACCACCTTGGAACCCGGCGCGAGAGTGGTCTTCACCCACGGCTTGGCCTTGAGTCCCTTCTTCACCGCGTTGCGGGCGAGCAGGCCGGCGGCCAGCATGACCGACGGGTTCGAGGTGTTCGTGCACGAGGTGATCGCGGCGATCGTGACGGCGCCGTTGTCGATGATGTAAGGACTGCCGTCGGCGGGCTCCACCGTGACCGGCTTGGATGCCGCGGCCGGTCCTCCACTCGCGATGTGGACCGTCCGAGTGACGGGCTCCTCATCCCCGGGTACGGCGCCCGGGTCGGATGCGGGGAACGAGTGCTTGGACTCGAGGTCGACGATCGAGGTCGACTCGGACGCGTCGGCGTAGTTGACGATGTCCCTCTCGAACTGCGCCTTGGCGTCGGAGAGCCGGATGCGGTCCTGCGGGCGCTTGGGCCCCGCAATGGAGGGAACCACCGTCGACAGGTCCAGTTCCATGTATTCGCTGAACACCGGCTCCACCGCCGGGTCGTGCCACAGGCGCTGCTCCTTGGCGTACGCCTCGACCAGAGCCAGGCTCTGCTCGCTGCGGCCCGTCAGGCGCAGGTAGTCGATCGTGACGTCGTCGATGGGGAAGATCGCGGCGGTCGAGCCGAACTCGGGGCTCATGTTGCCGATGGTCGCGCGGTTCGCGAGCGGGACGGAGGCGACGCCTTCGCCGTAGAACTCGACGAACTTGCCGACCACGCCGTGCTGGCGCAGCATGTCGGTGATCGTGAGCACCACGTCCGTCGCGGTGACACCGGTCGGGATGCTGCCCGAGAGCTTGAATCCGACGACGCGCGGGATGAGCATGGAGACCGGCTGGCCGAGCATCGCGGCCTCGGCCTCGATGCCGCCCACGCCCCAGCCGAGCACGCCCAGGCCGTTGACCATCGTGGTGTGCGAGTCGGTCCCGACGCAGGTGTCGGGATACGCACGCAGCACGCCGTCGACGGTGCGGTCGTAGATCACCTTGGCGAGGTGCTCGATGTTCACCTGGTGGACGATGCCGGTGCCGGGCGGGACGACCTTGAAGTCGTCGAAGGCGGTCTGGCCCCAGCGAAGGAACTGGTACCGCTCGCCGTTGCGCTCGTACTCGATCTCGACGTTGCGCTCGAGGGCGTTCTCGGTGCCGAAGAGGTCGGCGATGACGGAGTGGTCGATGACCATCTCGGCGGGCGACAGCGGATTGATCCGCTTGGGGTCACCGCCCAGGGTCTCGACAGCCTCGCGCATCGTGGCGAGGTCCACGATGCAGGGCACACCGGTGAAGTCCTGCATGACGACGCGCGCCGGCGTGAACTGGATCTCGGTGTTCGGCTCGGCGTCGGCATCCCACGCGCCGAGCGCCTCGATCTGCGCTTTCGTCACGTTCGCGCCGTCTTCGGTGCGAAGCAGGTTCTCGAGCAGCACCTTCAGGCTGAACGGGAGCTTCTGATGCCCCTCGACGGTGCTGATGCGGAAGATCTCGTAGTCGGTGCTGCCGACCGTCAGGGTGCTCTTGGCACCGAAGCTGTCAACCGTGGACACGTCTGTCTCCTTCGTCGGCGGCGGGAGCGGGCCGATGCCCGGCTTCCCCATCTTCCCCCGCCCCGGAGCCCTCGGCTAGTGAGGATGGCCTTATTCGGGCGGAGAGAATTTATCTCGATATCAAGATAAATGTATCACTTCGGGGCGGGTGGGTAGAGCGCTCGCACGGCGAGCCACGTCACAGCCACCAGCGGCGCGAACAGCGGCAGGCCCATCACGAGCTTGAGGGTTCCGAGCGCCGTCACGTTGTCGGCGAAGTAGAGCGGGAGCTGCACGAGCAGCCGTGCGGCGAACAGGCCCGCCCACGCGATCGCCAGCCAGAAGAAGACGCGCCGCTTGCGCTTGTCGCGTCGCCACGCCGTGCCCTCTCCCATGAGGAAGCCGACGGCGAGCCCGATGAGCGACCAGCCGACGAGGGCCGACACCAGGAATGCCGAGCCGTACAGCGCGTTGGTGACGAATCCGGGGATGAAGTTGTTGCTGGCCTCACCGGTGAACGCGGCGATCGCGGCGGCGGCACCTGCGGCGACGAGCCCGCCGACGGCGGCGGTGACCGGCTGCCGCGCCACCAGGCGCACGATCGTGAAGACCGCGGCGATGCCGACCGACAGGCCGAGCGACAGCCACAGATCTCCGTCACCCGTCGCAGGGTCGATCGTCAGGGTGTAGACGACGATGAAGACGAGGCCCGGAAGGACGGATTCGAGCACGCCCCGCCACCCGCCCATCGCGGTCCACACCACGGTGCCGGTGCTCTTCCCCTCGGAAGGGTCCAATCCGGCACGGCGCGCGGCGTCGCCGAGCGCCGCACCCAGGATGTCGGAGGCCGAGGCCTCGCCTTGCGCACCCTCCGTGCCCTCCGGGCCGCGATCGGCGCGGCGCGAAGGATCTTCGGGCGGATGCAGATCGCTCACGCGACGCCCGGGGTGGCCGGCATGCGCAGCGGAATGAGATCCCGTGGCGGCATCGGCGAGCCGCCGCGCACCACGACGATCGAGCGGAACAGATCCTCGATGTCGGCGGCGGCCGCCACATCGCTCGTGGCCGCTCCCCCGATCACACCGCGCAGGAACCAGCGCGGGCCGTCGACGCCGACGAATCGCGCCAGACGCTTGCCGGCGGTGCTGTCGGGGCCTGCGACGACCGGAACCTCGGCGAGCAGCTCCGGACCCAGCGGGCCCTCCCGCTCCTCGACGCGGCCGCCCTGCTGACGGATCTGCTGCCGGATCTGCTCGCGGGTCTCCTCCCACAGGCCGACCGAGCGCGGAGCCGCGAACGGCTGCACCTGGAGGGTGGAACCCGCGTAGTCCAGACCCACCGCCACGATCCGTTTCGTCTGCTCCTCGACCTCGAGGCGCAGGTTCAGGCCCTCGCGCGGAAGGATCTTGATGCCGCCGAGGTCGATATAGGGACGGACGGGGTTCGCTTCCGACTCGTCGAACGGGCCGGTGCTCGCGCGGTCTTCGGGGGCCGCCTTGCGCGGGGCGTCTGCGGATGTGGGATCGGTCATGCCAGGACTCCGTCCTTCTGGTAGCCGGTGGAGCCGAAGCCGCCTTCGCCGCGGGCGCTGTCGGGCAGCACCTCGGCGGGGAGGAAGACAGCGCGGGTCACCGGCATCACGATGAGCTGAGCGATGCGGTCGCCCACCGCGATGTCGTGGGCGCGCTCTTTGTCGGTGTTGAGCAGGATGACCTTGATCTCGCCGCGGTAGCCCGCATCGACCGTGCCGGGCGAGTTCACGACGGTGATGCCGTGCTTGGCCGCGAGCCCGCTGCGCGGGACGACGAATGCGGCGTAGCCCTCCGGCAGGGCGATGCGGACGCCGGTGCCCACCATGGCGCGATCGCCGGGACCGAGTCGCAGCGCCTCCGCGGCGACGAGGTCCGCCCCGGCATCGCCCGGGTGCGCGTACGCCGGAACATCGGGGGCGATAATGGGGACGTCCACCGTTTCAGTCACCCAACGAGGGTAATGCAGAAGACAGCGCGTCATGCCGGGTCCGGCGGCCATCCCGAGCCCCGCGGCCGCAGGGAGCGGCCCCGCTATCGAGAGCGGCTGGGTCCGTCGCTGTGGATCCTGTGCGCCGCGGCCGTCACGGCCCCCATGGCAGCCCTCGTGCTCTCGCCGTTCGACACCACGATAGCCCTGGTGGCCGGGGCCGCTGTGGGGATCGCGATCGTGGGACTGCTCGTGCTGACGTCGCCGATCCTCGAGGTCGATGGCGGGGAGCTGCGGGCGGGCCGTGCGCACATCGGCGTCGAATTCCTCGGCGCTCCCGAGGTCCATACGGGCGATGCCGCGCGTCACGCGCGAGGGGCGGGGCTGGATCCGCGGGGATGGCATCTGATCCGCGGCGGGATCGACGGGGTGGTCGTGCTTCCGGTGACCGACCCCGACGATCCGACAGCGGCGTGGACGATCTCGTCGCGGACGCCGGATCGTCTCGCCGCTGCAGTGCGACAGGCGCAGGCTACGCGGAGCACTCCGCGCAGATAGGCCCGTCGGCGGTGTCGTGATCGAGCTGCGAGCGGTGCTTCACGAGGAAGCAGTTCGAACAGGTGAACTCGTCCTCCTGCGGCGGCAGCACGACGACGTCGAGCTCGAGGTCCGACAGGTCGGCACCCGGCAGCTCGAAGCCCGACGGGTTGTCGGCGTCCTCCACGTCGACCGCGCCCGAGAGCTTGTCGGGAACGCGCTCCTTGAGCGCCTCGATCGACTCGCTGTCATCCTCGGTCTTGCGGGGGGCGTCGTAATCGGTGGCCATGCGTGAGGGTCCTACTTCCGGGTAAGGCGGGTTGCGCGTGCCCTTACGGGCGGCGATAGTTTGCACGACCGGATCCCCTTTTGCAAATGCATTCCGGTTGCGTCTCGCTCGTGCGTTGCCATGAAACTCGCGCCACGCGCTGGATATTCCCGGCGCACGCGATGCGCTGTGACACCATGGGCGCACAGGCAGGATCGGAGGGGCGTTTCGCATGGAACAGCTCAAGGTCATCGGCACCGAGGACGACAAGCTCATCCTGGCGACCGACTCTGGCGAGAGATTCTCGCTCGCCGTCAACGATGTGCTGCGCGCGGAACTGCGCAAAGCACGCCGGGAACGGGACGTCGACGCGAATGCGTCCCGGCCGAGTCCCCGCGAGATCCAATCGCACATCCGCGCCGGGCTCTCGGCTCGGGAGGTCGCCGAGCTTCTCGGCGCGCGCGTCGAAGACATCGTGCGGTTCGAGGGCCCCGTCCTGGCCGAGCGCGAGCACATCGTCGGCCAGGCGCTCGCGGTTCCCGTTCTCCTCGGTGGAGATCTGGAGGGCGATGGGCACGCGACGTTCGGGTCGGCGGTGCGCGGGAAGCTCGCGGAAGCGGGATCGACCGGTGAGCGCTGGACGAGCTGGAAAGAGCCCACGGGCTGGATCGTGAAGCTCGAGTTCACCGCGAACGACGTCGACCACGACGCCCGGTGGGGTTTCGATCCTCGCCGCAGCACACTGTCGCCGCTCAACACCGACGCCATTCAGCTGTCGCGTCAGGGTTCCCTTCCCGAGGGCCTGATTCCGCGGCTGCGCGCTCTGGACAGCGTTCCCGCGAAGGACGACTCGCGCTTCGACAGCGGTGCGTTCGGCCCGCGCCATCTCCCTGAGGCGGATCTCGAGTCGCCGGACCTTCCCTCCCCCACCGCGCCGGCGGTGCAGGAGGCCGCCATCAAGCGCGCCAACGAGCCGATCGTGACCTCGGCCGAGACGGCCGACCTGCTCGAAGCGCTGCGTCGTCGCCGAGGTCAGCGCGAGCCGCTTCCCGGCCTCGACGAGCCAGCGGCTTCTCCCGCACGCGGCGCCGCGCCGGTCGCCCTTTTCGATGCGCTCGAGCCGGGCTACGACGCGTCCACGACGGACGACGACGCCGACGAGCCCACGCCGGCCCCGGACTACCCCGCCGCGCCCTCAGCGGTCGCCGAGGCCGGTCGGCGAAAGGGACGTCCCTCGATGCCGTCGTGGGACGAGATCGTCTTCGGGGCCCGCTCCGACGACTGACGCGTCAGGCGAACGCGCCGAGGCGGATCAGCGGGACGATCCGCTCCTCGTCGGTGAGCGAGCCGTGCTGCCCGACCATCTTCTGGGGAGCCTTGTCGGTGAGCCGGTCGTCGTAGTACGCGATGCCGGCCCGCGGTGCGACGAGGACATCGCCGATCCGCTCGATCACCTCCGGCGCCACCGCGCCCAGCAGACCCGACACGACGAGCTCGTCGCGGGCGATCACCCAGGATCGTGACGACTCTGCGGCGCGCCAGCGCTCGAGGACGCCGGCGCCCTGCCCGGGCTCCGCATACAGGTGCAGCATCCGGGGCTCGCCGCCGATCAGCCTGACGCCCTCGAGCAGGGGGTCCCCCTCGCCGAGCAGGACGTGCCGGTGGCGGGGGACGTCGACCATGCCGTGGTCGGACGTCACCACGACGCCGGTTCCGGGCGCCAGCGCCGCGGCCAGAGTGCGGGCCGCGGCATCCACCGTCTCCAGCACCGCCACCCACTCGTCCGACTCCCACCCGCGCTTGTGCCCGATTCCGTCGAGATCCGGCGCGTACAGATACACGAGAGATCCCGGATGCCGCGCGGCGAGGTCGGCGGCCGCGCGGACGCGATCCCCCAGATCATCGATTCCGTGAAACTTCGCACCAGGCAGCGTGGCGGCGGTGAAGCCGGTGCCCTCGTACTCCTGCCGGGAGACGGCGAAGAAGGGCCGCCCGAGCGTCGTGGACAGCGGAGCGGCGCGCTGGAAGGACAGATCGAGTCCATCCGTGTCCCAGCCGCGCAGCTGATTGACGACCTCGTCCGTGCCGGGAACGCGCGCTCGGTAGCCGACGATCCCGTGCTGGCCAGGCAGCACGCCGGTCAGGAGACTCGTGAGCGCGGCCGCGGTCGTCGAGGGGAACACCGTGCGCGCGGCATCCTTCTTCGAACGCGCCTCCGAGAGGAAGCGGGCATGACCGGCGCGCGTCGTGAGGTTGTGCGCGCCGAGGCCGTCCAGCACCCACACGATCGCGCTCCGCGCGGGCGCGAACCACTCGGAGCGTCCGTCGAGCGCCGCCGACATCTCGGGCACGACACGGGTCAGGCTCCGGGCGCTCGGCGGGTCCGCAGGTAGGCTGAGGGACATCGGGGCCAGTCTCGCACACCGCCTGGAGGCCCCCGCCGCTCCGCCGTCACCCGAGGCCTCATTCGTCTATGCCCGCTTCCCGCACCGACTCCGTACCCGCCGACCACGGCCGCATCGAAGACATCGACGTCTCGTCCGAGATGCAGACGTCGTTCCTCGAGTACGCGTACTCCGTGATCTACTCTCGCGCGCTCCCCGACGCGCGAGACGGCCTCAAACCGGTGCAGCGGCGCATTCTCTTCCAGATGGCCGACATGGGCTTGCGGCCCGACCGCGGTCACGTCAAGAGCGCGCGCGTGGTCGGCGAGGTGATGGGAAAGCTGCATCCGCACGGCGACGCGCCCATCTACGACGCGCTGGTCCGGCTCGCGCAGCCGTTCTCGCTGCGCGTCGCACTGGTCGACGGGCACGGCAACTTCGGCTCGCTCGACGACGGTCCGGCCGCCGCGCGCTATACGGAGGCCCGGCTGGCTCCCTCCGCCCTCGCGCTTACGGAGAACCTCGACGAGGACGTCGTCGATTTCATCCCGAACTACGACGGGCAGTTCCAGCAGCCCGAGGTGCTGCCCGCCGCGTTCCCGAACCTGCTCGTCAACGGCACCACCGGTATCGCGGTCGGCATGGCGACGAACATGGCCCCGCACAATCTCATCGAGGTCGTCGGCGCTGCGACGCACCTGCTCGAGAATCCGGATGCGACCGTCGAAGAGCTCATGGAGTACGTCCCGGGCCCGGATCTTCCGGGCGGCGGGATCATCGTGGGGGTCGACGGCATCAAGGACGCCTATGCCACCGGTCGCGGCAGCTTCCGCACCCGTGCCAAGGTCGCGGTCGAACCGCTGGGTCCGCGTCGCACCGGTCTCGTGGTGACCGAGCTGCCGTATCTCGTGGGTCCCGAGCGGATCATCGAGAAGATCAAGGACGCCGTCAACGCGAAGAAGCTCCAGGGCATCGCCGACGTGACCGACCTCACCGACCGGCACAAGGGTCTGCGGCTCGTCATCGGCATCAAGACCGGGTTCGACCCGCAGGCCGTCCTCGAGCACCTCTACCGGCTGACTCCGCTCGAGGATTCGTTCAGCATCAACAACGTCGCCCTCGTCGAGGGGCAGCCGCAGACCCTGGGACTCAAGGAGCTTCTCCGGGTCTACCTCGACCATCGACTCAGGGTCGTCACGCGGCGCAGCCAGTTCCGGCTGGCGCGGCGGAAGGAGCGGCTGCACCTCGTCGAGGGCCTCCTGATCGCGATCCTCGACATCGACGAGGTCATCCAGGTCATCCGCACGTCCGACGACGGCGAGCAGGCCCGCACCCGCCTGATGGACGTGTTCGACCTGACCGACCTGCAGGCCGAGTACATCCTCGAGCTGCGGCTGAGGCGGCTCACGAAGTTCTCGCGGATCGAGCTCGAGGCGGAACGCGACAAGCTGAAGGCCGAGATCGCGGAGCTCGAGACCCTGCTCGCGAGCGACGTGCTGCTGAGGGCGCAGGTCGCACGGGAGCTGGACGCCGCAGCGGAGCAGTTCGGCACTCCCCGGCGCACGCTGCTGCTCAACGGCGGACCCGTCACGCCCCGCTCCCGCGCCGCCGCCGTGGCGGCCGACCTCCAGATCGCCGACGCGCCCTGCCGTGTGTTCCTCTCGGCCACCGGCCGCATGGTCCGCGCGGACCTCACCGCCGAGGGCGCCGCCGGCGGGATCGTGCCTCCCGCGCGCCGCTCGAAGCATGACGCGATCCGTTCCGCGGTCGACACGACCACGCGCGGCGACGTCGGAGCCGTCACGAGCGCCGGCCGACTCATCCGATTCTCACCCGTGGATCTGCCGTCCGTACCGGGCAACTCCGTCCAGCTGGCGGCGGGTACGCGCGCTGATCAGTACCTGGGGCTCTCCGGCGGCGAGCACATCGTCGCGATCGTCCCCCTCGTCGAGTCGCCGCCGATCGCGATCGGCACGCAGCAGGGCATCGTGAAGCGCGTCGCGGCGACGGAGCTCGGACCCAAGCACGACATCGAGATCATCTCCCTGCGCGACGGCGACCACGTCATCGGCGCCGCGCCCGCCTCCGACGGCGCGGAGCTCGTCTTCGTGGCCAGCGATGCACAGCTGCTGCGGTTCGACGCCTCCTCGGTGCGCCCGCAAGGGCGGTCGGCCGGCGGCATGGCCGGAATCCGGCTGACCGAGGGCGCGCAGGTGATCTCGTTCCACGTCGTCGGACCCTCGGACTTCGACGCGATCGTCGTCACCGTCGCCGGCTCGACGACGGCGCTGGCGGGCGCTGATCCCGGCAGCGGCAAGGTCTCGCTCTTCAGCGAGTTCCCCGCGAAGGGCCGCGCGACCGGCGGAGTCCGGGCTCACCGGTTCTTGAAGGGCGAGGACGCGCTCACGCTGGCGTGGGTGGGCACCGACCCCCGCGCGGTGGGTTCCGACGGCGCCACGCGTGCGCTGCCGGCGTCCGGTGCGAAGCGCGACGCGTCCGGGGTGCCGCTCGACGGCGTCATCGGCGCCGTGGGCACCGGCGTCCGCTAGGCATCGGCGTCCGTCAGACCTCGCCTCCGGCGTGCGTCGGCGCCGGGCTGGCCCCGGCTTCGTCAGGCGTCGATGCGTTCGCGCGCGAGGCGGTCGCTGGAGTCCACGATGAACTCCTTGCGGGGCGCGACGTCGTTGCCCATGAGCAGTTCGAAGACGGATGCCGCGGCCTCGGCATCCGTCATCCGCACGCGCCGCAAGGTGCGGCCGGCGCGGTCCATGGTCGTCGTCGCGAGCTGATCGGCGTCCATCTCGCCGAGCCCCTTGTAGCGCTGCACGGGCTCCTGCCAGCGCTTGCCGGCCTTCGTGAGCTTGGTCAGCAGCGCATGCAGCTCCTGCTCCGAGTAGGTGTAGATGGTCTCGTTCGGCTTCGTACCGGGGTTCATCACCACCACCCGGTGCAACGGCGGGACGGCGGCGAAGACGCGTCCCTCCTCGATGAGAGGGCGCATGTAGCGGAAGAAGAGGGTCAGCAGCAGGGTGCGAATGTGCGCGCCGTCGACATCCGCGTCGCTCATCAGGATCACCTTGCCGTAGCGTGCGGTCTCGAGATCGAACGACCGCCCCGAGCCGGCGCCGATCACCTGGATGATCGCGGCGCACTCGGCGTTCGAGAGCATGTCGCTCACCGACGCCTTCTGGACGTTCAGGATCTTGCCTCGGATCGGCAGGAGCGCCTGGTACTCGCTGTTGCGCGCCAGCTTGGCGGTGCCGAGAGCGGAGTCGCCCTCGACGATGAACAGCTCCGACTCGCCGACCTCGGTGGATCTGCAGTCCGCGAGCTTCGCCGGCAGGGAGGAGGACTCGAGCGCGTTCTTGCGTCGCTGAGTCTCTTTGTGGGTACGGGCCGAGATGCGCGCCTTCATCTCGGCGACGACCTTGTCGAGGAGGAGTGCGGTCTGCGCCTTGTCGTCGCGCTTGGAGGACGTGAATCGCGCCGTCAGCTCGCGGGTGACGACGTTCGCGACGATCTGGCGGACCGCCGGAGTGCCGAGGACCTCCTTCGTCTGTCCTTCGAACTGCGGCTCGGGAAGGCGCACCGTCAGCACGGCGGTGAGGCCCGCGAGGATATCGTCCTTCTCGAGCTTGTCGTTGCCGACCTTGAGCCGCCGGGCGTTCTGCTCGACCTGCGTGCGGAGCACCTTCATCAGCGCCAGCTCGAAGCCCGCCTGATGGGTGCCGCCCTTCGGGGTCGAGATGATGTTGACGAAGGACCGCGTCGCCGTCTCGTACCCGGTTCCCCATCGCACGGCGACGTCGACGTGACACTCGCGCTCGACCTCGGTGGCCACCATGGCACCGGTCGGCTGCAGCACCGGGATGGTCTCGGTGAAGGTTCCCGAGCCGGTGAGCCGCCAGGTGTCGGTGATCGGGCTGTCGGGTGCGAGGAATTCGGCGAACTCCGAGATGCCGCCGTCGAAGCGGTAGCTGGTCTCGACGGGCTCTTCGCCGCGCTCGTCGCTGATGACGATCTCGAGACCGGGGACGAGGAACGCGGTCTGCCGTGCGCGCTGCTCGAGCTCCTGCACGTTGAAGGCCGCGTCCTTCGTGAAGATCTGGCGGTCGGCCCAGTAGCGGATCCGCGTCCCGGTGACGCCTTTCGCCGCGCGGCCGGCGGCGCGCAGTTCACTGCGCTCTTCGAACGGCGTGAAGGTGGAGTCGGGCTTGCCGTTGGAGAAGATGCCGGGCTCGCCGCGGTGGAACGACATCGCCCAGGTCTTCCCGCCGCGGTCCACCTCGACGTCGAGCCGCTCGGACAGCGCGTTGACCACCGAGGCTCCGACGCCGTGGAGACCGCCGGACGCGGCGTACGAGCCTCCGCCGAACTTGCCGCCGGCGTGGAGTTTGGTGAAGACCACCTCGACTCCGGAGAGCCCCGTGCGCGGCTCGATGTCGACAGGAATGCCGCGTGCACGGTCGCGCACCTCGACGCTGCCGTCGGCGTGGAGCACGACGTCGATGCGGGAGCCATGGCCGGCGAGCGCTTCATCGACGGAGTTGTCGATGATCTCCCAGAGGCAGTGCATCAGCCCGCGGGAGTCGGTCGACCCGATGTACATTCCGGGGCGCTTGCGAACCGCCTCGAGGCCCTCGAGCACCTGAAGATGATGGGCAGAGTACTCGGCGGTCACAATCTCCCATCGTAATCGCGGCGGCCGACGCGACCGCGGCGACACGCATCTCGGGATGCGGGCGTACGCGCTCAGCGAAATGTGGCGCCTTCCCGGCATTCTCGAATGATCCCCGTGGTTGTATTTCATGACCGCACCGGAGTTCTACGCATACGAGGAGGCACCGATATGACCACACTTTCGACAGCAACCGAGCAGGGCGCCGTTCTCGAACACCGTCTCACGGCGGTCGACCGATGCGACTCCTGCGGCGCGCAGGCCTACATCGCCGCCGAGGTCAACGGCAGCGAGCTGCTCTTCTGCGCCCACCACGGGCGCAAGTACGAAGAGAAGCTCCGCGCCGTCGCCACCTCATGGCACGACGAGACGGCTCGCCTCGCCGAGTCGGTCTGACGCCTTTCACTCCCCCGAGTACACGCGTGGGACGAGCGGTGACACGCGTACCGCGATCTCTTCGCCGATCGTGCCGATGAGCTCGGCGAGGTCGGTGGCAGAGCCTTCGCCCGCTGATCCGGGGCCGTAGATCGTCACCTGGTCTCCGACCGCGGCTCCGTCCCACGCGTCGATCACCGAACGCCCGCCGATCTCGCGCAGTCTGCGCGGACCGGCGGGCGTTCCCACGCTCGCCCGATCCGCCAGCGACGACGGGACGCCGTCCAATGACCCGAGCTCGATGGTGACGCCACGGGCGTCCACCGCCACCACGTCGGCCTCGAGTCGTGACACCGGGCCGACACCCAGCTCGGCGGCAGAGGGTCCGCCTGCGGGGCGGATGCCGTAGCAGAAGGCCCCCACGCGGACCATGTCGTAACGGAACTCGGGCCGCGCGAACGCGGCGGCGCTGGCTGCGAGATGTCGTACCTGCGGCTTGAGGCCCACGGACTCCGCCTCCTGCAGGGCGCGCTCGTACTGGTGCCTCGCAGCGTCGTCCTCTTCGTCGGACGCCTCGGCGATGTGACTCCACACTCCGGCGACGTCGATCACGCCCGCCGCTTCGAGCTCCGCGGCACGCGCGACGAACGCCGGCCAATCCTCCGGACGCACGCCGTTGCGGTGCAGACCGGTGTCGATCTTCAGATGGACGCGGGCGACGGCCCCGGCCTCTCGTGCGGCGGCGGCGAGCTCCTCGAGCAGCTCCGGGTCGCCGACGCCGACGTCCAGTCGCGCCGCGACGGCGTCGGCGAGCTCATCGGCGGTCGCCGCGATCCAGACGAAGACCCGTGACTCCTCCGGCGCCGAGGCGTGAAGTCTTCGACCCGGCGCCTTGCTGAGCGCGGCGCGCACTGCGAGACCGGTGGCGACATCGAACGCCCCGAACCAGGTGACTCCGCCGGCGGACGCGGTACCCACGACCGGCGCGAGCCCATGGCCGTAGGCGTCGTCCTTCACGACCAGCATGAGGGTGGCCGGAGCGACAGTGGCTCGGACGTGGGCGATGTTCGTGGCGAGGACGCCGAGATCCACGTGCAGACGTGCGCTCATGCGGCATCCACCCGGCGAGCCCGCAACCCGACAGCCGTGATCAGTTCGGCCGCGGTCAGGCCGGTCGCGCCGATCCAGTCATCGAGCGACGGCTCGTCCCGCGACGCGTCGCCGAGGAAGACGACCTCGTCGCCACGCCGGGCTGCGGCATCCGCGATCTCGACCACGCAGACGTCCATGGCCACGCGTCCGACGATGCGGTGTCGCCTCCCCGCGATGCCGACCTCGACGGCGCCGCCGAGGGCTCGCACGATGCCCTGCGCGTACCCGCCTGTCACGAGCGCGACCCGCGTGTCGGCGGGGGCGCGATAGGCGTATCCATACGAGACGCCCTCACCGGCGCGAAGCGCCTTCACCGCGAGGACAGTGCCCGCGAGCCGGAGCACGGTCGCGCCGGTCGCGCTCGGGGGCAGTCCATAGAGCTCCGGGCCGTCGATCACGGCGGCCGACTCGTCCGGCGCGGGTCCCAGACCCTCGGCCCCGAGCACGTCCTTCACGAGGTGCTCGCCGTGTCCCCACGCATCCGCCGCCAGCACGGACGGGTCGTAATGACGGATGCCGCGTGCCACCGCGATTCGCACGTTGGAGGTGAGAGCGGACCGGGACACGGACGCGACGGGGCCGCTGCGGCCCCCCGATCCCGGTACGGCGGCGTCGTGCCCCGGGATCGTCGAACTCACGGACCTAGACTATCGGGGTCCCTCGTTCCCGACCCGGAGTACCTATGCCTTCTCAGGGCCTCGGCCTCGCGCCCCGCCTTCGCTATCTCGCCGGACGAGCCCGCCGCATCGACGTCGGCTCGGTCCTCGAACGCGCGAAGGAGAGCGCACGCGACCACGGCAAGTGGACGCCGGCCGTGCTGGCCGACATGCTGTGGTCGGCCGGTTTCCGCCAGGTGGGATTCCAGGACTACGTCGACTACGACTTCGCCATCCTCAGCCGCGCCGAGCGGGCGACGTTCATGACCCACCCGGTCTCGAATCAGCTGTCCCAGAGGTACGACCACCCCGACTACCGCCACATCTTCCAGGACAAGGTGGAATTCGATCGCGTCTTCAGCGACTTCCTGCGGCGCGAGTGGATGGTCGTCGAGCCTGGGAACGCCGACGCTGTGCGGCGCTTCGCCGAGAAGCACGGCACCATCGTCACCAAAGAGCCCGTCGGGCAGGCGGGGACCGGTGTGCACCGTTACCGCGCGGCCGAGATCGAGGACTGGGACGAGTTCCACCGCGGACTTCTGGCCCGCGGGGAGGTGCTGATCGAAGAGGTCATCCGGCAGCACGACCACCTCGCCGCGGTCTGCCCCGGAACCGTGAACACCACGCGGGTGACCGCCTTCTTCGACGGCGAGAAGACGCACATCCTCGCGATGGCGCAGAAGTTCGGCCGCGGCGCCGTGAGCGACCAGATGACGTTCGGCGGCTTCTACACGATGCTCGATGAGAACGGGAAGGCGGTCGGTCCCGGCTACGACTCGCACGGTCACGTGCACCGAACGCACCCCGACAGTGGTTTCCCGATCGAGGACTTCCGGCTGCCGATGGTCGATGAGGTGGCAGCCTTCGTCGATGAGGTCGCTCGCGTCGTGCCTCAGGTGCAGTACGTCGGCTGGGACATCGTCGTGACGCCGGAGGGCCCGGTGCTGGTCGAGGGCAACTGGGGCGCCGGGGTGTATGAGAACAAGCCGAGCGTCACCGGCATCCGCACGGGCCACAAGCCCCGCTATCGGGCGGCCATCGGGTTCTGACGACGAAGGGCAGGTCCCGCAGGACCTGCCCTTCGTCAGAGGCTTCAGACCGCGCGGACGATCCCCAGCGGGGTGGACTCGTGGCCCTGACCGAGCGGGTTGTCCTTGAGGATCGCGACCAGGCGCTTCTCCCCCGCCTTGTCGAGCGTCGATCCGAGAATGTTGCCGCCGAGGTCGTTGATGTCGACGACAGCCACCTCGGGTACCCCGCCCAGCAGCGACTTCACGTGCGCGGCAACTTCGCGCGGCCGATCGGGCCCGAGCACGACGGCCTTGTTGTACGGCGGGATGGTGCCGCTCGTCGGTCCGTCGATGGCGCGCGCCTTGTCGCCGGCGATCCGGTAGAAGTCGCCCTTTCGACCGAACGCCTTGGTGACGGCAGAGACCGCGGCGGCGAAGAGGATGCGAAGCGTGCCGCATTCGCGCAACGCCATCTCCATGGTCTCGGGCATGCCGAGTCCGATGCCGTACGGCGTGCGTGTGACGTACTTCGACAGGAAGAGCGCGAGCTTGCGGGGCTTGATGTCCTCCACGAGGTACGAACGGCCCTGCGTGATGGCCACGATCTTCTCGGTGACGAACAGCAGGTCGCCCGCGCGCACCAGGTCGGCGGCGTACTCGCGGATGAAGGCGTCGAGGTCGTCGCCCGGCAGGACCACCCGCGTGCGGATGGGAATGCGGGCGAACGACGAGCCTTCGATCTGAACGGTGAGCGCCTTGCCGGCGTTCGCCTCACTCACTCGAGGTAGTCCCGCAGCGACTGCGATCGCGACGGGTGCCGCAGCTTCGCCATCGTCTTGGACTCGATCTGCCGGATCCGTTCGCGAGTGACGCCGAACGTGTCGCCGATCTGGTCCAGCGTCTTGGGCTGACCGTCGCCCAGGCCGAAGCGCATGCGGATGACGCCCGCCTCGCGCTCGGAGAGCGAGTCCAGGAGCGATTCCAGCTGCCGCTGCAGCATGGTGAAGCCCACCGCGTCGGCCGGAACCACGGCCTCGGTGTCTTCGATGAGGTCGCCGAACTCGCTGTCGCCGTCCTCGCCCAGCGGGGTGTGCAGCGAGATCGGCTCGCGGCCGTACTTCTGGACCTCGATGACCTTCTCGGGAGTCATGTCGAGTTCGCGGCTGAGCTCTTCCGGCGTGGGCTCGCGTCCGAGGTCCTGCAGCATCTGACGCTGCACGCGCGCCAGCTTGTTGATGACCTCGACCATGTGCACCGGGATGCGGATCGTGCGGGCCTGGTCGGCCATGGCGCGGGTGATGGCCTGGCGGATCCACCACGTGGCGTACGTGGAGAACTTGAAGCCCTTGGTGTAGTCGAACTTCTCGACGGCGCGGATCAGACCGAGGTTGCCCTCCTGGATGAGGTCCAGGAACTGCATGCCACGACCGGTGTAGCGCTTGGCGAGTGAGACGACGAGGCGGAGGTTCGCGCCGAGCAGGTGGCTCTTCGCACGCTGTCCGTCGCGCGCCACCCACTGCAGGTCCAGTCCGATCTGGGACGACTTCTCGGCAGGAGACATGTGCGAGAGCTTCTCTTCGGCGAACAGGCCCGCCTCGATGCGCATCGCGAGCTCGACCTCTTCGGCCGCGTTCAGCAGCGGCACCTTGCCGATCTGCTTCAGGTAGTCCTTGACCGGGTCGGCGGTCGCGCCGGTGATCTGGGTCGAATAGACGGGGACGTCGTCCTCGTCGCTCGACGAGATGACGATGGCGCCGGTGGGGAGCGGCTCGGTGAACGCCGGCTTGGTGCTCTCCTCGTCCTCCTCATCGTCCTCGCCCGCAGCCGCGGCCTCGCCGGTCGCCTTGGCGGCGCCCTTCGCGGCCGGCTGTGCGCCGGCCTCTCCTTCGGCGGCGGCGTCTTCGAGGTCGTCGCCGGCCTCGGCGTCGGTGTCGAGTTCGACGTCGTCGTCGAGCTCCTCGACGTCGTCCTCGAACTCATCGCCCGACTTCGCTCCGCGCTTGGTCGCGGTCTTCGGGGCTGCCTTGCCCTTCGGAGCGGCCTTCGCCTTGGGAGCAGCCTTCTTCGCCGGCGCCTTCGCGGGCGCGGCAGCGGTGGTCTCGTCCGTCTCGGTGTCCTTCGCGGCCGAGCGAGCCTTGGTGTTCGTGCCTGGAGTCACGTTTCGCCTTTCACCGACAGACATGCGCGGCAGTCCCCCGGTCGATTTCGGACACTAGTAAGACCCTTGTCAAGTCCACGTTTCGATGAGAAGCCTCACCGAAACGGTTGACAACGGGTCAGGGCATCCAGTATCTCATACTTGCCGCGCGCCACCAGCATTACCCCATTCGAGGGGCGCGCGTCGATCCGATGAGTACAACGCCGCGATGGCGCATCGCATTCCGATCAGGCCCCGCGTTTGTCGTCCTCACCCGGACGCGTCGCGAGGAATCGCTCGAGCTCGGCGGCCAGCTCATCTGCGCTGGGGAGATCTCCGGTGTGGATCATGGGGGTCGCGAGGGTGGAGCCCGCCATATAGGCGTCGTACCGCTCCTCGAGTCCCTGCACCATGCGGGCGAGCTCGTCACTGCTTTCGATCTGCTCGCCCACCTTGGCGAGGTACTCGCGGTTCTCGTCGCGAAGATCGTCGCCCGCGAAGACGAGTCCGGTGGCTACCGTGAGGCTGTCCAGTGCGGCCAGCGCCGCAGCGGGGTACTCCGTGTCCCCCAGGTAGTGCGGGATGAGGAGCACGAACCCCGCGATCCGCACTCCGGCCTGCGTGAGCCGGTACTCGAGCAGATGGCCGGCGGTGGCGGGCACCTGCGTGTGCGGCTGCCACACCGAGTGCGCTTCCGTCAGCTCGGTCCGGGTCCCGCTGACCGTCGTGCCGATGGGGCGCGTGTGCGGCACGGGCATGGGGATGGCGTGCACCCATGTGACGGTCGACACGCCGTACTGCTCGGCGAGTTCGACCACCGAGGCCGCGAACGCATCCCACCCGAAATCGGGCTCGTATCCCGCGAGCAGCAGGAACGGCTGACCGAGCGCGTCGTGGGCGAAGGACAGCTCGAGGCGCTGCGGCCGGTAGTCGGTGAGATGGTCCTTCTCGAACGACACGATCGGGCGCCGGGCGCGGTAGTCCAGGAGCGAATCGTTGGAGTAGACCACGAGGGGGGTGGGCGCCAGCTCGTCACGGAAGTAGTCGATCACGCGGCTGACGGCACTGCCCGCATCCGTGAAGCCGGTGAGCGCGATGACCAGGGGTAGCCCACGCGGGATCGGCGGCGCAGACGCCGAACGCTCGAAAAGCGGACCGGGAAAGGGCATGTCTCCATGCTACGAGGCGGACGATGGCGAGGGGTCGCACCGGTGGCGCTCAGAGCGAACACCTCGCGTCCCTAGGATGGACCTCATGTCGTTTCCCGACCTCGAGTACCGCACCACACCGATCCGAGAGTCCGATGCCGATGCGCTCGTGCTCGCTCTTCCGCCGCTCGAGGGCGATCGATCCCCCGATCTGACCGACTGGCCCGGCGTAGCCGACGCTCTGGCCGCGGTGGGATTCACGGGAAGCGCCGGAAGCCTCACCCGGGTGTACGCGCCCGAGAGCACGACCCTTCCGCTGGCAGTCGTCGGTACCGGGACGGCTCCGGATGCCGCGGCCCTGCGTGACGCGGTGGGCGCTGCTGTTCGCATCCTCACGGGATTCCCGACCGTCGCCGTCGCCGCGCCCTTCGCAGACCCGGAGCTGTGGACCGCCGCCGCCGAAGGTGCAGCGCTCGGCGGATACCGCTTCGACGGCTACAAGACCGAGAGCCCGAAGGCGAGGGCCTCGCGCGTGATCGTGCACGGCACGGCGGCTGTCGACGACGACGCCCTGCGCATCGTCACCGAGACGGCGGCGGCCGTCGCGCTCGTGAAGGACCTCGTCTCGACGCCGGCCGAGTGGCTCGGTCCCGCCGACTTCGCTGCCCGGGCCGCCGAATCGGTCGAGAATCTCGCGGTCACCGTCGAGGTGCTCGACGAGGTGGCTCTCCGTGCCCAGGGCTACGGCGGCATCCTCGGCGTCGGACAGGGATCGGATCGCCCGCCGCGCCTGGTGCGCCTCGAGTATGCGCCCGCCGAGGCGACGAGACATGTCGCCCTGGTCGGGAAGGGCATCACGTTCGACACCGGGGGTCTCTCGCTCAAGCCCGCCGCGTCGATGGTGGGGATGAAGTACGACATGTGCGGCGCGGCCACGGCTCTCGCCGTCCTCCGCGCTGTGGCGGCCGTCGGTGCGCCCGTCCGGGTCACGGCATTCCTGTGCATCGCCGACAACATGCCGTCCGGGCGAGCCACCCGGCCCGGCGACGTGCTGCGCATGCTCGACGGGACCACGGTCGAGGTGCTCAACACGGATGCCGAGGGGCGGCTCGTGCTGGCCGACGGGCTGGTCGCGGCAAGTCGCATGAAGCCCGATGTGATCGTCGACGTGGCGACCCTCACCGGTGCCATCACGATCGCTCTCGGAACACGGCACGCGGGGGTCATGGGTGACGACGACGCTGTCGCCCGGTACCTCGCCGCCGCGGGCGAGGCAGGCGAGCTGGCCTGGCAGCTTCCGTTGCCCGCGCACATGGTCGAGGAGCTCGACTCGCCGATCGCCGACCTGCAGAACGCCAAGATCGGCGACCCCGCCGGTGGCTCGCTGTTCGCGGCGCTGTTCCTGCGTCACTTCGTCGGACGGGCGGGCGACGAAGCGGATGCCCCTCGCATCCCGTGGGTGCACCTCGATATCGCCGGCGTCGGCATGCACAAGGGCGCTCCGTACGGCTTCACCGACAAGGGGCCGACGGCGGCCTCGGTCCGCAGCCTCATCCGCTTCGTCCTGACAGAGGAGTCACGATGACCGAGCACACCTTCGACCTCGTCGTCCTCGGCGGCGGCAGCGGCGGATATGCCGCAGCGCTGCGTGCCGCGGAACTGGGCAAGTCCGTCGCCCTCGTGGAGAAGGACAAGGTCGGCGGGACGTGCCTGCACCGCGGCTGCATCCCCACCAAGGCGCTGCTGCACGCGGCCGAGGTGGCCGACACGGCGCGGGATGCCTCGGCCATCGGCATCCGCACCACCTTCGAGGGCGTCGATCCGGCCGGGGTGAGGGCGTACCGCGAGGGCATCGTGGCGAAGAAGTTCAAGGGCCTGGAAGGCCTCGTCAAGGCCCGAGGGATCACGGTGGTGCCGGGTGAAGGACGCCTTGAGGCCGGTCCCGCGGTCCGCGTGGGAGATGACCTCTACCGCGGTTCCGACGTCATCCTGGCGACCGGCTCGTACAGCCGCTCGCTCCCGGGTCTGGACGTCGGGGGGCGCATTCTCACGAGCGAGCACGCGCTGGAGCTCGACGAGATCCCCGCCCGGGTGGTCGTCCTCGGAGGCGGCGTCATCGGCGTGGAGTTCGCGAGCGTCTGGCGTTCGTTCGGCGTCGAGGTGACCATCGTCGAGGCCCTGGACCACCTCGTCCCCAACGAGGACGTGGCACTCAGCAAGGGCCTCGAGCGCGCATTCCGCCGCCGCGGCATCCAGTACTCGCTCGGCGTGCGCTTCCAGAGCGCCACGCAGACTGCGGATGCCGTGACCGTCACCCTCGAGGACGGCAAGACGTTCGAGGCGGACTATCTGCTCGTCGCTGTCGGCCGCGGTCCGGCGACCGCCGGCCTCGGGTACGAGGAGGCCGGTGTGACGATCGACCGCGGGTTCGTCGTCACCGATGAGCGGCTGCGCACGGGGGTCGAGCACGTCTGGGCCGTGGGCGACATCGTGCCCGGCCTCCAGCTGGCGCACCGTGGATTCCAGCAGGGGATCTTCGTCGCCGAGGAGATCGCCGGCCTGGCTCCGGTCGTGATCCCGGACGTCCACATCCCCAAGGTCACCTACAGTCACCCCGAGGTCGCCTCGGTCGGGCTGACCGAGACGCAGGCCGCCGAAGCGCATGGCGTCGACGGCATCGTCGCCTACGAGTACAACCTCGCGGGCAACGGCAAGAGCGAGATCCTCGGCACCAGCGGCATCGTCAAGGTGGTGCGTGCGAAGGACGGCCCCGTGCTCGGCGTCCACATGATCGGCGATCGGGTCGGAGAGCTCATCACCGAGGGCCAGCTGGCCGTCGGCTGGGAAGCCCACCCCGAGGACATCGCACCGTACGTGCACGCCCACCCGACACAGAGCGAAGCCCTCGGCGAGGCCTTCCTCGCACTGGCGGGCAAGCCGCTGCACACGCTGTGACGTCCGCCTCGGCGTCCGCCATCACTAAGCTAGATCCGATATCCATTCCGAAGGAGACATCGTCATGAGCACTTCCGTGGTCCTCCCCGCTCTCGGTGAGAGCGTCACAGAGGGAACGGTCACCCGCTGGCTCAAGAAGGTCGGCGACACGATCGAGGCGGACGAGGGCCTGCTCGAGATCTCCACGGACAAGGTCGACACGGAGATCCCGTCGCCCGTCAGCGGTGTGATCGAAGAGATCCTCGTCCAGGAGGACGAGACCGTCGAGGTCGGCGCCGTGCTGGCGAAGATCGGCGACGGCTCGGCCGCTCCGGCCGATTCCGACACCCCGGCGGCTGAAGCGCCCGCACCCGCGGTGGCCCCTCCGCCCGCGGTCGAGGCGCCCGCCGCTGCG
>NZ_CAJF01000013.1 GCF_000304335.1 Microbacterium yannicii PS01 | reverse complement strand
CCTACCCGGGCACCGGCCCCCGGCTACGGCAGCCCTGCTGCACCGGTTCCCGGCAAGACGCTGGGCATCGTCGCGTTCGTCGTCGCCTTCTTCGCCTCGCTGATCGGCGTGATCCTGGGGATCGTTGCGCTCGTGCAGAGCAAGAAGGCCGGGCACAAGAACGGCTGGGCCGTCGCGGCGATCATCGTCGGGTCGGTGCTGTTCGTCATCACGATCATCGTCATCATCTCGCTGATCGCGCTCGGCGCCGCCGCCATCGCGGGGCTGTGCGAGGGCCTGCCGCCGGGGGTCTACGAGACCACCACGGGCGCCGAGATCACCTGCCCCTGATCTGAGGGACTCCACGCGAGGCGGGCCCGCTCCGGCGGGTCCGCCTTCGGCGTTCCTGTCGTCCGCCTCAGCCGACGATGCGGCAGTGCGTGGTGAGCGACCCGATGCCGTCGATCCCGACGGTGACGGTGGACCGGTCCCGCAGGAACACCTGAGGGTCGCGCGAATAGCCCGCGCCGCCGGGACTGCCGGTGGAGATGAGCGTTCCGGGCAGCAGCGTCGCCGACTTCGAGAGGTGGGCGATCAGGGTCGAAACGGGGCGGACCATCTGGCCCGTCGAGGCATCCTGCAGCGTGCGTCCGTCGAGGACCGTCCAGATGTGCAGGTCCTGCGGATCGGGGACCTCGTCCGCCGTGACGACGAACGGACCGGTCGGCGTGAACCCGTCGAAGGACTTGCAGCGCGACCACTGGGCCTCGGAGTACTGGATGTCGCGCGCGGTGATGTCGTTGACCACGGTGTACCCCCACACATGGTCGAGCGCCTCGTCGGCGGAGACGTCCCTCGCGGGCGTGCCGATGATGACGCCGAGCTCGGCCTCGTAGTCGACGGACTCGCTGAGCGTGCGGGGCCAGATCGTGGTGCCGTCATGACCCGCGAGCGAGTTCGGCCACAGCACGAAGACGGTCGGCGTGGAGTCGGTCTTCAGCCCGAGCTCGCTCGAGTGCGCGGCGTAGTTCAGGCCGATCGCGAGGATGACCGGGGGAGTCAGCAGAGCGGACGCGTAACGCTGGCCCTGAAGCGGATGCCGCGTTCCCCGCGTCGCCGCGTCCCGCACGCGCGCGAGCAGCTCGTCGCCGCCAGCGATGAGATCCTCGAGCACAGTTGGCGCTCCGTCGAACAGCTCGTCGACGAAGATCGCCTCGTCGCCCTCCACCAGGATGAGCCGCGGATCGTCCGTTCCCGGGGGTATGACGTGGGCGAAGCGCATCCCTCCAACCTACCGGGATGCTCCCGAGCCGGCGGCGTGCAACGGCTCTCCGGCGATGAGACCCGCGCACGCGCAGGGTGCGCGGTCTGCAGCCCTAGGCTTGCCCCATGACGCATGATCAGGGCCCCGTGCAGCCCCGGCCTTCGCTCAATCCTCCGCAGTTCGACTCGGCGCTGGCGCAGCCGCGTCACGCCGTCCCGGCGACGATCGCGCCGCCTGTGACTTCTCCTGCTCCGGTGCCGGTCGCCGCCGTCTCTGCGCGCTCGGGGCGGACGGCGCCCGTCTGGATCGTCGGCCTGCTCGTGCTCGTGCTCGTAGGGCTGGTGGGCTACTTCCTCAACGCCATCGGGCCCGGAGCATCGCTGATCGGCATGATCCTCGCCTTGATCCCGCTCGCCGGCGTGCTGCTGGCCGTGCGGATCGTGGACCGCTGGGAGCCTGAGCCGCGCGGGCTCCTGGTCTTCGCCGTCGCGTGGGGCGCGGTCGCGTCCGTCGGCATCGCGCTGGGCGTCGACCTGCTCATCGAGCTGGCGATAGGCAACGACGGCAGCACGCTGCGTCAGGCGTTCTCGGCGGTGGTGCAGGCCCCGGTCGTCGAGGAGTTCGCGAAGGGCATCGGCGTCTTCCTCATCTTCGCGACCGCACGCCGCGCCTTCGACGGTCCCGTGGACGGCATCGTCTACGGCGGTCTCATCGGGGCCGGCTTCGCCTTCACCGAGAACATCCAGTACTTCGCCCTGGCCATGATCGAGGGCGGAGCGGCCGAGACGACGGCCACGTTCTTCGTCCGCGGCATCCTGTCGCCGTTCGCCCACGTGATGTTCACCAGTGTGACGGGCTTCGCTCTCGGTCTCGCCGCACGGCGCGGGATGACGCCCGGCCAGGCGATCGGGCCCTGGCTGCTCGGCGTGGCCGGCGCGATCGCGCTGCACGCCCTGTGGAACGGGTCGGCCGTCTTCGGCGACTTCTTCGCCCTGTACCTGACGCTCCAGCTGCCGCTCTTCGCGGGATTCATCCTGGGCGTGATCGCTCTGCGACGCGAGGAGTCGAGGCTGACGCGTCGCCGCCTCGGGGACTACGCCGCGGCAGGATGGTTCACTCCGCAGGAGGTCGACATGCTCGCCACCGCCGCGGGCCGGAAGGCCGCTCTGGCGTGGGCGAAGACGCTGAGCGGCGACCGCACCGGTCTGATGAAGGGGTTCATCCGGGACGCGACGGGGCTGGCCGCATCGCGTCAGCGAGCCATCACCGGACGCGACCCGCATGCCTCGGCCGACGAGCGAGAGCTCCTCGCCAAGACCGCCGCTGCCCGCGCCGCGATGTTCGCTCCGTAGCCCTTGACACCGTTGGAACCCGTCGGCATCCTGGCTTCAGACCAACTCAGCGCTCGGTTGACACGCAGGCATCGCCGCGGCACCGAGCGCTGAGTTCCGTTTCGGGGCCGGTCCGCTCCGCGTGACGCCGCGCCGGGTTTCCCCTCTGGGCGAACTCGCGAGGCGCTCTCGGGGGAGGCGTGCTTGGATGGATTCCATGACAGACGACCGCACCAAGCCCGAGATCGACGCACCCGCGGGCCCGGCGCCCGCCGACCTCGTCATCCGCGACATCACCGTGGGCGAGGGCGCCGAGGCGAAGCCCGGCGACACCGTGACCGTCCACTACGTGGGCGTCGAGTACGAGACCGGCGAGGAGTTCGACTCGTCGTGGAACCGCGGCGAGAGCATCCAGTTCCCGCTCCGCGGCCTCATCCAGGGATGGCAGGACGGCATCCCGGGCATGAAGGTCGGCGGGCGACGCGAGCTCGTGATCCCGCCGCACCTGGCCTACGGCCCCGCGGGCGGTCACTTCCTCGGCGGCAAGACGCTGATCTTCATCATCGACCTCATCGCGGTCGGCTGAGCCGACTGCCCTCTCGGGGGCGGATGCCGTGGCTCACGGCATCCGTCCCCTTCGTCGTTCCGACGGCTCAGCCCGACACCGATACCGTCTCGCCCACGCGGGTGCGCTGCTCGATGAGATCGGCGTGCACCTGCGCCACCGCACGTCGCGTGACCTTTCGATCGCGGGTGCTGCCGTCGATCGACGTGAAGTGCTCGGTGGAGGGATCGTCCGTCAGGTAGACCGGCTGCACGATCGTCCAGTCAAGCTCCGACCCGCGCAGCAGGCTCTCCTGCAGCTCGGAGTCGAAGATCTGCGGCTTGATCATGAGCGCGAAGAGTGCCCGGTCGATGAACCGCAGCAGATCGCGCGTGGGGCCTACGCCGTACGAGGACTGCACGACGACGCGGCGGACGCCGGCCGCGCGCGCCGCACGGATGAGTTCGCCGGTGCCACGGGAGCGCACGTCGTCGGGAGTGCCCTGGGCGCCGCGCAGCCGCACGCGCAGGGCGGGCTCCGAGATCCCGAGGGTGACCACCACGGCGTCGTGCCCGGGGAGGACGGCATCGAGCGTCGCGCGGTCGGTCGCGTCGCCGTCGACCTGTTCCAGATCCGGGCGGGCCGGAAGCGCGGACGCATGACGGGCGAGTGCCGTCACGCGATGGCCGCGTTCGAGGAGTGCGTCGCAGACGGCCCGGCCCGATCCGCCGGTGGCTCCGATCACGAGGATGTTCATGGTGTGCTCCGTTCATCGTGGGGAAGGGATGCCTCGACTCTGGCATCGACCCCTGGGATGTTCTATCGTCAGAGATACGTCATTCTTGATCGATCGTCCAAGGGGGCCTCGTGGCAACTCCGATGCCGTGGGAGAGCGCTGATCCGCTGACCCAGGCGCTATATCAGCTGCGGATGCGCGGTGCCTTCTACTCCTGGACGGAGGCCGCCGGCGAAGCCGCGGTGTCGATGCCGCAGTTTCCCGACACGCTGAGCTTCCACATCGTGGCGCGGGGCACCGCGTACCTCGAGGTCGACGGCGAGGAGCCGCAGCGTCTGGACGCGGGCGCTCTCGCGCTGGTACCGCGGGGGATCGGTCACCGCGTCGCGACCTCCGCCGGTGCTCCGCTCCTCGGGCGAGCCGATCTTCTGCCCCAGACGCTGCTCGGCGAGGCGTTCTCGGTGCTCCGGCTCGGACCGCAGGCCGGTGACGCGCCCCTGGCCATGCTGTGCGGAGTCGTCGCGTTCGACTCGCCGGCGGTACAGGACATGCTCGAGGTCCTTCCATCCGTCATCCGAGTGGATTCGGGGCGGCATCCCGTGATGGCCGCCCTCGTGCCGCTCCTGACTCGAGAGCTCCGCGATCCGCGACCGGGCGGCGAGGCAGTCGCCACGCGACTCGCGGACGTCCTCGTGGTCGAGACCGTGCGCGCGTGGCTGGCCGACGAGCCCGACGCCGCCACCGGCTGGCTCGCCGCGCTTCGCGACCCGCAGCTGGGCGCCGCACTTGCCGCGATCCACCGGGAGCCGGGCCGCGCATGGACCCTCGTCGAGCTTGCGCGTCGGGCCACCATGTCGCGCTCTGCCTTCGCCGCCCGCTTCACCGCTGTCGTCGGGATGCCGGCGATGTCGTACGTCATCGCGACCCGCATGCGCGCCGCGCGCGCGATGCTGGCGGCGGGGGAGAGCGTGGCCGTGGTCGCGGCGGCGCACGGGTATGGGTCGGAGGCAGCCTTCAGCCGGGCGTTCTCGCGGACGACCGGGCAGACCCCCGGCAGAGTCCGGCGGGCTCTCGCAGCGTGAGCACGGCACCGCGAAAGAAATTCATATTCACGGGAATAGATCCCGCTCGAGGCGGTGTTGGACATGTCATGCCCCGTCGCACACCTGCGACGATCCCCACACGAAGGACGAGAAGCATGACCGACACCGCGACCACCCTCGACGTTCCCGGCTACAAGACCGGCACCTGGATCCTCGACCCCTCGCACAGCGAGGTGACGTTCAGCGTGCGCCACATGATGATCTCGAAGGTGCGCGGCACGTTCGGCATGAAGAGCGCGACTCTGGTGGCTCCGGCCAACCCGCTCGATGCGAAGGTGGAGGCGAGCGTCGATGTGGCCTCGGTCGACACCAAGGACGACGGTCGCGACAACCACCTGCGCTCCGCCGACTTCTTCGACGTCGAGAACCACCCCACGATGGAGTTCCGCTCGACCGGTGCCCGCATCCAGGACGGCGACTTCCTCGTCGACGGCGACCTCACGATCCGCGGCGTCACCAAGCCGGTCACCTTCGACTTCGAGTTCGGCGGCTTCGGCGTCGACCCGTGGGGCAACTACAAGGCCGGCGCCACCGCCAAGGCCGTCGTCAACCGCGAGGAGTTCGGCCTCACGTGGAACGCCGCCCTCGAGACCGGTGGCGTGCTGGTCGGCAAGGACATCACCATCACCCTCGAGCTGCAGGGTGCGCTGCAGCAGGACTGATCAGCGCCCGGAAGGGGCGGATGCGCGCGGCACGGCCGCTTCTCGAGTGCGGGAAGCAGCAGCCGGGGCATCCGCCCCTTCGGCGTGACGGGCGCGGCGACGCAGGCGCAGCCGGTCCTGCGCCAGCAGGATGCCGAGGAAGACCACGAGAGCGCCGGCCGGCTCGTTCCAGCTGAGCCGCTCGCCGAGGATCACGACGCCGAGCACCACGCCGACGAGCGGGGTGATGTAAGTGACCGTCGAAGCGCGGGTCGGGCCCCAGGCGCGCACGGTGTTCTGGTTCCAGATGTAGGCGATGCCGGTGCCGAGGCAGCCGAGCAGCACGACGCTCACGATGATCCAGGGATCCAGCCGCACCGGCTCGAGCACGAGCACGGGCGTCAGGAGAGCCATGATCGCCGCCGCGAGCCCGATGTTGAGGAACGAGAACATGAGGGCGCTCATGCCGGTGTTCGACACGAACCGTCGCATGTAGGCGAGGCTGAAGCCGTAGCACGCGGTCGCCCCCAGGATCGCCAGCTGTGCGATCAGGCTCTGCGAGAGATCCAGGCCCTGCCATGGTCCGATGATCACGACCACGCCCACGATGCCCAGTCCGATCCCGGCGATCTGCAGGCCCTTCAGCTTCTCGACCCGCAGCACCAGGGCGGCCATGATCGCGGTCATGATGGGCGTCGTGGCGTTGTAGATGCTCGCCAGTCCCGAGGTGACGTGCTGCTGCGCCCACGAGAAGAGCAGGAACGGCACGACGCAGAAGGTCACCGCGAGCACCGTCATATGACCCCAGATGCGGAGGCGGCGCGGGAGCCGCTCACGCCGGAAGGTGACGAACAAGCCGAGCACCAGAGCGCCGAGGATCAGCCGCGACCAGGCCACCTGTGCCGGCGAGATGCCCTCCAGTGCCACCTTCATGAAGAGGAAGCTGGAACCCCAGATCAGCCCGCAGAGCACGAACTGCACAGCTACCGACAGCTGCGACGGCACAGCGTCCGTGGGGTTCTGGGCGAGGGGAGTGGTGGACACGCGGCGACTCTACGCCCGGCTCCCGACGTCGACAGCGCCGGCGGGATGCCCCGTCCGAAATCCGCCGAACCACGACCGTCGGGCTACGGTTCGCCCCCTCCTCTCCGCGACTGGTAGACTCTTGAGGTTGCCGTTTGATCGGCCGCGGATAAAGAGAGCTCGCGCATCAGGCGTCGGGCACCGCGCAATGAGCAGAAAGGGGATCCCATCTATGCCACTCGAATCTGACGCTAAGAAGGCGATCATCGAAGAGTACGCGACGCACCCCGGTGACACCGGATCCCCCGAGGTGCAGGTCGCGATGCTGACGCAGCGCATCAAGGACCTCACCGAGCACCTCAAGGAGCACAAGCACGACCACCACTCACGTCGTGGTCTGTTCTTGATGGTGGGTCAGCGCCGTCGTCTGCTCGGCTACCTCCAGGACATCGACATCGCGCGCTACCGCTCGCTGATCGAGCGTCTCGGACTTCGCCGCTAAGGCATCGCGCCAGCGTTCAATCGCGCAGAGAACTTCTTGAGAGCCGCCCCACGGTGTGGGGCGGCTCTCGTCGTCTCAGTCCGAGCTCGGTGAGCTCCGAGAGCACCGTTCAGTTCCCGGTGAACCCGAGCGGCACATGCGACACCGGGTCGAGACCGGTGAGGGTCACCCAGCCGTCGGCGAGGAGTGCGGCGTCGCTGCCCGGCTCCGGTGTGTTCGGCAGATCCTCGACCGCGAGTCGAATATGCCCGGCGCCGCGCTCGGAGAGGGTCGTCTGAACGATCCCGAAGGGCGCCAGTGAGGCTTCGACGGTCCCACGGTTGCTGGCCGCATTCGGCGCGTTGACGTTGACGACGGTGCCCCGCGGTCGCTCGAGGAGGAACGGCAGGATGCCGAGTGCTGCCGCGGCTCCGGCCTCCCAGTGGAACTCCGTGGGATTCATACCGACATCGAGGGAGACTGCCACGCCCCAGGCGCCATTGAGACCGCCGGTGAGCGCTGCGCCGACGGTGCCGGAGTGCAGGATCGCTCGACCGACGTTGGCGCCATGGTTGACGCCCGAGAGAACGAGCTCGGCGGGAGCGCCGAACGCGCCGTGCGCGGCGATCAGGGCGATGAGGCCCGGCCCTCCCCGGACGGCGTAAGCAGGAACGCCATTCAGGCCGGGGAGTTCTCGCTGCTCCATTGCTATGCGGCCGTCTTCCTCGGCCGCGATGATCGACGCGCTGGCGCCGCTGGACTGCCGCGCCGGGGCGGCGACGGTCACCTCCAATCCCGCCTCCACCGCGTGTCGGGCAAGGACGTGCAGCCCCGGCGCGTCGATGCCGTCGTCGTTCGTGACCAGCACGCGCGTCATCAGTCCGTCTCCCGATCGGCGAGCGCCGCGAGGCCGTCGGGACTGACGTGCCCCGTGACCGGCTGATCTATGCTGGCGGCGGAATCGTCGATGATCTCCCGCACGGTCACGCTCTCGCGCAGCCGTGCGATGGCTCCGGGGTCTCCGGTGCCCAGGCCGTGCCGCGTGACGTTGAGGGCACCGGCTGCGGCGCCGGTCTTGATCGACTCGCGCACGCTCTCGCCGCGCGCCATGCCGGCTGCGACGCCCGCGGTCAGCGAGTCGCCCGCGCCCCGTGTGTCGGCGACCTGCATGCTCGGCGACGTGATCTCGAGGAAACCGTCGCGGTCGAGCAGCAGCATAGGCTCGGGAAACCGCGACACGATCACCGCATCGGCGCCCCGCTGGTGCAGCGCACGCATGGCCGCCATGATGTCGGCAGGAGAGTCGCCCGAGAGCAGAGCGTCGTCCGCAAGCTCTGCGTCGCTCACCTTGAGCACGTCGACACCGCCATCGAGCGCTGCGTCGAGCCGGTCGCTGGCCAGGTCGACGACGACTTTCGCACCCCCCTCGCGCAGATCGGTGGCAAGCCGCCTATACGTGTCGGCGGGCAGGGCCTCCTCGCCGGCCGGACCACTCAGGATCACGAGCCCCGAGGCAAGCCCCTCCCTGAGTGTGACCCCGTAGAGCTCGTCGAGATCGTGGCGTGCGAGCGGCTCGCCCTCGGTCTCGACGACGATGCGTCGGTCGCCGCCGCGGCGGTCGTGCACGTAGGCGGACCCCTTGCCGGGCCGATCCACGCCCGTGACGGTCACCCCCTCGTCCTCGAGCAGGTGACGCAGCATTCGTCCGATCTCTCCGGTGAGCGCGCAGCACATCGTCACGGAAACGCCCAGTCGCAGCAGCATGCGCGCCTGCCAGACGCCCTGCCCACCGGCGTGGACATGGATGTCGGGCTCCGCGCCGTGCTCCTCCACGGTAACGGTGAGCGTGGGCGAGGGCGCGAAAATCGTGACGTCGCTCATTCCCTCACCGTAAGAGTGACACGCCGTGGACGCGACCCCTTGCGCTGAAGCGGGCGGCATCTTTGAGACTCAGGTCGCTCTGCCCGCTCGCGCCGCGAGAAGGTCGGCGTGATGGATGCCGGCGACGTCAGGGTGCGCCCGCAGCCGTGACTTGAGGGCGTTCTCGCCGTACAGCGCATGGATCGGGTTGGCGGGGTCCTGGGTCACGCCGCGTGCCTGCGCCGCGAGCTCCGCGGGCAGTTCGATGAGGGGCAGCCGCTTGTCGAGCGCCGGATTGAAGAAGAACGGCACCGAGATGCGGTCGTCGGGGAACGCCGGCGAGATCACACGGTGCTTCGTCGCGATCAGGTACCCCTGCGTCGCGTACTCCAGCAGCTCGCCGATGTTGACGACGAACGCTCCCGGCGCCGGGGGCGCGTTCACCCAGTGCTCCTCTCCTGTGACCGCGTCCTTGCGCTCGACCTGAAGACCGCCCTTCCCGGGCTCCACCCACAGCAGCGTCAGCACGCCGGAGTCCTTGTGGGCGCCGACGCCTTGCTGGGGGATCGGATCCTCCTTGCCGGGATAGCGCACGATCTTGATGAGCGTCGAGGGTTCGCCGAAGTGCTCGTCGAAGTAGCTCTCGGCAGCGCCGAGCGACAGTGCCCAGGCGCGCAGCAGTCGGCGTGCCACACCCGACAGGTGGTCGTGCCATTCCGACACGACCTCCCGCAGCTCCGGCTGCGCGGCCGGCCACAGATTCGGGCCGATGAGGCGGGCGAAGTCGGGCGCGTCGGGGTCGGTGACCGCGTCACGCTCGGGTCCGATGTCGATCTGCTCGCGCCAGTCGATCCTGCCCTGGGTGCGCTCGCCGCCCACGCGGGTGTACCCCCGGAAGTGCGGGCTCCGAGTGTTCTCGATCGCGAGCTTGTCGGCCTCCGGCAGAGCGAAGAAGTCGCGGGCGGCACGGTGCAGGCGGGCTTCCAGCTCGGGTGGGATGCCGGTGCCGGTGAGGTAGAAGAACCCGACGTCGTGAGTGGCGGCACGCAGGTCGTCGCGGAACGCGGCGGCGGCGTCAGGCCCCTCGTCGAGCCGGGAGAGATCGAGGATCGGCAGGGTGAGCTCGGTCATGCCCCGAGAGTAGGCGGATGCCGCCGACCACTGTCCATTGTTGCCTCGGGTTACCGCCGCCCGGTGCTCGCTGCTCGGCTAGAGCTCAGCAGATCCTCGCCGCGAATAATGGGGGCCTTCGTACCTGCTGCACCTGGCCGACGTGTACACCCGTGCGGCGCGCTGACCGACCGGACCTCAGCCGTTCTGTCGAGGGTCGGCCCGCGGCATCCGTGCGACCTCGCGTGGCCGTCGGGAACCTGTCGGGTCGCTGCGATGCCCCTCGCGGCGTGCCAGTGTGGGGTCGGCGAAGAGCCAGGACGGCCGCGGCTCGATGAGCGGACGGAACACCCGGCGCACGGGCTTTGTCGCGAGTCCCAGAGCGATGAGCACCGACCCGACGATGACCAGCGGCAGCCAGATCCATGTCGGCTCGGCATTGCGCAGCAGGCCGTTCTCGCGGAACGGGTACAGCACGAACGAGTGCAGCAGATACACATACATCGTGTACTGGCCGAAGTGAGTCCACCAGTGCGAGTCACGGGGCAGAAGGGCGAAGAACGCGGCGGACAGGATGATGGCGACCGCCATGAGTGCCAGCCTCACGCCACCCGCCCACCATTGGGTTCCGCCGATCGCCGCGTAGTTCTCGTCGTAGAACAGCCACTCCCGCAGGTTCATGTCGCGCCAGCCGTCGACGAAGAACCACGCCGCCCACCCCGCGACGGCGAAGACGGCGAACCCGCAGACCAGCAGCCACCACGGACGGCGGGCGAGCAGTCGGAAGCGCGCCACGATGTCGTGTTCGCGCAGCCACCAGCCGAGTGCGAAGAACGGCAGCAGGCCGAGTGTGCGCGACAGCGAGAAGGTGGAGTCGATGTTCGGCACGTAGCCGGCGCCGATCGAGATCGCGACCGTCCACAGCAGCGGCCAGCGCAGAAGAGCCAGATAGGGCAGCGTCAGGCGGAAGATCCCGAGCGCGAGCAGGAACCACAGCGTCCACGAGGGCTCGGTGAGGTTCGCGCTGGCCTGCCCCTCGACCAGCAGCTTGGTCAGCGACCACAGCCCCTCGAAGATCACGTACGGCAGCAGGATGTCGGTGACGACTCGCGCCATCTGCGTGCGTGTCGGCGCGTCGGATTTCGAGAAGTAGCCCGAGATGATGGCGAAAGCCGGCATGTGGAACGCGTACACCAGGAGGTACAGGCCCAAAGCGATGTCGGAGTCGTAAGTCAGGCGCTGCACGGCATGGCCGAGGACCACGAGCACGATGCACGCGAATCGGGCGTTGTCCCAGAACGGCACGCGGCGGCGGGCACGGGCGACGCCGCCCGTTGCGGGCGAGGGCAGAGGGGCCGCCGCGGCGGGCATCGCTGACTCGGTCATGACCGGTGCCACCTTATCCTGCGCCCGAGCGGTAGTCTCTTCGGCGCGATGACGACGATCGACGATGCGCGGGAGCGCGACCGGGCCATCCCCGACCTCGACTGGCGCGCTTCACCTCCAGAAACCGTGCGCGATGTCTTTCCCGCGCCCAGCGGCGGCCTCGCCCGGGTGTCACTCGGCAGCGCCGAGAAGGGCCGCGTCGTTCTGATGCCCGGCGTCACGGGATCGAAAGAGGACTTCGCGCTCATGCTCCCGCTCCTGGCGGATGCCGGGTACCGCGTGGAGGCGTTCGATCTGGCCGGTCAGTACGAATCCGCGGGCGCAGGCCCCGAGAACCTCCGCCCGTCCCGTGCGCGGTACGACTACCGCCTGTTCCTCGACGATCTGTTCGCCGTCCTCGAGTCGGGGACGACGCCCGCTCACGTCCTCGGGTACTCCTTCGCCGGTCTCGTGGCCCAGCTCGCGCTGACCGAGCGCCCCGAGCTCTTCGCGAGCCTCACGCTGCTGTCGACCCCACCCGCCACCGGTCAGGTCTTCCGCGGCGTGAAGCGCATCGGCCGTTTCAGCGGCCTCGCGTCGCCGAAGCAGGGCGCTGCGCTCCTGATCTGGGGCATCCGCAACAACCTCAACGGCGTCCCGCCGCGCCGGCTGGCCTTCGTTCGCGAGAGGTTCGGGCTGACCAGGCGGTCCAGCGTCGACGACATCGTCCGTCTCATGATGGCGATGCCCGACGTCACGAGCGCGGTGCGCGCCGCGGAAATCCCGAAACTCGTCGCCGTCGGCGCGCACGACCTGTGGCCCGCCGAGCAGTACGCCGCGTACGCGAGACGCATCTCGGCGCGCCTCGCCCTCTACGCCACCGGCCACAGTCCGTGCGAGACCGCTCCGCACCAGCTCGTCCGCGACATGCTCGCCGTCTTCGCGCAGGCGGAGTAGGCACTCACTTGATGGAGCCGCGGGTCACCCCCGAGATCACCCACCGCTGCGAGAAGATGTAGACGATGAGCAGCGGTGCCATCGCCATGAGGTACGACGCGAACGCGACCGTGTAGTCGGTGTTGAACTGCCCCTGGAACACGTACTGCGCCAGCGGGAGTGTGCGGGCTGCGGGGTCGGTGAGCACCACCAGCGGCATGATGAAGTCGTTCCATGCCCACACGCACGTCAGGATCCCCACGGTGGCGTTCATCGGCATCAGCAGCGGGAAGATGACCTGCCAGAACACGCGCCACGTCGAGGCGCCGTCGACCCGAGCAGCCTCCTCCAGCTCGATCGGGATCGATCGGATGTACGCGGTGTAGATGAAGATGTTCAGCGAGAGCCCGTAGATCGTGTAGAGCACGATCAGCCCCACCTGGTTGTCCATACCGAGGATCGACGTCTGCTTCACGAGTGGAAGCATGATGATGGGGAAGGGGATGAACAGCGCCGCCAGCAGATAGAAGAACACCCCCTTGAAGAACGGGCGATGGATGTTCCTCGCGAGAGCGTACGCCACGATCGAGCTCGTGAGCAGCGTGAAGATCACCGAGCCGACCGTGATGAACGCGGTGTTGGCCAGCGCCTGCGGAAAGCTCGTCCGCTCCCAGGCGTCGGCGAAATTCTCCCAGCGGATCGGGTTCGGCAGTTCGAAGCCCGTGCCCTGTGTGAGCTGGTCGGGCGTCTTGAGCGCGACGACGACCGCGAGGTAGAGCGGGATCAGGATCGTCAAAGAGCACACGGCGATGAGCGCCGTGGCGAACCAGTTCGTCCTGCGCGTGTCGTCGTCGACGCTCGACCGCTTCCGCGGTGACCGATGATCGAGGGCACCCGCGTCGCTCTCGAGCTGTGCCGGGGTGTTGGTGGTGGTGGTCATCAGAAGTCGGCCTCTCTGCGCTGAAGGACCCGGAATTGGAAGAGCGAGACCACGGTGATGACGATGAAGAAGATCACCGCGTTGGCGGTCTGATAGGCGAATTCACCGCCGGTGAATCCGCCGCGGAAGATCAGGAGCGTGACCGATTCGGTGGCCGTTCCCGGCCCGCCGTTGGTGAGCGCCACGATCGGGTCGAAGACCTGCAGGAAGCTCTTCAGGCTCAGCACCACGTTGATCGTGAAGAAGGCGCTGATGAGCGGGAAGGTGATCGACCGGAACTGCCGCCACGGTTTCGCGCCGTCGATCGCCGCGGCCTCGTAAAGCTCTCCGGGAATCGTCTGCAGGCCCGACAGATAGATGATGATCGCGAAGGCGCAGGCCTGCCATACCGCGAGCGCGACGATCGCCGTCCACGCCCACGTCTCGTTGGTGAGGATGTTGTCGCGGAAGAGCGGGATGCCGGAGAGGATCTTCGGCAGCGAGTTGGCGAACAGGAACTGGAACACGTAGCCGATGACGAGGATGGCGAGGATGTACGGCACGAAATAGACCCCGCGCCAGAAGTTGCGCGCTTTGATCTTCGCGTTCAGCCCCAGCGCGATCGCCAGCGAGAACGCGTTCGTCAGGATCGTCGCGACGAGGGCGAACAGGAACGAGAAGCCGTAGGCCTGGAGGACGCGATCGTCGCGGAAGAGGTTGATGTAGTTCGACAGTCCGACGAGGTTCCACGTCCCGTACCCGGCGTAGTTGGTGAAGCTGAAGAAGATGCCGACGATCACCGGTAGCGTGTGGAAGGCGGCGAACGCGATAACCGCGGGCCACACCATCCAGTAATAGGCGCTGGAGGCGAGCTTGCGCGGTGCGCGCTCGCGAGGGGCGACGGCAGCGCCCGCCTCCGGCGCCGATCCGGCGCGTGCGGAGTCGGTGGTGATGGCCATATCAGTCTCCCGTCACGGGGATCGTGCGCGCGGCGACTTTGCGCCACTCGCTGTCGAGCGTTCGAAGGGCTGCCTCGACGTCGCCGTCGAAGAGGAACTGCTGATCGATGGCGTTCAGCGGGATGCTCGGCGGGATCTGGTGATCGACGAACCCCGTGATCCGTCCCTCGTCGAAGAACGGCTTGACCGACTGGAGCGCCGGGTCGTCGCTGAGCTCCGCGCCTTCCACCGAAGGCACCATGTTCTGGGACGCCGCGAAGCGCTCTACGATCTCGGGCTGGAAGGCGAAGTCGATGAAGCGCATCGCAGCGTCTTCCTGGGGACTGTCCTTGCCCATGGTGAACACCACGTCCACGCCCGAGACCAGCAGGCGCTCCTCGGCCTCGTCGGTCGGATACGGGAAGATCCCCATCCGGATGTCGGGATTCACCTGTCGGATCGGATTGGTGGCCCAGATGCCCTGCAGCAGCATGGCCGCCTCGCCATTGGCGAAGGCTGCATTGCCGTCGTCGTAGGTGCGTCCGCGGTAGCCGTCCTGCATGTACGAGAAGAGCTGCGACTGCCGCTCCATCACCTCGGGGAAGTTCTTCTGGAACGACACCTCCGAGTCGCTGCCGATGTCCTCGCCCTGCTCGCGCATCTTGTCGAAGAATCCGTCCTGCACGGCGTAGGCCCCGAGCGCGTTCCACGAGGGGATCCCGGTCCAGTTGTCGCCGAGCGTGCCGAAGAAGGGCTGGATCCCGGCAGCCTCGAGGGCGTCGCACACGGCGATGAACTCGTCCCAGGTCTCGGGGACCTCGAGTCCCTGCTGCTCGAAGATCTCCTGGTTGTAGATGACCCCGTCCGCGTTGTTGACATACCCGAGGCCGTTGACCTCGTCGTCGTAGGTCCCGAGCTCGGCCAGGATCTCCTGCACAGCGGGATTGATGGTCTCCAGCACCGGCTCGTCCGAGAAGTCGTGGAAGACGCCGGCCTGCGCGAGCCGGCCGAAGTTCCCGTTCGCGTTCAGAGTGATGACGTCGGGGACGCGGTCCTTCACCAGGAGCGTGCGAATGAGGGTGTCGGCATCGGCCACCTGGTTCTGCACGACCCGGATGTCGGGATTCTCGGCCTCGAACTCCGTGATGATCTCGTCGAAGTCCGCGAGCGCCTCGCCCTTGAATTGGAAGAAGTTGAGGGTCGTCACGCCGCCGGGTTCGCTCGCACACCCTCCGAGGGCGACGGCGATGCCGGCGAGGGCGACGCCGGCGACCGCCCGTGCGGTCCGTGAATGGGATGGTCTCATCGATGCGCCTCCTCGCGCGTCGCGACAGAGCTTCAGTGCTCCGCGCTGATTTCCAGGACGGTGGACTGCTGGGGGTACTGCACAGGCGGCCGGAGTCCGGAGACGGCCAGCGCACGCCCGGTCATGACGACGTCGGTCGCGGCCCACTCCAGGGGGGACTGCCCCGGACCCGAGTCGTTCGCGATCACGTGGACCCGGTAGGCACGGTGCGGTTCGAGCCCGGGGAGCCGCACACGTCCCGGCGGATGAGCCGCGGTCGTCGTGACCTGCGTGACCGTGAAGAGCGCGGATGCTGCGTCCTCCGCGACGATCCCGCGGACGTCCATCCCGTCCTCGGTGCCGTCGACATGCACGACGCGCCCGGTGGCGACGAGGCCACGGATCCGCCGCGCGAGCGCCACCCAGCCTGCGATCCTCTCGCGGGCGGCGCCATCCACGGATGTGAGGTCCCACTCGATGCCGAAGTGCCCGAGCAGGGCGACGGCGGCGCTCAGCCCCAATGTGACGGTGCGCTGGGACGAGTGCACCGTCGGACTGGTGAGGTGCGTGCCCATCATCTCCGGCGGCACCACCAGTCCCGTGTAGCGCTGATTGTCGAGACGCTCGAGAGGGTCGAGGCTGTCGCTCGTCCAGATCCGGTCTGTGCGGTCCAGGATGCCCAGGTCCACCCGTGCGCCGCCCGAGGCGCAGCTCTCGATCTCGAGTTCCGGGTGAGCTGCTTTCAGTTCGTCGATGAGCCGGTAGACCGCCAGCGTATGAGCCCGCACGCGCGCCTCGGCCCCCGGTCCACCGCCGGGGTCGACCAGATCGCGGTTGTGATCCCACTTGAGGTACGCGATGGGGTACTCCTTCAGCAGCGCATGCAGATGAGAGGAGATATGGGCATAGGCATCAGGATTCGCGAGGTCGACGACCTGCTGCTGGCGCGCCGAGGGAGGCTGCGTCGTGCGTCCTTGGAGGATCCAGTCCGGGTGTGCCCGAGCAAGGTCGCTGTCGGGATTCGCCATCTCCGGCTCGACCCAGAGGCCGAACTCCATGCCGTGGGCGCGGACGTGGTCGATGAGCGGATGGAGGCCGTCCGGCCAGATGCTCGAGTCGACGCGCCAGTCGCCGAGCCCGGCGCTGTCGTCCCGTCGCCCATGGAACCACCCGTCGTCGAGCACGAAGCGCTCGACACCCACCTCGGCCGCCGCGTCCGCCAGGGCGCGCAAGCGCTCCAAGGAGTGATCGAAGTACACCGCTTCCCACGTGTTCAGCGTGATGGGGCGGGGCCGGCGCGGGTGCTGTGGACGCCCGCGCCACTCGGAGTGGAAGCGATGCGACAGATCGTTCAATCCGTCACCCCACGACCCGATGACCCAGGGGCTTGTCAGCGCCGCCCCCGCCTGCAGCACCGCTTCACCAGGAAGCAGCAGCTCGCCGCCGGCGAGCAGCGCATCGCCGGTGACGGTGCGCTCCGCCAGGACGCGGTGATTGCCGCTCCACGCGACGTGGATGCCGTGCACCCTTCCCGTCTCGAAGCCGAAGCCCGGGCGGCCGGCGGCCAGAAGCACGGTCGCGTCCGCACCAGGCCGACCGCGACGGCTCTCTCGCACGTGGCTCCCGATGGTGAACGCCCGACGCTGCGGTGCGCGCTCCCGCAGGTGGTGTCCGGTCGTGTCGAGCAGTTCCTCGGCATCCCACGGCACGGGGAAGGTGCTCAGCAGCGACTGCAGCGTGTACGGAGTGTCGCCGGTGTTGCGCACCTCCGCTCGCTGGTGGAACAGCCCTGCGGGCCCGAGTCGCAGCTCGAGGCGCACCGTCAGCTGCGCCTCCGGATCGGTCAGTGAGAGCACGGCGGAGTGGTCGTCGGCGTGGACCCCGGCAAGGTCGAATCGCGTGCTGAACGCGCGGCCGTTCCGGTGTCCTTCCAGCGCCGGTGTGCCGAACCAGCCGTCCGATCCGACCGGAAGCACGGACAGAGCCGGGGTCGAGTCCAGGCCGCCGGACACCCGCTGAGCACGGGCGGCGACGGCGAGCCCCGCGAGCGAGGTCGGAGTCTCCTCCGGGAGCTCCTCGCCCCAGTGGACGATGGCCGGAGCCGGGGCTGCCGACAGGTCGACGACGACGCTCGTGCCTCCACGACGGAGGTGAAGAATGCGCACGTCGTGGGACGTGCCGGGATGCGCGGACGGTGCCTTCTCGGCGTCGGTCTCGGCCTCGATGATCGACATGCGGATAGTTCTAGCATGGAATTAATAGGAGCGACAAGGGGGTTGATTTCGTTGAACGGCGCGGAGAATAATGCCGATTCGTGTCATGATGGAACCAACGGGAGGACGATGACGTGCTGACCACCAGCGAACGAGCGCTCGCACGCGCCGTCCTCATCCACGGGCCGATCTCGCGCAGCGCGCTGACGACGCGACTGGGACTTTCGCCGGCCAGTCTCACCCGGCTCGCGAAGCCCTTCCTCGATCGGGGTCTCCTCATCGAGCTGGACGACAGCGCCGACGGCACCGTCGGCCGTCCGGTGCGCCCTCTCGACGTCGCGCCGCAGATCGGAAGATTCGCGGGGGTGAAGATCACCGGCGAGACGGTGCACGCGATCGTCACCGGAGTGCGCGCGGAGGTCCTTGCGGAGGACTCTCAGCCGCTCATCGACACCGACCCGGAGCAGGTGGCCCGACAGGTCGCGCGCATGGTCCGCGCGCTCGCGCCGACCGGACTCTCGGGAACCGGTGTCGGGCTCGGAGGAGCGGTCCGGGATGGCGTCGTGGAGTACGCGCCGTTCCTCGGCTGGCGCGATGTCCCGTTCGGTGCGCTTCTCGAGCGCGAGGTCGGCGGGCCGGTCTCGCTCGAGAACGACCTCATCGCCCTCGCCGAAGCGGAGCGATGGTTCGGCCTCGGCCGGGGCAAGGACGGCTTCGTCGTGATCACCATCGGAGCCGGGGTCGGCTACGCCCTCGTCATCGGAGGCGAGGTCGTCCGCACTCCCGACGCCGGCATCGGCATGGGGGGTCACATCCCGCTCAGCCCCGCCGGGCCGCTGTGCGTCGAGGGCCATCGGGGGTGCTCGCAGGCCATGCTCACCGCCGGATCGATGGCGGCGCAGGTCTCGGGCGCGCTGCAGCGACCGGTCGCTTACGACGAGGTGCTCTCGCTCGCCCGCGAGGGGGCGCCCGCCGCGGTCGCGGTGGTCGACTCCGCCGCCGCTGCGCTCGGGCGGCTCATCGTGCTGGCGGCGAATCTGACCCTCCAGTCCTCGATCGTCTTGGCGGGCGAAGGACTGGGGCTGTTCGCGATCGCCGAGGACCGCATTCGTGAGGTCATCTCCGCCGAGCGGGATCCGCGCGCCGAGGCTGTGCGGCTGTACGTCGACGAGTCAGGCTTCCTGGCGTGGGCCCGCGGTGCCGCCGCCGTGGCGATCCAGGCGGCGATGGACCGGATCCGCCTGACCTGAGTCGGGGTGGACGACACATGAGAACCGGAGGGCTGATGGCCGAGGAATTCCCTGTTGTGATCGCTGATCACGAGGCTCCCGCGTGGTGGACGAGCGCGGTGGTCTACCAGATCTACCCGCGTTCGTTCCAGGACTCCGACGGCGACGGCATCGGCGACCTGCGCGGCGTTCTGCAGCGCATCGATCACCTCGCGGAGCTCGGCGTCGACGTGGTGTGGTTCTCCCCGGTGTACCGCAGCCCGCAGGATGACAACGGCTACGACATCAGCGACTATCGCGATGTGGACCCGATCTTCGGGAGCCTCGCGGATCTCGACGAGGTCGTCCAGGCTCTCCATTCCCGCGGCATCCGAGTGGTGATGGACCTCGTCGTGAACCACACCAGCGACGAGCACACGTGGTTCATGGAGTCGCGTGCTTCGACAGACAGTCCGAAGCGGGACTGGTACTGGTGGCGACCGCCCCGTCCCGGCTTCGCGGCGGGCGAGCCCGGAGCCGAGCCGACCAACTGGGCGTCCTACTTCTCCGGATCGACGTGGGAGCTGGATCCCGGCACCGGCGAGTACTATCTGCATCTGTTCAGCAGGAAGCAGCCCGACCTGAACTGGGAGAATCCGGCGGTCCGCGATGCCGTCTACGAGATGATGCGCTGGTGGCTGGACCGCGGGATCGACGGCTTCCGGATGGATGTCATCAACCTCATCTCCAAGACCATGGCGGACGGCGGCGCTCTTGCTGACGGCGTCGTGAAGGACGGCCTGTACGGCGATGCGTGGCCGCTGACGGCCAACGGTCCGCGCCTGCACGAATACCTGCAGGAGATGCACCGAGAGGTGTTCGAGGGGCGGCGCGAAGCGCTGCTCCTGGTCGGCGAGACCCCGGGCGCCACCGTCGAGGATGGACGTCTGTTCACCGATCCGGCGCGCGGCGAGCTCGACATGGTGTTCACGTTCGAGCACGTCGGGCTGGACCACGGTCCGGGTGGCAGGTTCGATCGACGGCCGCTGGATCTTCGCGAGCTCAAGGCGACCCTGGCCCGCTGGCAGACCGGGCTGAAGGATGCCGGATGGAACGCGCTGTACTGGTGCAACCACGACCAGCCACGCATCGTGTCGCGCTTCGGTGACGACGGTGCGTACCGCCGTGAGTCTGCGACCATGCTGGCCACCGTCCTTCATCTGCACCGCGGGACCCCCTACGTCTATCAGGGGGAGGAGCTCGGGATGACGAACGCGCACTTCGCCGCGCTCGCCGAGTATCGCGACATCGAGTCGCTGCGCTACGCGGCCGAGGCCCGCGCGCACGGTCGCCTGACGGACGACCAGCTGGTCGAGGCGCTCGCGTTCGGCAGCCGCGACAACGCGCGCACTCCGGTGCAGTGGGATGACACCGCCTCGGCGGGCTTCACGACCGGAGAGCCGTGGCTCGCGGTGAACCCCAACCATGTGACCGTCAATGCCGAGGTCGAGTGCCGGGATCCGGCATCCGTCTTCCATCACTACCGGCGGCTGATCGCGCTGCGTCACGAGGATCCGGTGGTGCGGCTCGGCGACTTCTCGCTCGTGGCACCCGAGCATCCCCATGTGTACGCCTTCACCAGGTCCGGAGGCGGGCCGACGCTCTTCGTGGCCGGGAACTTCTCGGGGGAGCCGCAGCGCATCGGTGTCGAAGGCGTCGACCCTGCGACGGCGGGCCGGGTCATCGGCAACTACGACGACGCACCCCGTGTCGAGGAGGCGGAGCTGGTGCTGCGACCGTGGGAGGCCGTGGTGCTGCGCGCGGCACGGTGAGCGCCGAGGCGGTCCGAGGCACGGCCGGGAATAACATTGGCGCCGACACGTTGCACTCGATACATTCAGTTGCATAGATCGACCGCGACGGGGAACCCGCACGGCGAAGGAGCGGAGAAGCATCGTGAGCGAGAGCACCACGTGGACCGGAATGCAGTTCGGCATCTTCACGGTGAGCGACATCACCGAGGACCCGACCACCGGAACCACACCCAGTGAGGCGGAGAAGATCCGCAATGCCGTGACCGTCGCCACGCACGCCGAAGAGGTCGGACTCGACGTCTTCGCGTTGGGGGAGCACCACAATCCGCCGTTCTGGTCGTCGTCACCGACGACGACCCTCGCTTACATCGCCGCGCAGACCGAGCGTCTGATCGTCTCGACGGCGACCACCCTCATCACGACGAACGACCCGGTGCGCATCGCCGAGGACTACGCGATGCTGCAGCACCTGTCGGGCGGACGCGCCGACCTCATGCTCGGCCGCGGCAACACCGGCCCGGTCTACCCGTGGTTCGGCAAGGACATCCGTCAGGGGCTGCCCCTGGCGATCGAGAACTACAACCTGCTGCACCGCCTCTGGCGGGAGGACGTGGTCGACTGGGAAGGGCAGTTCCGCACGCCGCTGCAGGGCTTCACCTCGACGCCGCGCCCGCTCGACGGCGTCGCGCCGTTCGTCTGGCACGGCTCCATCCGTACGCCCGAGATCGCAGAGCAGGCCGCGTACTACGGGGACGGCTTCTTCGCGAACAACATCTTCTGGCCGAAGGAGCACTATCAGCGGCTGATCACGCTGTACCGGCAGCGGTACGCGCACTACGGTCACGGCACGCCCGAGCAGGCGATCGTCGGCCTCGGGGGCCAGGTCTTCATGAGCGCGAACTCGCAGGACGCGGTCCGCGAGTTCCGCCCCTACTTCGACAACGCGCCCGTCTACGGCCACGGACCCTCTCTCGAGGACTTCAGCGAGATGACGCCGCTGACCGTGGGCTCGCCGCAGCAGGTGATCGACCGCTACGCCGCGATGCGCGAGACGTACGGCGACTACCAGCGCCAGCTCTTCCTGATCGACCACGCCGGACTGCCGCTGAAGACGGTGCTCGAGCAGCTCGACATCCTGGGCGGCGAGGTGGTGCCGGTGCTGCGCCGCGAACTGCAGCAGAACCGCTCCGCGGAGGTTCCGGATGCCCCGACCCACGCGAACCGCGTGCAGGCGGCGTACGGCGACCAGGCCCCGCGCCAGGCCGTTCCCGGAGCCAACCGCGGCGACAACCTCGTGGGCGACAGCCCCTACCGCGACGCCGCTCTCGAGACGAGCTCAGCCGCAGGCGCTTCCGCGGGCGCCGCGTTCGGCCTCGGCCGGAAGGGAGCCTGAGATGGACACCACGGGCGCTCGCGCGGCAGCGCGCCGCATCGCGGTCGTCTCGGCGGGGCTGTCGAACCCGTCCTCGACCCGCATGCTCGCCGACCGGCTCGCCTCAGCCGCGGCGAAGCAGCTCGCCACGCGCGACATCCAGGCGGACATCGACGTGTTCGAGCTGCGCGACTACGCGCACGACATCACCAACAACCTGCTCACCGGGTTCGCGCCGCCGGCGCTGGAGTCGATGATCAACACGGTGGTGTCGGCGGATGCCGTGATCGCTGTCACGCCGATCTTCTCCACGAGCTACTCGGGACTGTTCAAGTCGTTCATCGACGTGCTCGACCCGGATGCGCTCACCGGCAAGCCGGTGCTCATCGGCGCGAACGCCGGGACCGCCCGGCACTCGCTTGCGATCGACTACGCCATCAGGCCCCTGTTCGCATACCTTCACGCCGAGCCCGTCTCGACGGGCGTGTTCGCGGCATCGAGCGACTGGGGTGCCGCGGGCGATCAGGTCGCGCCCCTCGGCGAACGCATCGAGCGAGGTGCGCGTGAGCTCGCGGAGGCGATCGCGCGACGGCAGCCCGAAGAGGACCTCGACCCCTTCGACCCGGCGAGCTATCTCGGCGAGGGGCGCTCGTTCGGGCACCTGCTCGGCGGACTCGCGGGCGAGTAGCCCTCCGGGCGGCCCCCGCGAAGGTCCGAGAGGATCCTTCGCGGGGGCCGGATCTTCCGTGAGGAAAGATGGGAGAGGTGCTCAGCCGAGCTGCACGTCCTCCACGGTTCGGAGCGGGCGCCAGTCCCTTCCGCCGCGGGCGCCCGCGGCGGCGAGCACGTCGGCCTCGGCGAGCGGATCGAGGTCGATGCCGGCCAGGGTCTCGATGTCGCCGATCGGCACCTGGAAGGTGCGGAAGCTGCCGAGCCGCGCGACCGCGAGCGCCCCCTCGCTCACGTCGATGAGCTCGGACTGGTCGAGCACGAATCCCGCCGCCTCGAGCCGCCCGCTCGCCGCCGCCCAGACCACGACCTTGAAGAACCGACGCGGGATGCCGATGCCGCGGTACTCAGGATCCCCCGGGTCGAGCACCGGCGCGGTGAAGACGCTGACGCGCTGATCCGTCGCGTCCGCGTACGCGAGCACATGGTCCTCGAGGCCGAGCCACAACTCTTCGGACTGATTGAACGAGCTCGCCTGCGGGGCGGCGTTCGTGTAGAAGAAGGTGGCCTCGGTCGCGCGGCGGGCCTCGTCGACGTCGCCCCAGCCCGGGTCGCGCCGACGGACCAAGTGCCCTCGGTCGAGGTCGTTGCGCGCGTACAGGTCCGGACCCGCCTGCTCTTGGGCGTCGATACGAGGATCGAGCCGCCACTCACCGGTGCGCGGTAGATCGCGCAGCGACCCGCCGTCGATGTTGACGGCCGTGACGGCGGCGAGGCGCCGCACCGGATCCATCAGCACGGTGAAGCGCGGGTAGGCGAGCTCGCGCACGACATCGTCTCCGAGAGGCCGGGGAAGCGGAACGGGAACCGGGAGGAAGTGCGGGTCGTAGCCGCTCGTGTCGTGCGTCACCTTCTCATCCTGCGGGTCCCGGCCGACATGCGCAGTGTCATTCGGCCCGCGTCCCGCGCAGGCGCCGCGCGAGCACCGCGTCGATGGCGAGCCCGACCGCCAGGGCCAGCGCCACGGAGACCACGACCGCGACGACCGGCCCGCCGGGGACGACCGCGGCCACGACGGCGCCGATGAGTGCTTGATACAGCGCCCATGCCAGCGCGGCGAGTCCGGCGATCGTGAGGTAGCGGGGTGCCGCGATCCGCGTCGCTCCGGCGGTCAGGTTGACCGCCAGCCGCGCGAACGGGATGAAGCGCGCGGTGAAGAGCACCAGCGCCGCCCGCCGCTGCAGCCGCGCGTGCGACCACGCGAAGGCCGCGCGCACGCGCCGGGTGCGCATCCAGCGCCAGCGCTCGAGACCTACCGTCCGCCCGATCAGATAGCACGCCGCGTCGCCCATCACAGCCGCCACGGTGGCCACCGCCACCACCGTGACAGGGTTCGGCTGGCCCGTCGACACCGCCAGGGCTCCGAAGGCGGTGACCGCCGCCTCGCCCGGCACGAGCACGAGGAAGGCGTCACCGAGAACGAGAAGGAAGAGCAGCGGCAGCGCCCACGGGCTGTGCGCGACGTGGGTCAGCAGCTCCTCGATCACGGCTCCTTCGTAGTCGTCGCCGGTGAACGGCGACCGAACGGCGCACGTCCGGTGACCTCCGGCGGTGCATCGGGTGAACACTTTCCGGCGGGCGCCCGTTCGCGGCATCCGGCCTCGTCCTTCCGGTCACCCTGGAGTCGTGAGAGTCGCACTGCTCGCCGAATCGTTCCTGCCCCACATGAACGGGGTCACAGGCTCTGTGCTCCACGTCCTGCGTCACCTCGCGGCCGAGGGTCACGAGACACTGGTGATCGCGCCTCGTGCGGGCGAGATCACCGCCGATCTGCACGGCGCGCGCACCGAGCTGCTGCGCTCGGTGCCGCTGCCGTCATATCCCGACGTGCGCGTGGTCTTCGCGCGGGCGGCCCGGCTCTCTGCGATCCTCCGGGAGTTCCGCCCCGACGTCGTGCACCTGGCGTCTCCGTTCGTGCTCGGCTGGCAGGGCCTCGCCGCCGCCGACGCCCTGCGGGTCCCGGCCGTCGCCGTCTATCAGACCGATGTCGCCGCCTATGCCGAGAAGTACGGGATGCCGCAGGCCTCCGCCCTCGTCGGACGCCACGTCGCCCGGCTCCACCGCCGCGCCACGCTCACCCTGGCGCCGTCCAGCGCATCGGAGCGACAGCTCGAGCTGCTCGGCGTCGACCGCCTGCGCCGCTGGGGGCGCGGCGTCGACTCGGAGCGCTTCGCGCCGCACCGGCGCGACGAGCTGTGGCGCGCACGCGTGGCGCCGGGCGAGACGATCGTCGGCTACGTAGGGCGTCTGGCCCCCGAGAAGCAGGTCGAGGATCTCGCGGCGCTCGGCGGCATTCCCGGCACCCGTCTCGTCGTCGTCGGCGATGGCCCGGCGCGTCCCGCACTCGAGCGTTCGCTCCCGGGTGCGCACTTCACCGGTCACCTCGGCGGGACAGACCTCGCTCGCACGCTCGCGAGCTTCGACGTCTTCGTGCACCCGGGTGAGAGCGAGACCTTCGGCCAGACGATCCAGGAGGCCCTCGCCAGCGGCGTGCCGGTGGTCGCGACCGGCACCGGAGGGCCCGTCGATCTCGTCCGCTCCAGCGTGGACGGATGGCTGTATCGGCCGGGAGACCTGCGCGACCTGCGCGCGCGGGTGACCGATCTCGCGGGTGATGACGGCAAGCGTCGCGCGTTCGCGGCGGCGGCGCGCGAATCCGTCCGCGAGCGGACGTGGGATGCGCTGTGCCGGCGCCTGGTCGAGCACTACCAGGAGGCGCGGACGCTGCGTCCCATCGACGACGCGCTGCTGCTGCGGGGCGCGACCCGGCCGGCGGCGCCTGCGGCGCTCGCCGGTGCACCGCGCGGTTGGTCGCGGTACGTCGCGCTCGGCGACTCGCTGACGGAGGGGCTGTGCGACGCCTCACGCATGCCGTCGGGGCAGTACCGCGGCTGGGCCGATCGCCTGGCGCAGCTGCTGGCGCACGCGGGGACGGATCGTCCGCCGTTCCGTTACGCCAACCTCGCCGTCCGCAGCCGGCGGATCCGCCATCTGCTCGATGATCAGCTGCCGCACGCCCTCGCGCTCCGTCCGGACCTGGTGTCGGTCTTCATGGGCGCCAACGACCTCGTCGGCCGCGGTGCGGACCCCCGCCGGCTCGCCGGCGAGCTCGAGACGGCGGTGCGGGCACTGCGCGACGCGGGCGCCGACGTGCTGCTGGTGACGCCCTTCCTCCCGCGACGCCGCGCGGCGATGATCTTCGCGCGCAGATTCGCGGCGTTCGCCTCGGAGCTGCGCCGCGTGTCCGACGCGACCGGTGCGATCCTCCTCGACCTCGAGGCGCTGCCGGCGATCGGCGACCTGGACCTGTGGGCGGAGGACAAGGTCCACCTGCGCTCCCGCGGCCACCGCTACTTGGCGTATCGGGCCGCGGAGGCGCTCGGCGTGCCCGATGCGGAGGCGCTCGGCGAGCTCGACGCCGCGCTCCACGCCGACGACGACCCGACGATGCCGGGGTCCTGGCTCGGGCGCGACGCGCTGCCGTGGGTGTGGCGCCGGCTGCGGGGGCGGACGGCCGGCGATGGCCGTACGGCGAAGCACACCGACTACGTCCTCATCCCGCGGCGCGGCGACGTCCGCGATACCGCTCCGACGACATAGCCCGTCGGGCTCGAGCGGTACCCGGGTCGCTTCAGCCCGGGGTGCCGCAGCGCCGGGCCGCATCACCCGTCCGCGGCGACCAGGCCTTCCGCTCAGGCGGTCGGGTCGATCTCGCCCGCTTCGATCGCCGCATCGCGCTCTCGGTCGTCGAGTTCGTCGACGTCGTCCTCGACAGCCTCCATCGGGTCGAGCGTGGGAGGTGGCGACTCGAACTCGGCTTCGTCGTCGAGCGGCACATCGCGCTCGTCGTCGGGGTTCCGCTCCCGGAAGTCGCTCATGGCGCCTCCTCTTCGTCAGCCGCTCTTGCGCCGGAACTCACGCTTGGTGACCGCGCCGTGCGTGCCGTGGATGGAAGAATCGCCGTCCAGGTGCGCTTCGCCGTCCCGGTGCTGCGCGTTCTTCTTGTCGAGCGCCTCCTTGAACTTGCGCTTCAGATCATCGGATGCCGCGCTCGCCGGCTTGTCGTCGGTGCTCATGTGCCAACCCTAGGCGCGGCATCCGGCGCCCGCCAGCAATGCCGGGAATCGCTGCGCCGCTGATAGGCTGTGTCGGGTTGCCCTCTGGGCAGCTGCTCAACTACACATGAGCTACGGAGCAGGCCGGCAGCTAGCTGGTCCCCTGTGGTGGGTTCCCCGACGCGGATGCGGCGGGTGATCTTCGACTGGTGACCAGCGCTGGCGAATCCGCGGACATGCCGCGCGCCGAGATCTGCCTGTTCCTGCTCCTTCGCACAAGCTCGTGCGCGAAACGCGCGTGCGAGCCTAAACAAAGAAGGAGAGACCTCTTGGAAGGTCCTGAAATCACCGCAGCCGAAGCCGTCCTCGACAACGGACGCTTCGGCACCCGCACCGTCCGGTTCGAGACCGGGCGCCTCGCGCAGCAGGCACAGGGTGCCGTCGCCGCGTACCTCGACGAGGAGACGATGCTCCTCTCGGCCACCAGCGCCGGCAAGCACCCGCGTGAAGGCTTCGACTTCTTCCCGCTCACCGTCGACGTGGAGGAGCGCTCCTACGCCGCCGGCAAGATCCCCGGCTCGTTCTTCCGTCGTGAGGGCCGCCCCTCGACCGAGGCGATCCTCGTCTGCCGTCTCATCGACCGCCCCCTGCGTCCGTCATTCGTCGACGGCCTCCGCAACGAGGTGCAGATCGTCGTGACCGTCCTCTCGATCGCCCCCGGCGAGTTCTACGACGCGCTGGCGATCAACGCCGCCTCGCTGTCGACGCAGATCTCGGGTCTGCCGTTCTCCGGCCCGATCGCGGGCGTGCGCCTGGCGCTCATCCCGGGTCACGGCGACAACGCCGACCAGTGGATCGCGTTCCCGACCGTCACCCAGCTCCAGGAGGCCGTTTTCGACCTCATCGTCGCGGGCCGCGTCATCACCGACGCCGACGGCAACGAGGATGTCGCGATCATGATGGTCGAGGCCGAGGCCACCGAGCACTCGTGGAACCTCATCAAGGGCGGCGCGACCAAGCCGAACGAGCAGGTCGTGGCCGAGGGCCTCGAGGCCTCGAAGCCCTTCATCAAGCAGCTCGTCGCCGCGCAGAACACCGTCGCGAACACCGCTGCCAAGGAGATCAAGGAATTCCCGGTCTTCCTGCCCTACAGCCAGGAGACGTACGACTTCGTCGCCGGCCGGGCGTACGACAAGCTCGTCCCGATCTACCAGATCGCCGACAAGCAGGAGCGCAACAACGCCGACGACGAGCTGAAGGACGCCGTCAGGGCCGAGCTCATCGCCGCCGTCGAGGCCGGCGAGCTGCCGGCCGTCGCGACGCTCGAGTTCTCCGCAGCGTACAAGTCGGTCACCAAGGTGATCGTCCGTGGTCGCATCCTCTCGGAGGGCGTCCGCATGGACGGCCGCGGGCTGGCCGACATCCGTCCGCTGGACGCCGAGGTGCAGGTCATCCCGCGTGTCCACGGCTCGGCCATCTTCCAGCGCGGCGAGACGCAGATCCTCGGGGTCACGACGCTCAACATGCTCAAGATGGAGCAGCAGATCGACTCGCTGTCGCCGGTCACGAGCAAGCGCTACATGCACCACTACAACTTCCCGCCGTACTCGACCGGTGAGACCGGTCGCGTGGGCAGCCCCAAGCGTCGCGAGATCGGGCACGGCTTCCTGGCCGAGCGCGCGCTCGTGCCGGTGCTGCCCAGCCGCGAGGAGTTCCCCTACGCGATCCGTCAGGTCTCCGAGGCACTCGGCTCCAACGGCTCGACGTCGATGGGCTCGGTGTGTGCGTCGACCCTGTCGCTGCTGAACGCCGGTGTGCCGCTGCGCGCCCCGGTCGCCGGCATCGCGATGGGTCTGGTGTCCGACCAGGTCGACGGTCAGACGCGCTACGCCGCGCTGACCGACATCCTCGGCGCCGAGGACGCCCTCGGCGACATGGACTTCAAGGTCGCCGGCACGAGCGAGTTCGTCACCGCGATCCAGCTCGACACCAAGCTCGACGGCATCCCGTCGTCGGTGCTGACCGCCGCGCTGCAGCAGGCCCACGAGGCGCGCCTGACGATCCTGGGCGTGCTCAACGCCGCGATCGACAGCCCCGACGAGATGGCGCCCACGGCTCCGCGCGTGATCAGCGTGCAGATCCCGGTCGACAAGATCGGCGAGCTCATCGGCCCCAAGGGCAAGACGATCAACGCGATCCAGGACGAGACCGGCGCGCAGATCTCCATCGAGGAGGACGGCACCGTCTACATCGGCGCGACCGACGGCCCGTCGGCCGAGGCCGCCCGTGCCCAGGTCAACGCGATCGCCAACCCCACCAACCCGGAGGTCGGCGAGCAGTTCCTCGGCACCGTGGTGAAGATCGCGACCTTCGGCGCGTTCATCTCGCTGCTCCCGGGCAAGGACGGACTGCTCCACGTGAGCGAGGTCCGCAAGCTCGCCGGCGGCAAGCGCGTCGAGAACGTCGAGGACGTGCTCTCGGTCGGGCAGAAGCTGCTCGTGAAGATCACCAAGATCGACGACCGGGGCAAGCTCTCGCTCGAGCCGGTCGTGGAAGAGACCGCCGACGAGGAGGGCCGCGGCGCGGCCAGCCCCGCCGCGGAGGTCCCGGCCGAAGCCTGAGACAGCCTCGCGGTCTGAACCGCTTGTCCGGATGCCCGTCCCCTCGTCACCGAGCGGGGCGGGCATCCGTCGTCTGCGCGACCGAGGCCCAGCCCGTGGTCCGAACGGGGGACAGCGGCCCGAGAGCGGCTGACTTCGTGATCAAACCGTTATGCAATGTTTATCGTCAGTTCGCCGGGGCGCGCAGCGACCTGTCCGGACTGCCCTACCCTCGAAGTACGCGCCGGGGGGTGCGGGTGAAGAAATCACGTCGAGTCCCCGCCGGGGCGTCGTGAGGGGGTGGCACATGGCTTACTTCGGCGTTGACTCGACGCTCCCCTCGACGAGCCAGGATGTCGTCCGCCCCCCGACCGGCGCGGCCCACCCGTCCGCCCCGATCCCGGTGCAGGGGCCGTCCGTCGGCAGCAACGTGCGCGTGCCGCTCGGCGAGAGCGGGGCGTCGGTCTTCCCGCTGATCCTCGGTGGTGCCGAGTTCGGGTGGAACGTCGATCTCGAATCGAGCCACGCGATCCTCGACGCGTACGCCGAACTGGGCGGCAACACGGTCCACACCTCCGACAGCTTCTCGAGCGGGCGCAGCGAGCACATCATCGGCCAGTGGCTGCACTCGCGGGGCCTGCGAGACGACATCGTCCTCGCGGTGCGCGTGGGCGGTCACGCCGACAACCCGGGACTCGGCCCCGTCAACCTGATCCGCGCGGTGGAGGCATCGCTGACACGGCTGCGCACAGACCGGATCGACGTGGTCTATCTCGACGCGGGCACCGATTCGACGACCGCGGTCGAGGACACCCTCGCGACCGCCGAGTGGCTCGTCGAGACGGGCAAGGTCCGCGCCGTCGGCGCGATGGGATACACGGCCGCCCAACTGGTCGAGGCCCGCATCCTGGCGTCGGCGGGATACCCCCGCATCACGGTGCTCGACGTCCCGTTCAACGTGCTGCGTCGCCACGAGTTCGATGCCGATCTGCGCCTCGTCGCGGGCGCGCAGGGGATGGCCGTGACGCCATCCCACGCGCTGGAGCACGGATTCCTCGCCGGCCGGCAGCGCACGCGGATCCGAGGCGCGCTCTCGGTTCGAGGCGCCCAGCTGGCCGCCAACCTCAATCGCCGGGGCAGCAGAACCCTGCGCGCCCTCGACGCGGTCGGCAGCGAGCTCGGCGTGCCCGACGCCGCTGTCGCCGTCGCGTGGCTGCTTGCGCAGAAGCTCGTCACGGCGCCCATCGTGAACGCCTACGCGCCCGCGCACATCGAAGAGCTGGTCCAGGGCGTGGGCGTGCGGCTGAGCCGCGCGCAGCTGTCGGACATCGCCCGCGCCTCCGAGTGAGCGCCGCCGGTTTCCGCAGATCGGCCACGTCGGCCGGGAAGCGGCATCCGAGCGTGCCATAGGGTGGAAGAGGTGCCCCGTCGGGGCGCGCGACCCCGACGGAGTGAGCTGCGTGACGCACTACATCTACCTCGTGCGGCACGGCGAACACCAGGATGCCGAGCACGGTCTTGTCGACGGACCCCTCTCGCCCCGCGGTCGCCGTCAGGCGGCGCTGCTGGCCGATCGGCTCTCGGGCGTTCCTTTCGACGCGGTGTGGCATTCGCCCCTCGAACGGGCGAGCCAGACGGCCCGTGCCGTCGCCGAGCGGATGCCGTCGGTGACCCCCGAGCCGACGGCCCTGCTCTTCGACTGCGTCCCCACCGGCATGACCGCCGAGACTCCGTCTGCCTTCGAGCCGTTCTTCGGCGCCGTCACCGAGGCTGAGGTGGAGGCCGGCAGCGCGCAGATGTCGGACGCCATGAGCGAGTACCTCGTGCGCAAGAGCGGCGAGGTGCACGAGCTGCTCATCACCCACAACTTCGTGATCGCGTGGTTCGTCCGGGAGGTGCTGCAGGCGCCCGACTGGCGGTGGATGACGCTGAACCAGGCCCACTGCGGATTGACCGTGATCGCGCAGAAGCAGGGGCGTCCGTGGACGCTGCTCTCTCACAACGACATGGCGCATCTGCCGGTCGAGCTGCGCACCGGGCTGCCAGAGATCTACCCCGTCTAGCGCGATTCGCAACGGTTCGCCGACGGATCGGCAGAGGAAGTCACCGGCGACCCGATGGCGGACAGATCTCAGTGACCTCGGCTGCGGACGGACCCGAAATCATCCCACGGGATGATGCCGTCGTCCGAGCGGGTCCGTAACGTGGCGATTCGGCATGGTGACGTGCCGTCGCTCGACCCTCCCCGTTCCGACCCTCCCCGCTACGGAGTCCGCCATGCGCAGAACCGCCCCCCTCGCCCTCTTCGTCGTCGCCGGTCTCGTCGGCTCTCTGGCCGCATGCTCTGCCCCCGGCGGCTCGGCAGCGCCCGACCCCGAGGACTCGCCGCTGAACAAGTACATGATGGCCGTATGGGGCGGCGATCTGTCGCCGGAGGAGCAGGAGGAGCGCTTCGCCAAGGAGCAGGAGCAGCGCGAGGAGCTCGTCGCGGAGTGCATGACCCAAGAGGGCTTCGAGTACATCCCCGTCGTGCAGGACGGCACGACGTTCATGTCGGACGGCGAGGAGTGGAAGCCCGAGGACCGCGAGTGGGTGGCGCAGTACGGCTACGGGATGGTCAACTACCCCGGCCGGGACGAGCCGATGCCCACCGACGACATGCCGGTCGATCCCAATCAGGACTATGTCACGAGCCTGTCGGAGTCGGAGCAGCAGGCGTACTACGAGGTGCTCCACGGCCCGCCGGTTCCCGAAGACCAGATGAACGAGGACGGCTCCTACGAGTACGACTGGGAGCAGGCGGGCTGCTACGGCTACGCGCAGCACGAGGTCGAGCAGTCGAACCCGGCGATGGCGGATGAGTTCAAGCCGCTGATGACGGCGATGGAGGAGTTCTGGACCGAGACGCACGAATCCGAGGTCTTCGACGAGATCGACGCCGAGTGGAGCGCCTGCATGGCCGACGCCGGGCACGCCGGGTACGACGCGCAGATGGACGCGCAGACGACCCTCAGTGACGAGCTCAACGAGTACTACGAGAACCAGACCGAGTGGGTCGAGGACGACCCCGAGCTCGCCGAGTTCGGCGAGAAGGAGATCGAGGTCGCCCTCGCCGACCTCGAGTGCCGCGAGGAGACCGGGTACCGCGCCGCCTACGCCGAGATCCAGTACGAGCTCGAGGAGGAGTTCATCGCGGCGCACAAGGCCGACCTCGACGCGCTCAAGGCGGCGGCGGAGCAGGGACGCTGACGTGGCAGAACCTCGCGACCCGTCTGACCTGCCCACTGCCGACGAGACCGCGGCGACGGATGCCTCGATCCAGCGCGAGACTTTCTCAGAGCTGTTGAGCCCCGAGCCTGCCGAGACGACCGACGCCGCCGACGTCGTCGCCGGCGCCGAGGCGCGCGCGAGCCGGGCGTCACGCTGGGGACGGGTGTTCCGGAACAACCGCGCGCTGTGGACCGTGGCGGCCATCGCCGTGGTCAGCCTGGTGGCGGGGCTCCTGGTCGGCCGATTCGTCGTGTCGCCTGCCGAGGCGGCTGCGCGCGCGGATCCGCCCGAGCCCGGTCTCATCACTGTGCCGGTGGAGCTGGGCGAGCTGAGCAACGATGTCACGATCCGCGGTGAGGTCGGCTACGCCGACGCGGTCGAGGTCACCCTCGACACGTCCTCGCTCTCGGGCCCCGCGATCGTCACCGGGCGCGTGCCCGAGGCGGGCACCGAACTGGGGCCGCTGTCGATCGCGCTCGAGGTCGCCGGCCGGCCGGTCATCGTCCTGCCCGGCGAGCTGCCCGCCTATCGCACGATCCGGTTCGGGATGTCGGGACCGGACGTCGTGCAGTTCAAGCAGGCGATGGCCGCGGTCGGCATCGATGCGGGCGATCCGGCCTCCGACGTCTTCGACGGCGCGGCCGCCGCGGCCGTCAGCGCGCTCTACGAGCGGTCGGGGTATGCCGCGCCGGAAGCCGCCGAAGGCAGCGCCGAGGGGGTGCGTGCCGCCTCCGAAGGCGTCACCGCCGCGCAGCAGTCGCTTGCGGCCGCCACGGAGGAGCTCGGCCGCGCCGGCGCCGGGGCGTCGGCGGTCGACCTGCGCGAGGCGGACAACCAGATCGCGAGCGCCCAGCGTCAGCTCGACGCCGCCCGCGCCGCCGATCCGGTCGACCCCTTGGCCATCGCCGACATGGAGGATGCTCTCGCGCTGGCGAAGCTCCGTCGCGACGAGATCGCGGCACCGCCAGACACCCGCGGGCCGCGCGCCGCGGTCGACGGGGCGCGCGCTCAGCTCTCGCAGGCGCAGGATGCGCTGGCACGGGCCCGCGAAGAGGCGATGCCCTTCCTGCCCGCCGGCGAGGTGCTCTACCTGGGCGCTCTGCCGCGGCGCGTCGATGTCGTCACCGCGGCGCGCGGCACGCTCCTGCAGGGTGCGGCGATGACCGTCTCGGGAGCGACTCTCGAGCTGACCGGCTCCGCCGCGGAAGCGGACGCCACGCTGCTGCAGGTCGGCGGCGAGGCGAGCTTCGAGCTGCCTGACGGCTCGGCGCACCGTGCGGTGATCGCCGAGCTCGCGCCCGCCGACGGCTCCGACGGGCGCTGGACGATCGGCTTCGCTCCCGATCCGATGACGCCCGAGCAGATCCAGCAGCTGCAGGGTGCCAATGTGCGCGTGTCGATTCCCGTGGGTGCGACCGCGGGAGACGTGCTCTTCGTGCCGCTGGCGGCCGTGACGGCCGGCCCCGGCGGCGAGAGCCGCGTCGAGGTCGTGGACGGCGATCCGCGCGACGGCGCCAGCGCCGAGACGCGCCTCGTCGACGTGGAGACCGGATTGGCCGCTGAGGGCTCTGTCGAGATCCGGCCGGTGGATACGGCGGATCTCGAGGCCGGGGACCTCGTCGTGGTCGGGCGATGAGCCTGCTCTCCGAGATGCCGCTGCTGGAGCTTCGCGACGTCACGCGATCCTTTCCGGGCCCGCCCGAGGTGCAGGCGCTGAAGGGGGCGTCGCTGCGCGTCGAGGCCGGCGAGTACGTGTCGATCGTCGGGCCGAGCGGCTCGGGCAAGTCGACCATGCTCAACATCCTGGGCCTTCTGGACCGCCCGAGCGTGGGGGAGTACCGCGTCGAGGGGCACCTGACCGGCGCGCTCTCCGAGGACGAGCGCGCCGCGGTGCGCGCGCGTCGCATCGGATTCGTCTTCCAGTCGTTCCACCTGATGGCCAGGCGCACGGTGCTCGACAACGTCCTGATGCCGATGCTCTACAGCGGCGTACCCCGCGCCGAGCGCGAGCCGCGCGCCCGCGAGGTGCTCGACCGCGTGGGACTGAGCCACCGGGTCGACTTCCTTCCCGGCACGCTGTCCGGTGGCGAGCGGCAGCGGGTCGCGGTCGCGCGTGCTGTCGTGAGCCACCCGAGCCTGGTGCTCGCGGACGAGCCCACCGGCAATCTCGACGGCGACACCACGGGCGGGGTGCTCGACCTCTTCGATGAGCTCAACGCCGACGGTCTGACTCTGGTCGTGATCACGCACGACCCGAACGTGGCGGCGCGTGCAGGCCGCAGCATCCGCATCTCCGACGGTCGTCTCGAGGAGGTCCGGTGAGCGTGACGATCGATACGACGACGGATGCCGAGGCCGCCGGGGCCCGCGCGTCGCAGCCTGAGGACCCCGTCACCTCGGCGCTCACCCCCAAGGTTCCGCGTGCCGACCGATTCACATTCGGTGATCTCCTCGCCGAGGCGACCGCCGACATCGGAACCCGCCCCGCCCGACTGGTGATGACGATCCTCGGAACCGTGCTGGGTATCGGAGCGCTCGTGGCGACCCTGGGATTCTCACAGACCGCCGCCGGTCAGATCGCTCGGCAGTTCGACGCCGTCGCCGCCACGCAGGTGGTGGTCGAGCCGGCCTCAGCCCAGACCGGCTCGGGCTCGAGCGTGGCGACCTCGCGGCTTCCGTGGGATGCCGCCGAGCGCGTTGCACGTCTCGTGGGTGTCGAGTCCGCAGCCTTGATCGGCGAGGTCGAGCTCGAGACCGAGACGATCACCGCGGTGCCCGTCAATGACCCGTCCGCGCCGTCCGTGGCGGCGCCCGCCCTGATCGGCGCCACGCCGGACCTGCTGGAGGTCGCCGGCGGACGCCTCTCCACGGGCCGCATGTTCGACTCCGGCCACGAGGCGCGCGCCGACCGGGTCGCCGTGCTCGGCTCCGTCGCCGCCGAGCAGCTCGGCATCAATCGCGTCGACAGTCAACCGTCGATCTTCATCGCCGAACTGGCATATGCCGTCATCGGCATCTTCGACGAGGCGGAGCGCCGCTCGGATCTGCGGGACGCGGTGATCATACCGATGTCGAGCGCCCGCAACGACGTCTCGCTGGGCGCCGCGCAGGAGCTTCTCATCCGCATCATGCCGGGAGCGGGCCCGCAGGTCGCCGAGCAGTCCGCGATCGCGCTCGATCCCGAGGAGCCCGACTCCTTCGACGTCTCCGCGCCGTCGAATCGCTCCGAGCTCGGCGACAGCGTGCAGGCCGACGTCAACATCGTGTTCCTCATCCTCGGGGCGATCGTGCTCCTCGCGGGAGGTCTCGGCATCGCGAACGTGACGATGCTCACCGTGATGGAGAGGACCCCTGAGATCGGGCTGCGCCGAGCGCTCGGAGCGACCGGTCGCCAGATCGCGGGACAGTTCGTCGTGGAGTCCGTCGTGATCGGGCTGCTCGGCGGGCTGATCGGCGCGTCGCTCGGCGTCATCGCGGTCGTCGTCGTCGCGCTCACCCAGCAGTGGACGCCGATCGTCGACCCGCTCGTCGCCGTCGGCGGTGCGCTGCTGGGCGCAGTTGTGGGCCTGATCGCCGGTGGACTGCCCGCGCGTCGTGCCGCCGGAATCGAGCCGGTGAGCGCCCTGCGCTCCAGCTGAGGCGACGCCGGCGCAGGCGGGGTCACGACGAAGCGAGCACCTTGCCGTACCAGCGTGAGGCATTGGGGTTGTCGTTGTACGGGTCGATCAGGGCGAACCCGGTGCGCGCGTAGAGCGCCGCCGCGGCGGCGAGGGAATCGTGGGTGTCGAGCACCAGCTCGCAGGCGCCGAAGCCGCGAGCACGGGCTTCGAGCTCGTCCATCAGCAGACGGCCCCATCCTCGGCCACGGGTACGGGGGCGCAGATACAGGTGCTTGATCTCATACCGCGTGCCGTGAGGTCCGGCGGCGAGGCGACGGATGCCGCCGCAGCCGGCCGGCGCGCCGTCATCGTCGTCGAGCACGACGAAGACCCCGGCCGGAGGCTCGAAGGCGGCCGGATCGGGGAACGTCGTCGTGTACGCCACGTCGAGCTCGGCGAAGCCGTCGGTGCGATCGCGGAAGTATTCGGCGAGGAGGTCATGGGCGTCGCCCGCATCGACGGCCGAGGAGCGCAGAGTCACCACTCCTCCAGCGTAGGCCGAGGTCGACGGCGGAGGCCGCCGCGCCGGCCCCGCCTAGGATGGAGGCCATGACGACGCGCGTGGCCATCGTGGGCGGCACCGGCAAGCTCGGCGGGGTCATCCGCGACGTGGTGGATGCCGAGCCGGGATTCGAGATCGTCGCCGCACTGTCATCGCGCTCCGAGCTCTCCGAGCTCGAGGGCGCCGATCTCGTGGTGGATGCGTCGACCCCTGCTGTCTCGATCGACGTCGTCCGCGCCGCGATCGAGCGCGGCATCAACGTGCTGGTGGGCACCTCAGGATGGTCTGCGGAGCGCATCGCGCTCATCCGTCCTCTCGTCGACGCGGCGGGAACCGGTGCCGTCTTCATCCCCAACTTCTCGCTGGGGTCGGTGCTGGGCTCCGCGCTGGCCGCTGCGGCGGCGCCCTTCTTCCCGTCGATCGAGATCGTCGAGGCGCACCGCGAGACCAAGATCGACTCGCCGAGCGGCACGGCCGTACGGACCGCGGAGCTCATCGCCGCCGCCCGCGAGGGAGTCGGGCCGGTCGAGTCGCCCCATGTCGATCAGCGGGCGCGCGGCCAGCAGGTCGCGAGCGTCCCGATTCATTCGCTGCGCCGTCCCGGCGTCGTGGCCCGCCAGGAGACGATCCTCTCGGGCGCAGGGGAGTCGCTCACCCTCGTTCACGACACCGTCGAGCCCGCGCTGGCCTATGCGCCCGGCATCCGTCTCGCGCTTGCCGCGGCGCGCGACGCCGCGGGTGTCGTCGTCGGACTGGACAGCCTGATCGACATCGGCATCGGCCGTGCGTCGCGACCGTCCCCGAACGGGCGTCCGCTCGACGAGGGCGGCGTGCCCGGCCAGGTCGCCCGCACCACCGGCGCATGAGCGCACGCATCGGCGTCGCCGTCATGGCGGTGCTGCTGGCGCTGTACATCGTGCTGGTCGGTCAGCGCGCGTGGCTCCTGCTGCTGAGCGAGGACCCGGTGGGCATCGCGATGGGCATCGGTCTCATCGTGCTCCCGATCCTCGCGGCCTGGGCGCTGGTCCGCGAGCTGCTGTTCGGCGTGCGGGCACAGCAGCTCGGTCGCCGCCTCGAGGCAGAGGGGACGACCCCCGACGACGAAGTGGCGCTTCGACCGAGCGGACGTATCGTGCGCGAGGACGGCGACGCGCTGTTCCCGGCCTACCGCGCGGCGGTGGAGGCCGATCCCGATGACTGGCGCGGGTGGTACCGCCTCGGTCTCGCCTACGACGCTGCGGGGGATCGGCGGCGCGCGCGCGAGGCCGTGCGCACCGCGATCCGGCTCGAGACCGCCCAGCGCCGGCGCTGATCGCTCAGGCCGCGGGCGGGACCGCGGCCGCGACGGCCTGCTCGACGGTCTCGTGCGAGAACCGGAAGCCGCTGCGCACCAGCACCTCGGGGACGACGTGCATGTCGGAGGTCAGTATGGCCTCCGTGGCGTCTCGTCCGAGCACGAGCTTCATGCCCCACTCCGGGGCACGCACGAGGAACGGTCGGTTCATCCGCATCGCCAGCGCGAAGCCGAGGTCGTTCGCGGTCGCGCGCGTCGGGCCGGTCAGATTCACCGGCCCGGCGAGCCCTTCGTCGATGACGTGACGGATGGCGCGGATCTCGTCCTCGAGCGAGATCCACGGCCACACCTGCGTGCCACGCCCGATCGGACCGCTCACGCCGAGCTTGGTCAGCATCATCAAGGGGCGGAGCACGCCGTCGGGATGGACGATGGGCGCCGTCCGCAGCATCGCGACGCGCGCATGGTCGCCGGCAGCACGGGCGGCGGCCTCCCACTCTCCGCACAGGTCGGCCAGGAACGTCTCGCCGCGCTCGGAGTCCTCGGTGAGACGACGGCCGGGGGCAGAGCCGTAATAGCCGACGGCCGACGCCGAGACCAGGGCCGGGGCATCCGTTCCGAGCTCGCGCACGGCACGCGCGAGCGCCTGGGTCGGCGTGATCCGCGACCACAGCAGCGTGTTCTTGTAGCCCGCCGTCCAGGGGAACCGTCCGATGCTCGCGCCGTTGAGCCCGACCACCGCGGTGGCGCCGTCGACGACGGCGGGGTCCAGCGGCCGATCGTCGGTGAGCCACTGCACCTCGTCGGGTGCCTCCGGGGGCCGTCGCACGAGCGTCGTCACGGCGATGCCGTCCGACCGCAGGCTCTCGACGAGCGCCCCGCCGATGAGGCCGGACGCACCCGCGACGACGACCCGCCGCGGCGACGCCGGCTGCGGTCCCGGGTCAGGCAAGCGTCGCCTCGAGGGTGATCTCGACACCCGCGAGGGCCTGCGAGACGGGGCACCCGGTCTTCGCGCCCTGCGCGATGCGCTCGAAGTCCTCGGGGTCCAGGCCCGGGACGACGGCGTTGACGTTCAGGTGGCTGCCGGTGATGCCGGTGCCCGGCTTGAAGGTGACGGATGCCGTCGTGTCAATCGACTCGGGAGGGGTCCCGTTCTCGGCGAGGGCGTGCGAGAGCGCCATGCTGAAGCACGACGAGTGCGCCGCCGCGATCAGCTCTTCGGGGGTCGTGACCGACGTGGAGCCTTCACTGCGCGCCTTCCAGTTGACGTCGAAGGTGCCGAGCTTCGACGATTGGAGCGTCACCTCGCCGGATCCGTCGGCAAGGCCGCCCTTCCAGGCGGTGCGGGCTTCGCTCGTGACGGTCATGGAAGACCTCCCTGTCGTCGCGCCCGCGTGCCGGGCGTCTCGCCGGTCAGCCTAACGGCGGGGGTGGTGCGATGCGAAGGGTTGACAGTCGTCGGGGCGATCGCACGCGAGCTGCGTCAGGCCGAGGCGGGGCGAGCGCGACCGACGACGCCCACCCGCTGCAGCAGCAGGTAGAGCCGGCAGCCCAGGCACAGGCCGAACGCCGCGTTGAGGAACGCGGCGATGAAGGCCGCGACGGCCGCGATGGTGAGCGCCCACGGCACGCCCGCGAGCTGGAGCGCGAGGCCCGACGTCGCGACGAAGAGTCCGACGCCCTGCGCGAAGCGCGGCGGGCGCGGATCCTCGAGGTCTTTCGGGCGCGAGAGGCGGGGAGCGACGACCTTGCGATACAGCACCCCCCAGGGCGCCGTGCGGGGCCAGGCCATGCCCCACAGGAACAGCACGGCGGCCAGGAGAAGGAGCAGGAACGCCGGGTCGAGGAAGCGGTGGGCCGGAGTGGCGAAAGTGATCAGCCACGCGGTGCCACCACTGACGAAGGCGAAATCGACGGCCGTCCCGCCGACGATGCCGTGGATCGCTCCCGACAACGGCTGGTAGGCGAACCAGCCGCCCGAGGAGCCGTCGCCGATGTTCAGCTGTGCCGTCGACAGCCCGGTCAGGCCCAGGAACACGACGATGAGCAGCAGCAGCGACGTGATGCCTGCCGCGAAGCGGAGTCCCCGCGGGTCGATGCCGCGCGGGTCCGGACCGCCCGTCCGCTCAGACAATCGCGTTCTGTCCGGTGAGGCGGTTCAGCTCGAGTTCGAGCACCTCGCGGCTCGGCGTGCCGCCGAAGCGGGTCTGGATCACGCCGTCCCGATCGAGGACCAGCGTGGTCGGCGTCTGCAATACGTGGAAGTGCTTGGCGATGTCGGGGCGATGGGTGAGGTCGACGTCCAGATGGCGCACGCCGTCCCGGGCGTCGGCGATGTCGGAGAGCGTGCGGTGCACCGAAGGGCACCGCGCGCACATGTCGGTGCTGAACTGCAGCAGCGTGGCCGTCTCGCCGAGCCCGTCGGCGCCCAGGCGGTGGGGATCGATGACCTCGTGGGTGATGTGACGGTGCGGCCGCGACTGGCGCCAGGTCAGGAACACGCCGACCGCTATCGTCGCTGCGAGAAGCACAGCGAGGGCGATGAGCGCTCCGACCAGGGTCACAGCAGATCAGGGTAACCCCTTTCTGGCCGGAAAGGTCCATGTGCGGGAATATATGAACGCGGCGATGCCGGCCCGATGTCGCCCGTCGCGGGTATCGTGGCAGCCGTGACGACGCCGATCCCGACCCCGTACGAGGACCTCCTGCGCGATGTGCTCGAGAACGGCACCCACAAGTCCGACCGCACCGGCACCGGCACGACGAGTGCGTTCGGACGTCAGATCCGGTTCGACCTGTCGCAGGGCTTCCCCCTGATCACGACGAAGCGCGTGCACTTCAAGTCGATCGCCTACGAGCTGCTGTGGTTCCTGCGCGGCGAGTCGAATGTGCGCTGGCTGCAGGAGAACGGCGTCACGATCTGGGACGAATGGGCCGACGCCGACGGCGAGCTGGGTCCGGTCTACGGCGTGCAGTGGCGCTCCTGGCCGACGGCGTCGGGCGAGCAGATCGATCAGATCTCGCAGGTGCTCGACCAGATCCGCTCGAACCCCGACTCCCGGCGCCTGATCGTGTCGGCCTGGAACCCGGCCGACATCCCCGACATGGCTCTTGCGCCGTGTCATGCGCTGTTCCAGTTCTACGTCGCCGACGGCAGGCTGTCGTGCCAGCTGTACCAGCGCAGCGCCGACCTGTTCCTCGGCGTTCCCTTCAACATCGCCTCGTACGCGCTGCTGACGCTGATGATCGCCCAGCAAGCGGGACTCGAGCCGGGCGACTTCGTGTGGACGGGCGGCGACTGCCACATCTACGACAACCATCTCGAGCAGGTCCGGGAGCAGCTGACGCGCGACCCCTACCCGTACCCGTCGCTGCGGTTCGCCCGCCGGCCGGCGTCGATCTTCGACTACCGCTTCGAGGACTTCGTGGTCGAGGACTACCAGCATCATCCCGCGATCCGCGGCGCGGTCGCGGTATGAGCCAGGCGGCTCACACGGCTTCATCGGCAGGCGTCGTCGCGCCGCTCGGGCTGATCTGGGCCGAGGCCGCCGGTGGAGTGATCGGCGCCGAGGGAGGCATGCCCTGGCACGTGCCCGAGGACCTCGCCCACTTCAAGGAACTGACCCTCGGGGCCCCTGTCGTGATGGGCCGCCGGACGTGGGAGTCCTTCCCCGACCGGTTCCGCCCCCTTCCCGGGCGTCGCAACATTGTCGTGACACGCCGGGCCGACTGGTCCGCGGACGGCGCCGAGCGCGCCGCATCTCTGGAAGAGGGGCTTGCCACCGCGCAGTCGGGCGCCCCTGAACGCATCTGGGTGATCGGGGGCGGCGAGCTCTTCCGCGAAGTGATCGCGCGCGCCGATCTGCTCGAGGTCACCGAGCTCGATCTCGAGGTGGCGGGCGACACGTACGCCCCGGACCGCTCGGGATGGCAGCCGGTGGCGACCGATCCGGTGAGCGGTTGGCACACCTCGCGCTCCGGCATCCGATATCGCTTCCTGACCCTCGCCCGTCCGTCCTAGGCTGGCCCGCATGGCCAGATCGGCGCTCATCACCGGCGCGAGCTCCGGACTCGGAGCCGAGTACGCGCGACAGCTCGCCGCCGAGGGCGCCGACCTCGTCCTCGTGGCGCGCGACCGCTCCGCACTGGACGACCTCGCGCAGGGCCTGCGGTCGGCGTACGGCGTCCAGGTCGAAGTGCTCGCAGCCGACCTGCTCGAGCCGCGACGGCTGGCCGAGGTGGAAGAACGACTCGCCGACTCCCGGCGCCCGATCGAAGTGCTCGTCAACAACGCCGGATTCGGGCTGCCGCTGAGCTTCGAGCGCAACGACATCGACGACGAGGTCGGCCATCTGCGGCTGCACGTCGAGGTGCCGATGCGCCTCACGCATGCGGCCCTCGGCGCGATGCTCGCCCGCGGCCACGGCCGCATCCTCAACGTGGCGTCGGTCGCCGCCTTCATCCCGCGCTCCACGTACGGCGCGAGCAAGGGCTGGCTGGTGAGCTTCAGCCGCTGGGCGAACGGGCGGTACGCGGCCCGCGGCGTCACTGTGACCGCTGTCTGTCCCGGCTACACCCACACGCAGTTCCACGAGCGGATGGGCCTCGCACCGGGGGAGGAGGGCGTGCCCGCCGGGCTGTGGCTGAACGCTCGAGACGTCGTCGCCGAGTCCCTGCGGGCGGCGGCGCGCGGCGCAGCGGTGTCGGTGCCCTCGCTGCGCTACAAGCTCCTCGCCGGCCTCGCCCGCATCGCTCCGCCGTCGCTGGCCGCCCGCGTCGGCGAGAGCGGCCGCTGAGCACCGGCGGGCCGTCGGCGGGCGGCGCAGCCCGCGGCATCCCGATAACCTGAATGCATGACGCACACGGGCAATCCCTTCGGACAGGTGCTCGTCGCCCTCATCACCCCGATGACGGCAGACGGCGAGGTCGATTGGCCCGCCGTCGAGAAGCACATCGACGACGTCATCACGGCCGGCGCCGACGGCATCGTCGTCACCGGGACCACCGGCGAGACCTCGACGCTCACCGACGCCGAGAAGATCCGGCTCGTCGAGGTCGGCAAGGACGTCGCCGCCGGTCGGGCGAAGATCATCACGGGCGGCGGGTCGAACGAGACCGCCCACGCGATCGAGCTCTACAAGGCCAGCGAGAAGGTCGGCGCCGACGCCATCATGATCGTCACGCCGTACTACAACAAGCCGACGCAGGCCGGCATCCTCACGCACTTCCGGCTCGTCGCCGACGCGACCGACCTTCCCGTGATCCTGTACGACATTCCCGGTCGCACCGGCGTGCCGATCCGGTACGAGACGATCCTGCGCCTCGCGAAGCACCCGAACATCCTCGCCATCAAAGACGCCAAGGGCGACTTCAGCGAGGTGAGCCGGGTGCTCAACCAGACCGACCTGATGTACTTCTCCGGCGACGACGCCAACGTGCTCCCGCACCTCGCAATCGGGGCCACCGGGCTGATCGGCGTCACGGCGAACGTGGCGGCGCAGCCGTACCGCGTGATCGTCGATGCCGTCAACCGGGGTGACCTCCAGGCCGCGACCGCCGCGCATATGCAGCTCGAGCCGCTCGTGCGCGCCGTCATGACCCACGTCCCCGGCACCGTGTCGGCGAAGTACATCCTGCACGGCCTCGGCCGGATCTCCAGCCCCCGGGTGCGTCTGCCCCTGGTCGGCCCGGAGGAGTGGGAGGCCGCGAAGATCGAGGACGAGCTCGCCCTCGTGCGCGACGTTCCCGGCGCAGATTTCTCGAACTTCCGCCCGACCGCAACGCCGCCGCCGGCGGAGCGCTGCCGAAGGTGTCGGGCACCACGAGATGACAAGGCGCGCCGGCACCCGGATCGGGGCGGCGGCGTGAAAGAGCGAACGGATGCCGCGGCATCCGAAGGAGGCTGACAATGCCCACGACCCCTTACGACCCGCCCGAGCTCGAAGCGGGGACCCTCCGGGTCGTCCCGCTCGGCGGACTCGGCGAAGTCGGCCGCAACATGACGGTGTTCGAGTACGGCGGCAAGCTGCTCGTCGTCGACTGCGGCGTGCTGTTCCCCGAGGAGCACCAGCCCGGCGTCGACCTGATCCTGCCCGACTTCGAGCCGATCAAGAGCCGCCTCGACGACATCGTCGGCGTCGTGCTGACCCACGGTCACGAAGATCACATCGGCGCGGTGCCCTACCTGCTGAAGCTCAAGAGCGACATCCCGATCATCGGGTCGGGCCTGACTCTCGCCCTCACCGAGGCGAAGCTCAAGGAACACCGCATCAAGCCGTACAGCCTCACGGTGGCCGAGGGCCAGCGCGAGAATCTCGGCCCGTTCGAGCTCGAGTTCGTCGCCGTCAACCACTCGATCCCCGACGCGCTCGCCGTGGCGATCCGCACGCCCGCGGGTCTCGTGCTCGCCACCGGCGACTTCAAGATGGACCAGCTGCCGCTGGACGGCCGCCTGACCGACCTTCGCGCGTTCTCACGCTTGGGCGAGGAGGGTGTGGACCTCTTCCTCGTCGACTCGACCAACGCGGACGTGCCCGGCTTCACCCCGCTCGAGCGCTCGATCGGTCCGGTGCTGGATCAGGTCATCGGCAAGGCGCCGCGGCGGGTCATCGTCGCGAGCTTCTCGAGCCACGTGCATCGCGTGCAGCAGGTGCTGGATGCCGCGGCCGCACACGGTCGTCGAGTCGCGCTCCTCGGGCGCAGCATGCTGCGCAACATGAGCATCGCCGAAGAGCTCGGGTATCTGCACGTCCCCGAGGGCGTGCTCATCGACTACAAGAAGGCGCAGGATCTGCCCGACGACCGGATCGTCTTCATGTCGACGGGGTCGCAGGGCGAGCCGATGGCCGTGCTCAGCCGCATGGCGAATCTCGATCACGCCATCGAGCCCGGCCCCGGAGACACCGTCATCCTGGCCTCGAGCCTCATCCCGGGCAACGAGAACGCCGTCTACCGCGTCATCGACGGGCTCACCAAGCTGGGCGCCAACGTGGTGCATAAGGGCAACGCCAAGGTGCACGTGTCGGGGCACGCGGCGGCCGGCGAGCTGCTGTACTGCTACAACATCCTCAAGCCCCGCAACGTGCTGCCGGTGCATGGCGAGTACCGGCACCTGATGGCCAACGCGCGCCTCGCGCAAGACACCGGCATCGCCGCCGAGCGGACGATCCTCGCCGAGAACGGCACCGTCATCGACCTGAAGGGCGGCGATGCACGCGTCGTCGGCCAGCTCGACCTCGGCTTCGTCTACGTCGACGGGTCGACGGTCGGCGAGATCACGGATGCCGATCTCAAGGACCGCCGGATCCTCGGCGAAGAGGGCTTCATCTCGGTGATCGTCGTGGTCGACGCCTCGACGGGCAAGATCATCTCCGGCCCCGAGATCCACGCGCGGGGCTTCGCCGAGGACGACGCGGTCTTCGAGGCCGTCAAGCCGAAGATCGCCGCCGCGCTCACCGATGCCGCGCAGTCGGGGGTCCGCGACTCGCACGCCCTGTCGCAGGTCGTCCGGCGCACGATCGGCCGCTGGGTGAACCAGTCGCTGCGTCGTCGCCCGATGATCGTGCCGCTCGTGATCGAAGCGTAGCGAGATCACCACGGGCGGAGCATCGAAGCGTAGCGAGATCACCACGGGCGGAGCATCGAAGCGTAGCGAGATCACCACACGCCGTTTATCCGGCCGTGACACGGCGGCCGTAGACTCCACCGCATGCCGCCCGCCTTCGGAGTCCGCGCCGCCGTGCAAGCGGACGGTGCCTTCCTCGGCGACATGGTCGTCGAGGCGGCGAACTGGCGCCAGGGTGGACTGCGGCCGCGACACGAGGTGATGGCCGGTACGGAACACAGCCGCTACGTCTCGGGCTGGATGCGACCCGGCGATGCGGGCTTCGTCGCCGAGGACCGCAACGGCGAACCCATCGGAGGGGCCTGGTACCGCATGCTGCCGCGCAGCGACCCGGGATTCGGGTATGTCGGCACCGGCGTGCCCGAGCTCATCATCGGGGTACGGCCGATCTGGCGCGCGCACGGCGTCGGACGAGCGCTGCTGCAGCGCCTGTGCGAGCACGCCGGCGCACAGGGCTACGGCCGCATCAGCCTGAGCGTCGAGCGCGGCAACTTCGCGACGACGCTGTATCGCAGCGAGGGCTTCGCGGTGACGCAGAGCGGCCTCGGCCGCGACACGATGGTCAAGCGCCTCCGCTGAGCCGCCCCGCCGGTCCCTGAGCCTGTCGACGCGCGCCCGGCCGGTCGCTGAGCCTGTCGAAGCGCCGCGCGCCCTCGCGGATTTGTCGGGGGAGCGGCTTACCGTTGGGGAATGGCCAGGAGCAGCAGCCCGACCAAGGGATCACGCGCGTCCTCGAGCCCCTCGTCCGGGGCGTCGAACGCATCGTCCTCGCGCGCCCGCAAGCCCGCGCCCGCCCCGAAGCAGTATGTCGGCGAGACCGAGAAGCCTCCCGTCGCCGCACGGGCGTGGCTCGCCGTCGCACACGCCACGGGCGGGCTGTTCCGCGCGTTCGGCCCCGAGACGCTCGAGAAGGAGCAGCGCCGCGACGGGTTCCCGTTCCTGCTGGTCCTGCTGGCCATCGCCGGCGCCGCCAACGAGTGGTTCTTCATCGGTAACGAGGTCGCGAAGACGATCAGCGCCTACTCCGTCGGCGCGCTCCTGGGCCGCGAGGCGTTCGTGCTGCCGGTGCTGCTCCTGCTGCTGGCCGGATGGATGTTCCGCCACCCGTCGTCGGTGCACGACAACGGGCGAGTGGGCATCGGCTTCGGCCTCATCGTCGTCACCGTCGCGGGCTTCTGCCACGTCGCGGGCGGGCGTCCGCAGCCCAGCGAGGGACTCCCGGCGCTCAGCGAGGCCGGCGGCACGTTCGGGTGGATGCTCGGCGAGCCCCTGGCGATCCTCCTCACCGACGTCGGCGCATACATTGTGCTGTCGCTGCTCGCCGTGCTCGGCATCCTGATCCTCACCAAGACGCCCCCGAACCGTATCGGGCAGCGCCTGGGCGACCTGTACGCCTGGATGTTCGACGCCGAGCCCCGCGCCGAGAAGGCGCCGAAGTCGACGCCGGATGCCGCAGGGCAGGACGACGACGAGGGCGATCCATCGCTTCCGTGGTGGCGCCGCAACAAGACCGGCCGCGAGAAGGACCCCGACGGCGAGCTCGGCTCGCAGGACCTCACGGCCCTGCTCACGCCGGGCTCGGCACAGGGCGGCTTCGAGCAGGCGATCACTCCGCCAGTGGCACCCGAGCCGCCGGGCGCCGACGCACTCACCGAGGTCATCGACCCGGCGGTGCTGGAGGCGGCGAAGGCCGCGACATCCTCGTCCCGCACCTCGCTCCACGACGACACCGGACCCGTCGACGACGGCGTGCTCCCCGGACTGGACGGGATCGGCTCGCAGACCGCGATCGACTCGCCGTCAGCTCCCTACCGCCTCCCGTCGGTGAACGCCCTCGCCGCCGGCACTCCACACGTCGCCCGTTCCCAGGCCAACGACGACACCGTCCGCGCGATCACGAGCGTGCTCGACCAGTTCTCGGTCGATGCCCGCGTCACGGGCTTCTCGCGCGGCCCGACCGTGACCCAGTACGAGATCTCGCTCGGCCCCGGCGTGAAGGTCGAGCGCATCACCGCGCTCACCAACAACATCGCCTACGCCGTCGCGTCGAACGAAGTGCGCATCCTCGCGCCCATCCCGGGGAAGAGCGCCATCGGCGTCGAGATCCCCAACGCCGACCGCGAGATCGTCACGCTCGGCGACGTCCTGCGCTCGGCGAACGCGACCAACTCCACGCACCCCATGACGATCGGCGTCGGCAAGGACGTCGGCGGCGGCTACGTCGTGGCGAACCTCGCGAAGATGCCCCACCTCCTGGTCGCGGGCTCGACCGGATCGGGAAAGTCGAGCTTCGTCAACTCGATGATCACGAGCCTGCTGATGAAGGCGAAGCCCGCCGACGTGCGCATGGTGCTCATCGACCCCAAGCGCGTCGAGCTGACGTCCTACGCGGGCGTGCCGCACCTCATCACCCCCATCATCACGAACCCGAAGAAGGCGGCCGAGGCGCTGCAGTGGGTCGTGAAGGAGATGGACATGAGGTACGACGACCTCGCGTCGTTCGGCTTCCGCCACATCGACGACTTCAACAAGGCCGTGGTCGCCGGTGAGATCACCCTTCCCGCCGGCAGCGAGCGCGTGCTCAAGCCCTACCCGTACCTTCTCGTGGTGGTCGACGAGCTCGCCGACCTCATGATGGTCGCCCCGCGCGACGTCGAGGACTCGATCGTGCGGATCACGCAGCTCGCCCGTGCGAGCGGCATCCACCTGGTGCTGGCGACGCAGCGACCGTCGGTCGACGTCGTGACCGGCCTCATCAAGGCGAACGTCCCCTCGCGTCTCGCCTTCGCCGTGACCAGCGTGACCGACTCCCGCGTCATCCTCGATCAGCCCGGCGCCGACCGCCTGATCGGCCAGGGCGACGGCCTGTTCCTCCCGATGGGAGCATCCAAGGCGCTGCGCGTGCAGGGTGCGTGGGTCAGCGAGCAAGAGATCGAAGCGGTCGTCAAGCACGTCACCGCCCAAGCCCGTCCGGACTACCGCTCCGACGTCGCCGCCGCTGTGGAGAAGAAAGAGGTCGATGCCGACATCGGCGACGACCTCGAGCTGCTGCTGGCTGCCGCCGAGCAGATCGTGTCGACCCAGTTCGGCTCGACGTCGATGCTGCAGCGCAAGCTGCGGGTCGGCTTCGCCAAGGCGGGGCGCCTCATGGACCTGCTCGAGTCGCGCGAGATCGTCGGGCCCTCCGAGGGCTCGAAGGCCCGAGACGTGCTGGTACGACCCGACCAGCTGCCCGAGGTTCTGGCGCGCCTGCGAGGCGAGGACCCGCCCGCTGCGGCTGCCGCTCCCGCGGATGCGGCCGGAGCAGACGACCGATACGGGACGGATGCCATCGCCTCGCAGTTCGACGGCTACCCGGTGGTCGAGAGCGAGGACGGTTCCGAGGACGCGTGGGGGCTAACCGGTCGCGACTGAGCGGCCACGTTCGGCATCGGCGCGCCGATAGGGTCGATCCATGGCCATTCCGCGGCAGCTCCCGAACGCGATCACGATCGTGCGCATCCTGTGCGCGCCGGTCTTCCTCTGGATGCTGCTGGCGGACGGCGGCGCCGACGGGGCGGTCCGGTGGTGGGCGGCGGTGCTGTTCATCGTGGCGATCGCCACGGACGGTCTGGACGGATATCTCGCCCGACGGCACGACATCGTCACCGACCTCGGCAAGCTGCTGGATCCCATCGCGGACAAGGTCCTGACGGGGTTCGCATTCATCGGGCTGTCGATCCTCGCCGAGCTTCCCTGGTGGGTGACCGTCGTGGTCCTCGTCCGCGAGATCGGCATCACCGTCTACCGCTTCCTGGTGGTGAGCGACCACGTCCTCGCCGCGGCGTGGATGGGCAAGCTCAAGACCGTCGCACAGGCCGTTGCACTCTCGCTCGCCCTCCTTCCCCTGTGGACGCTCGTCGGCGAGTGGATCTGGTGGGTCAACGGCGTGACCATGGCGATCGCGGTGGTCCTGACCATCGCCAGCGGCATCGACTACATCGTGAGCGAGGCGCGAGGTGCGCGGGCCCGGAAGAGCCCGAATGGCGCCTGACCAGCGGACGCGGCATCCATCGCCCTCCCGGGCCGATGAGGAGACGGATGCCGACGCCCGCGCGGTCCTCGAAGCCCTCGGTCGACGCGCCTGGACCGTCGGCACCGCCGAGTCGCTCACCGGCGGTCTGCTCGTCGCGACGCTGGTCGACGTCCCGGGTGCGTCGGCATCGGTGCGCGGCGGCATCGTCGCGTACGCGACCGATCTGAAGTCCACCGCACTCGGCGTGGACACGGCGCTGCTCGACCGCGTCGGGGCCGTGGACGCGACGGTGGCGGCACAGATGGCGCAGGGGGCGCGGCGGGCCCTCGGCACTCACGTCGGCATCGCGACGACGGGCGTGGCCGGTCCCAGCCCGCAGGACGGCCGGCCCGTCGGCACCGTGTACATCGCGGTGGCGACTCCCGAAGGCGAGTACGTGTCGGGATTCGTCTTCGGCGGCACGCGTGCCGAGATCCGGTCGCGGACCGTGCGCGAGGCGCTGCGCGCATGCTTCGCGCGGCTCTGATCGGCCGGTCTCGAGCACTGGGGAACATCCGGTGTTTCGTCTCGGTTACATTCAGCGATTCCCACCCATTCCCCAGTTCGCGGGATTAGATTGGCATCAGCCGGTGCGGTACTGTTGTCCACCCGGACGGCGGCTGAATCACATGTGAGGAGGGGGCCACAATGATCCTGGTTCGTCAAGAGATCGGCGAAGTTCTTCGTGACTTCCGCCAGCAGAAGGGTCGCACCCTCCGTCAGGTCGCGAGTCGCGCCAGTGTCGCGCTCGGCTACCTGAGCGAAGTGGAGCGCGGCCAGAAAGAGGCCTCGAGCGAGATCCTCGCCTCCGTGGCCGAAGCGCTCGACGTTCCCATCTCCACCATCATGCGTGAGGTCGGGGACCGCATCTCCGTGCTCGAAGGCATGCAGCCCTTCCCCGACGTCGTCCCCGACGACCTGGTCGCCTCGGTCGACGCCGAACTGTCGCTGCGCTGATCTGCGCCTCGACATCAAGAGCAGCAGCAAAAGGCACCCATGCGGCGCAGTGAGTTCGACCGCGCGGTCGCGGACGAGTTCGGCGGTCGCGCCGACGCCGTGCTGACCGACCTGGTGCTCGCGAAGGCCGGCGGTCGCACGGCGGCGGAGGCGATCGCCGCCGGTGTTCCGCCTCGGGACGTCTGGCTGGCGCTCTGCGAAGAGCTGGACGTTCCGGAGGAGCGCCGTTACGGCGTGGGCCGGCTCGAGCCGCGCCGCTCCTGAACGTCGAAGACGCTCGCCACTTCGTTCCAGTGGCTTCACCCCCGCGGCGTGTCGGGTCGAACGTGTGTTCGAGATCCGCGTAGGCTCCTCCACAGCAGGAGTCGAGGACGTGTCTGTCCACGGTCCGAGAGGAGCGAAGACGGATGTCGGAGCCCTTCCCTAACGTGATTCACGTCGAACGACACCTCACGCCTTGTCGCAGCATCCGTCCCATCCGGGGTGGAGCGCGACAGCCTACAGGCGACGGAACGCGAGCATAAGGAGCACGCCATGCCCTCAGCAGTTGACCGCGAGAAGGCCCTCGAATCGGCCCTCGCCCAGATCGACCGGCAATTCGGGAAGGGCTCGGTCATGCGACTGGGCAGCGACGAGCGCGCGCCCGTCGAAGTCGTCCCCACCGGGTCGATCGCCCTCGATGTCGCCCTCGGCATCGGCGGACTCCCTCGCGGCCGCATCATCGAGATCTACGGGCCGGAGTCGTCGGGTAAGACGACGCTGACCCTCCACGCGATCGCCAACGCGCAGCGGGCCGGCGGTATCGCGGCATTCATCGATGCCGAGCACGCGCTCGACCCGGACTATGCGCAGAAGCTCGGCGTCGACATCGACGCGCTGCTGGTGTCACAGCCCGACACGGGTGAGCAGGCGCTCGAGATCGCCGACATGCTGGTGCGCTCCGGTGCGATCGACCTCATCGTGATCGACTCCGTCGCCGCCCTCGTGCCCAAGGCCGAGATCGAGGGAGAGATGGGCGACTCCCACGTCGGCCTTCAGGCCCGACTGATGTCGCAGGCGCTCCGCAAGCTGACCGGTGGGCTCAACCAGACGAACACCACGATGATCTTCATCAACCAGCTGCGAGAGAAGATCGGCGTGTTCTTCGGCTCGCCCGAGACCACCGCGGGCGGCAAGGCTCTCAAGTTCTACGCCTCGGTCCGTCTCGACATCCGCCGTATCGAGACGCTCAAGGACGGCACCGACGCGGTGGGAAACCGCACGCGTGTGAAGGTCGTGAAGAACAAGATGGCCCCGCCGTTCAAGCAGGCCGAGTTCGACATCCTCTACGGCGTCGGCATCTCGCGAGAAGGAAGCCTCATCGACTTCGGCGTGGAGCACGGCATCGTCAAGAAGTCGGGCGCGTGGTACACGTACGACGGCGAGCAGCTCGGCCAGGGCAAGGAGAACGCGCGCAACTTCCTGCTGAAGAACGCGGATGTCGCGGCCGACATCGAGTCGAAGATCAAGGTGAAGCTCGGCATCGGGGTTCCGAAGGGCGACACCTCGGTCGAGGACGAGCTGGCGGCACGCCGCCCCGCGTGATGGTCCGCTTCAGCGACAGTGGTGGCGAGTCCGACGTTCCATCGGACGTCGGGCTCGCCCCTGTCATCCCCCTCTTCGCACCCTCGGCGTCACGCGCAGCCGCGCCAGCGACCGCCGATGTTCCGGCAGTGCGGCCGGCGGCGCGGTGGAACACCACGTGGGACGACGATCCTGTCGAGGGCGGCAACGACGGCCCCCGAGGAGCGTTCGACACCGAGGACGGCGATGACGCAGGGCAGGACGGGATCGAGCGCGACATCGCGGAGAAGAACCTCCTCAAGCGGCTCCGCTCGCGGTCGCTGTCGGTGAAGGAGGCCCGCGCCGTCGTCGCAGAGCGCGACCTCGACGACGACGCCGTCGACGCGGTCCTGACGGACTTTCTCGGCCGGGGCTATCTCAACGACGCCGCCCTCGCCGAGCAGCTGATCCACGCCGGTGTCGACCGCAAAGGTCAGGGTCGTCAGGTGATCGCCCAGACACTCGCCAAACGCGGGATTCCTCGGGATGTGGCCGATGCCGCCCTCGCCGCGCTGCCCGACGACGACGTGGAGCGGGCGCTGGAATACGCGCGGGGAAAGGCACGGTCTCTGCGGGATCTCGATCGCGAGGTCGCAGTGCGTCGCTTGACCGGCCAGCTCGCCCGCCGTGGCTACCCAGGGTCGGTGGCGCTGACCGCCGCGCGGCAGGCGCTGGGCGAAGGCGATTCCGGCGGCGCCGGCGTGAGGTTCCGCTGACACAGGCTCGATCTCGTCGAAAAACATTCGCGTTAGTCCCCGTTGACACGAATTCTCTTCCGGACTAGCGTCCGATGTCATGGACGCCAAACCGCGGAGCAGCGCATCGGTGCGGCCGTACCGGCAGCGCGCGCGTGCCGAGGCCGCAGGCCGGACTCGCGACGCCATCCTCGACGCCACCGTGGGCCTGGTCCTCGAGAAGGCGACGAGCGAGCTCTCGCTGGCAGACGTCGGCTCCCGCGCGGGGGTGAGCGTGCAGACCGTTCTGCGCCACTTCGGCACCCGTGAGGGGCTGTTGGATGCCGCGCTGGCCCACGGCAGCACGCTGATCGAAGCCGAACGACGGATCCCGTCGACCGACCTGCGCGCGGCGGTCGGCGTCCTGCTCGAGCACTATGAGCGGCGAGGCGACTCCGTCATCCGGCTGCTGGCGCAGGAGGCGTTCGACGAACGGATCGCGCAGATCACCTCGCAGGGCAAGCAGGTGCATCGGGAATGGGTGACGGACCTCGTCGCCAGAGCCAGGCCGGCGTGTCGTCGCGACGATGTCGTCGATCAGCTCGTCGTGGTCACCGACGTGTACGCCTGGAAGCTGCTCCGGCGCGATCGCGGGCTCTCCCGGGAGACGGCGGAGTCGCGGATCACCGACCTCGTGAGCGCAGTCCTGGCGGCGGCAGAGCAGCGCGCCGGATCGGAAGACGAGGAGACATCATGAGCCGGGTACTCATCGCCACGTTCGACGGTGGCGGCAACGTGCCGCCCGCCCTGCGCGTAGCCGTGGAGCTGCGCAGTCGTGGTCACGACGTCACCGTCCTCGGCCACCCGGGTCAACGCGATGCGATCGAGGCGGCCGGGGTCACCGCGCTGGCGTATCGGAACGTCCCGCCGTGGGATCCGGGAGCGGCTCGCGGCTCGATGAACTTCGCGCTGGCCTACCTCCGTCTGTTCACACACAGCGGTTTCGGCCGGGATCTGCGCGAGGCGATGAGCCGGAACAGGCCTGACGTCGTCGTCGTCGACGCCCTTCTTCCCTCTGCCATGAACGCCGCGGTCAGCTCCGGGACCCCGACCATCCTGCTGGTGCACACGGTGCTGTCGGCGATCCGAGGCATCGCCCGCGGCCCGGTCGGCGTGGTGGCTGCACGCAAGGGATTCTCGTTCTCGCGGGCGCTCCGCGCCGCTGATGCACTCATCGTCGCCTCGCCTGTCGAACTCGCCACCGGGCCGGCGCCCATGACCGCCCGCTACGTCGGACCGCTGTTCGGACCGGGGGAGGAATCACCGCCGGCCACGAATCCAGGCAGTCGCCGCATCCTCGTCAGTCTGTCGACGATCCACTACGCCGGAATGGAGCAGGTGCTGCAGACGCTCGTGGACGCCGTGGGTGAACTCGACGTCGAAGCCATCGTGACGACCGGACCCACGATCGATCCCGCCGACGTGCGCGCGCCGTCTCACGTCAGAGTGCTCAGGTCCGTTCCGCACTCCGAGGTGCTCGCGGATGCGGGGCTCGTGATCAGCCACGGCGGCCATGGCACCACCACCCGCGCGCTCACCGCGGGCGTGCCGGTGCTGGTGCGGCCGATGTCGGGCCTCGGCGACCACGTGTTCGTCGCCCGGGGCCTGGAGCACGCAGGAGCGGGGCGGCGGCTTCCCACCCGCGCATCCGCGCTCGAACTGACCGCTCTGATCGACGCGAGTCTGCGCGATGACGCGCTGAGGGCTCGTGCTCAGACCGTCGGCGAGCGACTGCGGCAGAGGGAGAGCGCCCGGTTGGCCGGCGACGCCGTCGAAGCCGCGATGACGTCCGCCGTGCGGGGGAGGCCCGCTGCCGCGTGACCCGCGAGGCTGCGCGCGCGGCCGCCTCCGACCGACCTCCTGACGGTGGCTCGTAGAATGGCAGGCATCATGACCACGCCCGCCGCAACTCCGACGCTCATCGCGCCCTCTCCGGCCGCGCTCGGCGTCGATGGCCGAGCCCGCACCTACGAGGTGCGCACCTTCGGATGCCAGATGAACGTCCACGATTCCGAGCGGCTCTCGGGTTCTCTCGAGAGCGCCGGCTACGTCCGCGCCGATGCCGGTGAAGAAGCCGACGTCGTGGTCATCAACACGTGCGCCGTGCGCGACAACGCCGCGGGCAAGCTGTACGGCACGCTCGGCCATCTGAAGTCGCGCAAGGACAAGCACGCCGGCATGCAGATCGCCGTGGGCGGATGCCTCGCGCAGATGGACAAGCAGACCGTCGTCGACAAGGCGCCGTGGGTCGACGTGGTCTTCGGCACCCACAACATGGGGTCACTGCCGAGCCTGCTCGAGCGCGCGCGGCACAACGGCGAGGCTGAGCTCGAGATCCTCGAATCGCTCGAGATCTTCCCGTCCACACTGCCGACCAAGCGCGACAGCGTCTACAGCGGCTGGGTGTCGATCTCGGTCGGCTGCAACAACACCTGCACGTTCTGCATCGTCCCCAGCCTGCGCGGCAAGGAGAAGGACCGCCGTCCCGGCGACATCCTCAACGAGATCCGGCTGCTCGTCGAAGACGGCGCGATGGAGGTCACCCTGCTCGGCCAGAACGTCAATTCCTACGGCGTCGAGTTCGGCGATCGTCAGGCGTTCGGCAAGCTGCTGCGCGCGGCGGGCGAGATCCCCGGTCTCGAGCGCATCCGCTTCACGAGCCCGCACCCGGCGGCTTTCACCGACGACGTGATCGATGCGATGGCCGAGACGCCGGCCGTCATGCCGCAGCTGCACATGCCGCTTCAGTCCGGGAGCGACCGGATCCTCAAGGCGATGCGCCGCTCGTACCGCAGCGAGAAGTTCCTCGGGATCCTCGACCGCGTGCGGGCCCGCATGCCCCACGCCGCGATCTCGACCGACATCATCGTCGGCTTCCCCGGCGAGACCGACGAGGACTTCGAAGACACGATGCGCGTCGTCGAGCAGGCCCGCTTCGCGACCGCCTTCACCTTCCAGTACTCCATCCGCGAGGGCACGCCCGCGGCGACCATGCCCGATCAGGTCCCCAAGCACATCGTGCAGGAGCGCTACGAGCGCCTCATCGCCCTCCAGGAGCGCATCTCGCTGGAAGAGAACCAGAAGCAGCTCGGTCGAGAGCTGCACGTCCTCGTCTCCACCGGTGAGGGCAAGAAGGATGCCGCCACCCACCGGCTGACGGGCCGGGCCGAAGACAACCGGCTCGTCCACTTCGAGCTGCCCGCCGGGTCCGCGGTGCCGCGTCCGGGTGATGTCGTCTCGGTCGTGGTGACGCACGCCGCGCCGTTCCATCTCCTGGCCGATGCGTCCGACGGCGCGCCGCTGCGCATCCGGCGGACGAAGTCGGGAGACGCGTGGGATCGCTCGCAGGCCGAGTCCTGCGCCGTGCCGGCGCCCGCCGGTGACGGGGCCGCGACCGGCGCGCCGCGAGCGGTGTCTCTCGGGCTGCCCACGTTGCGCATCGGCGTGTGACTCTCCCCGGGTCCACCCCGGCGGCACCGGCATCGGCGCCGCGCCTGTGGGCGATCGTCGGCGCCACCGGGACGGGGAAGACCGCCCTGTCGCTCGATCTCGCCGAGACCCTCGCCAGGCGGGGCCGACCGGCGGAGGTCGTGAACGCCGACGCCATGCAGCTGTATCGCGGGATGGACATCGGCACCGCGAAGCTTCCTGAAGCCGAGCGCCGCGGCATCCGTCACCATCTCTTCGATGTGCTGGAGGTCACCGAGGAGGCGGCCGTCGCCTGGTACCAGCAGGCAGCGCGCGACGCCATCGCAGACATCCATCGGAGGGACGCCGACGCGATCCTCGTCGGCGGATCGGGACTGTACGTGTCGGGCGTTCTCTACGACTTCCGCTTTCCGCCGCGCGACGAGACCGTGCGAGCGCGACTGGAGTCCGAGCTCGAGGCGCAGGGCCCGGGCGCGCTGTTCGCGCGGCTGCGCGAGCGCGACCCGGACACCGCCGGCCGCATCGACTCGCGCAACGGACGGCGCATCGTTCGCGCGCTGGAGGTGCTCGAGCTGGGGGAGCGCACGCACGGTGCCGCCCTTCCCGAAGCCCCCGAACTGTGGCACCACCAGACGCAGGTCTTCGACGTGTCCGTGCCGCGCGCCGACCTCGTGGCGCGCCTCGATGACCGCGTCGAGGCGATGTGGCGGGCCGGCCTGCTCGACGAGGTCCGGGCGCTCCGCGATCAGGGCTTGGAGGACGGCGTGACCGCGCGACGCGCGATCGGGTACGCGCAGGCACTCGCGCAGCTGTCCGGCGAGCTGACGGAGAGCGAGGCGATCGCCGAGACACAGGCGCTCACACGCCGCTACGCCCGACGCCAGGTGTCGTGGTTCAAGAGGTACGGCGGGGCGCACCGGATTTCGTCCGGAGCGGACGCGTCGGCACTGGCAGACTCGTGGGCATGACCGTCGACATCCGCCCCTTCGCCATCGCCGACACCGAAGACGTCATATCGCTCTGGCAGGCGACGGGCCTCACCCGGCCGTGGAACAACCCGCATCAGGACATCAACCGCAAGCTCTCCGTCCAGCCCGAGCTGTTCCTCGTCGCGGTCGCCGACGGCGCGATCGTCGGCTCGGTCATGGCGGGCTATGACGGCCACCGCGGCTGGCTGTACTACCTCGCGAGCGACCCCGCTCGTCGGGGCGAAGGGATCGGACGCCGACTCGTCGAGGCCGCCGAGGAGCGGCTGCTCGACATGGGATGCCCCAAGGTGCAGCTGATGGTACGTCCCGACAACAACACCGCCCGCGGCTTCTACGGGTCCCTCGGCTACGAGGCGTTCGAGACCTGGACGACCGGCAAGCGCCTGATCGCGGACTGACGGGGCGGATCGCGCGGCGCACGCCCGTAGACTTGAGCCATGCCGCAGACCGTCTCGTTCACCAAGGGTCACGGCACGGGGAACGACTTCGTCATCGTGCCCGACCCGGACGGCCGGCTGGAGCTGTCCGACGATCAGGTCGCCGTGCTCTGCGACCGGCGCTTCGGGATCGGCGCGGACGGCGTCCTGCGTGTGGTGCGTGCGGACTCGATCGACGAGGGCGCGGAGGCCGCGGCATCCGGAGCCGAGTGGTTCATGGACTACCGCAACGCCGACGGATCGGCCGCGGAGATGTGCGGCAACGGCATCCGCGTGTTCGCGCGGTACCTGATGGAGGTGGGCTGGGCGTCCCTCGATGCCGGCCCGCTGGCGATCGGCACACGCGCCGGGGTGAAGACGCTGACCCGCAGCGAGCTGGGCATCGAGGTCGACCTCGGGTCCTTCGCGATCGAGGACGGCGACGTGCTCGTGCGCGCCCGGGGAATCGGCGCGCCGCGGCCGGGCCTCGGCATCGACGTGGGAAACCCCCATGTCGTGGTGGCGCTGCCCGACACGCGCGAGCTCGACGGTCTCGACCTCAGCGCGCAGCCGCAGCTGCACCCCGAGCCGCGCCACGGCGCGAACGTCGAGTTCGTCGTGCCGGCCGACCCGCTCGTGCGCGACGGCGTCGGCTCCATCCGCATGCGGGTCTTCGAGCGTGGCGTCGGCGAGACGCTCAGCTGCGGAACGGGCGTCGCCGCGGCGGCGCTCGCCGTCCGGCACTGGGCGGGTCCCGCCGCCCCGGATCACTGGTCCGTCGACGTCCCCGGCGGAACGCTGGGCGTGCGGATGCCCGAGGTCGACGGCACGCGGCACGTGCTGCTGTCGGGCCCGGCGACGCTGGTCTACTCCGGCGAAGTCACGCTCGCCTGAGCTCAGACGCCTGAACGCAGCAGCCTGAACGCGGCGAGCAGTGGGTCGGGCGGCGCGGCGCCGTCACAGCTCGGGAAGCAGGATCGGCTCACTCGGGGGCGAGCCGTGACGCCGGACCCGCAGCACGCGGAATCCGCGGCCGGTCGCCGCTCGGTGCACGCTGAAGCCCTGTGCGAATGTCGCCGCCAGCCACCGCTGCAGCGAATCCGACCCGAGGTTGCGCTGCACGACCAGCCAGGCGTCCGACCGCTCGTCCAAGCGGGGGATCCACTGCTCCAGGAGTCCGTGCAGCTCATGCTTCCCGACGCGGATCGGCGGGTTGGAGCGAATGGTGCGGAACACGACATCGGCGGGAACATCGTCCGGCAGCGCCGCGTTGACGTTGTCGAGACCGAGCGCCTCGGCGTTCCGGCGCACCAGGTCGAGCGCACGTTCGTTCACGTCGACCGCCCAGACCGTGGCGTGCGGAGACTCGAGGGCCAGGGTCAGGGCGATCGGACCCCATCCGCAGCCGAGATCGAGGAGGTCTCCACCTGGCGGCGGCGGGGGAGTGTTCGACAGCAGCACCTGGGTGCCCGAATCCACGTGGTCGGGACTGAAAACCCCGCCCGCAGTCGTCAGCTCGAGGTCGCGACCCGCGAGCGTCACGCGGACGCGGCGCAGATTCTCGGCACTGGCGGGGGACGCACTGAAGTAGTGGTCATTCCCCATGGCTGACGAGCCTAGCGGAGGAGCTCCCGTCGGGGGAGCGCCAGCGAGACGAGAATCGCGGGGCGAGCCCCATAAGGCGGAGCGTAGAATTCACGGATGCCTCGAACCGGCCGATCGGCACGGAAAAGGCATCCCGAAAGGAACACATGACGGATACCACGAACCCCCAGAACGCGGACGAGACGCCGGTGGACCCGGTGGAACGTGTGCTGGCGCGCGCCGAGGCGCGCTCGGGGGTACGCGTCAGCACCTTCACAGACGGCGGCGCCGCGCAGGCGCTGCAGGACGACGCCACCGTCGAGCGGACCGACATCGACGGCGAGCAGTGGGACCGCGAAGAGCGAGCCGCCCTGCGCCGGGTGCCGGGGCTGTCGACCGAGCTCGAGGACGTCACCGAGGTCGAGTACCGGCAGCTGCGCCTCGAGAACGTGGTGCTGGTCGGCGTGCACGCTCAGGGAGAGACCGAGGACGCCGAGAACTCGCTGCGCGAGTTGTCGGCCCTGGCCGAGACCGCCGGAGCCGTCGTGCTCGACGGCGTCCTGCAGCGACGCCCGCATCCCGACCCGGCGACGTATGTCGGTCGCGGCAAGGCCGACGAGCTGCGCGACATCGTCGCGGCGGTCGGCGCCGACACCGTGATCGCCGACACCGAGCTGGCGCCGAGCCAGCGGCGTGCCCTCGAAGACGTCGTCAAGGTGAAGGTCATCGATCGCACCACGGTGATCCTCGACATCTTCAGCCAGCACGCCAAGAGCCGTGAGGGCAAGGCGCAGGTCGAGCTCGCGCAGCTCGAGTACCTCCTTCCCCGCCTGCGCGGGTGGGGCGAGTCGATGAGCCGTCAGGCCGGTGGCCAGGTCGGCGCCGGCGGCGCGGGCATGGGCTCGCGCGGGCCCGGTGAGACCAAGATCGAGCTCGACCGCCGTCGCATCCGAACGAAAATGGCGCAGCTGCGCCGCCAGATCCGCGACTTCTCCCCGGCACGCGAGGCGAAGCGGGCGGAGCGCAAGCGCAACACGGTCCCCTCGGTGGCGATCGCCGGCTACACCAACGCCGGCAAGTCCAGCCTGCTCAACCGGCTCACCAGTGCCGGCGTGCTCGTCGAGAACGCCCTGTTCGCGACGCTGGACGCGACGGTCCGCCGCTCCGAGACCGCCGACGGCCGCGTCTACACGCTGACCGACACCGTCGGGTTCGTGCGGAACCTGCCGCACCAGCTCGTCGAGGCCTTCCGGTCGACGCTCGAGGAGGTCGGCGATGCGGATGTGATCCTGCACGTCGTCGACGGATCCCACCCGGATCCGGCCGCCCAGCTCGCGACCGTGCGCGACGTCATCGGCGATGTCGGCGCGCGCGACATCCCCGAGCTCGTGGTCTTCAACAAGGCGGATCTCGTCGACGGCGACACCCGGTTGGTGCTGCGTGGCCTCGAGCCCAAGGCGGTGTTCGCGTCGTCGCGCACCGGTGAGGGCATCGAGGAGCTTCGCGCGGCGATCGAGGCGGCTCTGCCGCTTCCGGCGATCGAGGTGCACGCGCTCGTGCCCTACGATCGCGGCGACCTCGTCTCGGCGATCCACGAGCAGGGCATGATCCTGTCGCAGGAGCACGAGGAGGGCGGCACCGCGATCCGCGCGCGCGTCGGAGAGCACCTGGCGGCGCGCCTGGAGCCCTTCCTCCGCTAGTCGAGGTCGAGGGGCGGCACTCCGGGGGTCGGGAAGCCGAAGATCTGCCCGAGGAACGCCAGCTCGGCCTCCATCGTGCGGATGACCGTCTCGGCCCGACGGAATCCGTGACCCTCGCCCTCGAAGCCGAGGTAGGCGTGTCGCACGCCGTTCGTGACGAGTGCATCACGCACCGCCTCGGACTGCGAGGGAGGCACGACGAGGTCGTCGAGGCCCTGCTCGATGAGCAGTGGCGTCCGGAGGCGGTCCAGGTGCGACAGCGGTGACCGCTCGACGTAGAGCCACTCGGCGTCGGGCAGGGGACCGACCATGCCGTCGAGGTAGCGGGCCTCGAAGTCGTGGGTGTCGGCGGCGAGCCGGCGCAGGTCGGCGACGCCGTACCGGCTGATGCCGGCCCCGAAGACGTCGGACCTCGTGACGGCGCAGAGCACCGTCCAACCCCCCGCGGAACCTCCGGCGATCGCGAGGCGCGCCGGGTCGGCGATGCCGGCGTCTGCGAGACCGCGCGCCGCGGCGACGACGTCGTCCACGTCGACCACCCCCCACTGCCCGCGAAGCCGCTCGCGGTAGGCGCGGCCGTAGCCGCTCGAGCCTCCGTAGTTGACGTCGAGCACGCCGATTCCACGGCTGGTGAAGAACGCGATGCGGCCGGATGCCGCGCCCCCGACGTGATCGGTCGGTCCGCCGTGCACGAAGACGACGTACGGCGGACGCTCGTCCGCAGGGCCGGTGACCATGGGATTGGTGGGCGGGTAGTCGAAGGCGTGGACGGGTCCGTGCGGGCCGTCCACGGTGAAGCGCCGGGCGATCGGCATCCATTCCGCACCCCACGGTGAGGAGCCGCCGACGATCGCCCGCGCCTCGCCGGGGCGATCGACGTCGAGCTGCCACAGTCCGGCACCGGCGGAGCCCGCACCCGACACCAGCAGCTGAGTGCCTCGCACGTCTTCGATCGACAGGCGCGTCACGGCGTCGATCCGGAGGTCGCGTACGGTGCCGTCGGGGTCGATCACCACGAGCCGGTCCGAGCCGTGAGTGCGCACGGACACGATGCGGCCGTCGTCGAGGCGGGCGAACCAGCGGGGACCGAGCGACCACAGGGGGCCGCCGGTGTCGGCGTCGGCCGGCGCGACGGCCTCGTGCCGCAGGTCGGCGGTGAGCCGCATGCGCCACACGTTCCATCGACCCGACGGGTCGTCGCTGTAGAGCAGGTCCTCGTCGTCGATCCACACCGGCTGCAGCGGAGAGGAGGCGCCGCCGGCGACCGTCGTCCACTCCGCGACGACGCCGTCCTCGAGGCGCCCGATGCGCAGCTCGGCGCGGTCCCACGCCATGTCGGGATGGTTCCACGCGATCCACGCGAGATGCCCGCCGTCAGGAGACAGGGCGGGCTGGGCCACGAAATCGCTGTCGGCGACGAGCGGACGCACGGAGGAGGCAGCCCCAGGCCCGTGGCCGTCGGATGCGATCTCGACGACGTCACGCTCCGGCACATCCGCGTCGCCGTGGGCCTCGCGAACGGCCAGAAGCCGGCCGCCCTGCCACGTCAGGCCGCCGAATCGGACATCACCCGTCGAGGGCGTGATCGGCCGGGGCAGTTCGCCCGGGGCCAGGCGCCACACCCGCTGGTCTGTCTTCTCGACGAAGAACAGCACGCCGTCGTCCGACGTCGTCCACGAGCCGCCGCCGTACTCGTGCACGCGTGAGCGGGCATTCCACGGGGCCGCGATCACGTCTTCGACGGTCCCGGATGCCGTCATCCGGCGCACCGCGGTGCGGCCGCCTTCCACGGGCACGGACTCGCCCCACCACACCTCGTCGCCGACGAAGCGGGCGCCGTCCAGTCGGGAGGAGGCAGCCGACACGTCGGTCGCCGATACCGGCGAGGGCCACGACCCGTAGTTGAGGACCTGATCGGAAGGCGTCGTCACGTACACCACGGTACGGGGCCGCGGCGCGATCGGGTCCCGGCGAAACAGAAGGTCACAGGAAGGACCGGTCCGTTGACGCGCCGCTACCGTGGAGCAATCGTCGCCCGGTCGTCCGTGAGGACGCCCCCGAGAGATCGGGGCCGGGCAGGAGCGACAGCCGAGCCCGGCACCCGCCCGTTCGATACCCCACCGCCGATCCGGCAGGTGCGAGGTGTCACGGCCGCCCGGCCTCTGTCCGCCCACGATCACCGAGAAGCCCACCATGCCGATCGATCTGCGCATGCCCCCTGTGCCCGTCTCGTTCGAGGTCTACCCGCCTCGCTCCGAGGCCGGTGTCGCCGCGCTGCACGAGACCATCCGCCATCTGGCCCGCGTCGACCCGCGCTTCATCTCGGTGACCTACGGCGCCGGCGGCTCCACCGGTGGCCGATCCCTGGAGCTGCTGACCCACATCCTCCGCGAGACGCACATCGAGCCGCTCGCGCATCTCACCTGCGTCGGCAACACCTGGGCAGGAGCCGCGTCACTCATCCGCGAGTTCCTGGATGCCGGCATCACGAGCTTCCTCGCGCTGCGGGGCGATCCCCCGGAAGGACTGTCGGAGGACGACGCGTTCCTCGGTGATCTCGAGAGCGCCGCGCAGCTGGTGCAGCTGATCGATCGTGTGCAGGCCGAGCGTGCGCCGTACACCGAGGCGCCCATTCCGGGAGTGCCGGGCGCGGTGCGCGTCGAGCGTCGACGTTCCGTCGACATCGCGGTGGCGGCTTTTCCCAACGGGCATCCGCGGTCGCGGCACGCGAGCGAGCACATCGACGCGCTGCTGGCGAAGGAGGCGGCGGGCGCCACCCTGGCCATCTCGCAGCTGTTCTTCCACGCCGACGACTACCTCGGTTTCGTGCAGCGTTCCCGCGACTCGGGTGTGACGCTCCCGATCCTCCCCGGGATCATGCCGGTGACCTCGCCCACACGGCTGCGCCGAGTGCTCGAGCTCACCGGCGAACCCCTGCCCGCGCAGCTGGCGATCGGGCTCGAGATCGAGCCGACGTCCGAGGGGCAGCACGAGTTCGGCGTGGCGTACGCGGCTCAGCTCGCCCGTGACGTCGTCGCGGGCGGTGCGCCCGGCGTGCACCTCTACGCGTTCAACAACCACGACACGGTCCTCGCGGTGCTCCGCGAGGCCGGGATCCTCACCCATCCGCGCCAGAAGGAGGCCGCACGATGACCACCCCTCGCCCACATTCCGAGTCACACCCTCCGTTCCCGCAGGGGACGATTCTCGGCTACCCCCGAATCGGCCCGCGCCGTGAGCTGAAGCGCGCGGTCGAGGCGCACTGGGCCGGCCGCCTCGACGCCGACGGCCTGGAGCAGATCGCCGGCGGCCTGCGCCGCGCCACCCGCGAACGGCTGGCGGCGCTCGGCCTCGGCCGCGGAGACTCGTCGATCCCCGAGACGTTCTCGTTCTACGACCAGGTACTGGATGCCGCCGCCACCGTCGGCGCCCTGCCGGCGCGCTTCGCCGAGCCGGCCGACGGCCGCCGGTGCGGAGCCGCGGCCGAGCTCGACGCCTACTTCACAGCCGCGCGCGGAGCCGGCGAGCATGCGCCGCTCGAGATGACGAAGTGGTTCGACACGAACTACCACTACCTCGTCCCCGAGATCGGTCCCGAGACGGCGTTCGCCCTGTCCAGCGATCGCCTGGTGCGCCAGGTGGCCGAGGCCAAGGCCGACGGCTACACGGTCCGGCCCGTCGTCGTCGGCCCGGTGACGCTCCTGGCCTTGGCCAAGCCGACGGATGTGGCCGGACCGGGCTTCGACCCCCTCAGCCGGCTGGAGGATCTGCTGCCGGTGTATGCACAGCTTCTCGCCGCGCTGCGCGCTGCCGGGACGGAGTGGGTGCAGCTCGATGAGCCGGCCCTGGTGAGCGAGAGCCTTCCCGCCTCACCCGGCCGCCTCGCCGACGCCGCCACCCGGGCCTATGACGTGCTCGGCCACGCCGCCAGTCGACCCGCGATCCTCGTCGCCGCCCCCTACGCGCAGCTGTCCGCGGAGGCGTGGACCGCGCTCGCCGCTTCACCCGTCGAGGGACTCGCGCTCGACCTCACCCGCGGCGCGATCCCCGCTGCCGTGCCGGGGCTGGCGGACAAGACGCTCGTCGGAGGCGTGGTGGACGGGCGCAACATCTGGCGGGGCGACCTCGAGAACGCGTGGCACAAGCTCGAGCAGCTTCGCGCGCTCGGCGCGGGTGCCGTCGCGGCCGGCACGTCGACCTCACTGCAGCACGTTCCTCACGACGTCGCGGACGAGCCCGATCTCGCACCGCGTCTGGCGACGTGGCTGGCATTCGCCGATCAGAAGACCGCGCAGGTGGCCGCGCTCGCCAGAGGCCTGGCAGAGGGACGTCCGTCGATCGAGGCCGAGCTGGACGAGGCATCCGCCGCACTCGTGGACCGCCGCAGTGCTCCCGGCGTGCGCGACGGCGCAGTGCGCGATCGCGCCGCTGCGCTGCGGGAGGAGGATTTCGCGCGCGGCGACTATGAGGACCGCGTCGCCGCCCAAGACGCAGCCCTCGGTCTGCCGGTGCTGCCGACCACGACGATCGGATCGTTCCCGCAGACCGGCGACATCCGCCGTGCCCGAGCCCGCCACACGGCGGGAGAGCTCGCCAGTGGCGAGTACGAGGGATTCCTGCGCGATGAGATCGCGCGGGTCGTCGAGCTCCAGGAGAGGATCGGGCTGGATGTGCTGGTGCACGGCGAGGCCGAGCGCAACGACATGGTGCAGTACTTCGCCGAGCACCTCGACGGGTTCGCCGTGACACGCAACGGCTGGGTGCAGTCGTACGGCTCCCGGGCCACCCGTCCGTCCATCCTGTGGGGCGACGTGGCGCGTCCGGCGCCGATCACCGTCGCCTGGTCGACGTTCGCGCAGTCGCTCACCGACAAGCCCATGAAGGGCATGCTGACCGGACCGGTGACGATACTGGCGTGGTCGTACGTGCGCGACGACCAGCCCCTCGCCGACACCGCGAACCAGGTGGCGCTCGCGCTGCGTGACGAGATCACCGACCTCGAGGCGGCCGGCATCGGCGTCATCCAGGTCGACGAGCCGGCGCTGCGGGAGCTGCTTCCCCTGAAAAAGGCCGACCAGCCGACCTACCTCGACTGGTCCGTGGGCTCATTCCGGCTCGCGACGGCCGGAGCCGCCGTGGCCACCCAGGTGCACACGCATCTGTGCTACTCCGAGTTCGACGTCGTCATCGATGCGATCGCCGCTCTCGACGCCGACGTCACGTCCATCGAGGCGGCACGCAGCCGCGGAGAGGTGATCGGCGACATCGCCGCCTCCGGCTTCGCGCACGGCGTCGGACCCGGCGTCTACGACATCCACTCGCCGCGCGTGCCGTCGGTCGCCGAGCTCACCGAACTGCTCGACAGGGCCGTCGCCGAGCTGCCGGTGCGCCGTGTCTGGGTGAACCCGGACTGCGGTCTCAAGACGCGCGGCTATGACGAGACGGTGACGTCACTGCGCAACCTCGTCGAGGCGGCGCGGGTCGTGCGCGAGAACGTCGAGGTCCCGGTCTAGGAGCGAGGTACGACGGATGCCGCGGCCGCTGGGGTCGCGGCATCCGCTGTCGCTCCCTGAGGTCTCACCTCGTCTGCTGCGTCCGAGAGGGCGGGGTCTGCGACGCTGTCGTCAGGACGGCGCTGCAGCAGCTCGGTGACCCACCAGACCACCAGCCACACCACGAGCACCAGGAACACCTCGCCCACGCTCAGCGGACGCAGCAGCATCAGCCAGGTGACGGCGAGAACGCCCAGGACGAGGCGCACCAGCAGCCGCTGCGCGTACAACCACGCCCCGACCCGTCCCGTGTCGATGCCGCGCTCGAGCGCAGCGCCCCGCAGCCCCGCGTTGACCGACGAGACTCCGGCGCGCGCGGCGCGCGCGCCTCGCCAACGCCCCGACGTCCACGCGATCACGGCGATGACCAGCCCGATGAGCGTCAGCACCACCGCGGTGTCGCGCATCGCACGCGTGACCTGCTCGTAGATCGCCCCGAGAGCCCCCGACGACACGCCGAGGCTCGGAGCGCTCAGCTGCAGGACCGAACCGGCGATGGCCAGCCCGATCGCGAGCACGCCGCTGCCGAGGGCGATGCCGGCTCCGGCGCCGAGCACCGCGGTGGAGCGCCGGCGCGCGATCAGGATGCCCGCCACGAAGAGCACGAGCGCGACGATCGGCGTCCACCAGCCCACCGACACCGCCAGGTTGTAGACGGTGCCCACGAGAGTGAGAGCATCGCTCTGAGCGACGACGATCGTCCTGTCGATCACCGGGATCGAGGACGCGAATCCGATGCCGCGCTCGACGAGCCGCTCCTTGACCTCTTCGATGACGGGTCCGAGCTGGATGCCCAGCTCGCCGCCCTCGCCGATGACCACCGCACCGCTGGAGGTGCCGCCCGCGGCCACCGCCGCGAGGGATCGGTGGCTCGCCTGCAGCGCCGTCTCCCAGACATCGGCGAACGCGTCGGATTGCACGAGCCGGGTGACGGCGGTGTCGACGAGGCCCTGCAGGCCCTGCACCGCGGGGGTGCGCAGCAGATCCAGCGCGGTCAGGGCGCGCGGCGGAAGATCCAGCTGCTGGAGGCCGTCGAACAGGTCGTTGGTGACGCCTTCGAGATCGACGGCGTCCTCCAGCGCGAGGATCACCTGGTCCGCCACCAGCGTCTGGACCGCCGGATCATCGGCCAGGGGCGCGAAGGTCTCGACGAACCGGGTCTCTTCCACGAGCTCGACCCGCGCCCACGCCGCGACGATCGAGACCGGGACGAGGATCGTGGCGATCACGATGCACAGAGCCGACAGGAAGGCGCGCCAGCGGCTGCCGCCCGGCCGGTCCTTCCCGACGGTCGGCGGCTCCGAGGCCCCGGCTGTCGAGAGGTCGCGCAATCGCGCATTCTCTGCCTCGAGCGCCTCAAGGCGAGCGAGCAGAGCGTCGTGGGAGGTCGTGCTCGCGTCGGCGGTCATAACCCCCTTATAGCGGGGAAGCGCGCGGCCCGCTAGAAGGGTCGTCGCGGGGTCGCTCGGCGTCGGTGCGTCGGCGGGACGGAGAGGTCGGCGCTCAGACGGTGCGCAGGACGGCCACGACCTTGCCCAGCACCGTGGCGTCGTCGCCCAGGATCGGCTCGAACGCCGAGTTGCGGGGGAGCAGCCACGTGTGGCCGTCGCGCTGGCGGAACGTCTTGACCGTCGCCTCGTCGTCGAGCATCGCGGCGACGATGTCGCCGTTCTCGGCGGTCGCCTGCGAGCGCACCACCACCCAGTCGCCGTCGCAGATCGCGGCATCGATCATCGACTCGCCCGAGACCTTCAGCATGAACAGGTCGCCCTTGCCGACGAGCTGGCGCGGCAGCGGGAAGATCTCCTCCACCTGCTGCTCGGCCGTGATCGGCACGCCGGCGGCGATGCGGCCCACCAGCGGGACGAGGGCCGCGTCGCCCACGGTCGGCGCCGAATCGGCGGGACTCTCGGTCGCGGTGCCGGGCAGGTCGATCAGCACCTCCATGGCGCGCGTCTTCCCGGCGTCGCGGCGCAGATAACCGCTCAGCTCGAGCTGGTTCAGCTGGTGCGTCACGCTGGACAGCGACTTCAGGCCCACCGCGTCGCCGATCTCGCGCATGCTCGGCGGATAGCCGTGACGTGCGATAGAGCGCTGGATCACCTCGAGGATCGCGAGCTGCTTGTCGCTGAGGCTCTTGCGCCGCCGTGTCTGGGGCTTGTCCCTCGCGTCGCTCATGTTCCGGCTCCCGTCTCGCGCTCCGCCGTCGGGCACGTTTTCTTCGAATGTCGGAGGCCCGTGGTGGGGTTCTCGTATCGAAACCGTATCCGGGATCGACGCACGGAGGGAACAACCCCGCCGCGTGTCGCGTTCGAGAGAACGACCCGGGTCCGGTGCCTTGACACCTCAGAATATCGAAGATAGCTTCGGAAGAGAGGTTCGGATCCGCCGCTCCCGGCCGAGCGGCGGATGCGAATCTCTCACCCGGCGAAGCTGTCGTCACAGAAGGAGCAGAAATGACCGCGATCGGAATCTCGGCGCCCGTCCTTCCTTCGGTGCGCCCGACCCGCATCCGGCTCACCGTTCGCGGCCGCCGCGTCTTGGCGTTCCTGGCGGCACTGCCGGCCATCGCGGCGCTCAGCATCGCGGTGATCAGCGGAGGCACCGCCCTCGCGTCGCGCGACGACGGCGCTCCTTCCGGTTCGTTCACGACGGTCAGCGTCGGTGCCGGCGAGTCGCTGTGGTCGATCGCCGAAGAGGTCGCTCCGGGTCACGACCCGCGCGACGTCGTCGACGCCATCGTCCGGCTGAACGCTCTCGACGGGGCGACGGTGTGGGCGGGGCAGAACCTCGCCATCCCCACCGAGTACGCGACCGTCCCCTGAGCCCGCGCCTCGCCGGACGGCACCCGACCGCCCGTACCATGGGAGGGGTGAGTGCTCGTCTCGAAGACCTTCCCCTCCGCCCCGACCTCCGGGGTCAGGAGCCGTACGGCGCTCCTCAGGCGCCGCTGCCGGTGGCGCTGAACGTCAACGAGAACACCCACCCGGTGCCGCAGGAGGTCGCCGACGACATCCTCGATTCGATCGCCCTGGCGCTGCGCGAGGTCAATCGCTACCCCGACCGTGAGTTCACGGCGCTGCGCGAGGGCTTCGCCGAATATCTCGGTCACGGACTCACCCGCGACCAGATCTGGGCCGCGAACGGATCCAACGAGGTGCTGCAGCACATTCTGCAGGCCTTCGCCGGGCCTGGCCGGAGGGCGTTCGGGTTCGGGCCGACCTATTCGATGTACCCCCTCCTCACCCGCGGCACCGGCGCCGAGTGGGTCGAGGGAGTGCGCGGGGCCGATTTCAGCGTCGGCGCCCAGGACGCGGCATCCCAGGTCGCTGATGCCGCACCGGATGTGGTCTTCCTGTGCTCTCCGAACAACCCGACCGGCACGCCCATGCGCCTCGATGTCGTCGAGGCGGTGTACGAGGCGACCGACGGCATCGTGATCGTGGACGAGGCGTACCACGAGTTCGCGCCGCGGGATGAGCGCTCGGCGCTGACGCTGCTGCGGGGTAGAGAGCGGCTGGTGGTGTCGCGCACCATGAGCAAGGCGTTCGCGTTCGCAGGTGCGCGAGTGGGCTACCTCGCCGCCGACCCGGTCTTCATCGACGCGCTGCGGCTCGTGCGCCTCCCGTATCACCTCAGCGCCCTCACCCAGGCGGCAGCGACGGCGGCGCTCCGCCACTCTCCCGTCATGCTCGGGATGGTGGACGAGATCGTCGCCCAGCGCGACCGCATCTCGGCGACCGTCGAGGCTCTGGGATACACCGCCCATGAGTCGTGGTCGAACTTCGTCCTGTTCGGCGACGTCGACGAGCCCGCCGCGACGTGGCGCGCACTCTACGACGCGGGCGTGCTCATCCGCGATGTCGGCATCCCTCGCCACCTGCGTGTCACCGCGGGGACGGACGACGAGACCACCGCGTTCCTCGACGCCCTCGCCTCGGTAGGATCGGCCGCATGAGCGCAGCACCCAGAACCGCGTCGCTTCGGCGGGCGACGAGCGAATCCACCGTCGAGCTCGAGCTCGATCTCGACGGCACCGGGCGCAGCCGGATCGACACGACGGTGCCGTTCTTCGACCACATGCTCACCGCCTTCGCGAAGCACTCGCTCACCGACCTGACCGTCCGCGCCTCGGGCGACACCGACATCGACGCCCACCACACGGTGGAAGACATCTCGATCGTGCTCGGCCAGGCGATCCGCGAGGCCCTCGGCGACAAGTCGGGCATCTCCCGCTACGGCGATGCGCTCGTCCCTCTCGACGAGGCCCTCGCGCAGGCCGTCGTCGACATCAGCGGCCGTCCGTACCTCGTCCACGACGGCGAGCCGACGGGCTTCGAGCACCACCTCATCGGCGGTCATTTCACCGGCTCGCTGGTGCGGCACACTTTCGAGGCGATCTCATTCAACGCCGCTCTCACTGTGCACGTGAGGGTGCTCGCCGGCCGCGACCCGCACCATATCGCCGAAGCGGAATACAAGGCCTTCGCGCGCGCGTTCCGTCAGGCGAAGGCTCTCGATCCGCTCGTGGAGGGAGTCCCGAGCACGAAGGGAGCACTGTGACCGACACCTCGTCGACCGGCGGTGCGACGACCGAAGACGGCGGCCGGCCGCTCGTCGCGGTTCTGGACTACGGTTCGGGCAACGTCCACTCGGCGGTCAAGGCGCTGGCCGCGGCCGGAGCGGACGCGATACTCACGAAGGATCGCGGCCTCGTGATGGACGCCGACGGCCTCGTGGTTCCCGGCGTGGGCGCGTTCCGCGCCGTGGCCGAGGCGCTGCGCGCCAGTCGCGGCGACGAGCTCATCGAGCGCCGGCTCGCGGGCGGGCGCCCGGTGCTCGGAATCTGCGTGGGCATGCAGGTGCTCTTCGAGCGCGGCGTCGAGCGCGGGGTCGACACCGAGGGCCTCGGCGAGTGGCCGGGCGTCGTCGGTGAGCTCGATGCTCCGGTGCTGCCGCACATGGGTTGGAACACGGTGGATCCCGGCGAGGGCTCGCGGCTGTTCCGCGGCATCGAGGACGAGCGGTTCTACTTCGTGCACTCCTTCGGGGCACAGCAATGGCTGCTCGACGTCCAGCCGCCGTTCCCGCAGCCGGTCGTCACGTGGTGCACCTATGGCGCGCCGTTCCTCGCAGCGGTGGAGAACGGGCCGCTGTCGGCGACGCAGTTCCACCCCGAGAAGTCGGGGGAGGCCGGCATCCGTCTGCTCTCCAATTGGATCGGCGGGCTTCGCGGGGCTACTCTCTGAGATCGTGCCGTCTGCGGGGGCGCGCGTTCGTGTGATCCTCCCGCATCGCTCGCAATCAGCCAGGGAGCCATGAACGATTTCGCGTCCACGCCCAAGCTCGTCCTCCTGCCCGCCGTCGACGTCGCCGACGGCAAGGCCGTTCGTCTGACCCAGGGGGAGGCCGGCACCGAGACCAGCTACGGCGATCCGGTCGACGCGGCGCTCGACTTCGCGCGTCAGGGCGCGGAGTGGATCCACCTCGTCGACCTCGACGCGGCCTTCGGGCGCGGAAGCAACGCGGGCGTCCTGCGCAAGGTGATCAAGCAGGTACGCGGCGTGCAGGTGGAGCTGTCCGGAGGCATTCGCGACGATCGCACCCTCGAGGCGGCCCTCGAGAGCGGTGCGGCGCGCATCAATCTGGGCACCGCAGCGCTCGAGAACCCCGAGTGGGCGGCCGACGTGATCGGCCGGTACGGCGACGTGATCGCGGTGGGACTCGACGTGCGCGGCACGACCCTTGCGGCGCGCGGCTGGACCCGCGAGGGCGGCGACCTGTGGACGGTGCTGGATCGGCTCGAGTCGGCCGGGTGCAGCCGGTACGTCGTCACCGACGTCACCAAGGACGGCACGCTCCAGGGGCCCAACCTCGAGCTTCTTCGCGAGCTGACCTCGCGGACGCCGAAGCCGATCGTGGCGTCGGGCGGCGTCTCGAGCCTGGACGACCTCATCGCCCTGCGCGATCTCGTCCCGCTCGGCGTCGAAGGCGTGATCGTGGGCAAGGCCCTCTACGCCGGGGAGTTCACGCTCGCCGAGGCGCTGGATGTCGCCGGATACTGACCCGCACGACCACCACCACGCCGGCCACGGCGGGGATTCCGCCGGCGTGCCGTGGGAAGGTCGCAGCTTCCAGGCCAACCCGCACTCCGCCGACGACGGCTCTGCCGACCCGACGCTGCTGGCCGCGGTGACGGCGTTCCGGGCTGGCGTGGGGCGCCAGCAGGACGTCGTCGACGCGTATCGTTCGGCGCGCCTGCTGATCCCCCTGCTCGCCGAGAAGGGCGACGAGGGCGTCGGTGCGCACGGCCTCGCCGTGGACAAGACGCAGGAGCTCTCGATCGTGACGGTGGCGGCGCCCGATGGCCGGCGCGTGCTCCCGGTGTTCTCATCCGTCGAGACGATGGGACGATGGGATGCCTCGGCCCGGCCCGTTCCCGCGGACGGCGTCCGCACCGCGCTGGCGGCGGCGGCCGACGACACCGATCTGATCGTGCTCGACCCGGGCTCGCCGACCGAGTTCGTGCTGCGCCGTCCCGCGGTCTGGGCGATCGGTCAACAGCAGCCCTGGGAGCCGAGCTTCGTCTCACCGCAGGTGTTCGCCGGCCTGCACGAGAGCATCGGCGGCGAATTGGCGGTGATCGATCTCAGCGTCGAGGCGGGGGATCCCGACGCGCGTCTGCGCGGTCCCGAGTTGATCGTGCGCCTGCACCTGATGGAGGGGCTCGAGCAGGTCGAGCTCGATGCCGTGCTGGCGCGGCTCGCCAAGCGCTGGGCCGCCGACGACCGGATCGCCGTGCTCGTGGACTCGCTGACGATCAAGCTCGTTCGAGCCTGAGCCGTCCCGAGGTATCGCGCGCCCTGCCGGCCACTCCTGATCAGCGTGTGCCGCAACCGGACGCCCTTGCGACCGGACGCCCCGCGGCGGATGATCGGCACGGCGGAGGTGTCCCATGGACGACGACTCGACGACGGACGAATACCGGCGAGCACTCGAGGTGGCCCATCGGCGGGCGCTGCGCTGGCTCGACTCCCTGGAGGAGCGTCCGATCCGTCCCGAGGTCGCGGTCGACGCGATCCTCTCCCGCCTCCATCGCCCCCTCGGCGCGGAGGGGCTCGACGCCGCGGCCGTCGTCGAGGAGCTGGCCGAAGCGGCCGAGCCGGGACTCATGGCGATGGGCTCTTCCCGCTTCTACGGATTCGTCATCGGGGGCGCCTATCCCGCGGCGCTCGCCGCGGACTGGCTGGTGTCGACGTGGGACCAGAACACCGGTTCCCGCCAGCCCACTCCGGCGACCGCTGCCGTCGAGGAGGTCGCCGCGGCGTGGCTGCTCGAGGTGCTCGGCCTTCCTGCTGAGAGCGGCGTCGGCTTCACCACGGGCGCGACGAGCGCCAACCTGTCGTGCCTGGTCGCCGGTCGCGATGCTCTGCTGCGCCGGCGCGGGTTCGATCCTGTCGCCGGTCTGCAGTCCGCGCCGCGGATCCGCTTCCTCGCCGGCGACGCGGTGCACACCTCCGTCGTCCTCGCCGGCCGCATCGCCGGGCTGGGCGCCCCGCACACCGTGGGCGCCGACGAGCAGGGCCGTATCGACGTCGCCGCACTGGCGCGCGCCCTGGCCGACGGAGATGGCCCCGCCCTCGTCGCGCTCCAGGCCGGCGATGTCCACTCCGGCGCGTTCGACGACTTCACCGCCGCGATCGAGGTCGCCCGCGCGGCGGACGCGTGGGTGCACGTCGACGGCGCCTTCGGGCTGTGGGCGGCGGCGAGTCCGGCGCTGCACCACCTGGTCGAAGGTCTGGCCACCGCCGACTCCTGGGCCACCGATGCCCACAAGACCCTCAATGTGCCGTACGACTGCGGCGTGGCGATCGTGCGGGACGAGGCGGCGATGACGGCATCCCTCGGCGCCCACGCGGCGTACCTGCCCGTGGTCGAGAGCGTGTCCGACCCGTACGACCGGGTGCCCGAGCTCTCGCGCCGGGCCCGCGGCGTGACGGTGTGGGCCGCGCTGCGGTCGCTCGGGCGGCGAGGCGTCGTCGACCTGATCGACGGGCTGGTGGATGCCGCCGCCGCGCTGGCAGAGGGATTCCGGACGATTCCCGGACTCGAGGTCCGCAACGACGTGGTCTTCACCCAGGTCTGCCTCGCGGCGGGCGACGACGCCGCGACGGCTGCACTGGGGGACTGGCTGCGAGCCGAGGGCACCGTCTGGGCGTCGTCGTCGACGTGGCAGGACCGCACCGTGGTGCGGTTCGCGGTGAGCAACCGCGGGACCGACGCGGAAGCGGTGCGCCGCACCGTCGACGCCGTGGCGCGCGGGGCCGCCGCGCTCGGGATCAGGTGACGCGCCCCGTTCAGGTGACGCGCCCGATCAGTTGACCGGGCCGGTCCACTTCTCGCCGGGACCCTTGCCGATGGGGTCGGGGATGACCGAAGCCTCGCGGAACGCGAGCTGCACGGACCGCAGTCCGTCCCGGAGAGAGCGGGCATGCATGTCGCTGATCTCGGGAGCGCCGGCCGTGATGAGCCCGGCGAGGGCGTTGATGAGCTTGCGTGCCTCGTCGAGATCGGTCTGGGTCGCGGGGTCGTCTGCGAGTCCGACCTTGACCGCCGCCGCGCTCAGCAGGTGCACCGCGGTCGTGGTGATGACCTCGACGGCCGGCACGTCGGCGATGTCGCGAGAGGCGGATGCCGCGGCCTCCTCCTGCTCCTCCCAGCGAGCCTGGCGCGCGGCATCCGTCGCCGTCGTCGTGTCGGTCTGGGGAGCGTCGTCGTCTCGAATCGTGTCCACGCCGTTCTCTCTGCTAAACTTGTGCGGTCTCCGGTGCGTTCCGCGCCGGATCGGAAAGTGGATCACATCCCACCCGCGCTTGCCGTTCCAGGCTACCGGGTCACGTACTCCGCCCCGACCGCTCTGCGGCCGGGGTTGCCGCATGAGGAACACGCGGGAAAAGGGTGCAGGAAGTCGGGGCTCGCAGCGTCCTGACGGGTGGAGTGGGATCTTCCTCCGCCCGCGACGCATCCGTGTCGCGGTGGTCAGCACCCCGCAACCCAAGGAGTTCCGCATCAGCGATCCCCGCACCAACGACCGCATCCGCGTCCCCGAGGTCCGCCTCGTCGGACCCGCGGGTGAGCAGGTCGGCGTCGTCCGCATCGAGGTGGCGCTGCGCCTGGCTCAGGAAGCCGACCTCGATCTCGTCGAGGTGGCCCCGAACTCGAAGCCCCCCGTGGTCAAGATCATGGACTACGGCAAGTTCAAGTACGAGGCTGCGCAGAAGGCCAAGGAAGCGCGTCGCAATCAGGCGAACACCGTCCTCAAGGAGGTCCGGTTCCGTCTGAAGATCGAAGCCCACGATTACATCACCAAACTCAAGCGCGCCGAGGGCTTCCTGCAGTCGGGCGACAAGGTCAAGGCGATGATCCTCTTCCGTGGCCGCGAGCAGTCGCGTCCCGAGCAGGGCGTCCGCCTCCTCCGCAAGTTCGCGGAGGACGTGGCCGAGTTCGGCACCGTCGAGTCGAACCCCACGATCGACGGCCGCAACATGGTGATGGTCATCGCGCCGCACAAGAACAAGTCCGAGGTGAAGACCGAGCAGAACGCTCAGCGCGCCGCGAACAAGGAGGCCGCTCGCACCGCCCGCACCGGCGGCGCCGCCTCCGAAGAAGCCGAGCCGGCAGCCGCCGAGTAGGCCCCACAGACTCCCGCACCGCGGGATACGACTCCCGCCTTGTCGGGATGTGAAACGAAGGAAGAACAGATGCCGAAGCAGAAGACCCACTCGGGTGCCAAGAAGCGCTTCAAGGTCACCGGCAGCGGGAAGCTCATGAAGCAGCAGGCGAACCTTCGCCACAACTTCGAGGGCAAGTCGTCGCGCCGTACCCGTCGCCTGTCGCAGGAGCAGGTTCTCGCTCCCGGCGACGCCAAGGTCGCCAAGAAGCTCCTCGGTCGCTGAGCGCCCGACGCACGAATAGGAATCACACGAAATGGCTAGAGTCAAGCGGGCGGTCAACGCCCACAAGAAGCGTCGCGTCATCCTCGAGCGCGCCTCCGGTTACCGGGGTCAGCGTTCGCGCCTGTACCGCAAGGCGAAGGAGCAGGTCACCCACTCGCTCGTCTACGCGTACCGCGACCGTCGCAAGCGCAAGGGCGACTTCCGCCGCCTGTGGATCCAGCGCATCAACGCCGCTGCCCGTCAGAACGGCATCACGTACAACCGCTTCATCCAGGGCCTCGGCCTCGCGGGTGTGCAGGTCGACCGCCGCATGCTCGCAGAGCTCGCGGTGAACGAGCCGGGCACGTTCGCGTCGCTCGTCCAGACGGCCAAGGGCGCACTGCCCGAGAACGTCAACGCGCCCAAGAGCGCCTGACGACGGCATCCGTCCTGAAAAGGCGTCCTCCGCGAGGAGGGCGCCTTTTCTGTCCCTAGACTGAGTGCCGTGCTCGAGAACCCTCGCTCTCCGCGCGTGCGCGCCGTCGCGAAGCTGACCAAGCGCAGCGCCCGCCACGAGACGGGGCTGTTCCTGCTCGAGGGGCCGCAGGCCGCGCGCGAGGTGCTGGCGTACCGCGCCGACACGCTCGTCGAGCTCTTCGCGACGCCGACGGCGATGGAGAAGCACGCCGACATCCGCGACGCGGCGAGGGATGCCGGCATCGAGGTCGTGCTCACCACCGAGGCCGTGCTGGACGCCATGGCCGACACCGTCACCCCGCAGGGCATCGTCGCCGTCGCGCGGCAGTCGCCGACATCGCTGCGCGAGATCTTCGCCGCCTCGCCCCGGCTCGTCGCCATCTGCGAAGAGGTGCGCGACCCCGGCAACCTCGGCACCATCATTCGGGCAGCTGATGCCGCGGGAGCCGACGCCGTCGTGCTCACGGGCCGCACCGTCGACCCCTACAACCCCAAAGTGGTGCGCGCCACGACCGGCTCGCTGTTCCACCTGCCGATCGCGGTCGGAGTCGATCTGCCGACGGCGATCGAGAAGGCCCACGCCGCGGGCGTCCGCGTCATCGCGGCCGACGTCGGGGGAGGGGACTTCCTGGCGTCGCGCGCCATCCTCGCCGAGCCGACCGCGTGGCTGTTCGGCAACGAGGCCCGCGGACTCGACGACGACGCCCTCGCGCTGGCCGACCTGTCGCTGCGGCTGCCCATCTTCGGTGCGGCTGAGTCGCTGAACCTGGCGACCGCGGCCAGCGTGTGCCTGTACGAGACCGCGTTCGCGCAGCGGGCCGCAGTCTGACGCCCCGTTCCCGCGCTGTTACAGAACGGTAAAGGGTCGCGCGCCCACTGGCCCGCGGTCGGAGCGCGCCCCTAGGGTGAACTCATGGCGACACCTGAAGCCCCGGCGCCGGCGCCCCGGACCTCGAACATCTCGGTGCGGCGCGGCGAACCACTGGTCATCATCGACCACGTCGACAAGCACTTCGGCGACCTGCACGTGCTCAAAGACATCAACACCGTCGTCAATCGCGGCGAGGTCGTCGTCGTGATCGGACCGTCGGGCTCCGGCAAGTCGACGCTGTGCCGCGCGATCAACCGGCTCGAGACGATCGATTCGGGCACCATCTCGATCGACGGCGCCCGGCTTCCCGAAGAGGGCAAGGCGCTCGCGCAGCTTCGTGCCGATGTCGGCATGGTGTTCCAGTCCTTCAACCTCTTCGCGCACAAGACTGTGCTCGAGAACGTCACGCTCGGGCCGATCCAGGTGCGCGGCATGAAGAAGAAGGACGCCGAAGAGAAGGCGATGCAGCTGCTCGACCGCGTCGGCGTCGCCAACCAGGCGAGGAAGATGCCGAATCAGCTGTCGGGCGGTCAGCAGCAGCGCGTGGCGATCGCGCGCTCGCTGGCGATGAACCCGAAGCTCATCCTGATGGACGAGCCGACGAGCGCGCTGGATCCCGAGATGATCAACGAGGTGCTCGATGTCATGATCGGCCTCGCGGCCGACGGCATGACCATGATCGTGGTCACGCACGAGATGGGCTTCGCGCGCAAGGCCGCGGACCGCGTGCTGTTCATGGCCGACGGCGCGATCGTCGAAGAGGCCACGCCCGAGCAGTTCTTCACGAACCCGCAGAGCGAGAGGGCCCAGGACTTCCTGTCCAAGATCCTCGAGCACTGATCCCGCTCCGGCCGCCTGCCGCGGCCGGGAACCAAGAGGACCGTCACGAGCGGTCCGCCACAGCAAAGGACGAAGACATGAAGCGAATGCGACTTCCGCTGATCGCACTGGCAGCCGCCGGTGCGCTCGCGCTGTCGGCGTGCGCCACCGGCGGCACGCCCGGCGGCGAAGAGACCACCGCCCCCGAGCCCGAAGAAGTCACCTTCGAAGAGGGCACCACGATGGCGGAGCTCAACGAGGCGGGCTCCATCACGATCGGCACCAAGTTCGACCAGCCGCTGTTCGGCCTCATGGGGCCGTCCGGCACGCCGGAGGGCTTCGACGTCGAGATCGGCAAGATCATCGCATCCGAGCTCGGCATCGCCGAGGAGGACATCGAGTGGAAGGAAGCGGTCTCGGCGAACCGCGAGCCGTTCATCCAGAACGGCGAGGTCGACATCGTCATCGCCACGTACACGATCAACGACAAGCGCAAGGAGGTCGTCTCCTTCGCCGGTCCTTACTACATGGCGGGTCAGTCGATCCTCACGCTCGCCGACAACGAGGACATCGAGAGCGAAGCCGACCTCGAGGGTGAGCGCGTGTGCTCGGTGACAGGTTCGACCCCGGCGGCCAAGCTCGCCGAGATCGGCGCTGAGCCGGTACTGACCGACACGTACTCCAACTGCCTCGAGCCGCTGCGCAACGGGGATGTGGTCGCGGTCTCGACCGACAACGTCATCCTCGCCGGCCTCGCGGCTCAGAACGAGGGCGAGTTCAAGGTCGTCGGCGAGCCGTTCACCGAGGAGCCCTACGGCATCGGCCTCGCCCTCGAAGACACCGAGTTCCGCGACTGGATCAACGACGTGCTCGAGAAGGCGTACGAGGACGGCCGCTACGAAGAGGCCTGGAACTCGACCGCCGGCACCGTGCTGCCCTTCGTCGAGCCGCCGGCACCGGACCGCTACTGATGTCGACGACCCGGTCCGTCCTCGCCGACGGGCCGGGTCGCCGTCCGTCCTGAACGAGGAGCAAGGAAGGAGAGCCCCATGGAGCAGTTGTGGTCGCTGATGCCGATCTTCCTCGAGGGCTTCCGCGTGACGCTGATCCTGCTGGTGGTGTCGGGCATCGGTGCGCTCGTGCTCGGCACGCTGATCGCCGCCATGCGGATCTCGCCCGTCGCCGCGCTGCGCGGTTTCGCGGCGTTCTGGACGGAGATCGCGCGGAACACCCCGCTCACACTGGTGTTCTTCTTCACCGCTTTCGTGATGCCGATGCTCGGGCTGCGGGCTCCGTATCTCCTGCTGGCCTTCGTCGCGTTGACCTACTACACGTCGCCGTTCGTCGCAGAGGCGCTCCGCTCCGGTATCAACGGCGTGCCGCTCGGTCAGGCCGAGGCGGCGCGGAGCATCGGCCTCGGCTTCGGGCAGACGGTCTCGCTGGTGGTCCTTCCCCAAGCCTTCCGCATGACGATCCCGCCGCTCATCAACGTGTTCATCGCTCTGACGAAGAACACGTCGGTAGCGGGCGGCTTCTTCGTGGTGGAGCTCTTCGCGACGACACGCCAGCTGGCGAACGACAACGGCAACATCGTGATCCCGATCCTCCTCACGGCGGCCGTCCTGTACCTCGTCATCACCATCCCGCTCGGTTTCGTGGCCGGGCGTCTCGAGAAGCGCTGGGTGGTGAAGCGATGAGCACGTCGGTCCTGTTCGATGCCCCCGGCCCTCGGGCGCGGCGATTCTCGCTGATCCTCTCGGTGGTCTCACTCATTCTGATCGCCGCCCTCACCGTCTGGGTCGTGACGCTGCTCGCCGCTCCTCGGGAGTCTGGCGGAATCACCCTGCCGGGCATGTTCGACGCGAGCCGCTGGGACATCTTCGTCGACCCGGAGGTCTGGACCTCCATCGGGCGCGGCGTCGTGGCGACGCTCCAGGCGGCGGCCGTCGCCGCGGTCGGAGCACTCATCCTCGGCGTCGTGCTGTCCCTCATGCGCAGCTCGGCGATCGGCTGGGTCCGCATTCCGACGGCGTGGCTCATCGAGTTCCTCCGCGGCATGCCGGTGCTGCTCATGATGCTGTTCATCCTGCTCGTCGCATCCACCGGCGCCTTCTGGGCGGTCGTCGTCGCCCTGATCCTGTACAACGGCACGCTCATCGGCGAGATCCTGCGGGCCGGTCTCGTCGCCCTGCCGCGCGGCCAGCGCGAGGCGGCCCTCAGCGTGGGAATGCGCGAGTTCCAGTCCAAGATGCTGGTGGAGTTCCCTCAGGCGTTCCGGCAGATGCTGCCGATCATCGTCGCCCAGCTCGTCGTGCTCCTGAAAGACACGTCGCTCGGGTACATCGTGGGCTACAACGAGATCATCCGGAACAACATGAACAACCTGCTGAGCTTCTTCGGCAACAGGTACATGTTCTCGATGTTCGTCGTGACGCTCATCATCTACCTCGTGATCAACCTGACGCTGTCGTGGTTCGCTCGCTGGCTCTCGCGGCGTACGGCGAGCGGCGGCGGACGGGTGCGTCGTGGCAAGGCGGCCGACCCCACGAACCCGGCGACCCTCCTCCAGGTGGAGGCGACGGCGGCCGCGCGCCAATCCGAGTACAACGGTCCGCGCTGACAAGCGTGCGGCCCGTCGGACGGCTGACTGCAGCGGCGGGGGCGGGCTCGCTCCGTCGGTAGACTCGTCTCTCGTGTCCGACGCTCCTGAACCGCGCCCATCGAGTTTGGCCGAGATCACGCCCGAGGCGGTGACCGCCGCCGTCGACGACGCGCTCGCCGCGATCGGCTCCGCCTCCGATACGGCGAGCCTGAAGGCCGCCCGTTCCGCGCACAGCGGCGGGGGCTCGCCGCTGGCGAAGCTCAACGCCCGCCTGCGCGACGTGCCGAACGAGAAGAAGGCGGAGTTCGGCAAGCTCGTCGGACAGGCGCGTGCGCGCGTGAACCAGGCGTTCGCCGCGCGCGAGGAGGAGCTGGCTGAGGCTGAGACCGCCGCACGGCTCGAGTCCGAGCGCGTCGACATCACCGCCCTGGCCGCCCGTGCCCGCGTCGGTGCGCGGCATCCGATCTCTCTTCTGCAGGAGCAGATCGCCGACATCTTCGTCGGCATGGGGTGGGAGATCGCCGAGGGTCCCGAGCTCGAGCACGAGTGGTTCAACTTCGACGCGCTCAACTTCGACGTCGACCACCCGGCACGGCAGATGCAGGACACGTTCTTCGTCGATCCCGTCGACCGCCACCTCGTGATGCGCACGCACACGAGCCCTGTGCAGGTTCGCTCGATGCTCGAGCGCGATCTGCCGCTGTACGCGCTGTGCCCGGGCCGGGTGTACCGCACCGACGAGTTCGACGCGACGCATCTTCCGGTCTTCACCCAGTTCGAGGGCATCGTCGTCGACAAGGGCATCACGATGGCCCATCTCAAGGGCACGCTCGACCACGCCGCCAAGGTGCTGTTCGGTGCCGAGGCCAAGACGCGGTTCCGCGCCAACTTCTTCCCGTTCACGGAGCCGTCCGCCGAGCTCGACCTGTGGCACCCCACCTTCAAGGGCGGGGCGCGCTGGATCGAGTGGGGCGGCTGCGGCATGATCAACCCGAACGTGCTGCGCGCGGCGGGGATCGATCCGGAGGAGTACTCCGGCTTCGCGTTCGGCATGGGCATCGAGCGGACCCTGATGTTCCGCAGCGACGTCCAGGACATGCGTGACATGGCCGAGGGCGATGTCCGCTTCAGCGAGCAGTTCGGAATGGTGGTCTGATGCGCGTCCCGCTCTCCTGGTTGCGTGAGTACGTCGACGTCCCCGCCGAAGCCACGCCCGAGGACGTCCTCGCGGCGCTCGTGCGCGTCGGCTTCGAAGAGGAGGACGTGCACCGTTTCGAGCTGCAGGGCCCCATCGTCGTCGGCGAAGTCGTCGAGTTCGTCGAAGAGCCGCAGTCCAACGGCAAGACGATCCGCTGGTGCCAGGTGCGCGTCGCGCATGACGGCGAGCGGGCGGCCGACGGCGGCGATCCGGTCCACGGCATCGTGTGCGGCGCCCGGAACTTCTTCGCCGGCGACAAGGTCGTGGTGACGCTGCCCGGGTCGGTGCTGCCCGGACCGTTCCCCATCGCGGCGCGCAAGACCTACGGCCACGTGTCGGACGGCATGATCGCCTCGGCGAAGGAGCTGGGACTCGGCGACGAGCACAACGGCATCCTGCGCCTGGTCGAGCTCGGCATCGACGCGCCCGTCGGCACCGACGCGATCTCGCTGCTCGGCTTGGACGACGCCGCCGTCGAGATCAACGTCACGCCCGACCGCGGATACGCGCTGTCGATCCGCGGCGTCGCGCGCGAGTACTCGCACGCCACCGGTGCTCCCTTCCGCGATCCCGCCGAGCGGACATGGGATGATGTCGCGCCCGGATCGGGCTTCCCGATCTCCGTCGACGACACTGCTCCGATCCGGGGCCGGGTGGGGGCGTCCGAGTTCGTGGCGCGCGTCGTGCGCGACGTCGACCCGACCAAGCCGACGCCCGCCTGGATGATCGCTCGCCTGACGCTCGCCGGCATCCGCTCGCTCGGCATCCTGATCGACATCACCAACTACGTCATGCTCGAGCTCGGGCAGCCGATCCACGGCTACGACCTCGACAAGCTGAGCGGCGGCATCACCGTCCGGCGTGCGACGCCGGGCGAGAAGCTCGAGACGCTCGACGCGAAGGTGCGCTCGCTCGACCCTGAAGATCTGCTCATCACCGATGAGTCCGGTCCGATCGGCCTCGCCGGCGTCATGGGCGGCGGCACGACCGAGATGAGCGATTCGACCCGCAACGTGCTCATCGAGGCGGCCACGTTCGACACCGTGTCGATCGCGCGCACGGCCCGTCGGCACAAGCTCCCGTCCGAGGCATCCCGTCGCTTCGAGCGCGGCGTCGACCCGCTCGTTCCGTTCGTGGCGGCGCGCCGCGTGGCCGAGCTCATGGTCGAGTACGCCGGCGGCACCAGTGACGAGGAGCTCGGTGGCGCGCTCTTCGCCGAGGTGCTCATCTCGGGCATCGAGCTTCCGCCGCTGTTCGTGCAGCACCTCATCGGCGTGAACTACACCGCACAGCAGATCGAGCGGTCGCTGCGACTGATCGGCTGCGAGGTCGTGGAGGCCGAGGACGACGCGGCCGGATGGCACGTCATCCCGCCGTCGTGGCGCCCCGACCTCACCGACAAGTGGACGCTGGCCGAAGAGGTCGCCCGCATCGAGGGGTACGACCTCATCCCGTCCGAGCTTCCCACGCCCCCGTCGGGCCGCGGCCTCACTCCGGCCCAGCAGGGCCGGCGCCGCGTCGCGAACGCCCTGGCGTCCGCCGGATACGTCGAGACACCCTCCTTCGGCTTCACCACCGAGGACCAGAACGACCTGCACGGCTCGGCGTCGGGGGAGCACCTCCCGAGCGTGAAGCTCGCCAATCCCCTCGACGGCCAGGCGCCCTTCCTGCGTCGGTCGCTGATCCCGGGTCTGCTCCAGGTGGCGCACCGCAACGTGTCACGTGGCTTCACAGACCTCGCGCTCTTCGAGACGGGCGTCGTCTTCCTTCCCGAGACCGGCGTCCGGTACGGAACGGCCCACGTGCCGCCGCTGGCAGTGCGACCGGATGCCGCGACCCTGGCCGAGCTGGACGCGTCGATTCCGCCCCAGCACCGGCATGTCGCCGTCCTGCTCACCGGCAACCTGGTGGCCAAGCAGCCCGGGCTGGCGGCGGCGGCCGCCCAGCTCGCCGACGTCCTCGACGCCGTCCGGACGATCGCCGGCGCCGCAGGAGTCACCATCGACGTGGCCCAGGGCCAGCGCGCCGCGCTTCACCCGGGCCGCACGGGTGTGCTCTCGGTCGCGTCGGCCGACTCGGGGTCCAGCGTGGAGGTCGGCTACGTCGGGGAGCTTCTTCCTGCCGTCGCCGAGGCATCCGATCTTCCCGGTCGCGTCATCGTCGCCGAGCTCGATCTGGATCTCGTGCTCTCGCTCGCGGGCGAGCGCGTCGTGGCTTCGTCGCTCTCGGGCTTCCCGGCCGCGACGCAGGACGTGTCTCTCGTCGTGGGAGCAGACGTCCCTGCCGCTGAAGTGCGCGCCTCGCTGCTCGAGGGCGCCGGCGACCTGCTCGAGTCCCTGCGACTGGTCGACGACTACCGCGGCCAGGGTGTGCCCGAGGGAGCAAAGAGCCTGACGTTCGCGCTGCGCTTCCGCGCGCCCGACCGCACCCTGACCGCTGCCGAGGCTTCCGAGGCGCGGCTCGCGGGCGTCGCCGTCGCCGCCGAGCGCTTCGGCGCGACGCTGCGCGAGTAGCCGCCCCTCCGCTGACGGCGGTGCGGGCCTCCGTGCCGTGCCTGATTCTGGTTGGCTGAGCCTATGACCGATGTGCTGGTACTGGGCGGGACGGGCTGGCTGAGCGGCCGCATCGTCGATCGATGGACGGCCGGCGGGGCCTCCGTGACCTGCCTCGCGCGGGGTGGGCGACCCGCCCCCTACGGCGCGAGGCTGGTGGTCGGCGACCGGGACGAGTCCGGCGTCTACGACGCGGTCGCGTCGCGGGACTGGGATGAGGTGGTGGACATCTCGTCCAACCCGGTGCACGTCGCTTCAGCGGTCCAGGCGCTGGGCGAGCGCGCGAAGCACTGGACCTACATCTCCACGGTGTCGGTCTATGCCGCGAACGACGAGCCGGGAGCGGATGAGTCGGCGGACCTTCTCGTGCCCGCCGGACCTGATGAGGACGAAGACTACGGGCGCGCGAAGGCGAGGGCCGAGGCATCCGTCCGCTCCTCGCTCGGCTTCCGGGCCGCTGTCGTCCGCCCGGGTCTCATCGTCGGCCCGGGCGACCCCACCGATCGGTTCGGCTATTGGGTGTCGCGCTTCGCTCTCGCCGCCGCCGACGCCGACTCCGCGAACGTGCTCGTGCCGGATGCCGAGGGCCGGGGTGCGCATGTGATCGACGTCGACGACCTCGCGGATTTCGTCCACGCGATCGGGCGTGAGCGCTGGACGGGTGCAGCGAACACCGTGGGTGACCCGGTCGAGCTGGACGCACTGTTCTCCGAGGCGCAAGCCGTCGCGGGATACACGGGGACGACCGTCACAGCCGCCGACGACTTGCTCGAGGCGCACGACGTGGCGTACTGGTCGGGCCCGCGCTCCCTGCCCCTGTGGCTGCCGCGCGACATGCCGGGCTTCTGGACACGGTCCAATGCGGTCTACCGTCTGCTCGGCGGACGTCTTCGGCCGCTGGGCGAGACGCTGCGTCGCACCTTGGACGACGAGCGCGAGCGCGGACTGGACCGCGACCGTCGCGCCGGCCTCTCGCGCGCCGACGAACTCGATCTGCTGTCCGATCTCGGCGTACCCAACTCCTGAGATCTCGAGTCCGCGGGACTCGTGTGAGCCGACAGCCCGCGCCGGCGCCACGAACCTCAGGAGTTGCGCACGTCACGCGGTGCCGCCGGCGGTGCCGATTTGCGGATGCCGCTGCGAGGCGGCTATCGTCGGCCCATGCCTTCGGCGGTCCAGGTTCTCGCAGCGCTCGTTCCGAGCGCCGCGCCTGCGCGCCGACGCCGTCTGGGCGAGCGCCGACTCTAGGCGACCCCGCACGCCGTCCGTCATGGACGCCTGCGAGCGGGTGTCGCCGTCTCCGGCCCTCGGGGTTCAATTCCGCCCCGCCCCAAGACTCTAAGGTGGAATCCATGACATATTCGGTCGCCGTCTCCGGCGCATCCGGCTATGCGGGCGGCGAGATCCTGCGGATCCTCGCCGCGCATCCCGACGTCGAGATCCGCACCGTGACCGCGCACTCCAACGCGGGACAGCCGCTCATCCAGCATCAGCCGCACCTGAGATCGCTTGCGCATCTCACGCTCTCGGACACCACCCCCGACGTGCTCGCCGGCCACGACATCGTGTTCCTCGCTCTGCCGCACGGACAGTCCGGTCAGTACACCGACGCCCTCGGGGATACGCCGCTCGTCATCGACGCCGGTGCCGACCACCGCCTCGAATCGGTGGCGGACTGGGATCGGTTCTACGGCGGGGACTTCCATGAACCGTGGGTCTACGGGGTGCCCGAGCTTCCGGTCGCGGGCGCGAAGCAGCGCGACCGCCTCGTCGGAGCCACGCGCATCGCCGCCCCCGGATGCAACGCGTCGACCGTGAGCCTCTCGCTCGCCCCCGGTGTGGCGGCGGGAGTGATCGATCCGGGCGACATCGTCACCGTCCTGGCCGTCGGCCCGTCGGGCGCGGGCAAGAGCCTCAAGACGAACCTGCTCGCGAGCGAGATCCTCGGCTCGGCCAACCCCTATGCCGTCGGCGGCTCGCATCGCCACATCCCCGAGATCCAGCAGGCGCTCGCCGCCGCGCGCCCTTCGACGGGCTCAGGGGCCGGTGCCGAGGGCTCAGGGGCCGGTGCCGTGGGCTCGGGCGCCGGTGCCGTGGGCTCAGGGGCCAGCGCGGTGGGCTCCGGGGCCGGTGCCGCGGAGGCCGCGGACCGCGGCATCCGGATCTCCTTCACGCCCGTCCTCGTGCCGATGGCGCGCGGCATCCTCGCGACCTCCACCGCGCCGATCGCGCCGGGGGGTCAGCGATGAGCAGATTCGCGAGGCGTGGGAGGCGGCGTACGGCGACGAGACGTTCGTGCAGCTGCTGCCGGCCGGCCAATTCCCTCGCACCGCCGACGTGGTGGGCGCCAACACGGCGCTCATCGGCCTTGCGATCGATCGCGCGGCGAACCGCGTGGTCGTCGTGACCGCGGTCGACAACCTCGTCAAGGGCACGGCCGGAGCCGCCGTGCAGTCCATGAACATCGCGCTGGACCTGCCCGAGGGCACAGCGCTGTCAGTGAACGGAGTCGCCCCGTGAGCGTGACCGCGGCCCAGGGATTCGCAGCGGCGGGCGTCGCCGTGGGACTGAAGTCCACCGGCAAGCCTGACGTTGCGGTCGTGGTCAATCGCGGACCCCTCAAGGCCGGTGCCGCTGTCTTCACCAGCAACCGCGCCAAGGCCAACCCCATCATCTGGTCGCAGCAGGTCATCCAGGACGGCGTGGTCGAGGCGATCGTCCTGAACTCCGGCGGCGCCAACTGCTTCACCGGCTCCTTCGGCTTCCAGACGACGCATCAGACTGCCGAGAAGGCGGCCGAGCTGCTCGACGCGAGCGCGGGCGACATCCTGGTCTGCTCGACCGGGCTGATCGGCACGGGCGACGAGGTGTTCCGCGCCAAGGTGCTCGCCGGCACGGAGCTGGGCATCGCCGAGCTCTCGGAGGACGGCGGAGAGGCGGCATCCCTCGCCATCATGACGACGGACTCGCGGCCGAAGCGCGCCGTGCGCACGCAGGACGGCTGGACGATCGGCGGCATGGCGAAGGGGGCCGGGATGCTGGCGCCCGGCCTCGCGACGATGCTCGTCGTCATCACGACCGACGCCGTGCTCACCGCCGAGGACGCGGACGCCCACCTGCGCCATGCCACCCGAGTCAGCTTCGACCGGCTCGACTCCGACGGATGCATGTCGACCAACGACCAGGTCACTCTTCTGGCGAGCGGGGCATCGGGGGTCACGCCCGAGCCCGGCGCGTTCCGGGAAGTGCTCGCAGCCCTCTGCCTCGACCTCGCGGAGCAGCTGCAGGGTGACGCGGAGGGCGCGAGTCACGACATCCGCATCCTCGTCCAGAACGCGGCATCCGAAGAGGAGGCCGTCGAGGTCGGGCGCTCCATCGCCCGCAACAACCTCTTCAAAGCCGCCATCTTCGGCAACGACCCGAACTGGGGCCGGGTTCTGGCCGCCATCGGCACCACGCAGGCGGCGTTCGATCCGTACGACGTGGACGTCTGGATGAACGGGGTTCGCGTGTGCACGGCCGGCGGTCCCGACCAGCCGCGCGAGGCGGTGGATCTGACGCCTCGGACGACCGATCTCGTCGTCGACCTGAAGGTGGGCTCGGCGTCCGCCCGCATCCTCACCAACGACCTCACCCACGACTACGTCCACGAGAACAGCGCGTACTCCTCATGACAGACCTGCAGGACACCGACCCCGGCCAGGCCAGCTCCCGCGCCGTGACCCTGATCGAGTCGCTGCCCTGGCTCAAGCGCTTCCGCGAGCAGATCGTCGTCGTGAAGTACGGCGGCAACGCGATGGTGAGCGAGGAACTGCAGGACGCCTTCGCCGCCGACATCGCCTACCTCCGCTACGTCGGGGTCAAGCCCGTCGTCGTGCACGGCGGTGGTCCGCAGATCTCGTCGATGCTCGACCGCCTCGAGATCCCGAGCGAGTTCAAGGGCGGCTATCGCGTCACCTCCACCGAGGCGATCTCGGTCGTCCGTATGGTGCTCACCGGTCAGATCAACCCGCAGCTGGTGTCGAAGATCAACGCCCACGGCCCGGTGGCCACCGGGCTCAGCGGTGAGGACGCCGGCCTGTTCGGCGGCCGCCGGCGCGGCGTCGTGATCGAGGGCGTCGAGCACGATCTCGGCCGCGTGGGCGATGTCGTCGAGGTGGATCCGCAGCCCGTGCTCGACCAGATCGCGGCCGGCCGCATCCCCGTCGTCTCGAGCATCGCGCCCGATCTGGATCATCCCGGGCACTCGCTGAACGTGAATGCGGATGCCGCGGCATCCGCGCTCGCCGTCGCCCTGGGAGCTGCGAAGCTCGTGGTGCTCACCGACGTGGCGGGGCTCTACGCCGACTGGCCGAACCGCGACTCTCTCGTGTCGCACCTGACCTCGACCGAGCTGCGGGCGATGCTGCCGCGGCTGGAATCGGGCATGATCCCGAAGATGTCGGCGTGCCTGGAGGCCGTCGAAGGCGGCGTCGAGACGGCCGCGATCATCGACGGGCGGGTGCCGCACTCGGTGCTCGTGGAGATCTTCACCAGCAAGGGAATCGGAACAGAGGTGGTCCTCGGATGACGTGGCAGGAAGAGGCGGGGCGCGACCTCGTACGCAGCTTCGGCGAGCGGATGGCGCTGTTCGTGCGCGGCGAGGGCTCGTATCTGTGGGATGCCGACGACAAGCGCTATCTCGATTTCCTGGCGGGTATCGCGGTCGACTCGCTGGGTCACGCGCACCCGGCGTTCGTCGAAGCCATCTCGACTCAGGCGGCGACCCTGGCGCATGTCTCGAACTACTTCGCCACACCTCCGCAGCTCGCACTCGCCGCCACGCTCAAGCGGCTGGCGGGCACCGGTGACGCGGGCCGAGTGTACTTCGGCAACTCGGGAGCCGAGGCCAACGAGGCGGCGTTCAAGCTCGCCCGCCTGCACGGCGGAGCCGAGCGCCCCCGCATCCTCGCGCTGAAGGACGCGTTCCACGGTCGCACCATGGGCACCCTGGCGCTGACGGGCAAGCCGTGGATGCAGGAGCCGTTCCTGCCGATGACGCCGGGCGTCGAGTTCATCGACACCACGGCCGAGGCTCTCGAGGCCGCGATGGATGACCGGGTGGCGGCGCTGTTCGTCGAGCCGGTCAAGGGCGAGGCCGGCGTGATCGATCTGCCCGAGGGATTCCTCGCAGCAGCCCGTGAGATCACCGAGCGCCACGGCGCACTGCTCATCATCGACGAGATCCAGACCGGCGCCGGCCGGACGGGGGAGTGGTTCGCGTTCCAGCACGCGGGCATCACCCCCGACGCGATCACCGTCGCCAAGGGCATCGGCGGCGGCTTCCCGATCGGCGCGCTCATCACCTTCGGCGCGGCCAGTGAGCTCTTCTACCCCGGCACGCACGGCTCGACCTTCGGCGGGAACGCCCTCGGCACCGCGGTCGCGGGCGCCGTGCTCGCTGAGATCGAGCGCGCGGGGCTGGTGCACAACGCCGCCGAGCGCGGCGCGCAGCTGCGCGCCGCGATTCTCGGCATCGACAGCGAGCTGATCACCGGATGCCGGGGTCGCGGGCTTCTGCTGGGCGTGGCGCTGCGGCATCCCGTCGCCAAGGCGGTCGTCTCTGCCGCGCAGGAGCACGGCCTGGTGATCAACGCGCCCAACGACGAGACCATCCGTCTCGTGCCGGCCCTCACGATCGGCGACGTCGAGATCGACGAGTTCATCGCGCTGTTCACCGCCGCGGTGCGCACCGTCGAGGACGCGCTGCTCCTCGAGACCTCCAGCGAGATCAGCGACCGACAGGGAGCCCCCGCATGACCCGCCACCTGCTGCGCGACGACGACCTGACGCAGGCCGAGCAGGATGAGATCCTCGGCCTCGCGGTCGCGCTGAAGAAGGACCGCTGGAAGCTGAAGCCGCTCGAGGGCCCGCAGACGGTGGCCGTCATCTTCGACAAGTCGTCCACCCGTACCCGCGTCTCGTTCGCCGTCGGGATCGCCGACCTCGGCGGCACGCCGCTGATCATCTCCACCGCGAACAGCCAGCTCGGCGGCAAAGAGACGCCCGCCGACACGGCACGGGTGCTCGAGCGGCAGGTCGCCGCGATCGTATGGCGCACCTACGCGCAGGCGGGCCTCGAGCAGATGGCCGAGGGGACACGCGTCCCCGTGATCAACGCGCTCAGCGACGACTTCCACCCCTGCCAGCTGCTCGCCGACCTCCTCACCATCAAGGAGCACAAGGGCGACCTCGCCGGCCTCACGCTCGCCTTCTTCGGGGACGGCAAGTCGAACATGGCGCATTCGTACGTGCTCGCCTGCGTCACCGCAGGCATGCACGTGCGCGTCGCGTCACCCGAGACGTACGCGCCGCGCGACGATGTGATCGCCGACGCCGACCGCCGCGCCACCGAGACCGGCGGCTCGGTCACTCTCTACACCGACCCCCTCGAGGCGGCGGCGGGGGCGGACGTCATCGTCACCGACACCTGGGTGTCGATGGGCAAGGAGGAGGAGAAGCTCGAGCGTCTGCGCGATCTCGGGGCGTACAAGGTCACCCGCGACCTCATGGCGCTCGCCCAGGACGACGCGATCTTCATCCACTGCCTGCCCGCCGACCGCGGATACGAGGTGGACGCCGAGGTGATCGACGGTCCGCAGAGCGTGGTGTGGGACGAGGCGGAGAACCGGCTGCACGCGCAGAAGGCCCTTCTCGTCTGGCTGCTGCGACAGGACTGACCGGGGCGGGGTGCGATCGTTGAGCGAGTCGCCGGACCGCGGGTACCTTGCGGCGCGGTGGGAGCGCCTGAACGGCCCGCGACGCATCCACGGCGTGGATCTCGCGCGCGGCCTCGCGGTGCTCGGGATGTTCGCCGCGCATCTGCTGTGGATCACCGGTCAGATCGACCTCTCGGAGCCCGCGACGTGGCTCGTGGTGGTCGACGGGAGATCGTCGATCCTGTTCGCGACGCTCGCGGGCGTCTCGATCGGGCTGGTGACCGGCGGACGCACACCGCTGCGAGGCGAGGCGGCGACCACCGTCAACCTGCGACTCGTGGTGCGCGCCTGCCTGCTGGGCGTGCTCGGTCTCGTCCTCATCGCCACCGGCGTGCCGGTGTACGTCATCCTCCCCGCGTACGCGATCCTCTTCCTCCTCGCGATCCCGCTGGCGCGGCTCGGCGCCCGAGCGCTGCTCACGATCGCGGGGGTTCTGGCCGTGGTCATGCCGTTCGTCCAGGTGATCCTGGATGCTCTGCCCTTCTGGTCAACGCCCGTGGGCAGTGACCTGGGCCTCGCCGTGGGCTGGCACTATCCCTTCACCACATGGATCGCGTTCGTCGTCGCCGGGCTCGGCGTCGCTCGGTCGGGAGTGACCCGCCTGCGTGTGCAGTGGGTCCTCCTCGGCGCGGGAACGGCGCTCGCCGCGATCGCGTATGGGCTGGATGCCGCGACGGGGGCCGATGCGCGAGCCGAAGCCTCGTCGTTCGCGGGGGCGCTGTGGACGTCGCGCCCCCACTCGACCGGGCTGCTCGAGGTCATCGGCTCGGGCGGATTCGCGCTGGCGGTGCTCGGAGCCAGTCTTCTCGTCTGCCGGACGGTGGCAACCTACGCCGTGGTGCCGCTGCGCGCGGTCGGCGCCATGCCGTTGACCGCCTACACGCTGCAGCTGGTGGTGTGGGCGATGGTCGCGGGATCCGTCCTCGGCGACACCGGCGACCTTCGTGGATTCCGCGACCTGCAGCCCTTCTGGCCGCTCACCCTCGGCACCATCGTGTTCTGCACGGCGTGGGCGCTGCTGGTCGGCCGCGGTCCACTCGAAGCCGCCGTGGACCGGATCGCGCGGCTCGTCGTCCGGGATCCGCGACCGCTGCCTGAGGAGCCGCCGGGCGACCCCGCCGCGACTGGATCGGTCACGCGTCGTCGCTAGGCTGGACGGGTGAGTGATGCGAAGGCCGACGGAACGAACAAAGGCGCACTGTGGGGAGCCCGCTTCGCCTCGGGGCCCTCTCCGGAACTGGCGGAGCTGAGCCGTTCCACGCACTTCGACTGGGACCTCGCGCTCTACGACATCGCCGGTTCCCACGCGCACGCGAAGGCGCTCGCCGCCGCCGGGTATCTCGATGAGGACGAGGAGCAGGCGATGCACGCCGGGCTCGACACGCTCGTGCAGGGCATCACCGATGGCACGCTGCTGCCCGCCGCGTCCGACGAGGATGTGCACGGCGCGCTGGAGCAGGCGCTCATCGAGGCTGTCGGGCCGGAGCTGGGCGGCAAGCTCCGCGCCGGACGGAGCCGCAACGACCAGATCGCGACGCTCGTGCGGATGTTCCTGCTCGACCACTCGCGCACGATCGCGCGCGAGGTGCTTCGCCTGGTCGATGCGCTGGTGGCGCAGGCCGAGGCTCATCCCGATGCGATCATGCCCGGGCGGACACATCTCCAGCACGCCCAGCCGGTGCTGCTCGCGCATCACCTGCAGGCCCACGCCTGGCCGCTCGTGCGGGATCTCGAGCGCCTGCGCGACTGGTCCGCCCGCGCCGCGGTCTCTCCCTACGGCGGTGGGGCGCTCGCCGGTTCGACGCTCGGACTGGACCCTCTGCTCGTCGCTCGCGAGCTGGGGCTCGACCGTCCGGCCGAGAACTCGCTCGACGGCACCGCCGCGCGCGATGTCGTTGCCGAGTTCGCGTTCATCACGGCGATGATCGGCATCGACCTCTCCCGGTTCGCCGAGGAGATCATCATCTGGAACACTCGCGAGTTCGGGTTCGTCACACTGGACGACGGCTACTCGACGGGCTCCAGCATCATGCCGCAGAAGAAGAACCCTGATATCGCCGAACTCGCCCGGGGCAAGGCGGGCCGGCTCATCGGCAACCTCACCGGTCTCCTCGCGACGCTCAAGGCTCTCCCGCTGGCGTACAACCGGGATCTGCAGGAGGACAAGGAGCCCGTCTTCGACTCGGTGCGCACCCTCGAGACCGTACTGCCGGCCTTCGCCGGCATGGTCGCCACGCTTCGCTTCGACACCGCGCGCATGGCCGCGCTCGCGCCCCAGGGCTTCTCGCTCGCGACCGACGTTGCCGAGTGGCTGGTCAAGCGGGGCGTGCCGTTCCGCGACGCGCACGAGATCTCAGGTCACCTGGTGCGCGTCTGCGAAGAGAACGGCATCGAGCTGCACGAGGTCACCGACGAGCAGCTCGCCGCCGTGTCGTTCCACCTGGGGCCCGAGGTGCGGGACGTGCTCACCATCGAGGGTTCGGTCGCGAGCCGAACCGGCGCCGGCGGCACTGCGCCGGTTCGTGTCGCCGAGCAGCGTGTCGAGCTCGTCGAGCGCGTGCAGGCCGCGGCGCACGCCCTGGGACTCTAGGCCTCGGTTCCGTCAGGCTCTCGTCGGGCGGCGGTGGCCGCTCACCACACGGCCAGCCGGACGAGCGCGGCGACGACGCACGCCCAGACGAGGCTCGCGAGCGTGCCGATGATGAACCTCTCGCGAGCCTCCGCCGCGGCGAGCTCGGAGAAGCGGCCGATGCCCTTGAGCGCCACGACGACGGCGATCGCCTCGGGGAAGCCGGCGATGATGCCGAGCGCCACGGCGACCCGCTCCAGATAGCCGATGGTCGTGCCTCCGCGGAGGACCTCGCGGACAGCGCCCTCGCTCCCGCCCGCGAGCGACGGAGCGCGCAGCATGATGCCGCCGTTGTCGCCCTCCTGCACGCGCCCGTGCGTGGCGATCTCGAGGACCCGTCGGGTGACGGGGTTGCCCCCGAGTACGGCCAGCGCTGTGCCGAGGAGGGCGATGCCGAGGCCGACGAGCAGCGGGACGTTCACCGGCGAGATCGTCACCACCAGCAGACACAGCACCACGAGGACGCCGGCGACGATGAGCGGGACGTCCGCGGGCCGCCGCAGGCTGATGACGACCAGGACGAGAGCGGCGCACAGAGCGAGGAACAGGAAGATCGAGAGCACGGCGCCGAGCATCGCGTCGGGGGGAAGCATGGCGTTCAGTCTGGCATGAGGCTCCGACGCAGATCCGGAGCCGCGGCCGACCTCAGTCGGGTCCGACGCTCGGTCGTACGACCTCGGCCGCGTCGAGGCGTTCGAGCGCCCGCTCGAGTGCCGGGACCGCGGCCTCCTCGGCTCGCAGTGCTGCGGACTTGGCCCGCAGGCTCACGGCGCCTTCGCTGATGCCGAGCCGCGTCGCCGCCTCGCGCTGGGTGAGACCGTCCGCGAGGAGGTCGTAGACCTCCCAGCCTTCGTCGCTGCGCCGATCGCGCAGCTCCACCAGCAGCCGGACGAGGGCCTCGGCATCCCCTCCCGCGTCATCGCGTGCGGTGACGGCCAGCCGCGTCGTCGCCTTCTTCGCGCGGTCCACGGCGTCCCGGGCGTTGACGAACGCCTCGCCCCGCGCGGCGCGGACGCTCGTGGGCAGGGGCGATTCGACGGCGCCGACACCGACGCCGACGCTCCACGTGCGGGTGCGAGTGAGGTCGAGCACGATGCCGAGAGCCGCCCGCGCATCTGAGACGGCGACCTGGAACTCGTCACCGGCCGTGCGTTCCGGAGAGAGTGCCAGTGGCCTGCTGCCGTTCTGGGTGACCGTTGCCAGCGCAGCGGGGATCAGGTCGGTGCCTTTGCGGCTCCCTCGCTGATCTGCAGTCACGACGAACATGGGCCACCTTTAGCTGAGAAGATCAAGATATCGACAGTTTAGCCTAGGGGCTTGATCGATGAAAGCCTGTGGGCTAAATCACACCCGAGTTGAGCCGACGGACTTCACTTCATCCGCTTCGGAGCGATACCACGCGAGGTTCTCCGACAGCTTCGACTTCTGCGGGAGCAGTTCGACCCGGCGCCGCCGGGCCGAGCATCCGCCGCTGATAGCCTGAAACGCGTGTCTGAAACCGTCGTGACAGCGACCGCACCTGCCAACGACCCGGCGTTCGAGAACGTCTGGGACGAGATCGTCTGGCGCGGCTTGGTGCATGTGTCCACCGATCAGGAGGCGCTCCGCGAGCTGCTTGCCGGGGATCCGATCACGTACTACTGCGGCTTCGACCCGACGGCGCCCAGCCTGCACCTGGGAAACCTCGTTCAGCTGCTCACCATGCGCCGTCTCCAGCTGGCAGGACACAGGCCGCTCGGTCTCGTCGGCGGCTCCACAGGCCTCATCGGCGATCCCCGCCCATCGGCGGAGCGCACGCTCAACACCAAGGAGACGGTGTCCGAATGGGTCGGGTACCTGCGCTCGCAGGTCGAGCGCTTCCTCAGCTTCGACGGCGAGAACGCCGCCCGGATCGTGAACAACCTCGACTGGACGGCACCGATGAGCGCCATCGACTTCCTGCGCGAGATCGGCAAGCACTACCGGGTCGGCACGATGCTCAAGAAGGACGCGGTCGCCGCGCGCCTGAACTCCGAGGCCGGCATCAGCTACACCGAATTCAGCTACCAGATCCTGCAGGGCATGGACTACCTCGAGCTGTACCGGCAGTACGACTGCGTCCTGCAGACCGGCGGCAGCGACCAGTGGGGAAATCTCACCAGCGGCACCGACCTCATCCACCGCGTCGAGGGTGCCTCGGTGCACGCCATCGGCACGCCGCTGATCACGAACAGCGACGGGACCAAGTTCGGCAAGAGCGAGGGCAACGCGATCTGGCTGGACGCTGCGATGTGCAGCCCCTACCGGATGTACCAGTTCTGGCTCAACACCGACGACAGCGACGTCATCTCGCGCTTGAAGATCTTCACGTTCCTCACGCGCGAAGAGATCGAGGAGTACGAGCGCCTCGTCGCCGCCGAGCCGTTCCGGCGAGAGGCGCAGCGCCGACTCGCCCGGGAGGTGACGGCCTTCGTGCACGGAACGGATGCCGCCGCCGCTGTGATCGCGGCCTCCGAAGCGCTGTTCGGCCAGGGCGACCTGGCGGCGCTCGACGCGGCCACTCTCCGCCATGCCCTCGAGGAGCTTCCGAACGCGACGCTGGCCGCGGGCACTCCGGTCGCGCAGGCGCTCGTCGACACCGGGCTCGTCTCGAGCCTCTCGGAGGCTCGGCGCGCGATCGCGCAGGGCGGGGTGTCGCTCGACGGCGCGCGCGTGGAGGACGAGAAGACCCCCGTCTCCGGCGGGCTCCCGGGGGGAGTGTCGGTGCTCCGCCGGGGCAAGAAGACGCTGGCCGGCGTCTTCGTCGCAAGCTGACGTTCCCGTCCGCCCGGCCGACCAGTGCGCCTGGTCCTTGGTCCGAGCATCCGGTCCTGATCCGATCTCTCGATCCTGACCGACCTCCCGGTCCCCGACTCGAACTCCCGGTCCCGATCCGACCTCCCGGTCCCTGACTCGAACTCCCGGTCCCGATCCAACCTCCCGGTCCCTGAGCCTGTCGAAGGGTGCGCATGCCGTTCACACCGAGTCACGCCGTGGTGGCGCTGCCGTTCGTGCGGACGCCGCTCGTGCCGGCGGCGATCGCGGTGGGGGCGATGACCCCCGACCTTCCGCTGTTCGTGCGAGGGCTGCCGCTGCACTATGGACGCACGCATGCGTTCGAATGGCTGCCGCTCACCGTCGTGCTCGCGCTGGCGCTGCTGCTGGTGTGGCGATGCGTGCTCCGTCCGGCGGCGCGCGAGCTCGCTCCCGCCTGGCTCGCGCGGCGGCTGCCGGAGGAGTGGGATCACGGCGCGGCGCCGGCTCTGTGGGAGACGTTCGCGCTCTCGCGGGTCCGCCCAGACCGCGACCGAGCAGTCACCTCTTCGGGACGGGTGTCGTGGGGCCGACTCGCACTGCTCGTGCTGTCGCTGCTGCTCGGAGTCCTGAGCCACATCGTGTGGGACCTGTTCACCCACGAGGGGCGCTGGGGTGTCACGGCGATTCCGGCGCTCGAGGCCGATTGGGGCGCACTCGCCGGGTACAAGTGGCTGCAGCACGGCTCGAGTGCCGTCGGCCTGGCGATCATCGGGGTCTACCTGCTGCTCTGGCTGCGGCACCGGTCGGCTGCATCCATCCGACGCATCCTGCCCGGCGGGTTGCGGTGGGCGTGGTGGCTCTCGCTGCCGGCGGCGCTCGTCATCGCCTGGCTGCTCGGCCTCGCCGCCTTCAGCCCCCTCGACGCCGACTTCACGGTCGCGCATCTGGCTTACCGAGTGCTCCCCCCTGCCTGTGCGGTGTGGGGTGCGGTGACCGTCGCCCTGTGCGTCGTGGTGCAGCTCGTGAGGCGCAGGAGCTGACGATAGTCCTCCGCGCGGGCGGTCGCCAGGCCCTCGGCCGGTCTCGAGGCCACGGATTAACGTTCCGGCCATGGATCGCGAACGACCCGGGGCGCAGGAGTGGGTACCCGGTGATGGTGGCGTCGCGCGCCTTCGAGAGGCGGTGCAGGGGTGCCGCGGGTGCGAGCTGTGGCGCGATGCCACGCAGGCGGTGTTCGGAGACGGACCCGCCGACGTGCGCCTGATGCTCGTCGGAGAGCAGCCCGGCGACCGGGAGGACCTGGCGGGTGAGCCCTTTGTAGGCCCGGCGGGCGGGATCCTCGATCGGGCGCTGGAGGCAGCCGGTATCGATCGAGACCAGGTCTACCTCACGAACGCCGTCAAGCACTTCCGTTTCGAAGAGCGCGGCAAACGCCGGATCCACCGCAAACCGGACGTGCCGCACATCGAGGCGTGCCACCCGTGGCTGGACGCCGAGCTCGAGCGGATCGACCCCGCCGTGGTGGTGTGCCTGGGTGCGACGGCGGCACGCGCGGTGCTGGGTCGGGCAGTGAAGATCGGGGAGGAGCGCGGCGCTCCGCTCGGACTCGGCGATCGTGTGGCCGTCGTCACGGTGCACCCGTCGTCGATCCTTCGACTTCGGGATCGCGCCGGTCGGGATGCCGCCTTGGACGGCCTCGTCGACGACCTTCGCGTCGCCGCGGCCGCCGCCCGCGCAGGGGCGCGGTGACGGGCGACACGCCCGGGATGCGGTCCCGATTCGACCGAACGCGGAACCTCACGTAACGTATTACTTGTTCGCCCCACAGGGAAGAGCGGAGAGGCCGGAAGGCCCCGCCCCCTCAAGCGGAGAACAGCCCCTCATCTTCTCTCATTTGAGAGTGTCGGCCTTCGGGTCTATGATGGGGAGTCCCCCTCCGGGAACCGCGGTCGCCGCTGGTCCTGACGATCTGAGATCGTTGACTGGCCGGTTGGAACAGACGGGTCGGATGGGG
>NZ_CAJF01000012.1 GCF_000304335.1 Microbacterium yannicii PS01 | reverse complement strand
GGTCGACGTGCTGTCGCCGAGGACCGAGATGGTGTTCCCGACGGCGGTGATGGGTGCCGTGACGGGTGCGAGGACCTGGGTGCCGCCGAGGAGGGAGTCCTCGCCGTCGGTCGAGCCCTCTGCCCCGTTGCCGGTGGAGCCGGTGTTCCCGGTGGTGGTGCCGGCGTCGGTCGACGTGCTGTCGCCGAGGACCGAGATTCCGTTGCCCGCCACCGTCACGGGGACCGCGATGGAGGCGATCCCCTGGGTCCCCGAGAGCAGGCCGCCCTCGCCGGACGTCTCCGCCTCGGCCGCTGGAGCGGACGACGCAGCAGAGGCGGCGGTGCCGGCATCCGTCGACGAACTGTCGCCGACGACCGACACCGCGTTGCCCGAGACCGTGATCGGCACGCTCACCGACACGATCCCCTGGCTGCCGGAGCCGATGCCGTCCTCGCCGCTCGTGGTCGCCGAACCCGGAGCGGGGGCGGAAGCCGGCGCGGGCGCCGAGGCGGTCGCGCTCTCGCTGGTGGAGTCGCCGATCACCGAGATGGCGTTGCCGGTGAGGTTGATCGGAAGTGTGACGTCGACGAGCGCTTGGGTGCCCGAGAGCAGCCCGTCCTCACCGGTCGTCTCGGCCGCATTGGCGACCGTCGCGCCGAGCAGCGTGATGCCGCCGGCCAGTAGCGTGCCCAAGAGGGCGCGCTTGTAGAAAGTACGCATGATGTTCCCCTTCATGAAGTGATCGGTGGACAGCGCGTGAGGACGCGCTGATGCTCAGCCGCACAAGCTCACAGAGAGAGCCGGCGGCGTGGAGCCGATCAGTCGGGGGAGACGTCGGTGGAGCCGGCAGGCGCCGGCGGCGCGTGCTCGTCCTCGAGTCCGGCTCGAAGCACCCAGGCACGGTGTGCATCGAGAGGACCGAGGGCGGCGATCGCCCAGGCGCCGGGACCCGCACCACCGGGTCCCGAAGAAGCAGAGGAAAGGCAGAGTCCCCCGGCCGAACCCGGCACCCCGCCTGCGCCGGGCGCAGTGGAGGTCAGGGTGGTCGAGGGAGGAGTATTCGCGGGAGTCGCCTCCGGCAGACCGCGCGTCGCGGAGAGTGCGCCGCCGGAGTACGCCGTGGTCGCGGCATCCGTCGCCGATGCGATCACGGCGGCCGCGACATCGGCGCTGACGTCGGAGGCGAAGGGCTCGCTGGGACCGGTCGTACCCGGCAGATCCGGGATGCCGGAGACCGGGGGCTGCACGCCCGGATCTGCTGTGGCAGGGGGCTGGCCGACCGTGGCGCCGGTCTCGTCCACCGCTCCGACCACGCCGCCCAGAGTGTCGTCCGCGGTTCCGCTGAGGTCGGTGACCGCGTCGTCCAGGCCGACCGCTCCGACGAGGCCGCCGACGATCGGGACAGCGGTCACCAGATCGACCACAGGAGCGGTGACACCGCTCACGACGCCGCTGGAGGCGATGTCCGACACAGGCCGCGTCACGGTGGTGACGACCGCGCCTGCGGTCTGCACGACGGCGCGCACGGGCTGCTGCACCGGCGCGGGTACGACCTCGACGACGGTGTCGACCACGCCGGTCACGCCGCCGGTGAGCGTCGCGGTGGTGTCGGTCACGGCTCCGGCCGTGTCGTCGACGAGAGAAGTGACGGCACCCAGCAGGCCTCGGTCGTCGCCGTCATCAGCCTGCGCGTTTCCGGCTCCGAAGCCGAGGACGAGGGTGAGGACGATCCAGGCGAACGCGGCAGTCACGCCGATCAGGGCGAGTCGCACGGTCTTGGGCATCTGCCTCGAGACTGCGAGTTCCACGTTCACCTCCCACGACGAACAATGCCACACGTTCCGAACGGATCGTGCGTGAGGGTGCCTGGAGTTCAGAGATTAGCGTGTACCCGCCTCGCGTGTCCAGCCTCTCGGCGACGCGCGCGGGCGCGCACTCGACTGGCGCGGAGCGCGGAATTGTGCACAGGTCGGCGCCTGGCGCGAAACCTTCAAGCCGCACTTCAACCACATCCCCCTCCACAGCCTGTGAAACGGAGGAAGGCTGGTCAGACGGCATTTCCAACGTCGATGGCGCCAAATACCCAGGAGTTGTCCACAGCGGTTGTTCACAGGTATGTCGGCGTTTCACGCAGACTCTCCACACAGTTATCCACAGGCCGTGTTGCGAGTGTCGGAGGCCGTCCTTAGCGTGGGGTCCGGCCCACTCGGGGACTCGCGTCACACCGGCGTGACGGGGCCGTGATCGCGCAGCACAGCGCGGCGAAGGAGCGGGATGCCGAGGCATCCCGCCGTTCGATCGTGCGTGCGCAGGAACGGTGAACGTCCGAGCGGGTCGACGACGAGCCGAAACGACGGCAACCCGACCTGAAGGATGCGCAGCCTATGTCGATCGCCGACATCTCCGAGGAGCGGATGGGGGGCCCGCGCGAGTACGAGCGCACTCCCCCGCACGACCTTCTCGCCGAGCAGAGCGCCCTGGGCGGCATGATGCTGTCGAAGGACGCCGTCGCCGACGTCATCGAGACGCTGCGGGGCACCGACTTCTACATCCCGAAGCACGAGCTCATCTTCGAGGCGATCCTCACTCTCTACTCGCACGGCGAGCCGACCGACGTCGTGGCGGTCACCGACGAGCTGATCAAGACGGGCGAGCTGCAGCGCGCCGGCGGTGCGGATTACCTGCACACGCTGACTTCGATCGTGCCGACCGCGGCGAACGCGGGCTACTACGCGTCGATCGTGTCGGAGCGCGCGCTGCTGCGCCGCCTCGTCGAGGCCGGCACGAAGATCGTGCAGATGGGCTACTCGGGTCAGGGCGAGGCGCTCGACCTCGTGAACAACGCCCAGGCCGAGATCTATTCGGTGACAGGCACGGAGGCGGCCGAGGACTACGTGCCGCTGACGATCGCGGTGGACGCCGCGGTGGAAGAGATCGAGGCGGCCCGCGGCCGCGACGGCCAGATGACCGGCATCCCGACGGGCTTCTCCGGCCTCGACCAGCTCACGAACGGCCTGCACCCCGGTCAGATGATCATCATCGCGGCGCGACCCGCGATGGGTAAGTCGACGCTCGCGCTCGACTTCGCGCGCGCCGCCGCGATCAAGCACGACTTCCCCACGATCTTCTTCTCCCTCGAGATGGGGCGCAGCGAGATCGCGATGCGCCTGATGAGCGCCGAGGGCGCGATCCCCCTGCAGTCCATGCGCAAGGGAACACTCGACTCGCGGGACTGGACCACGATCGCCGCGACGAGGGGACGTATCAACGACGCCCCGCTGTATATCGACGACAGTCCGAACATGACGCTCGTCGAGATCCGCGCGAAGTGCCGACGACTGAAGCAGAAGGCCGGCCTGAAGATGGTCGTCATCGACTACCTCCAGCTCATGACATCGGGTAAGCGCGTCGAGTCGCGTCAGCAGGAGGTCTCGGAGTTCTCGCGGGCGCTGAAGCTGCTCGCCAAAGAGCTGCAGTGCCCTGTCATCGCACTGTCGCAGCTGAACCGTGGCCCCGAGCAGCGCGCCGACAAGAAGCCCGCGCTGTCGGACCTTCGCGAGTCGGGCTCGATCGAGCAGGATGCCGACATGGTGGTGCTGCTGCACCGCGAGGCCGCCTACGAGAAGGAGTCGCCTCGCGCCGGGGAGGCGGACCTCATCGTGGCCAAGCACCGCAACGGCCCGACCGACACCATCACCGTCGCCTTCCAGGGCCACTTCTCCCGCTTCACCGACATGGCCCCCGGCGACTTCGGGTAGCTTCGCCGCTCAACCGGCGGGGTCCCGGTTGACGACGCTTCGTCACTCGGCCGCTTCACCGGTCGTCGGAGGGAGCCCGAGGTGAGACCGGAGCGTCTTCGTGGTGTCGTCGATCCCAGCGAGCTGCGCGTCTGTGAACGCGTCGATGAAGTACCCCTTGACCGCCTGCAGATGGGGGATCGTACTCGCGCGGAAGGCGCGCGCACCCTCGTCGGTGAGCACGACCTGGGAGCCTCGGGCGTCATCCGGGCACGGCTCTCGTCGTATGAGCCCACGCTTCTCCATGCGACCGAGGTGGCCGGACAGCCGGCTTCGCTCCCACTCGATGTGCGTGGCGAGCTCAGAGGAGCGAAGCGATTTCCTCTCCGTTTCGCTGAGTGCGAGCAGCACCTTGTAGTCGCCTTCGGAGAGTCCGGAGTCCGCCTGCAGTCGCGCCTGCACGCGAGCGCGAAGAATCTCGATCGTCTGGATGTAGGCGCTCCACACCGCGAACTGCTCGCTCGTCGGGAGACCACTGCGGGGGAATACCGTCATCGTTTCCTCTGTTAGTTGAGATGTGAATTACCTCTGGCACGATTTACATGTCAATTACACCTCACGGACGGGAACACTGTGATGGATGCCTCCGCTATCGAGTTCGGGATCGACACGTTCGGCGACCTGCCCCGCGATGATCGGGGCGGCATCATGTCGCACCCGCAGGCGATCCGCGCGGTCGTCGACGAGGCGGTGCTGGCGGATGAGGTCGGGATCGACGCCCTCACCGTCGGTGAGCACCATCGTCCCGAGTACGCGATCTCGAGCCCGGAGACGGTGCTTGCCGGAATCGCCACCGCCACCAAGCGCATTCGATTGGGGTCGGGCGTCACGGTCCTGTCGTCTGACGACCCGGTCCGGGTGTTTCAGCGTTTCGCGACCGTCGACGCTCTCTCGAACGGTCGGGCGGAAGTGATTCTTGGGCGAGGCTCCTTCACCGAGTCGTTCCCGCTGTTCGGCTACGACCTGAAGGACTACGAGGTGCTGTTCGAGGAGAAGATCGATCTGTTCCATCAACTCCTCGATGAGACGCCTGTCACGTGGGAGGGCACAACCCGAGCGGCGCTGCACGATGCCGACGTCTATCCCAAGACGGAGTCGGGGCGACTGAAGACGTGGGTGGGAGTGGGCGGCTCGCCGCAGTCGGTGCTCCGAACCGCCCACTACGGCTTCGGCCTCATGCTCGCGATCATCGGCGGGTCACCGGAACGGTTCGTGCCGTACGTCGACCTGTATCGAAAGGCGACGGAGCAGCTCGGCACGGTAGCCCAACCCGTCGGCATGCACTCGCCTGGCTTCGTCGCAGCGACCGACGAGGAGGCGAAAGAGCTGTTCTACCCCGGCTATCGAGAGATCCGCGACCGCATCGGGGCCCTGCGCGGCTGGCCGCCGCTGCGCCGAGAAGAGTTCGACGCCGATGTGGCCGGGGGCTCGCTGTACGTCGGCTCGGCGGAGACCGTCGCCCGCAAGATCGCCCGCGCGATCCGCACCCTCGACGTCGGGCGATTCGACATGATCTACTCCGCCGCCGGCACCGTATCCGCCGCGGCCCGTCTCCGCTCGGTCGAGCTCTACGGCACGCGAGTCATCCCTCGGGTCCGAGGACTGCTCGCCGAGAGCCGGATTCCCGAGGCGGTGCGATGACGACGACCATCGGCATCCTGGGCGCAGGCAAGGTGGGCACCGCGCTGGCGCGTCTCGCGCTCGCGGCGGGATACCGGGTGCTCGTGGCCGGATCCGGCGATCCGGCAAGGATCTCGCTGTCCACCGAGGTGCTCACCCCCGGTGCGACGGCGGTACGCGCAGCCGAGGCCGCTCGACGCTCCGACGTGGTGGTCCTGGCCCTCCCACTGAGCAAGTACCGATCTCTGCCCGTACGCGAACTCGCGGGAAAGCTCGTCATCGACGCGATGAATCACTGGTGGGAGGTCGACGGCCCGCGCGACACAGTGCTCGAGCCGGATGTCTCATCGAGCGAGGCCGTACAGCAGTTCCTCCCCGGAGCGCGCGTGGTGAAGGCGTTCAACCACATGGGCTACCACGATCTGGAAGATGGGGCGAGACTTCGTGCCCCAGCCGAGCGCAAGGCGATCGCGATCGCCGGTGACGCCCCCGAAGACGTGGCCATCGTGTCGGCGCTCATCGACCGGCTGGGCTTCGACCCGCTCGCGATCGGGCCCCTCGCCGAGGGTGCCCGGCTGGAACCGGGCACGCCCGCCTTCGGAGCGAATGTCGGTGCGGAGGAACTGAGCGGCCTGACTGGGAATCCCGCGGGGAACGCGATCGTTGTGCATTCACATGGATGAACTGGCCGCTGCTTCCGATCGTCTCGCCGCCGACACGGCGATGGGTGCGGTCACGCTGCTCGTCGGCGACCTCGACGGCATGACCCGGTTCTACCGGGATGTCGTGACCTTGGACGTGCTCGGCGCCGACGGCGATACGGTCGCCCTCGGACGCGCCGGCCGTGCCATCGTCGTGCTCGTCCATTCGCCTCAGCTGCGCCATGCCGCGCAGAACTCCGCCGGTCTCTTCCACACGGCGATCCTGTTCGAATCCCAGGCGGCGCTCGCCGCCGCGGTGTACTCGGTGGCCAGCCAGGTGCCTCGGTCGTTCAGCGGCAGTGCCGACCACCTCGTCAGCCAGGCGTTCTACTTCACGGATCCCGAGGGAAACGGGATCGAGCTGTACTGGGATCGCCTCCGCACCGACTGGTCATGGACGCATGGGCAGATCGAGATGGATTCGCTCTTCCTGGATCCGAACGCCTTTCTGCGCGAGCACCTCACCGAGGATGCCGCGGCCGGGGCGACCGCGTATGAGCCGGCTTCGGTCGGACACGTTCACCTGTCGGTCGGCGACATCGCGAGCGCTCGCGCGTTCTACGTCGGCGCCCTCGGCTTCGACGAGACGGCGGACTACCGCGGGTCCGCGCTGTTCGTCAGCGCAGGCGGGTACCACCACCACATGGCCATGAACGTGTGGAACTCGCGCGGCGCCGGCCCTCGGACGCCGGCTCTGGGCCTCGGGCGCGTGGACCTCGTGCTGCCGGGTCAGGACGACCTCGGTGAGCTCGGCGAGCGGCTCCGTCACCACGGCGTCGCCGTGCGCGACGATGGGCGCGGGCTCGCTTTCGACGATCCGTGGAAGAACGCCGTGCTCGCCACCGCATCCTGAGACATCGCTCGCGTCGCTTCAGGGACGATTCAGGCGGAGGCGGCCAGACTGGGAGCCGATGCGGATTCTGGTGGTCGACGACGAGGTGCGCCTCGCGGACGGCATTCGGCGCGGCCTCGAGGCCGAAGGCTTCGGCGTGGATGTCGCCCACAACGGCGTCGACGGACTCTGGCGAGCACGCGAGACGCGCTACGACGCGATCGTCCTCGACCTCATGATGCCGGGCCTGAGCGGATGGAAGGTCTGCGAGGCGCTGCGCGCCGAGGAGAACTGGACGCCGGTGCTCATGCTCACGGCGAAGGACGGCGAGTGGGATCAGGTCGAGGCGCTCGACACCGGCGCCGACGACTACGTGACCAAGCCCTTCTCGTTCGCCGTTCTCGTCGCGCGACTTCGAGCGCTGATACGACGTGGCGGAGTCGAGCGACCGGTGATCCTCGAGGCCGGCGATCTGCGGCTGGACTCCGGTTCGCGCACGGTCTGGCGCGGCGACGAGAAGGTCGAGCTGACCTCGCGGGAGTTCTCGGTGCTCGAGCACCTGATGCGCCACCGTGGCCAGGTGCTGTCCAAGCGCGATCTCATCGAAGGAGTCTGGAACGACGACTTCGAGGGCGATCCCAACATCGTCGAGGTCTACGTGGGCCACCTGCGACGCAAGGTCGACCGCCCCTTCGGTCGAGCGGCGATCCAGACGGTGCGAGGCAGCGGATATCGGCTGGCGGCAGACGGTGGCTGAGCGGCGGGCGCGCTCCCTCCGCGTGCGCATCACCGCGGTCGCGACACTGGCCGTCGGCATGGCGCTGATCGTGGGCGCCCTGGTGTTCTACGGAATCCTCGCCGCCAGCATCCGTGACGCCGTCGTCCGCGGCGCCGAGAGTCGCGCCGAAGAGATCGCGGCGCGGGTCGATGCCGAAGGAGCCGACGTGGTCACAGAACTCGAAGAGACCCTCGTGCAGGTCGTCGATCGGGCGGGGCAGGTGGTCGCGGCGTCCGAAGACGCCGCCGACGGCGATCTGCCGACCGCGGAGGGAACCCGGATCGTGACGTACGACGAGGAACGTGTGCTCGTGGTGCAGGAGGAGCTCGACCACGGCGGCCGGATCCTCGTGGGCGTGCCCGTGGAAGACGATCAGAGCACGCTCGCCACGGTGGCCGCGCTCCTGGCGTTCGCGGTCCCGGTCGTCGTCGGGCTGGTGGCCGCGGTGACCTGGTGGGTCGTGGGGCGTGCGCTGGGGCCGGTGTCGCGCATCCGCGAGGAGGTCGACGGGATCACCGCCGATCGGCTCGACGTCCGCGTGCCCGTGCCCACTTCAGGCGACGAGATCGCGGCGCTCGCCGGGACGATGAACCGCATGCTCGACCGCCTGGATGCCTCGGCCACCGCCCAGCGACGCTTCGTGGCCGACGCCTCGCACGAGCTGCGCTCCCCGCTCGCCACGATCCGCCAGCACGCCGAGCTGGCACGCGCGCACCCCGATTCGACCTCGATCGACGATCTCGCCGAGGTCGTGCACGAAGAGGGTCTGCGCATGCAGGAGCTGGTGGACGCGATGCTGCTGCTGGCGCGCCTCGCCGAGCATGCGCCGCTGCGTCAGGATCAGGTCGATCTCGATGACCTCGCCCTCGCCGAAGCAGAGCGCCTGCGCGCCGGCGGCATCGCGGTGGATGCCACCGGCATCGCCGCGGCCCGGGTGCTGGGCGACGCGCGGCTTCTCGGACGTCTCATCCGGAATCTCGCCGACAACGCCGCCCGCCACGCTCACAGCGCGGTGTCGATCGCGGTCGGAGAGCGTGATGCGCAGGTGGTCCTGACGATCGACGACGACGGCGCCGGCGTCCCGATCGCCGACCGGGAGCGCATCTTCGAGCGCTTCGTACGGCTCGACGAAGCCCGCGCCCGCGACGCGGGCGGCAGCGGTCTGGGCCTGGCCATCGTCCGCGCGATCGCCGAGGCTGAAGGCGGCTCGGTGAGCGTGGCGGACTCGCCGCTCGGCGGCGCGCGCTTCGCGGCGACCCTCCCCGCGGCATCCTGAACGCCGCTTCAGCATGCTTCAGGAACGCTTCAGCGGCCGGCGCGCACGATGGGGTCATGGATGACACGAACAGCACCGACAACCCCACTGCCGCCCACCCGGCCGACCACGCCGACACGCCTCCCGCGGCCCAGTCGCCCGTCATTCCTCCCGCGCAGAAGCGCTCGCCCCTTCGCGCCGCGCTGATCGCCGGCGGCGCTGTGCTGGCTGCCGCGGTCCTCGCCGGCGGAGGCTTCGCGGTGGGTGCTGCGATCGCCGACGATGACGAAGGCGACGACTTCGAGACCGTCAACGTCGAAGACCAGGACGACGACGCCTCTCGCGACACGACCGCGGCGGACGGCAGCGCCATCGGCACCGCATCGGCCGACGATCTCATCGACATCGCGGATGCCGCGGCCGCCGCCGCCGAAGGCGATCCGGTGTCGATCGAGCTCAAGCGAGACGGAATCGCGGAGGTCACCCTCGAAGCCGCGGACGGCGCCGAGACCGAGCTGCGCGTCGTCGACGGCCAGGCGTCGGTCGTCTCCACCGACGGCCCCGACTCCGACGACTCGGCGCCCGCCGCCGTCCTCGACGATGCGGCCATCCGGGCGATCGTCGAGGCCGCCCTCGGCGAGGCGGACAGTCGTGTGCTCGAGATCGAAGCGGACGACGACGGAACCTCGCTCTACGACGTGACGGTGGTCACCGGCACGGGTGATCTTTCGGAGATCGGCCTGGACGCGGACTTCGGGATCTTCAGCACCGACGCCGACACCGACACCGGCGCCGACAGCACCGACACGGACGACTGACGGCGCTGAGCTCTTGGTCCCTGAGCCTGTCGAAGGGCGCTTCGACAGGCTCAGCGACCGGTGCTCGGAAGGGCGCTTCGACAGGCTCAGCGACCGGTGCTCGGGAGGGCGCTTCGACAGGCTCAGCGACCGGTGCTCGGGAGGGCGCTTCGACAGGCTCGGCGACCGGTGCTCGGGAGGGCGCTTCGACAGGCTCGGCGACCGGTGCTCGGGAGGGCGCTTCGACAGGCTCGGCGACCGGTGCTCGGGAGGGCGCTTCGACAGGCTCGGCGACCGGTGCTCGGGAGGGCGCTTCGACAGGCTCAGCGACCGGATGTTCGGGCCGGGTCGCGTGCTCCGCAGGGCACGTGACTCTCGAGCCCCCCGGCTGTCGGCAGACAACGGGGGGCTTACCCCCGTTCGGTTTCGCCGCCATCTCTATAGGCTCGGCACTGTTCGGACCTACGAACGGGAGGCCGTCATGCGCACTGCTGGATCATCCGTCGCGGTCATGGCCGCGGCATCCCTTCTGCTCCTCACCGGCTGCTCTGCGCCGCTGTTCGTCATCAACCCGAGCGAGACCGGCGCGAGCGATGACGGTTCGCCTCAGGCGAGCCCGGACGAGAGCTTCCTCGACGCGGATCCCCTGCAGTCCGAGACGCGGGAGATCACGGCTGTCACCACGGTCGTCCTCGACACCGCGGGAGACCTCGTCATCACGCGAGGCGAGCCCAGTCTCGTGATCCACGCATCGGAAGACACGCTCGGGCGTCTCACCTCCGACATCGAGGGAGACGTGCTGGTGCTCGGAACCGAACCCGGTGTCAGCTACGGCGAGGTTCGCTACGAGCTCACCGTGCCCGACCTCGGCGCCGTCGAACTGAGCGGCTCGGGCGATATCGAGTGGGAGAGCGTCGACGGCGACCGCACCGAGGTCCGGCTGTCGGGCTCGGGAGACATCGAACTCGCCGGCGCGACCCTGGAGCTCGCGATCTCGATAGACGGCAGCGGCGACGTCGACGCCGAAGACGTGGACGCGCAGAACGCGTCGATCGCCATCGACGGATCGGGTGAGGTCGCCGTCTCGGCGCGCGACACCCTCGACGTCGAGATCTCCGGCAGCGGCCGGGTCACCTACGTCGGCGATCCGTCGCTCACGACGAATGTGTCGGGCTCGGGCGAGATCGTCCGGGAGTAGAGATCGATCTGGCCCGAACGGGCCAGGTGGCTCTGGCCCCGCTGAGCGACGCGGTCCTCCGGCCGCCCGCGTTGACTCGGGGCATGCGATCACTCCTCTCCTATCCCACTCCCACGCACGCCTCCGACCTGCCCGGGATCGACCCCGCAGGCAATCCGAGCCACGCCCCGATCGGCGGTCTCCTGATCGAGTCACGACTGAACGGTCCTCGTCGCTCGGCCAACGGAGGATTCGCAGCCGGAACCTTCGCGCGGCACGTCGACGCGGATGTCGTCACGGTCGTCCTCCGCCGTCCCGTGCCGGTGAACCGGACTCTCGCCGTCGAGCACGACGGACGCGGAGGCTGCGTGATCTCGCGCCGCGGAAGAACCGTCGCGCTGGCGCGTCCCGGGCACCTCGCCGACGCCGAGGCGCCGGCGTCCCCGAGCTTCGACGAGGCGCTCGAGGCGCGCTCCCGCCACCCCCTGACCGGCGTCCGGCACGCCCTCTCGGACTGCGTGGTGTGCGGGCCCGCCCGCGCCGACGGCATGCGCGTGACTCCCGGATTCGTTCCGGAGCGCCCGGAGCTGCTCGTGGCGCCGTGGCAGGTCGGCTCGGCGGAGTCGACGGCGGGGATCGCGCACCTTCGGGCGGTCTGGGCCGCGATGGACTGCACGAGCTTTCCGGCTTCGGCCCTCCGAGAGCGACGGCTCTGCCTGCTCGGCACGATGACCGCGAAGGTGGAACGCCGCCCGCGCGTCGGCGAGCGGCTTGTCGTTTACAGCTGGACCCGCGGCGAATACGGTCGTCGGTACGAGACCTCCGTCGCACTCGTGGACCGTGCGGGCGACACCGTCGCACGCGCGGATGCCACCTGGGTCGCTCTCGAACATCAGCGCCTGCACGCGCTCCTGATGCGATGACCGTGCGCACGGCGCGAGCGTCGGCAGATGGCCCGATCCTGCCACCGCCGATGGCAGGACTTCGCGATGCGGGTCGGACCCGCCAGAAAGTTGACTGAGGCCATGAACACAGACATCGAAAACCTCGTCCCGCAGGCGACTGTCCAAGGCGGGCCCACGGAAGCGCTAGCCGAGCGACTCATCGAGGCGCTGGTTCCGGCGCTCGAACTGCTCACCGTGGAGTTCGGCCGTCGACTCGGCCTGTATGCCGCGCTCGCAGAGAACGATGGCGCAACCGCCGGCGAGCTGGCCGCGATCAGCAGGATCGACGCCCGCGTGGCTCGTGAGTGGCTGGAACAGCAGGCGACAGCCGGATTCCTCCGCGTCGACCGGCCGAGCGCCGATCCTGATGAGCGCCGCTTCGCCCTTCCCGCCGCCCACATTCCCGTGCTGCTCGTGCCCGAGAGCCCGGCGTACGCGATCGGCGCCGCCACGATGCTCAGCGGCACGGCCTCGGCATTCGAGGCAGTCGTCGAGGCTGCGCGGTCGGGCACCGGAGTGTCGTACGGCGCCTTCGGAGCCGGTGTCCGTCATGGGCTGCAGCAGCTCAACCGGCCCGGGTTCGTCGGCGAGCTGACCGAATGGATGGCCCGACTGCCCGATGTGTCGGCGCGCCTGCGCTCCGGTGGCCGCATCCTCGACCTCGGCTGCGGGACCGGGTGGTCTTCGGTCGCTCTGGCCCGGCTGTTCCCCGAGGCGACCGTGATCGGCGTCGACCTCGACGACGCGTCCATCGCGGAGGCACGGGCCCTCGCCGCAGCGGAGGGCCTCGCCCCGCGTCTGCGATTCGAGCAGGCGGACGCCACCGATGGCGAGGCGATGGCCGCTCTCACCGGCGGCGGGGCGCAGCTGGTGACGATCTTCGAAGCCCTGCACGACATGAACGAGCCGCAGGATGCTCTCGACGCGGCCCGTCGCGCCCTTGCAGCGGACGGCGCGATCCTGGTGGGCGACGAACGGGTCGCCGACGAGTTCGGCCCCGACGGGGACTTCCTCGAGCGTCTCAACTACGGGTTCAGCGTGCTGCACTGCCTCCCCGCCACGATGGCCGAGGGTGCGGGAGTCGCCAACGGCACGGTGCTGCGTCCGGCGACGCTGCGCGCATGGGCAGCAGGCGCCGGCTTGAACCGCGTCGACGAGCTCGACATCGAGCACCCGTTCTGGCGGTTCTACCGCCTCGACCGGTGACGGGCACCGCGCCCTAGACTGACCGCGTGCTCGACGGGGACCAGGTCGTACGCCACGTTCGCTTCGGCGACGGCGACATCGCCTGGTCCTCGGTCGGCTCAGGACCGGTGATCGTCCTCGGGGGATGGTGGTCCAGCCATCTCGTCCACGACTGGGAGTCGCCGCAGTTCCGAGACTTCGTCACGCGTCTCGCCGAGCACTTCACCGTCGTCCGCTATGACCCGCCCGGGGTGGGTCTCTCGCGCCGCGTCGGCGGGGTTTCGAGCGAACTCGCACTGAACGTCCGGGCGCTCGCCGCGGTGATCGAGGCATGTTCGACCGCACCGGTGATCCTGGTCGCCGGATCCTCCGGGTGCCCCGTCGTCGTCGCCCTCGCCGCCGACCGGCGCGAGGTCGTCGATCGACTGGTTCTCTACGGCGGGTACCTTCGAGGTGCCGATGTGGCGGCACCGTCGGACCGCGACGCCATCGTCGCACTCGTGCGCCGCAACTGGGGGATCAGCTCGCGGATCCTCTCCGAGATCTTCCGCCCCGACGCGACGGGCGAGGAGCGCCGGGCATTCGCCGCCGCGCAGCGACGGTCCGCATCCGCCGATGAAGCCGCGACCGCGCTGGCAGCGGTCTACCAGTTCGACGCGTCGGAGCACGCCGGTCGGGTCGCGGTCCCGACCCTCGTCCTTCACCGGCGGGGCGATCGTGCGATCCGCTTCGCCCTCGGCCGTGATCTGGCCGACAGCATTCCCGGGGCGCGATTCGATGCACTCGACGGCGTCGATCACTTCCCCTGGTACGGAGATGCGGATGCCGTCACGCAGCGCATCCTCTCCTTCCTGGGTGTCGACGAGCCGCCGCCTGCCATCGCGACCGCCGCCGCAGAAAGACCCGACCCCCTCGCGGCCCTGAGCACACGTGAGATCGAGGTGCTCCGGCTCGTCGGGGACGGGCTCACCGACGGCCAGATCGGCCAGCGACTCTTCCTCAGCCCGCACACCGTTCACCGACACGTCGCCAACGCCCGCACCAAGCTCGGGGTTCCGACACGGGCGGCGGCGGCATCCCTGGTCGCCGCCGCGGTCGCCGCACGCGACTCCTCCTAGGCGTTGGACGGGCGGCGAGCCGCATCAGGGCGAACGCGCGCTGCACTCCGCGCTTCAGCCGCGTTCGCGCCGGTGCGTCCGCGCCCGCGCCGCCTCGTGCGCCTCACGAAGCAGGCCGAGGACCGCCGCGGCCGTCCGGTCACCGGGGTTCACCACCGACACCCAGCCCGCCGACCCGTACAACGGGTGTGCGATGAACACGTCCGTCGCCGAGCCGGTGGCCTCGGCATCCGTCACCTGCTCTGCACGCTCACGACCGAGGTGGATGTTCACGCGGAACCGGCCGGGCGGGTCCAGCTCCGAGTCGGTGTCGTCGGGATAGTCCTTCGTGATGATCGTGCCGTAGGGCTGCGTCCGTTCGGGCATCACGCCGTCGGGGGCGTAGTAGATGAAGGCGTCGCCCCACGCCACTTCCGGAACGTCGCTGCCCGGTTCGGGCACCGCGACGAGCGCGCCGTCGAACGCGCGAACCGTCTCGATGATCTGCTGCATCTCCATCCCTCCATCGTGAGGTTCACGTGCTTATGTGGACTTCGGTGCCAGGAGAGGCGAGCATTCGAGCGTGAACCCTCAAGAGGATGGGATGAGGACGGCCGCTCTCGGCCGTCTGGTGGGCTATTCCACGCAGCAAGTGCGTGATCTCGAGCGTCTGGGCGTCATCCCCGCTGCGCAACGCCGTGCGAACGGGTATCGGCGGTATGACCGCCGGCACCTCATCGCGCTGCGGGCGTATCGCGCGCTCGTCGCGGCACTGGGAGCGGTTCCGGCCAGGCGCCTGATGCCGCGGCTGATCGACGGTCCGATCGATCTTGCTGCCGAAGCGATCGACGAGCTGCATGCCTCCCTTTCCCGGGACCGTACGAGAGTGCGCGAGGCGCTGCGCGGTCTGGATGCCGTGCTGGCCGACAGGGCCGACGTCTTCGACGACCGCGACGCCATGTCGATCGGCGAGCTGGCTCAGGCTCTCGATGTGCGCCCCTCGGCACTGCGGCACTGGGAAGAGGAAGGACTGGTCCATCCCGAGCGCATCCGCGGAACGGCGGCGCGTCGGTATGGCGGCGGGGCGATCGCCGAGGCGCGGATCGTGGCGGCGCTCCGCGCCGGCGGATACCCTCTTCCGCCGATCGCGCGGATCCTCACCGAGTTGCGTGCGCACGGCCGGACCGAGGACTCCCGGCGCGTGCTCGAGACTCGCCTCGCCGAGCTGAGCCGGCGGAGCATCGCACTGCTAGAGGGCGCCGGCGACCTCCACGCCCTCCTGTCGGAGCGCAGTGCCGGCGTCACACCGTGAAGCGCGCGCCCACCAGCCGCTCGGACTCGACCCATATCCTGCGGGCCTGATCCATATCGGCCAGCGGAGCCCACAGCTCCTGACGCGCGGGGTCGCCGCCGATCACGCGCTTCGGACCGTAGAACTCGTCCCCGCGGGCAGCCGGGTCGGTCGCCGCGACGAGGGCCGGCAGCGCCGCACTCTCCGCCGTGCCGGTGACGCCCAGATGGGAGAGGAGCGCGATCACCCTGCGCCCGCCCGTCGCCCTCGACCGCCCCATCCCCGGCTGCGCGGCGAGCAGATTCGTCGGCGAGACACCGGGATGCGAGAGATTGCTGGTCACGCCCCAGCCCTCGCGCCGGCTGCGAGCGTCGAGCTCTCGCGCGAACAGGCCGACCGCGATCTTCGACTGCGAGTACGACGTCATCGCGTCGTAGTTCTTCTCGCCGTTGAGATCGTCCCACTGGATGGCGCCGCGCCGTGCGGCGATGCTCGTCTGGTGCGTGACGCGGCCGCGACCCTCGCGCAGCAGCGGCAGCAGGCCGACCGTGAGGGCGAAGTGGCCGAGGTGATTCGTGCCGAACTGCAGCTCGAAGCCGTCGTCGGTGGTCTGACGGGTCGGCGGCGTCATGACGCCGGCGTTGTTGATGAGGAGGTGGATCGGTCGCCCCTCGTCCGTGAGCGAATCGACCAGGGACTGCACCGAGTCGAGCGAGGACAGGTCGAGGGCGCGCGTCGACACCACGGCGCCCGGGGCGGCGGAGCGGATGCGCGCCGCCGCACTCTCTCCCTTGGCCGCCGTCCGCACCGGCATCACGATCTCGGCTCCCGCCTGTGCGAGCCGCGTGGCGATCGCGTAACCGATCCCGTCGCTGGCGCCGGTGACGACGGCGAGCGAGCCGCGGAGGTCGGGGACGGTGAAGTCGGTGCGAGGCATGGGATGAGCCCTTTCGGTGGAGTCCGGTCTGCGTGCAAGACCATGCTCACCGCCCTCCGTCGGCGGATTCAGTGCCCGTCGATCCACTGACTGCGGATCCACCCCTCCGGGGCGGTCAGCGAAGCGACTGGGCGCCGATGACTGAGAGGAGCTGCAGCTTCTCGTAGCTCTCGCTTCCCGGCGCGGCGGTGTACACCAGCAGCCGATGCGACTGCTCCGGGTCGAGAAGCGTCTGACAGTGGAGCTCGAGCAGACCGACCTCGGGGTGCTCGAAGCGTTTGACCTCGACGGGCCGGATCCCCACCTCGTGGGTCGCCCAGAGCGCGCGGAACTCGTCGCTCTGCTCAAGAAGGAGTCCCGCCAGCTCCGCTGCCCGGGACTGCGGGCCGCGCAGGGTCATCAGCTCACGCAGGCCCGACGTGTACAAACGCGAGAGCATCGCCTGCTCGTCGGGCGGATACGGCCGCCGGGTGGCCGGGTCGGTGAACCAGCGATATCCGACGCTGCGCTCGGGTCCGTTCCGGCGCGAGGCGTCGCCGGTGAGGGCGACGCCCATCCGGCTCTGCCGCAGCGTCTCGCCGAGCTCGGTGACGATCTCGGCGGGGGTGTCGCTCAGCCTGTCGAAGATGCGGAGCAGGCCGGGGCTGATGTGCTGGCTCGACGCCCCGCGTGCGGGGGGATTATGGCCGGCGAGCCGGAAGACATGGTCGCGCTCGTCGAGAGACAGATGCAGTCCCTGTGCGATCGCGGCCACCATCTGCTCGGAGGGCTGCGGACCGGTGGCCCGCTCCAGGCGCGCGTAGTAGTCGGTCGACATGTGGCACAGGGCCGCCACCTCCTCGCGCCGCAGTCCGTCCGTCCGTCGGCGCGGGCCGCGAGACAGCCCGACGTCCTCCGGCTGCAGCGACTCCCGCCGACGGCGCAGAAAAGCCGCCAGACCTTCGCGATCGATCATCCGCTCTGCGCCTTCATGCTTCGTTCCTACCGCCATCGGCGTCGGCGTTCCACGGCCTGTCGATCCACCTCTCGTGTGCGATCGCAAACTCTAAGGCATCGGCGGCCCTTCGCGCGAAGGGTTGCTGGTCGCCGACGGAGCGAGTGGACTTGGGCGATGGTCAAGGACATCGCGGCGCCGTCGCCGGCCTCGTCGGGCGGCCTGAAGCGCGCGGTGGGCGGATTCCTGCTGTTCGCGTTCATCGTCGGCGACACGCTCGGCGCCGGCATCTACACGCTCGTCGGATCCATGGCGGCCGATGTCGGCGGGGTGATCTGGCTGCCGCTGCTGATCGCCCTCGTCGTTGCGCTGCTGACCGCGGGCACGTACGCCGAGCTCATCACGAAGTACCCGCATGCCGGTGGCGCCGCCCGGTACGTCGAGCGAGCCTTCAAGATCCCCTATCTCTCCTTCCTCGTCGGGTTCCTGATGATGGCCTCGGGCATCACGACTGCGGCCGCGCTGGCCAACGCCTTTGCCGGCGACTACCTCAGCCCGCTGATCGACGTTCCGCCGGTCCCCACCGCGATCGTCTTCATCGTCCTTCTGACCCTGATCAACCTGCGCGGCGTCCGCGAGTCGCTCACCGCCAACCTGGTCGCGTCGGCGATCGAGGTCACCGGCCTCGTCATCGTCATCGTGGTCGCCGGGATCGTGCTCGGCAGCGGTGGCGGCGATCCCTCGCGCATCTTCGAGTTCGCACCGGACGTGCCGCCGCTTCAGGGCGCGTTCGCGGCATCCGTCATCGCCTTCTTCTCTTTCCTGGGATTCGAGGCCGCGGCCAACATGGCCGAGGAGGTGCGCAACCCGTCTCGCGCCTACCCGCGCGCGCTCTTCGGAGCGATCATCACCGCCGCCGTCGTGTACCTTCTCATCGCCCTGGGCGCGGTGATCGTGCTGCCGCCGGAGGATCTCGTCGATTCGACCGGGCCGTTGCTGGATGTCGTGGCCGCCTCCGGTGTGGGCATTCCCTCCTGGCTGTTCGGCCTGATCGCACTGGTCGCGATCGCCAATGGCGCGCTGCTGTTCATGGTGATGGCGAGCCGCGTCGGCTACGGTCTGGCCGAGGCCGGGCTGCTGCCGTCGGTCTTCGGACGGGTTCTGCCCAAGCGCCGCACGCCGTGGGTGTCGATCCTCGTGGTGGCCGCCGTCACCATCGCGCTGACGCTCGTCGGAGACATCTCCACTCTCGCAGAGACGACGGTGCTGCTGCTGCTGCTGGTCTTCCTCGGGGCGAACGTGAGTGTGCTGGTGCTCAAGAAGGACAAGGTCGACCACTCGCACTTCACCGTGCCGCGCTTCGTGCCGGTGCTCGCGATCATCGCGAGCATCGTGCTGCTCACGCAGCAGTCCGGCACGGTGTGGCTGGGCTCGCTGGCGTACATCGCGGTCGGCTCGCTGCTCTATCTCGCGGCCCGCGCGGGGCGCAAGCGGGAGGACCGGCGCGCCGCGAGCGCGGAGACGCCGTCGTCGCCCGCATAGGGTGACGGTGATGCGCGAGTTTGCTCGGGGAGTGGCCTTCCTGGGGCGCGGGTTCGCCACCTGGCGCCGACGCCCGGGACTCATGGCGCTCGGCCTGCTGCCCGCCGCCATCGTGGGAGTGCTCTTCCTCTCGGGTCTTATCGCGCTGGGCACGTTCCTGCCCGGCATCACCGAGGCGGTGACGCCCTTCGCCGAGGGGTGGCCCTCGGTCTGGGCCACCGTCATCCGCATCGCCGTCGGCACGGCGCTGCTGGGGGGCGCCCTGGTTCTCGTCGCGGTGTCGTTCACGGCCCTGACCCTGCTGATCGGCGAGCCGTTCTACGACCGCATCTGGAAGGCGGTGGAAGCGGATGCCGGAGACCCGGCGATCGACGCCGACTACGGGTTCTGGCGGTCGATCGGCGACACCGTCGCACTGGTCGCGAAAGGCATCGGGGTGGCGCTGCTCGCGGCCCTCATCGGACTCATCCCCGTGGTGGGTGGTGTGCTCAGCACCGTGACGGCCGTGCTGCTCACGGGGCTCGTGCTCGCCGACGAGCTGAGCTCGCGCGCGCTCACCGCCCGCGGCCTCGCGCCCGCCGTGCGACGGGGCTTGATGCGGCGCCACAGAGCCCGGATGCTGGGATTCGGCGTCGCCACGCAGCTCTGCTTCCTCGTCCCGCTCGGTGCCGTCGCGACGATGCCGGCGGCCGTCGCCGGCTCGACGCTGCTGGCCCGCTCGCTCCTGGAGGACGCTCCTCCCGCGCCGGCACCGGGGCGGTGACGACGCAAGAACCGCTCGCAGCCCCACCCACCACCGAAGGAGGAGGGACCACCGGCCCTCGGGCGGACGCCGTGCTGGCACCCTGGTACCACGAGCCGGCTGCAAGATCCGTCCCCGCTCCGACGCGGGCACCGTATGCCGCTTCCTACGGTGGAACACATGATCACCGTTCAGAACCTGACCAAGCGCTTCGGCGCCAAGACGGCGGTCGACGACATCAGCTTCGAGGTGCGCCCGGGCGCCGTGACGGGCTTCCTCGGCCCCAACGGCGCCGGGAAGTCCACGACGATGCGGATGATCGTCGGTCTCGACCGGCCCGATGCGGGCAGTGCCACGATCGGCGGCACCACGTACCGCGAGCACCGCGCACCGCTGACCGAGGTCGGCGTGCTCCTCGACGCGAAGGCCGTTCACCCCGGCCGCAGCGCACGCGCACACCTGCGTGCGCTGGCCGCGACGCACCGCATCCCGGACGCGCGGGTGCAGGAGGTCATCGATCTCACCGGTCTGGGCTCGGTGGCCGACCGGCGCGTCGGCGGCTTCTCGCTGGGCATGGGGCAGCGCCTCGGCATCGCTGCGGCGCTCCTCGGAGACCCGCACACGCTGATCCTCGACGAGCCCGTCAACGGCCTCGACCCGGAGGGCGTGCTGTGGGTGCGCCAGCTGGTGCGGGCGCTCGCCGCCGAGGGACGAACGGTCTTCCTGTCGTCCCACCTGATGAGCGAGATGGCGCAGACGGCCGATGACGTCATCGTCCTCGGCCGCGGACGCGTGCTCGCCCACACGCCCGTCGGCGCTCTCGTCGACGGGGCCTCGCAGCAGAGCGTGCGCGTCCGCGTCGACGGCGCCGAGCGCCTGACCGCCCTCCTGGCGGCCGAGGGCGTCACCGTCGCCGGCATCGAGAACGACGTCGCCGACATCACCGGGCTCCCGCCCGCACGGATCGCCGAGCTGATCGTCGGCGCCGGCATCCCCCTTCACGAACTGACCCCGCAGCGCGCGTCGCTGGAGGAGGCCTACATGGCCCTCACGGCGGACGCCGTCGAGTACCGGACGGAGACCACGCGATGACCACCACGACCTTCACCCCCGGCCGCATCGGCCAGCCGGTCGCCTTCGGCGGCGTGCTGCGATCCGAGTGGATCAAGCTCCTGAGCCTGCGGTCGACCTACTGGTCGCTCGCCGCCGCGTTCGTGCTGTCGGTCGGCGTCAGTACGCTCGCCGCCTTCGCCATCGGCGGCCTCGCGCAGCCGGAAGGCGCCGAGCTGACGATCCCGGTCGGCCAGATCGGAGCCACCGGCCTGTTCCTCACGCAGCTCGTCTTCGGCGTGCTGGGAGCGATCGCCATCACCGGCGAGTACAGCACCGGCATGATCCGCTCGACCTTCACCGCCGTGCCCACCCGTACGCCCGCGCTCCTGGCCAAGTCCCTCGTGCTGTTCGTCGTCGCCTTCGTCGTCGGACTCGTCACCCTGGTCGTCTCGACCGCGGCCGGCGCTCTGGTCTTCAGCGCGCTCGGCCAGTCGCTGAGCTTCGACGAGTTCGGCGCCGAGATCGCCCTGCCGCTTCTCGGAGGAGCGCTGTACCTCGGCCTTCTGACGGTCTTCGCGCTCGCCGTCGGGGCGATGGTCCGCGCCGGCGCCGGTGCGATCGCGATCGTGCTCGGCATCCTGCTGGTGATCCCGAGCGTCCTCGCCGCCATTCCCGTCGAGTGGGTGCAGGAGGGCGGCCGGTACATGCTGTCGACGGCCGGGATGGGCCTCTCGAACGCACTGGCCATCGACGCCGACTTCTGGCGCAACCTCATCGTGACCGTCGCCTGGCCCGTCGTCGCGCTGCTCGGCGCGATCGGGGTGGTCCTCAAGCGCGACGCATAAGGTCGTCGTATGACCGGCGCGTCCCCGATCCCCGGCCCCTCTCGCGAGGGTGCCGGGGATCGGCGCGTGCACCGGGGGGCGGATGCCGCGACCTCCGCGACGCGGGCGGCCGCGGCATCCGATCCCGCCGTCATCGACCTGCCGCGCGCGCCCGGAGTGCTGCGCCGCTTCTGGAGCGCCCACCCGCGCCTCGTCGACGTGCTCGTGGCGGTGCTGGCAGCCCTGCCCGCCTTCGTCTCCGTTCTCGCCATGGCGCCGGGGGCCGATGCCACGCCGCTCCAGATCGCAGGTCTCGCGGGCTCAGCCGTCATCGCGTCGGTCGCCCTGCTGTGGCGCCGGCGCTGGCCGCTCCTGCCGCTGCTCATCGCGACGGCCGTGAGCATGCTCCCCTCGCCCCTCAACGGCGGAGCACTGCTGCCGCTCCTCGCCGCACTGTATGCGCTCGGCGCCTACGCGGTGGGACGAACCATCTGGATCGGCTTCGCGGTGACCGCGCTCGCCACTCTGGTCGCAGGTTTCGTCAGCAGCGACCCGAGCAGTGAACTGACGTGGGTCGGCATCCTGACCGCCGGCGTGTTCGCGGTGCTCGCGAGCCTCGTCGCGGTGCTGATCGGCATCTCGGTCGGCGGCCGGCGCCGCTACGTCGCGGCCCTCATTGCGCGAGCCGAGGACCTCGCCCGCGAACGCGACCAGGAGGCACAGCTGGTGAGTGCGGCCGAGCGCGCGCGCATCGCGCGCGAGATGCACGACGTCGTCTCGCACGGCATCACGGTGATGGTCACGCTGGCCGAGGGCGCGGCAGCGCAGGCGTCACGAGACCCGGAGCGCAGCGCCGACACCATGCGACACGTGGCCGACACCGGTCGCGGCGCGCTCACCGAGATGCGCCGGCTGCTGGGCGTGCTCGCCGAGCCGGGAGACGTCTCTCCGCGCGCCCCGCAGCCGAGCGCCGACGATCTGACCGCCCTCGTCGAGCGCTTCCGCGAGACAGGCCTGCCGGTGCGGCTCTCGACATCGGGCCCGCCGCTGTCGGACCCCGGTCTCGCCCTGACGGTGCACCGGATCGTGCAGGAGTCGCTCACGAACGTGCTGCGCCACGCCCCCGCCGCCGAGCGCGTCGAGGTGTCGGTCGCACGCGAGGGCGGCGACGTGACCGTCACCGTGGACGACGACGCCGTGGTGCATGCGACCCCGCTCACGACCGGTGCCGGACGCGGGCTGATCGGCATGCGCGAGCGCGCGCTCGTGTACGGCGGCAGCGTCGATGCCGGGCCGCGACCCGGCGGTGGGTGGCGCGTCCGCGTGGTCCTGCACGGAACCGGTGCCCACGGAGAGGATGGAAGATGAGCCCGATCAGGATCGGCATCGTCGACGACCAGGAACTGGTGCGCCTCGGGTTCCGGATGGTGCTGGACGCGGAGGACGAACTCGAGGTGGTGGCCGAGGCCGCCGACGGCGATGGCGCCATCGCGCTCGCGCGGCGGGGAGACATCGACGTGCTGCTGATGGACGTGCGGATGCCGGGAACCGACGGCATCACCGCGACCGAGGTCATCACAGCTCAGTCGCCGGCGGCGCAGGAGGCCGCCGGTCGGGGTGCGGCGCCCAAGATCATCGTGCTCACGACCTTCGATCTCGACGAGTACGCGTTCGCGGCGCTGCGCGCCGGAGCCAGCGGGTTCCTGTTGAAGGATGCCCGCCCCGCCGAGCTCGTCGGCGCGATCCGCGCGGTGCACCGCGGCGACGCCGCGCTCGCGCCGAGTGTGACCCGGCGGATGATCGAGCAGTTCGCGGGCGGCACCCCCGCAGACGCCACGGCGCCCGACATCTCGGTGCTGGATGTCCTCACGCCGCGCGAGCGGGAGTTCCTCGTCGCCGTGGCCGAGGGCCTGAGCAACGACGAGCTCGCCGCCCGCTTCGTGCTGTCGGAGTCGACGGTGAAGACCCACGTCGGCCGGCTGCTGCAGAAGCTCGACGCGCGCGACCGCGTGCAGCTGGTGATCCTCGCCTACCGGCTGGGCATCGTCGGCTGACCCCGGTCGACAAGGGAGCAGAATGACAGGCATGGATGCCGCTGCCCCGCTCGCCCGCACCGAGATGCCCGCTCCGAGCTTCGTCATGTCGGACGAGGGGTACCAGATCGCGACCTACGCCTGGGGAGACCCTGCCGCCGAGCCGGTGCTGTGCGTGCACGGATTCGCCTCGAGCTGCCGTGACAACTGGGTCGACACCGGCTGGGTGCGCGACCTCACCAGAGCGGGGTATCGCGTGGTCGGCGTGGATCAGCGCGGCCACGGCGCCAGCGACAAGCCGCACGACCCGCGCGCGTACTCGATGGCCGCCTTCGTGTCCGACCTGCTCATCGTGCTCGACACCTACCTGATCGACGCCGTGCGGTACGTCGGCTACTCGCTCGGTGCCCGCGTGGGCTGGCAGTTCGCCGTCGATGCTCCCGAGCACGTGAGCCGCGCCGCACTCGGCGGCATCCCCGACGGACGGCCGCTCGCCCGCCTCCAGATCGAGCAGGCGCGGGCGTATGCCGACGAGGGTATACCGGTGGAGGACCCGGTGACACGCAACTACGTGACCCTCGCCGAGCGCGTCGCCGGCAACGACCTGCGCGCCCTCGTCGCCCTGGCGGAGGGCATGCGGCTCGGCGACGCCGATCCCGACCCTGACCGACCCCCCGCGCCAGCCCATCCTCTTCGCGACGGGCTCGGAAGACGCGATTCTCGAGCGATCACGCGCGCTCGCCGCCGCAGCGCCGGGCGGCACATTCGAGGAGATCCCCGGCCGCCATCACTTCAACACCCCGGGATCGCGGGTGTTCCGGCAGAGTGCGGTCGCGTTCTTCGCCGGCGGCGGGTGACCCCGGACGCACTCGTGCCCCCGGTCCGGGAGGACCGAGGGCACGAGGTGGTGAAGATCAGCGGTCGTCGGTGAAGGCGTCCTTCACGTTCTGACCGGCCTTCTTCAGGTCGGCCTTCGCCTGGTCGGCGTGGCCTTCGGCCTCGAGGCGGTCGTTGCCGGTGGCGTCGCCGACGCCCTCCTTGACCTTGCCCTTGAGGTCCTCAGCGTTGTGCTTGATGTCATCTCCCATACCCATGGGCTCTCCCTTCCTTCGGTGGCGACCCGGCGAATCCGGGCCCTGGTTCGTGGGGCGCGGTCAGGCGCCGAGTCCGACGCGGTCCACGCGGCGGTGGTATCGCATGCCGACGATGCCGCCGAGCAGCGCTCCGGCCAGCGTCACGATCGCTGCGCCGACGGCGGTGAGGATGCCGGTGGTCGTGGCCGTCTCAGGCGTCACGGGGATGCGGGGGAAGCCCTCGAGCGCCGCCAGCACGTCCCACTGACTGCCTGCGATCGCCGTGATGATCGCGATCACGATCGCGATGACGACGGCCCACAGCCAGACGGCCAGGCCCTGCTTGAGCCCGCTGAAGCGTGCCATGCGGCCGGCGACGTAGCCGCCGGCGAAGTAAGCGATGAACAGCACCAGCCCGATGGCGATGGCGCCGATGATGGTCGCGCCTCCGAGGTTCTGCTCCGCGGCCTGGGCAGCGTCGTCGATCGCCTCGGGCGAGGCGAGGCCGATCGCCGAGCCGATCGCGGCCACGAGGGCGGTCAGCAGGACGGTGGCGCCCATCGCCGTGAGCCACCCGAAGAAGGCGGAGCCGAACTTGAAGCCGCCGAAGCGCTCGTGCTCGCGGCTGAGCACCTCGTCGCGCAGCGAGCGGCGCTCATCGATCGAGTCGGCGCGGTCGACGGGGACCGTGCGGTCGGCCGGGACGGAGCGCTCGACCGGCACGGTGCGGTCGTCATCGCCCGCGTACGCGCCGTCGGTGCGCCGCGGGTCGTTGGATCCGTAGTCCGTAGCCATGTCCAAAAACTATGCGACCGGGTGGCATCCGCTCATCCCGTTGCACACAGCCCGTCAGCGGCGTAACCTGTGCCGCCGACGGGCCGGTGCGAGAGCATCGAACAAGTCAGGAGACCGCCCGCTTCACCAGCTCGGAGATCCTCTTCTCGACCCCGGGAGTCCACGCCGTGACGGCGAACCCGATCGGCCACATGTCGCCGTCGTCGAGGGCTGCCGGCTCGTCGAAGTTGATCGTCGCGTAGCGGGTCTTGAACTTCGACGCGGGCTGGAGGAACACGACCACCTTGCCCGCCTCGTTGGCGTATGCCGGGAAGCCGTAGAACGTCTTCGGCACCAGGTCGGGTGCGACCTCGCCCACCAGCTTGTGCAGGCCCTCGGCCAGCTTCTTGTCGGTCCCCTCGAGCTTGCCGATCGCCTCCAAGACCTGCTTGGTGCCCGCCTCGCGGCTCTTGCCCGCCTTCGCCTGGGCGCGCAGCTCCTTCGCGCGCTCCTTGACCGCGTCGCGCTCCTCCTGCGACAGTCCGTCCGCCGTCGTCTTGCCGGCCATGTCTTCCTCCTTCAGACTCGTGGGCCTCCGCGGCCCGTGGCCCTCACGCTACGCGCGGGGCCCTGACGAGTGCTTCTCCATTCCTGCCCGATCCCGCATGCGACAAGCGGATGCCTCGGCCCGGCCCGTCTTGAGTGCGCGGGCGCGCGCACCTACCGTGAGGTGTCACGCCCACGCGTGACCACGCGAACACCCGAGCCGCCGGAGCAGCCATGACCGCGACATCCCGCCCCGCCCAGATGCACGCCATCTCGGACGCCACCACCGCCACGGTCGACGACGTGCTCGACTATGCGCGGCGCCGGGCGCTGTACGAAGACGTGCCGCTCGACAAGCCGATGACACCGCAGGACCTCGCGCGGCTGGCTTCGGGCTCGATCACGACCGGGGGCATCGGCGCCCGCCGCGCCATCGCGCTCTTCGAGAACGTGCTCGCGCCGGCCTGCCTGTCGACCGATCACCCCGGGTACCTGTCGTTCATCCCCTCGGCTCCGAGCAAGGCCTCCCTCGCATTCGATCTCGTGGTGTCGGCATCCGCCGTCTACGGCGGGTCGTGGATGGAGGGCGCCGGCGCGGTCTTCGCCGAGAACGAGGTGCTGCACTGGCTCGCGCGCGAATTCGGCATGCCCGAGGGCTCAGGTGGAGTGTTCGTGCAGGGCGGCACCATCGGCAACCTCTCGGCGCTGGTCACCGCGCGAGACGCAGCCCGCCGCCGCAACCGCGAGGCGCAGCATCCGGACCCTGCCCGGTGGGTCATCGTCTGCAGCGCCGAGGCGCACTCGTCGATCGCGTCGGCGGCGGCCGTCATGGACGTCGACGTGGCCACCGCCGAGGCCGACGCCGACGGCCGGCTGCGCGGCGAGGCCGTCGCGCGGGTGCTCGACGCCCACGGCGATGCGGTGTTCGCGGTCGTGGCGACCGGCGGCACGACCAACTTCGGCATCGTCGACGACATCGCCGGCGTCGGGGCCGTCGCGAAGGAGCGGGGCGTCTGGTTCCACGTGGACGGCGCCTACGGGCTGGCCGCGATGCTGGTCGAGAGCATGCGCCCGGCGTTCGCGGGCGTCGAGCTCGCCGACTCGGTGATCGTCGACCCCCACAAGTGGCTGTTCGCGCCCTTCGACGCGTGCGCGCTCATCTACCGCGAGCCTTCGCTGGCGCTCGCGGCGCACACGCAGAAGGCCGAGTACCTCGATACGCTCACCGGCAAGCCGGACTGGAACCCGTCCGACCTCGCCGTGCAGCTCACCCGTCGCGCCCGGGGTCTGCCGCTGTGGTTCTCGCTCGCCACGCATGGCACCGAGCAGTACCGAGCCGCGGTCGCGCACGGCATCGATCTCGCTCGCCGCATCGCGGACGAGATCCAGGCTCGCGACGGTCTGTCACTCGTGCGCGACCCGCAGCTGTCGGTGGTGGTGTTCCGGCGCGAGGGCTGGACCCTCGCCGACTACGAGGCGTGGTCCGACCGTCTGCTCGAGGAGCAGCACGCCTTCGTGGTGCCGAGTTCGCACGCGGGCGAGCCGGTGCTGCGCTTCGCCGTCATCTCGCCGCTGACCACCTTCGAGCTGCTCACCGGGATCCTCGACACCCTGGCCTGATCCGGGTGCACAGCCGGCCCGGAGGTCGGGGCGTGCGTGCCACGTAAGATGGAGGCATCCGTTCCCCCGTCCGGGAACCCGCCTCTCCGCAGGAAAACCGTGACCTCAGCCTCTGCTCGCGCGTTCGACGTGCGCCACGTGCAGCTCGCGCGCGCCGCTTTCGCGGCGATCGCGGCGGTCATGATCACCTTCTCGCCCGACCACTCCGCGGCCGTCGGAGCCGCCGTGTTCAGCGGGTTCGCGATCGCGACCGGTCTGGTGCTGCTGCTGGCGGTGTGGCTCGTGTACCTGGCAGGACGCCGCTGGCCCGCCGCCGTCCTGGGCGGCGTGACGCTCGTCGCCGGCATGGCCGCCGGCCTCAGCCCTTTGCGCACGACGGTCGGCTTCTTCGCCCTCGTCATCGCCTGGGCGCTGATCAGCGGCGTCATCGAGGGCGTCGCCGGCTGGCGCGGACTGCGGCGTCGCACCGAGCGTCGCGAGATCGCTCCGGGCGTCGCCGACACGCGACCCCTCCCTCCGGCAGCGCCGCGCTCCGAGAGTCGCGACGCCGTCGTCGTCGCCGCGATCACCGTGCTGCTGGGGGTTGCCATGCTGTTCGTGCAGCCGGGCTACGCCCTGGACTACACGATCGAAGAGGCACGCGAGACGTTCACGCTCACCGGCGTGACGATCGGCGTCGGCATCTTCGGCGGCTACGCGGCCATCGTCGCCGTCTACCTCGGCATCGCCGGCTTCTCCCCGCGCCCCGACGTGCTCGTCACGGCCGAGGCGCCCGCATCTGCCGATCAGAAGGACTCCGCGTGAGCGACGACCGCCCCACCCGCCGCGACCTGATGAAGCCGGTCCAGCTGCTCGGCCTGGCTTTCGCGGCCGCCGCCTTCGCCGGCATCGTGACACTCGTGTCGATGGGCTTCTTCCAGCAGCGCACTGCCGAAGAGGCTCAGTCCGCCGTCGTCCTCGCGCTCATCGTCGCGGGCGTCAGCTTCATCGCGGTCCTCCTGATCGTCTCGCTGCTGCTCCTCGCCGTCGACCCCGCGCAGGTGACGAAGCCGGTCGACAAGCCCGTGCTGCTCCCGGACGAGACCGAGAAGCGCGAGGATGGCGACGACCCGGATGCCGCGGCATCCGCCCCGCCCCAGGCCTGAGCTCTTCTCACCCCGGTCGCGTCACCCGCGACTCGCCAGAACACGCCGCCGGCGCGGCGCGCGTTCGGCGTGTCGTGGCGAGTGGGCGGGCGGGCGGGCGAGTCGGCGGGGCGACGCGGCGCCAGAGCTCAGCGCAGCTGATCGACCAGCTGCGAGGCCAGGCCCGCGTACGTCGCGGGAGTGAGGGCCAGCAGACGCTCCTTGGCCGCGTCGCCGATGTCCAGGCCGCGCACGAACTCCGCGAGCTCGGTCGCGCCCACGCGCCGGCCGCGGGTGAGGTCCTTCAGCAGCGCGTACGGATCGGTGATCTGCGACCGGCCGGCGGCGATCTCGGCGCGCACGACCGTCTGGATCGCTTCGGCGAGCACCTCCCAGTTGCCGTCGAGGTCGTCCAGCAGCACGTCTTCCGCCAGTGAGATCTCCTTCAGGCCGCGCTGCAGATTGTCGAGCGCGAGCAGCGAGTGCCCGAAGGCGACGCCGATGTTGCGCTGCGTCGTCGAGTCGGTGAGGTCCCGCTGCAGGCGCGAGGTGACGAGAGTCTGCGACAGGGTGGCGAGCAGGCCTCCGGCGATCTCGAGGTTCGCCTCGGCGTTCTCGAAGCGGATCGGGTTGATCTTGTGCGGCATCGTGGACGAGCCGGTCGCACCCGCCACCGGGATCTGCGTGAAGTAGCCGATGGAGATGTAGGTCCACACGTCGGTGGCGAGATTGTGCAGGATGCCGCCGGCGTGCCGCACGCGATCGTAGAGCTCGACCTGCCAGTCGTGCGACTCGATCTGGGTGGTGAGCACGTTGAAGTCGAGTCCGAGGCCCTCGATGAACGAGCGGGACAGCTCCGGCCAGTCGACGTCGGGGTCGGCGGAGAGGTGCGCCGACCACGTGCCGGTCGCCCCGGAGAACTTCGCCAGGTACTCGCCGCTCTCGATCTGGTCGGCGACGCGCGCGAGGCGCCATGCGAACACCGCGAGCTCTTTGCCCATCGTCGACGGCGTCGCCGGCTGGCCGTGCGTGCGGCTGAGCATCGCGGCATCGCGGTGCGCGACCGACAGTTCGGCGAGCGCGGCGGTGACGGCACGGAGCTTGGGCAGCCACACGCGCTCCACGGCACGCTGCACGGTGAGCGCGTACGAGGCGGAGTTGATGTCCTCACTGGTGCACGCGAAGTGGGTCAGCTCGGCGATGCCGTCGAGCCCGAGCGCCGAGAGCCGGTCGCGCACGAGGTATTCGACGGCCTTGACGTCGTGACGGGTCACCGCCTCCTTCTCGGCCAGCCAGTCGATCTCGGCCTGCCCGAACTCGAGGTACAGGGCCCGCAGGCGCGCCTTGTCGTCGTCGTTCAGCGGTGAGGTGCCGAAGAGCGAACGATCGGTGAGGGCGATGAGCCACTCGACCTCGACCTCGACGCGGGCGCGGTTCAGTCCCGCTTCGGACAGGTAGTCGGCGAGCTCGCCGACCGCGGCGCGATAGCGGCCGTCGAGCGGGCTGAGGGGCTGCGGAGGCAGAGAGGTCACGGTGCTCCCATCGGGATGCAGGCGCCAGCCCGATGTCAGGGCACCGGGCGGATGGCGGGTTCGAGCTGCCGGAAGAGCGCCCGGCTCGCACCCTCGATCATACCGAGCACCTCGTCGAACATTCCGGGGCCGGCATAGTACGGGTCGGGGACGTCGAGGACGCGCGCGGCGGGGTCGAACGACATCAGCAGGGCGATCTTGTCGGCGTCGGCCTCGCTGCGGGCCCAGCCGTTCAGGATGCGCTCATGGCTGCGGTCGAGCGCCAGGATGAGATCGCTGTGCGCGAAGTCGGCGTGGGTGAACTGGCGTGCGCGATGCCGGGTGCCGTCGTAGCCGGCCCGCGTGAGGGCCTCGAGCGTGCGCTGGTCGGCACGTTCGCCGACGTGCCAGTCGCCGGTGCCGGCGCTGCTCGATGCGACGCGGGAGCCGAGTCCCGCGGCATCCGCGAATCCCCGGAACACCACATCCGCCATGGGCGACCGGCAGATGTTGCCGGTGCAGACGAACACGACGCGGAAGGGCTCCACGGGGCTCGCGGTCATGGGGTCCATTCTGGCCGGGTCGCACCGTGCGCCCAAGTGCCGGTGCGGCCGGAGGCAACCGAACGTTAAGGAACTCTCCCCCTGGCGGTCTTCCGAGAAGGATGCCGCTCGCCTACGTTGTGAGGATCGAGGAAGGCGACGCGCCTTCCTCTTCTGTCGTCACACGTGTCTGTCTTGTCGGATGACTGTCACTGGAGGATCTGTGCCCCTGCCCCGTTCACCCCGCCGTCTGGCGGCCGCTCTCAGCGCCACGGCGCTCGCCGCCGCGGCGGTCATGGTCGCCGCACCGCCCGCCGCCGCGGCATCCGGAGATCTGCTCATCAGCGAGTACGTCGAAGGCTCGTCCAACAACAAGGTCGTCGAGATCTACAACCCGAGCACCGCGGCGGTCGACCTCGCCGCGTCGGGCTACTCGATCGCGCAGTACTCCAACGGCAACACCTCCACGAGCTTCACCGCGGCCCTCACGGGCACGATCGCCCCCGACGATGTCTTCGTCTTCGCGCACGGCGCGGCCGACCCGGCGATCCTGGCGCAGGCGGATCAGGTGTCGGCGACGAACGCCGGACTGTTCAACGGCGACGACGCCGTCGCGCTGGTCAAGAGCGGAACCATCGTCGACGTGCTCGGGCAGATCGGCGTCGACCCGGGCACCGAGTGGGGCACCGGCGCCACCTCAACGGCCGACAACACGCTGCGTCGCGCCGCCGGCACGTGCGTCGGAGACGCGACCGGCACCGACGCGTTCGACCCGGCGGCGGGCTGGGCGGGCTTCGCGCAGAACACCTTCGACGGCCTGGGCACGCACGACGCGGACTGCGCACTGCCGCCGTCGACCGATCCCGGCACCGACCCGGTGGAGGCCGGTTGCGACCTCGAGCCGGTGGCCATCGGCGCCGTGCAGGGCGCGGGCGCCGCGACACCCGTCGCGGGTGAGGATGTGCTCATCGAGGGCGTCGTTGTCGGCGACTTCCAGACCGGCGGCTTCGACGGCTACTACGTGCAGGACGCGGGAGACGGCGACGCCGCGACCTCGGACGGCATCTTCGTCTACGCGCCCGACGGCGCGGAGGTCGCCGTGGGCGACGTGGTCTCGGTCGCTGGACAGGCCGCAGAGAACTTCGGCATGACGCAGATCGTCGCCGCCGACGTCGAGCTGTGCGGCACCGCAGAGGTGCCCGCCGCGACGGCACTGAGCCTTCCGCTGTCGGAGGCTGAGCGCGAGGCGGCCGAGGGCATGTACGTCACGCTTCCCCAGCAGCTCACCGTGGCCGAGACCTTCGAGTTCGGCCGCTTCGGCACCTTCAGCCTGTCGCTCGGTCGCCAGGCCCAGCCGACCGGCCTGTACGACGCCGGCTCGCCGGAGGCGGTGGCGCTCGCCGCGAAGAACATCGCCGAGAGCATCACGGTCGACGACGGTCGCGGATCGCAGAACCCCGACCCGGCCATCCACCCGAACGGCGAGGTCTTCACGCTCGAGAACGCGTTCCGCAGCGGTGACCTGGTCACGAACGTGACGGGCGTGCTCGACTACCGGTTCGACGTGTGGGCCGTACAGCCCACCGAAGGTGCCGACTTCGCGGTCGGCAACCCGCGGACGACGGCGCCCGAGGTCGACGGCGAGCTGAAGGTCGCGAGCTTCAACGTGCTCAACTACTTCACGACCCTCACTGGCCCCGACGCGCGCGGCGCGAACGACGAAGTGGAGTTCGAGCGTCAGGAGGCGAAGATCGTCACCGCGCTCGCTGAGATCGACGCCGACGTCTTCGGGCTCATCGAGATCGAGAACAACGGCACCGCCGTCGCGGCGCTCACGACAGCGCTCAACGAGCGGCTCGGGTCCGAGGTGTACGACCACATCGAGACGGGTGTGATCGGCACGGACGTCATCACCACGGCGCTGATCTACAAGCCGGAGTCGGTCACGCCGGCCGGGGCGTTCCAGCTCATGGACCAGTCGAAGGATGCGCGCTGGCTCGACGACTTCAACCGTCCCGGCCTCACCCAGTCCTTCACCGACGCGGCGGGCGCGACCGTCACGGTCGTCGTCAACCACCTCAAGTCCAAGGGCTCGGACTGCAACGCGGTGAACGACCCGACCGACCCGAACGGGCAGGGCAACTGCAACGGCGTCCGCACGCAGGCCGCCGCCGCGCTCGCGGACTGGCTCGCGACCGACCCGACCGCGCAAGGCGCCGGGCGCGAGCTGATCCTCGGCGACCTCAACTCGTACGCGCAGGAGGACCCGATCCAGGCCCTCGCGGCGGCGGGCTACACCGATCTGCTCGCGCAGTTCGAGGGACAGGATGCCTACTCCTACGTCTTCGACGGGCAGCTGGGATACCTCGACTACGCCTTGGCCGGCACGGATGTGCTCGACGAGGTGGCAGACGCCGCAGTGTGGAACGTGAACGCCGACGAGCCGAGCCTGATCGACTACGACATGTCGTTCAAGCAGCCCGCGCAGGACGCGCTGTACGCGGAGGACGCGTACCGCTCGAGCGACCACGACCCGGTGATCGTCGGGCTCGACCTGACGCCGCCCGACACGACGGCCCCCACCGTCGAGGCGGTCGCGCTGCCGTCGTTCATTCTGGTGCCGAACAACAAGATGCGCACCGTGCGTGTGTTCGTCGAGGCCGAGGACGACCGCGGTGAGGTGACCGTCGAGCTCACCGATGTCACCGTCACCGGCTCCACCAAGGCCGCGTGGGAGCAGACGGGCGACCGCACGTTCGAGGTCAAGGCCGTGAACGGCGCCGTGTACACCTTCACGTGGACCGCGACGGATGCCGCGGGCAACACCGCGACCGACACGGCCACCGTCGTCGTGGGGGTCAAGGGCCTGCTCGGCCTCTTCTAGTCCCCGCCGCACACGAGGCGCCGCTCCTGACCGGGGCGGCGCCTCGCTGTGTACCGGGATCGGGGCCGGGTCGCGGCATCCGTCACCCGCCCGAATCAGCGTCCTCCGTTTCCCGTCACGCGCGGAGGAGATGTGCGGAAGGGGAGGGCTGTTTTGGGGGTTCGGTCCTCCGCTCTCGCACATCTCCTCCGCTTGTGTGCGGCTGCCGCTTTCCTGGGGCCGGAGCCGCTGGGCTGCGGCATCCGTTCTTGCGCGGGTTGCCTCCCTGTGGCGCGCTGACTGATCAGGAGCGGGAGGAGNTGTGCGGAAAGGGAGGGCTGTTTCGGGGGTTTGGGTCCTCCGCTCTCGCACATCTCCTCCGGTTGTGCGCGCGAGCGCTCCGACGTGGACGCCGGGTCGCGGCATCCTTCCCTCCTCCACATCGTCCGCGGATCGGTTCCCGTGCACAGATCGCTTGAGGCCGCGGCGACGGGCGAGTCGGCACCGACAGCATGGATCCGTGAACGACTCGACCCCCGCCTCGGAGCAGCTGGCCGTCGTCGTGCGCGACCTCGCCCGGGTCATCGACCGGCTGACGGATGCCGCGACCGCCGCCCGCGGACTCTCTGCGGCGACGGACTGGCAGTCGAAGGCGGCCACGGCGTTCCACGAGAAGGCCGAGGCGTGGGCGGTCGCGGTGTCGGCGCTCTCGTCCCTGGCCGAGGACGCCCGCGCGGATGCTGCACACGCGCGCGACCGGGCCGCCTTCCGCGAGGCGGAGGCCTACGCGGCACTGTTCGCCCCCGCAGGCGCCCGGTGACCGACATGAGCCCGGTGATCGTGGAGCACCCGCTCAGCGGCGGGCCGGCGCGATGACCGACGAGCGCGCGCTGCCGGCCGCGGTTCCGCTCTCCGAGAGCCTCGACGTGCCCGATCCCGGGCCGAAGCCCGACGCCGACCCGCAGTGGGGGCTCGTCGGGCGGCTGCCCGAGGTCTGGCCGCGCGTGGACGCGGGGCTCGAGATTCGCGGCGGCGGCGCGGTGGCCGTCGACACCGGCACGCTGCGCCACACCGCGTCGCGCTTCTTCGCGGCCGCGGTCGAGCTCGACGAGGTCGGCGCGTGCCTGGCCGGGCCGCAGAGCACCCTGGTCTGGCTTCGTGATCAGGCCTGGGACGCCGTGTCGTCGGTGACCGTCCTGTTCACGCGGCTCGTCGAGGTCGGGAGGGAGGCGAATCGGATCGCCGACGCGCTGCGCGAGGCCGCCATCGGCTACGAGCTCGTCGAGCTCAACGCCGAGCACCGCGCCGCCGTGCTGTCGGGCGATTCAGCACGCGCCGCCGCGCTCGACGCGCGCGTCACGAGACTGAGCCAGGAGCATCCCGCGGCCTGGTCGCTGGCGCTTCGATCCGAGTTCGAGCGATCGGTGATGTGGCCCTCGGAGCTCGTTCGCCAGGCCACGGAGAGCGGGGTGGTCGTCGGCGGGGAGTTCGGCGACCCGGGCGGGGTCATCGGCGGCGCCGCGCTCGGCGTGGGCACCATCGCACTCGCTGGCGCCCTGGGCGTCACCGGCCCTGGCCGGCTGTCACGCGACGCCCGGCTCACCGGTTCGGCAGGTCCGGTGGCGCTGACCCCGGTCACTCCGGCGCGAACTCCTGGTGCGCCGCAGAGCCTCGCGGCGGTCACGCAGCGGATGCCGGGAGCCGGTGAGTCCCGCGTGCGCGTCGAGCGGTACACCATGCCCGACGGGACGAAGCAGTTCGCCGTCTACATCGCCGGCATGCAGTCGTTCGCGTACGGCGGCGACGATCCGTGGGACAACCGCTCGAATCACGAGCTGTACACCGGCCGCCAGTCCGACTCGTTCGCCGCGACCAAGCAAGCGCTCGCCGCGGCCGGCGCTCAGCCCGGCGACGTCGTGCACGCGTTCGGGCACTCGCAGGGCGCGATGATCGGCTCTCACCTGGCGCTGGAGGGCGAATACGACACCCGCACGCTCGTCTCGTTCGGCTCGCCCGTGGCCGCCGACGTCGGCACGGGCACGCTGAGCGTCACGGTGCGCCACACCGACGACCCCGTGGCGGCGCTCGCCGGCGGCGGGCACCACGCCGCCGTCGGCGCGCCCGGCAGCTTCATCGCCGAGCGCGTCGCCCACACCGAGGTGGGCGTCGCAGACGCCACCGTCCCCGGACATCGCATGACCGCCTACGCCGAGACCGCCGCGCTCGTCGACAGCTCGCCCGATCCTCGCGTCGGTGAGCTCCGCCAGGTGCTGGAGTCGCTGGCGAGCGCCGAGTCCGTGCAGGTGACGGAGTACGCCGCGACGCGGGGCGAGGATTGAGGGGGGCCGGTCAGTCCTTCTTGCGGGGACGCAGGATGATGCCGAAGATCCAGTTGATGAGGGAGATGATGATCGCGGCGAGGATGCCTCCCCACCAGAACTCCTCCACGCGCAGACCCCAGCTCCACCACGAGGTGATCCAGGCCGTCAGCCACAGCAGGAACGCATTGATGAGGAGGCCGATGAGCCCGAGCGTGAGGATGTAGAGCGGGAACGCGAGCACTTTGATGACGGTGCCGATGATCGTGTTCACCAGCGCGAAGATCACCGCCACGATCAGCAGCGTGAGGATGAGCTGCAGCGTCTCGCCCGGCGCGAACGGGATGACGAAGACCTGCAGTGCCGGGATCAGGGTGACCACCCAGATCGCGAACGCGTTGACGACGACTCGGATGAGGAAGCCCATCCCCGCAGTCTCGCATGGTGCGCTCGGACGCGGGAAGGGTTGACGCGGCCATTCCCCCCATCGCCCTCCACGGCAGCGGTGCCGGGAAGCGGGCGTCGGCATCCGGCGCCCGCTCGTAGACTCGGGGCGTGACCGACGCGCCAGAGATCCCCGTCCGCGTGCGCGCCGAGGTCGCCGCGCTCCCTCCGTACCGGCAGGGCAAGCAGGCCGGCGCCGAGGCGTTCAAGCTCTCGAGCAACGAGAACCCGTTCGATCCGCTACCGGGCGTGCTCGAGCGGGTGCAGGCGGCGACCGCGTTGAACAGATATCCGGATGCCGCGGCCACTCGCCTGCGCGAGCGCCTCGCCGAGCGGTTCGGGGTCGGCGTCGACGGCATCCACATCGGCGCAGGAAGCGTGTCGATCCTCGCGCAGTTCGTGCAGGCCACGTCGGGGGCCGGCGACGAGGTCATCTACGCGTGGCGCTCGTTCGAGGCGTACCCCTGGCTCGCCGTGGTCGCCGGCGCGACCGCCGTCCAGGTGCCGCTCACTGCGGACTCCCGTCATGATCTCGACGCGATGGCCGACGCCATCACCGAGCGCACGCGGGCGATCATCGTGTGCACCCCGAACAACCCGACCGGGCCGATCATCACGCAGGCCGAGTTCGACGCCTTCGTCCAGCGCGTGCCGTCCGACGTGCTGGTCATCCTCGACGAGGCCTACGCCGAGTTCGTCACCGATCCGGACTCCGTCGACGGCCGGCTCGTGCTGGGCGGCGGTTCGCGTCCGAACGTCGTCGTCCTCCGCACCTTCTCCAAGGCGTTCGGCCTCGCCGGCCTGCGCGTCGGGTACGCGATCGGCCACCCGCGCGTGCTGGACGCGGCGCGGAGCACCGCGATCCCGCTGTCGGTCACGGCGCACGCCGAAGAGGCGGCGCTGGCGAGCCTCGAGGCTGAGGACGAGCTCCTCGAGCGTGTGCGCGAGATCGCGGAGCGCCGCGATCGCCTGGCGGGAGAGCTGCGAGCTGCCGGCTGGCGGATCCCGCAGGCGCAGGGCAACTTCGTCTGGCTGCCCGGCGGTGCAGAGACTCTCGACATCGCGGCCGCCTTCGACGCGGCGGGCCTGATCGTCCGCCCGTTCGCCGGAGACGGCATCCGGATCTCCGTCGGCGAAGAGGCTTCTGTCGATAAGGTCCTACGGATCGCAGCATCCGTTGTAAAGGACCTCCCAGAGGGGCATTCGGGACGCGGGCTAGCGTAGAACGGTGACGCATCCTGAAGAGTCGGCGATGACCGTCCCCACATCCGCTTCCGGCGGCGCAGCTGCGCCGCCCGAGGACTCGACGCTGGTCCGCTTCCTGCAGGCCGACGGCACGTTCGCGCCCAGTCCCGCCGCCGAGCCCTATCTCGAGCTCGTGAACGGCCTCGGCGACGCCGATCTCGAGCAGTTCTACCGCGACATGGCGGTGATCCGCGCCTTCGACGTGCAGGCGACGAACCTGCAGCGTCAGGGACAGCTCGCGCTGTGGCCGCCGAGCTACGGCCAGGAGGCCGCGCAGGTGGGATCCGCCCGCGCCGCACGTCCGCAGGACCATCTCTTCCCGTCGTACCGCGAGCACGTCGTGACAAAGATCCGCGGCGTCGATCCGGTCGACATCATCCGCCTGATGCGCGGCGTCACGCACGGCGGCTGGAACCCGTTCGACGCGAAGAACGGCAACACCCACATCTACACGCTGGTGCTCGGTGCGCAGACGCTGCACGCCACCGGCTTCGGCATGGGCCTGGTCTTCGACGGCCGCTGCGGCACCGGCGACCCCGAGCGCGACGAGGCCGTCATCGTCTACTACGGCGACGGCGCGTCCAGCCAGGGCGACGTGCACGAGGCCATGGTCTTCGCCGCCAGCTACGCCACCCCCGAAGTGTTCTTCCTGCAGAACAACCAGTGGGCCATCTCGGTGCCCGTCGCCACCCAGTCGCGCTCGCCGCTGTACAAGCGCGGTGAGGGCTACGGCATGCCCAGCGCCCTCATCGACGGCAACGACGTCCTCGCGAGCTGGGCGGTCACCCGTCGGTCGCTCGACGAGGCGCGCTCCGGCGCCGGTCCCCGCGCCATCGAGGCGATGACGTACCGCCTCGGCGCGCACACCACGAGCGACGATCCCACCAAGTACCGCACATCGGACGAGGAGGAGTCGTGGCGACGCCGCGACCCCATCGAGCGCATGAAGGCGTATCTGCTCGCGCGCGGCGCGTCCGAGGCCTTCTTCGCCGACGTCGAGGCCGAGTCCGAGGCGCTCGCCGACGACACCCGCACGCGGACCAACGCGCTGGGCGGCATCGATCACGAGGCGATGTTCGCGCACGTGTACTCCGAGGACCACGTGCTCATCGACGAGCAGCGCCGCTGGCTCGCCGACTACGAGGCATCCTTCGAAGGAGGCGCATCGTGACCGTGCTTCGACAGGCTCAGCAACCAGGGGCTTCGGCTCAGCAACCAGGGGCTTCGGCTCAGCAACCAGGGGCCGCCGCCGACTCGGCGCCCGCGGTGCAGACCATGCCGCTCAGCCGTGCGATCAACGCGGGCCTTCGGGCCGCTCTCGCCGGCAGCGACCGTGTGCTGCTCATGGGTGAGGACATCGGCAAGCTCGGCGGCGTCTTCCGGGTCACCGAGGGCTTGCAGGCCGAGTTCGGCGAACGCCGCGTGCTCGACACCCCGCTGGCCGAGTCGGGCCTCGTCGGCACCGGGATCGGGCTGGCGATGACCGGGTTCCGGCCGGTGATCGAGATCCAGTTCGACGGCTTCGTCTTCCCCGCATTCGACCAGATCACGACGCAGCTGGCCAAGATCACGAACCGCCACGAGGGCGCGCTGCAGATGCCGGTCGTCATCCGCATCCCCTACGGCGGCCACATCGGCGCGGTCGAGCACCACCAGGAGAGCCCCGAGGCGTACTTCACCCACACGCCGGGCCTGCGTGTCGTGAGCCCGTCGACTGCGAACGACGGCTACTGGATGATCCAGGACGCCATCGCCTCGCCCGACCCGGTGATCTTCCTCGAGCCCAAGAGCAAGTACTGGCAGAAGGGCGAGGTCGACACGTCGGCACGTGCCCTGCCGCTGCGTGCGTCGCGGGTCGTGCGCCGCGGCACCGACATCACGCTCGTCGGTCACGGCGCGATGGTGACGACGCTGCTGCAGGCAGCCTCGATCGCCGAGTCGGAGGGCACCTCGTGCGAGGTCATCGACCTGCGCTCGCTGTCGCCGGTGGACTACGGGCCGATCCTCGACTCGGTGCGCCGTACCGGCCGCATGGTGTACGCGCAGGAGGCCCCGGGGTTCACCTCGCTCGGCTCCGAGGTCTCGGCGACCGTCATGGAGCGCGCGTTCTACGCGCTCGAGGCCCCGGTGCTGCGCGTGTCGGGCTTCGACACGCCCTTCCCGGCCGCGAAGCTCGAAGGCGTCTACCTCCCCGACGCCGACCGCATCCTCGAGGCCGTCGACCGCGCCCTGGCGTACTGACGGCCCTCCGAAAGGACCGAACATGATTCCCGCACCCACTCCCAGTGGCGCGTCTGTCGGAGCCTCCGGGCGCGTGGGCTCGACGCAGACCTTCATCCTCCCGGACGTCGGTGAAGGCCTCACCGAGGCGGAGATCGTCGCGTGGCGCGTCGGCCCCGGCGACAGCGTCGCGGTCAACGACGTGCTCGTCGAGATCGAGACCGCGAAGTCGCTCGTCGAGCTGCCGTCGCCCTTCGCCGGTACGGTCAGCGAGCTGCTGGTCCCCGAAGGCGAGACGGTGGACGTCGGAGCCCCGATCATCACGATCGCGTCGACGACGGATGCCGCGGGCCCGGCGACCGTCGGCCAGTCCGAGCACGGCGAGCCCGCCGAGTCGACCGGTGGTGAGGGCGAGGGTGCGGTGCTCGTGGGTTACGGGACCGGCGGCCACGTGCAGTCACGGCGAAAGAAGCCTGCCGCCCCCGCGGCCGAGCGGGTCGCGGCATCCGTCGGTGTCATCGCGAAGCCGCCGATCCGCAAGCTCGCCCGCGATCTCGGGGTCGAGCTGGCCGCGGTGACCCCGAGCGGCCCTGCGGGCGAGGTGCTGCGCGAGGACGTGGTGCGCCACGCCTCGCAGGCGAGCGTGTTCCGCAACATCGAGACCCCCGCGTGGGGAGACGTGCGAGAAGAGACGATCCCGGTCGCCGCTCCCGCCCCCGCCAGCCGGCCCAGCGTCGCCCCCGCCACTCCCGTCCCCGACGCCGAGGGCCGCGAGGAGACCATCGCGGTCAAGGGCGTGCGGAAGGCCACGTCGTCGGCGATGGTGCAGTCCGCGTACTCGGCGCCGCACGTGTCGGTGTGGACCGACGTCGATGCCACCCGCACGATGGAGCTGGTCAAACGCCTCAAGGCCTCGCCGGACTTCGCCGACATCAGGGTGTCGCCGCTGCTGATCATGGCGCGCGCCGTCATCTGGGCGGCCCGCCGCACCCCGATGGTCAACGCCGCGTGGGTGGATGCCGAGGGCGGAGCCGAGATCCGCGTGCGCCGCTACGTCAACCTGGGTATCGCCGCCGCCACTCCGCGCGGACTGCTCGTGCCCAACATCAAGGACGCGCAGGACCTGTCGATGCGCGAGCTCGCCCGTGCGCTCGAGAAGCTCACGCTCACCGCACGCGAGGGCCGCACCACGCCGGCCGACCAGCAGAACGGCACGATCACCATCACCAACATCGGCGTGTTCGGCATGGATGCGGGTACGCCGATCATCAACCCGGGAGAGGCCGGCATCGTCGCGATGGGCACCATCCGGCAGAAGCCGTGGGTGGTCGACGGCGAGGTGCGCCCGCGCTTCGTGACGACGGTCTCGGGGTCGTTCGACCACCGGGTGATCGACGGCGACGGCATGTCGCGGTTCATCGCCGACGTCGCGTCGATCCTCGAAGAGCCGGCACTGCTGCTCGACTGACTCCACCGGAGGCCGCGCTCATTTCGGGCGTCCGGGCTCGACCGGCTCGCGGACTCAGCGCCGGAGGCGGTCGGCGGCGCGCCGGGCGAGAGAACGCTGATCCGGATGCCGCATGCCGGCGTCCACGCCCACGACCGCGCCGTCGACATGGACCACGAAACGCGTCTTCACGGTTTCTCCCGACAGGCGGGCCGACCCCTCGCGGTCCAGCCGTGCGAAGCGCCAGCGCCCGAATCGCCGCATCGGGACGAGCGCCGCGATGCTCTCGCGTGTCGAGAGCCCCACCTCGATCCGGGTCGGCCGCGGTCCTCGTGGCAACCGGGCCGTCACGAGGAGTCGTCCCCGCAGCCGCCGCACGCGCACCCGCCCGAGCGCCCCGTTGTCGAGGGGAGTCCGCGCCGCTGCGCGCTCGATCGCCGAGCCGAGCGCCTCGGTCCACAGATCGAAGACGGCACGGTCGTTGTGCCGCTCCGCCGTGCGGCGCGCCTGGCGCCGCGTCGCCGCCAGTGCGTCGTCGTCGAGCACGCACAGCCCCGCGAGCGCCTGGGTGGCGCGCTCGATGTCGCCGTCCGGCACGAGCCGGCCATTGCGCCCGTCGGCGATGACCTCGGCGGGGCCGTAGCGGATGTCGTAGGCCACGGGCAGGCACCCGGCCGCCATCGCCTCGACCAGACTCATCGACTCGCCCTCCGAGCGGCTCGTGAGCAGAGTCCACGAGCCGCCCGCATAGCGCTCCGCCGCGCGGGGGATGTAGCCGGTGAAGCGCACAACGCCCTGCAGGCCGAGCCGCTCGGCCTCGGCCTCGAGGCGGGCGCGGCGGTCGCCCTCGCCGATGATCTCGGCGGTGACGGGGATGTCGAGGGCGCGAACGGCGGCGATCACGCGCAGGGCGTGATCGAGGCGCTTGATGCCGCTGAGCCGGGCCACGATCACCCCGTGCAGCCGGTCGGGCGGGAGCCGCGGCATCCGATCGGGGGTCGTCACGGCGTTCGGGATCACGTGGAGGTTGCCGGAGTCGCCCAGCAGCTCGATCGCCGCCGCACGCTGGCGGGCGGTGAGGAAGACCACGGCGTCCCACCGGTGGAGATTCTCGAAGACGGGGCGGCGAGAGTCGGTGAGGCGCCCACGGGCGTCATGGTGCGCGCCGTGCACCATATGGACGAGCGCGACGTTCGGGCGCCGGTAGGTCTGCATCCAGCGCGCGACGGTCTTGCTGTCGACGATCGCCACGGCCGGCTCACCCGCGAGGAGCTCGTCGATCCAGGCGAAGCGGAACGCCGAGGCGGAGGTCCACTGACCGGTCGTGCGGCCGGTGCGATCGAACGACGTGATCAGGCGGCCGCCACCGCGGCGCCGCTCATCGAGGAGGGCGAGGCTCCCGTCGGAGCGGCGGTGCTCGACGCGCGCATCGCTCTCGCCCCTGCGCCATCGCCGCACCGAGCCGCGGATCGTGACGGACTCGTCGTCGTGTGGCCGCGAGAGGCTTCCCGGTCGGACAGCGACGGTGACGGGTTCCCGGGCGGATTCCCGGAAGTCCTCGTAGATGTTGCGCAGGCGCATTCCGTCGACGAGCTCGCCGCGGTCGCGCAGCCGCTGGCGCACCTCTTCATAGTCGGGAAGCGGCTCGAAGGTCAGCACGTCCACCCGCGTCCCGGCGCGTGCGAACGCGCGCGACCGGCGCAGCAGCGCCGCCGTCATTCCGCCGTACTCGTCGGGGATCCCCCACGTCACCGCGAGCTGACGGCGGGCGGCCGGCGCGAAGGGGCCGGTCGCCGTGTCGTCCGTCATGGCAACTGACCGTATGCGGCCTCGCCGGTCCCTTCGCGGGGCTTGACTTCTCCCGCTGCAGGGGCACATAGCCGCGCATCACGGGGCGAATCGAGGTCCTTGTGCGAGAACGATTATCAATAGCGTTAGACTGGCGGCATGATCTCGAACCGGCGCTCGCTCATCCTTCTCGGTCTGGCCGCGGCATCCACTCTCGCCCTCGCCGGGTGCGCCACCACGTCGGCGGCGAGCGGCGACGGTGAGTCGGACGCCCGGCTGTCGGTGGTCGCCTCGACCAACGTCTACGGGCAGATCGCCGAGGCCGTCGGCGGCGACCTGGTGGACGTGACCTCGATCGTCACCAACGAGTCGCAGGATCCCCACTCGTTCGAGCCCAGCGCACGCGACCAGCTCACGGTGGCCGATGCCGATCTCATCATCGAGAACGGCGGCGGCTACGACGCGTTCGTCGACGCGCTGATCGAGGCCAGCGGCAGCGAGGCGCACGTCGTCACCGCCGCGGAGTTCTCACACGACTGGCCCGAGAACGAGGGCCACGCCGAGGACGAGCACGCCGGCGAGGAGCACGCCGGCGAGGCGGAAGAGGCGCACGCCGAGGAAGAGGGCCACGATCACGCTCACGAGCACATCGAGGGCTTCAACGAGCACGTGTGGTACGACCCGCACACGATCACGCACGTCGCCGAGGCGCTCGCCGAGGAACTCGGCGAGCTGAGTCCCGACGACGCCGAGACCTTCACCGCCAACGCCGAGGCCTTCGCCGGCGAGATCGCGGGTCTCGAGACGTCGCTCGCCGAGATCGCTGCGGCCCAGGAGGGGACCAGGATCTTCGTGACCGAACCCGTCCCGGTCTACCTCACCCGTGAGGCAGGGCTCGAGAACGTCACGCCCGACGCGTTCAGCGAGGCCGTTGAGGAGGGACAGGATGTCGCGCCCGCGACCCTGCTCGAATCCCTCGGCGTGCTCGAGTCTGGCGACGTTCGCCTCGTCGTCACCAACACGCAGACGGGCGGCGCCGAGACGACGCAGATCGTCGACGCGGCCGAGGCCGCCGGCATCCCGGTGATCGCGTTTTCGGAAACGCTCCCTGAGGGCCAGACTTACATCTCGTGGATGCAGGCGAACATCGAGGCGCTGAGCACGGCGCTGGCCGGGTGACGGCCGCCTCCGGCGAACCGGTCCTGCGGATCCGGAACGCCGCCCTTCGGCGCGGCGACCGGGAGCTGTGGTCGGGGCTCGACCTGGACGTCCATCCCGGCGAGCTGATCGCGGTGCTCGGCCCGAGCGGCTCGGGCAAGACGACGCTGCTGCGGGCGATCCTCGGGCTGGAGCAGCTCTCGAGCGGCACGATCCAGGTGCTCGGGGACGGGGTGCGCGGGCGGGGCAACCGCCGCATCGGGTACATCCCGCAGTCGCGGCCGCTGCCGCGCGACACCGCGCTGCGCGGACGCGACCTCGTCACGCTCGGCGTGGACGGACACCGGTTCGGTCTCCCGTTCCCGCGCCGCGGCGACCGCCGGCGCGTCGACGCGCTGATCGACGCGGTCGGCGCGCGCGACTTCGCCGACCGCCCGGTGGGACAGCTGTCGGGCGGCGAACAGCAGCGACTGCGCGCCGGGCAGGCGCTGGCCGACGACCCCGGCCTGCTGCTCTGCGACGAGCCGCTGACGAGCCTGGACCTCGCCAATCAGCAGGCGGTCATCGGGCTCATCGACCGGCACCGCCGGGAGAAGCACGCCGCGGTCCTGCTCGTGACGCACGACATCAACCCGGTGCTGGGCAAGGTCGACCGGATCCTCTACATCGCGAACGGCCGCTTCACCCTCGGGACGCCGCAGGAGGTGCTCCGCTCGGACGTCCTCACCGCGCTGTACGGGGCGCACGTGTTCGTGCTGCGCGCGGGCGATCGGCTGGTGGTCGTCGGCGCGCCGGATGCCGAGGCATCCCATCACCATCACGACGAGGTGCACGAATGAACTGGGACGACATCGCAGATGCGATGTTCGGCGGTCTGCCCGTGTACGGCGAGATCCTCGCGCTCGTGTCGAACTCGGTGTGGGCCGGCGCGGTGCTGGGCCTCGTCGGCGGGCTGATCGGCGTGTTCGTGATGCAGCGCGACATGGCGTTCGCCGTCCACGGCATCAGTGAGCTGTCGTTCGCGGGCGCGGCGGCGGCGCTGCTGATCGGGTGGGACGTGGTGACCGGCTCTATCGTCGGCTCGATCGTCGCGGCCGCGATCATCGGGGTGCTCGGCGCTCGCGCGCGCGACCGCAACTCGATCATCGGGGTGCTCATGCCGTTCGGCCTCGGCCTCGGCATCCTGTTCCTCTCGCTCTACGACGGCCGCAGCGCCAACCGCTTCAGCCTGCTGACGGGGCAGATCGTGTCGGTGCAGTCGGGCCAGCTCGGCTGGCTCATCGCGATCGGCGCCGTGGTGCTGCTCGGGCTTCTGCTGATCTGGCGCCCGCTGCGGTTCGACTCGCTCGACCCGCAGTCCGCCGCGGCGCGGGGCGTGCCGACGACCGCGGTGTCGCTGGCGTTCATGCTGCTGCTCGGCCTCATCGTCGCCGTCGCCGTCCACATCATCGGCGCGCTGCTGGTGATGGCGCTGCTCGTGACTCCGGCCGCCGCCGCGATGCGCGTCGCGACGGGGCCGCTGTCGGTGCCCCTGCTGTCGGCGGCCTTCGGGTTCGTGTCGGCCGTCGGCGGCATCCTGCTCGCGATCATGGGCACGCTGCCGGTAAGCCCCTACATCACGACCGTCTCGTTCGCGATCTACCTCGTCTGCCGGGTGATCGGCGCACGACGCGGCCGCGTCACCCGCGCAGCGAGCGGCCCCTGAGCGCCGCGGCCGTCCCGCATGCCCGAGCTCGTCGAAGTCAGCGGCGACCGACGTACACAACTCCTGAGTTTGCGGTCCTCGTCTGAGCCACCGCCCCGGGATGTCGCGTGCCATCCCTCTGCAGCGCTGCGAATCTCAGGAGTACGGCACACCTGACCGCCGTCACCGGCGCCCGGCCGATGCCCAGGACCCGCCGGTAGACTTCCCGGCATGGCCCAGCGCAACACCTGGCAGCGCGAGCGCGTGCGCGAAGCGCTCGCCGACGCCCGTGGCTTCGTGAGCGCGCAGTCCCTGCACGCGACCCTGCGCGACGAGAACACCGGCATCGGGCTGGCGACGGTGTATCGCGCGCTGGCCGGTCTGGCCGCACAGGGCGGCGCCGACTCGCTGCAGAGCCCCGACGGCGAAGCGCTGTACCGCGCCTGCGCCAGCACGGGCCACCACCACCATCTCATCTGCCGTTCCTGCGGGCTGACCGTCGAGATCGAGGCGTCCGACGTCGAGCAGTGGGCCAAGCGCACTGCCGAGAGCCACGGGTTCAGCGCGGCCGAGCACATCGTCGACATCTTCGGGCTGTGCGCCACCTGCTCTGCGGAGCACGGCGCGCCCGCCGCGGGGATGAAAGACGTCGAAGAGCGTGACGCGGACTGACTCCGCCCTTCGCCGAGCTCGGGGACCGGTCGCTGAGCCCGTCGAAGCGCGCCCGCCCCGACCGTCGGCCTCGGCCCGCACCCTGGTGTGGGCGGGGATCGGCGTGCTCGCGGTCGCGGGGCTCTTCCTCATCGACTGGCTCGCACCGCAGCTCTTCCCGGCTCCACTGCCCACGCGGGCGCAGGACGGGCTGACGCTCGCCATCAGCGTGCTGATCGAGTCGCTGCCGTTCGTCGCGCTCGGCGTGGTGCTCTCGATCGTCGTGCAGGTGTGGGTGCCGCCGGGCGTCATCGAGCGATGGATGCCGCGGCGGGCGTGGGCGCGCCGCGCCGTGCTGTCGCTGCTCGGCATGGTCGTGCCGGTGTGCGAGTGCGGAAACGTGCCCTTCGCCCGTGGCCTGATGATGCGCGGGTTCTCGGTGCCCGAGACCCTCACGTTCCTCATCGCGGCGCCGATCGTGAATCCCATCGTGATCATCACGACGCATCAGGCCTTCGGCTACAGCGACGGCATCCTCATCGCGCGGCTGCTGGGCGGCTACGCCATCGCGAACCTCATCGGCTGGCTGTACAGCCGGCATCCGTCCCCCGACGCCCTGCTGACGGAGCGGTTCCGCGACACGTGCGCCCTTGTGACGCACGAGCCCGGCGGGCGCGGACGCCGCACGCTCGCCCAGTTCGTCATCGAGCTCCGGGCCGTGATGCCGGCGCTCATCATCGGCTCGGCGCTCGCGGGGGCGGTGCAGGTGCTCGTGCCGCGCGAGGCGCTCGTCGCGATCGGCTCGAACCCGGCGCTGTCGATCGTCGCGATGATGATGCTCGCGATGGTCGTGTCGATCTGCTCGAACGTCGACTCCTTCTTCGCGCTCTCGTTCGCCTCGACGTTCACCCCGGGCTCGATCGTGGCGTTCCTGCTGGTCGGGCCGCTCGTCGACGTCAAGATGCTCGCCCTCATGCGCACGACCTTCACGTGGCGCACGCTCGGCGGCATCGTCGTGGTGGTCGTGCTCGCCGCCTTCGCGATCGGGACGGCGGTGAACCTCTTTGCGTAAGGCGGAGTACGTCGCAACGCGGTGGCTGGGAGTCGGTCTCGCTGCGGCGCTGGCCGTCGTCACGATCTCGCTCGCCGTCACCGGGCGCCTGGGTCTGTACATCAATCCCGACTCGACCTGGTTCGCCGTGTCGATGGCGGTGCTCGTGCTCGTGGGCACCGTCGCCTCGTTCGCGCTGCCCCTCGGCGCCGAGGCCGACCACGGGCATGACCACGGCCACGACCACGGTGGACAGGCGGACGTCGAGCCGGAAGCTCACAGAGTTCGCAGAATCGCGCCGATCTCGCCCGATTCGCCCGAAGGCCTGCGAGTTTCGCCCCATTCTGCGAAGTCTGTGAACGACCACGATCACGGCCACGAGCACCCGCGCCACCCGGCGGCCGTCCTCGCGACGGTGGTCGGCGGGGTGGCGGCATCCGGAGTCGTCGTCCTCACGCTCGTGCTGCCGCCGGCGTCGCTGTCGGCCGAGCTCGCGATGTCGCGCGACGTCGGCGCGACGCCGTTGTTCGGCGGAGCGGATGTCGTGACCCTGGCCTCGACCGGAGACACCTCGTCGTTCGGTGTGGGCGAGTGGTCCACCGCGTTCGCCACGGCCACCAGTCCCGACGCGTTCGACGGCGACACCGTCGAGCTGACGGGCTTCGTGACCCCGTCGGAGGACGGCGGATTCGACCTGACGCGCCTCGTCATCACGCACTGCGTGATCGATGCCCAGCCCGCGAGCATCCCCGTGGTCGGCGTCGCGCCCGCGCCCGCCACCGGCCAGTGGGTCACGATCACCGGCACGGTGCGCTCGTCGTCGGACGGCCGGCTGGCGATCGACGCCGCGGCGGTGCAGGCGATCTCGGAGCCCGAGGATCCGTATGAGTACTGAGCCTCGGCGCGTCGGCGGGCAGGAGCCGGTCTCGCGGCGCGCCCGCACCCGGCATCGCCGCGGCCGTCTCTTCGTGGCGAGCTTCGCGATCGTCGTAGGCGCGCTCGCCGTGCTCGGTCTCGCCGGCGCGGCGGCGAGCGTGGCTCAGGGGCCCCGGGTGACCGACGTCTCGGTCGATCCGGCCGCGGCGGCGGCGGCATCCGGATCCCGCCTCATCGTCACCACGTCCCAATCGCTGGCCGACGTCGCCCCGTCGCAGGTGACGATCACGCCCGCGACTCCGTTCGACGTCGACACCTCGGGGCGGAGCATCGGGGTGCGCTTCACGCTGCCGCTGTGGGACGACACCGAGTACACCGTCGAGATCGACGAGGTCGCCTCGCTCGGCGGTGGTCCGGACGCGTCATTGGTCGAAACCTTCCGCACGCCGCCGGCCGAGGTGTACCTCCTGCAGCGGGCCACCGACGACGGCGACGTCATCTACCGCACCGACCTCACCGGCGAGAACGCCGAGCCCGTCTTCACGCACCCTCACATCGAGGACTTCCGCGCGACCACGCAGCATCTGGTGGTGTCGGTGCGCACCGACGACGATCGCCCCGGGCTCATCGCCACCGACCTCGACGGCGGAGACGCCCGCGAGCTGCCGCTGCCGGGCGACGGGTTCATCTCGAATCTGCAGAGCGCCGACAGCGGCGAGCTCGTCGGGTACACGTTCTCGGATGCCGAGCTGACCGCGGAATCGGGACGTGAGAGCCGCCTCTACACCGCGTCGCTGAAGGACCCGGATGCCGCACCCGCCGAGATCTCGATCGAAGGCGCCGATCCGCGCGTGGCCGAATGGCGCTTCGTTCCCGACACCGACAGCCTGCTGCTGCTGCCCTTCGACGGCTCGCTGCTGCTGACCGGCTCGGGCGGCGACGGCGCCACCGCGCTGGGCGCCGCCATGACGATCGAGGGCATCGCCCGGGGGTCGAGCGAGGCGGTCGTCGACCGCGTCGAGCAGACGTCGACGATCGACCTCACCGACGCGAGCGAGGCTCCGCTCGTCGTCCCCGACACCGATCTCGGAGGCGTGAGCTCGGTGACTCCTCTGCCGGACGGCTCGACCATCCGCACCGCCGCGGTGCTGGAGGGCGACCTGCCGACCGGCCGCACGTCGGTCTCCCTCGTCGGCAGCGACGGCGAGACGCGGCTGCTCACTGAGATCGCCGACACCGATGCGGTGCTCCAGGTGTGCGTGTCGCCCAGCGCCCGCTACGCCGCGGTACTGGTCGCCCCCGACGCCGTGACGAACACCTACGACACGTATCAGCTGCCGCTGCCGGAGCAGCCGGAGACTCGCGTGCTTCAGATCTCGGACGGCGAGCCCGTCGTGGCGCTCACCGGCGCCGCGATCTCCTGGTGCCAGGTTCCCCCGAACTGACCGCACCCCCAGCCGGGGAGGAGTCGGGCGCGGCGACTGCGGACGACCCGTGATCCGCCGCGTCCGGGACGCCGGGCTGCGCGTCCGGGTCGGGAAGCCTGGACGGCAGCCCACGCGCAAGGAGCAGACCCAGGATCGTGAGCGCGAAGACGAGGAAGAGGGACTGCTGGAGCGATTCAACCTGCGCGTCGGCGTAGGTCTGGGCGACCTCTTCGGCGGCCGCGGGCGCGGCGCCGGCATCCGTCATCACCTCCTCGACCTGCTGCTGCGACAGGATCGGCGCGCCGGTCGAGGTCGCGAACACGACCTGATCGCGGACGTCGTCGGGGAGCGTCTCGCTCTGCGCGACGGCGGCCGTGAAGCCCGAGGTCAGCATGAGCACGAAGACCGAACCGACCACGGCGGTGCCGAAGGAGGAGCCGAGGTTCTGGAAGGTCCCCTGCAGTCCGCCGACCTCCGACGTGTCGGTGCTGTCCACCGCCGACATGTTGACGTTTCCGAGTTGCGAGGCGAGGAGTCCGAAGCCGGCTCCGACGACGAACATGCCGGTCGCGAATACCCAGCCGACCAGTTCGGGCTGCACCGCCGCGAAGACGATGAACACCCCCGCACCGAGGGTGAGCTGCCCGATGCGGCCGAGATGCCGCGCCGAGCGCACCGTCGCCAGGCGCGACCCGAGCATGGAGAACAGGATCAGGCCCACAGACAGCGGCAGGATCTTCAGACCCGTCTGCAGCGCGTCGTAGCCGAGGATCGTCTGCAGGTAGACCGGGACGACGAAGAACAGCGCCGCGATCGCGAAGTACTGAGCGAGGAACATCGTCAGGCCGCTGCGCAGGGCGGGGATGCGGAGCAAGCCGACCTTCAGCAAGGGGACCGCGCCGATCCGCTCGAGGTACTGCTGGCGTCGGACGAAGAGCCAGAGGACGACCAGCGCGAGAAGGATGAGGTACGCCACCGGGGAGATCCCGAATGGCGCGATCGTCGCCCCGGCGATGACGGGCGGATCCAGCGGGACGATCCACCCCCATGTCTTGCTCTGCAGGATCGAGTAGACGAGGATCGCCAGGCCCGCGGCGGACAGGATCACGCTGAGGAGGTCGATCTTGAGCGCGCGGTCGGCGGAGGTGTCTTTGATGCGGCCCGACAGGAGCAGCACGAGGAGCATGATGACCGCCTCGGCCACGAACACGTACCGCCACGAGGAGTAGGTGGTCAGAAGTCCGCCGATCAGCGGGCCGGCTGCCGCAGCGAACCCTGTGATGGCACCGAGCACCGCGAAGGCGATGACCCTCTCGCGTCCGGTGTAGTTGATCGCGGCGAGTGCGGCGATCGCGGGGATCACGAGGACCGCGCCGAGACCTTCGACGAGCGACCAGCCGACCATGAGCACGGTCAGGTTGGGGCTCAAAGCGGTGGTCAGCGAGCCGAGCCCGTAGATGACCGAGCCGATGCGGAAGGCGCGGCTGCGCCCCCATTTGTCTCCGATCTTTCCGCCGGTCAGCATGAAGGCCGCCATGGTGAGCGCGTAGAAGGTGATCGCCGCCTGCATGCCCGCGATGTCGGTGCCGAGGTCGGCGGCGACGGTCGAGATCGAGACGTTCATGACGGTGCTGTCGAGCACCATCACGAACTGCGAGACGCCGAGCAGGACGAGCACGAACCATCGCTTCATGGGCGAAGGCTACTCGCGCCCGTGCGGCGGCCGCATCGACCTGTTGACATGATCCTGCGTGCGTAAGCTCGCGACATGTCCGGATCCGAGTTCCGCGCTGCGACGCGCGCCGACCTGGCCGGGCTTCCGGCCGAGGTCGCCCCGCGTCTTCTCGGTGCGCATCTGACGACCGTGGTCGGGGGCGAGACCGTCACGGTGCGGCTCACCGAGGTCGAGGCCTATCACGGCCTCGGCACGGGCCCGGTGGCAGATCCCGGCTCGCACGCGCGCATGGGGCCGACCGCGCGCAACGCCACGATGTGGGGCGAACCGGGTCACCTGTACGTGTACCTCAGCCACGGCATCCACTCGTGCGTCAACGTCGTGTGCGGGCCCGCGGGGGTTGCCGGCGGTGTGCTGCTGCGCGGCGGCGAGATCGTCGCCGGAGCGGATGCCGCGGCGCGGCGCCGACCCGCCGCGAAGACGGCGCGCGACCTCGCACGCGGTCCGGGGCGCCTGGGCGACGCGGTGGGGCTGCGGCATCCGGTGCACGACGGCATCGACGCGGTCACCGGAGCGGCGCACCACGGCGCCGTCGCCCGACTCGACCTGCGATCCCAGCCGATCGCCGAGATCGCCGTCGGCCCGCGGGTCGGGGTGGCGGGGATCGCGGGAACCGCGGCTTTTCCCTGGCGGTTCTGGATACCGGGCGATCCCACGGTGTCGGCCTTCCGCTGGGGCCGCGGTGCGGCCCCAGCGGGTCCTATGCACGAGGACGTCTAGGCGCGGACCTCACCACCAGCCCAAGAACCAGTACACCCATCCTGCGAACTCGTTGGCGACGGACTGAAACCAATCCCACATGGTGCCCCCTTCGACGGTCCAGATGACCGTTAAGCGCAGACTCTACGCGCGGGGGCGTGATGTTGTCACTGATCGTCGCTCACGGAGCGGGGGTCGGGTGGCGTTCCCGTGCTAGACTTACTGTTTGTCTGCGCGCACTCCAGCACGCAGTTCGTACTCTCCCTTCACAGCCAGGCCGCTTTCGGGCGGTCCCTGAGTCTGTCGCAGGGCGGGGTGCAGACAAGGGATCTTGGGTGTGGCCGTCCGGTCGCACGGTACTAAGGAGACATCACTATGGCAGCAGTGTGCCAGGTGACTGGAGCAGTTCCCGGCTTCGGTCACAACATCTCGCACTCGCACCGCCGGACGAAGCGCCGCTTCGACCCGAACGTGCAGAAGAAGACCTATTTCGTGCCGTCACTGGGCCGCAACATCAAGCTCAACGTGTCGGCCAAGGGCATCAAGGTGATTGACGCGCGCGGCATCGAGTCCGTCGTCAAGGACCTTCTCGCGAAGGGTGTGAAGCTCTGATGGCGAAGAAGGCTCAGGACGTTCGTCCGATCATCAAGCTGCGTTCCACCGCGGGCACGGGTTACACCTACGTCACGCGCAAGAACCGCCGCAACAACCCCGACCGCATCGTGCTCAAGAAGTACGACCCGGTCATCCGCAAGCACGTCGAATTCCGAGAGGAGCGCTGATCTCATGGCCAAGAAGAGCAAGATCGCGCGCAACGAGCAGCGCAAGGTGATCGTCGATCGCTACGCTGCCAAGCGCGCCGAGCTGAAGAAGGCGCTCGTCTCGCCGACCTCCACCGACGAGGAGCGCGAAGCCGCTCGCGTGGGCCTGCAGAAGCTGCCCCGCAACGCCTCGCCCGTCCGCGTCCGTTCGCGCGACGTCATCGACGGACGCCCCCGCGGTGTCCTCACGAAGTTCGGCATCTCGCGTGTCCGCTTCCGTGACATGGCGCACCGTGGCGAACTGCCCGGCGTGACCAAGTCGTCCTGGTGAGCATTCTCGGTCGCTGACCTTCGACAGGCTCAGGGACCGAGCAGTAGCACGAGCAGGAAGGCCCGGAGTTCCTCGGAACTCCGGGCCTTGTGCTGTTCCGGGGTCGCGACTACTGCGGACGAGACCCGGCGGCAGCGCGCCGGTGATGCGCGTGACCCGTCGCCGCGTTCGCGAACACGTCGGCGGCTGAATCGCCGGCCAGGTGAGGGTACTGACTGCGCAGCACGCGCGCCAGCTCCTCGATCACGTGGGACAGTGCCCGGCCCTCTGCCCGCACATCGGCGCTCTTCGACTCGAGCGCCGATCCTTGCAGCTCCAGCGCGTACTGCAATGCGCGAGGCGCCGAGAGCGTCTCATCCTTCTCGGCGAAGTAGAAGATCTCGGTGTTCTGCACGAGGTCGGCGGTCACCTCGGCGAGCGAGCGGGCTGTCGCGCGCGTGACGGAAGCGGCGCGCTCGGTGGTGAGCGATGCGAGATCGGCGGTGACTCCCGCCTCGTGCAGGCTGGTGAGATCGATGGCGAATGCTCGCCGGCGTGAGAGTGCGGGGTAGAGCTGCATGAACCACGAGACCGAGGCCGAGAGCAGCGCGAAGCCGGTCAGCGCTTCCAACGGTGACAGCACGCGGATCAGCGGATCGACCGGTACGACGTCACCCAGGCCCAGCGTGGTGAGGGCGACGAGCGAGAACGTCAGCGCCTCGGTGAACGGGGGGTAGTCGGCGGGGTCCACATTCGAATAGGCGAATCCCTCGGGGATGTGCGGCAGGTAGATGAGCGCCCATCCGGCGGTCGTCAGCGTGAGCCAGACGGCGATCGTGGTGAGGACGATGAGCGGCCCACTGACATTTCCCAGTCTCGGTCCCGATCGGGTGAATCTCCACACGGTGCGGAAGATCAGGGTGCTCAGCCGTCCCGTCGCCGTCGGTCGCAGCAGCGTCTGGAACACATCGTTGAGGGCGACCAGCACCAGTGCGATGCCCGCGATCGTGCTGACGGCGCCCATGCCGCCACAGTAGCCGTGCCACCGAGGCAGCGGCAGTGCGACATCGCCTGATTGACGCACTGGCCGCGACGCAGCGCTCGCACAAACCTGCCGCGGTGACAAGCGGCACCGGCGCGGGCGGAGGTGCTTCGTAGACTCGAAGCCTCGAGTGGGGGGTGAGCCATGCCGCTGGATCCGATCTTCGAGGAGCGCCTGCGGGTGCACCGGAAGTACCTGATCGACCGGGCGCTGGGCAGCGTCCGCGCGCGCCTGACCGCGCTGTGGCCCTTCGGCCGTCCCGCAGGACCTGCCGAGGTCGCCGAGAAGGCTCCCCCTGCAGCGACGCCGGCCGCCGAGACTTCGCCGGCAGGCGCCGGGCCCGCTCTCGGGCCGCGCGCCCGGGCGCGCGCGAAGCACCGCAAGGCCGCGCTCGCGTGGGATCGGCGGGAACTGAAGACCGTGGGCACGCGTGGCCCTGCCGTCCGCACCGCCGAGCATCGGTTGGAGCCCGACGGCGTGCCGCCTTTTCGCGTGCGGATTTACTACCCCGAGCGGTCCGCTCAGAGTGACGGCGCCACGGAGAACGTCCTCCCGGTGCCGGCGGTGCTGGGCTTCTTCGGCGGTGCATTCCGCATCGGGGGCATCGACTATCCGACGACGGATGCCGCGTACCGGCGTCGTGCGCTCGACGCGGGCGTCGCGATCGTCGCCGTCGACTACGCCCTCGCGCCCGAGCACCGCTTTCCCGTCCCGGTCGAGCAGGCCTACGCCGCACTGGCCTGGCTGTTCGAGCGGGCCGCCGACGTCGGAGTCGATGCGTCACGCATCGGCGTGGCCGGCACATCGGCGGGCGCGAACATCGCCGCCGCCGTCACGCTGCTCAATCGCGACCGCGGGCGGCATCCGCTGCGGCTGCAGCTGCTCGAGGTCCCGGTCGTGGACCTCACCGGCGGGCGCCTGGATCTGAGCGCGACGCGGGCTCTCGGCATCCCGAGCCTCATCGCCCTGCGGGAGCTGCGCTCGGTGGCGAGCACGTACCTGCCGAAGCGGTCCGACGCGCGCGATCCGCTCGCGTCGCCGCTGCGCGCGCGGTCGCACGAGGGGCTCCCTCCGGCCGTGATCCTGACGGCGGAGTACGACCCGCTGCGGGGCGACGGCGACGCGTACGGTGCGGCACTGCGCAAGGGCGGAGTCGAGGCGAGCGTGGTGCGATACCAAGGTGTGACGCACGACACCCCGATCTTCACGGGCGTGCTGCCCGCCGCCCGGCGGTGGCACGACGACGTCGTCACGGCGCTGCGCCGGCTGCACGCCTGACGCTCCGCGCGGCGCCCGCTCCGCCCGGCGGAGTACTACGCCTCGGGCGGAGTCCTGCCCGCTCCGCCCGGCGGAGTACTACGCCTCGGGCGGAGAATGCGGACCGAGTCCTCCGCCATCGTTACGATTCCCCGCCCGGCGGACTCCATCTCCCCGGGCGGAGTGGCGTTCCGCCCCTACAGCCCGAGCACGCGAACGACGAAGGCTCGGAGCCCTCGTGGCTTCCCGGCCCCTGCGTCCACCGCGACACCGGCCGACACCACTCGACCGTCGAGCCATCACGCCGGTGCGTGGTGGCTCGACGGCGAAGTGGTTCCTCGCCGGCGCCGGGCGCGGCATCCGGCTACTTCGCCGCCCCCGTGCCGGCGACCGCGTGGCTGGTCGCCCACTCGAGGGCGTAGTCGGCGATCTCTTCCCAGCCGTCCTGGCTGACCAGGCGGTGCGTGCGGCCGGCGTACTGCTTGTACTCGACGATGGCGGGGCTGCCCGACGCGCGGTACTTCTTGACCAGCGCCCTGCCGATGGCCGGGGGAACGACGTGATCGATCTCGCCGGTGATGACGAGCAGCGGCGCGCGGTCGGTGCGGCCGTAGTCGACGCGGGTGACGCCGCTCTTCTCGTTGAGCACCGACGTGACGCCCTCGAAGAACACCCGGTTGTACGAGTTGACCGCGTACTCGTCCCACAGCCGATCGGACTCGGGGCGGCTCAGGTCGTTGCCGAAGGTGAAGTGGAAGTGGCGCTTGCTGAGGGGCTTGGCGCCGTGGATGCCGAAGGGGTTCGAGAGGATCGGCGTGCCCGTCCAGAGAGTCGACAGCGGCAGGGTGGTGACCCCGGCTGTCTGCCCGGGGGCGACTCCGACGTAGGCGACGCCCAGTCCGCGATCGGCGAGCATCTGGGTGAGGACTCCCCCGAAGGAGTGGCCGATGATGATCGGCTTCTGGGGCAGCGCGCGGATGATGCGCTCGTAGTTGTCGGCGATCTGCTTCAGGCCGATGCCCTTGAGTGCCTCGGGGTTGCGGCGGATGTCGGCGACCTCGCGGTCGTCGATGCCGGGCCACCCCGGGACGATGACGTCGTGGCCGGCGGCGCGGAAGCGCTCGGCCCAGGTGTCCCAGCTCTTCGGAGTCATCCAGAGGCCGTGAATGAGGACGATCGGGGTCTTGGCCGTGGTGTTCATTTCCTTCTCCTTGTGTGGGGTGCTGCGGTGCTGAGGTGCGGTGTATCCTGATAGTAGACCGAACGTTCTATCTATGCAAGAGCATTCCCAAGGATCACGAATTTCTCCAGGGATGCGACGATGGACGAGAAAGGAAACCCCTGATGGCAGTGACCAGCCCAACGACGGATGCCGCGGCCTCCCGCCCCTCACCCGCGCGGCAGCGCCTTCTCCAGGCCGCGACCGATCTCTTCTACAACGAGGGCATCCACTCGGTGGGCGTCGACCGCATCATCGAGGTGGCCGGCGTCACGCGGGCCACGATGTACAAGCAGTTCTCGGGCAAGGAGGGCCTCGTGCTCGCCTACCTGCAGGGCGAGGACCAGGGACTGCGTGCCCTGTTCGCGCAGGCCGCCCAGGTGTCGGACGACCCGGCGGTGCTCATCGACCTCGTGGTCGGCGGGATTGAGCACGACATCCGCGAGCGCCACACGCGCGGCTGCCCTTTCATCAACGCCGCGGCCGAGTATCCCGACGAGGGTCCGGTCCGGGCGCTCATCGCCGAGCATCGCGAGTGGTTCCGCGCGACCCTCGAGCAGCTGGCGAGCGCCGCCGGGCTCACGGAGCCCGCCGATGTCGCGGCGTCCCTCGTGCTCCTCCGCGACGCGGCGCTGGTCGGCGGCTATCTCGACGGCGAGGACCGCGTTGCGCCGGCCTTCGCGCGCACGGCGCGTGGCGTGATCTCGGCACATCGGGCGTGAGGGTGCGCTTCTCGGCCGTCACATCCGTCACATCCATCACATCTTTCACACGACACGCCGTGTCGATCGCTGAAAAACCCCGGAAATACGCGGAACTGTCGGCGTTGTCGGGTACATTCGGGACCGGTCGATCCGACCAGCCGGGGGGCGAAGCCGCCCGGTCCGAGCAATGACAAGACGGCGATCGTCGTCTTTGGAGGACAACCCCATGGCTGACAAGTCCATCACCAAGACCGAGCTCGTTGCGAGCATCGCGAGCGCGACCGGGCAGAGCCAGTCCGCCGTCTCGGGCGTGCTCGACTCCCTCTTCTCCACCGTCTCCGAGGCGGTCGCCAAGGGCAGCAAGGTCTCGATCCCCGGCTGGCTCTCGTTCGAGCAGGTCGCGACATCGGCTCGCACCGGCCGCAACCCGCAGACCGGCGAAGAGATCAAGATCCCCGCGGGCAAGCGCGTCAAGGTCACCGCGGGCTCGAAGCTCAAGGCTGCCGTCAAGTAATTCGCGAAGACCTTTCGAAGAGGGGGATGCCGCTACCCGCGGCATCCCCCTCTTCCTGTCTGCGAGCACCTCGCGGCCGCCGTCCGTGGCTCCGATCCGCGAACGGGTTCCTCCCGCCACGTAGGCTGGACGGGTGACTTCCGCCCCCACAATCGCCGGCCCTCGCGCGCGGCACAGCGGGACGGACGGCCCGCGCTCGGCCCGCGGGCTGAGGGCCGCGGGGCCCGTGATCCTCGTGCTCGCCGCGCTTGCCACGCTCGTCTGGGCGCTCGCGTTCGGCGGCGGTGCGGCACCTCTCGCGATCGGCGACCCCGGGCCGATCGCCCGGTGGGGGCTGCCGATCGCCAAGCTCTTCGTCAACCTGTCGGCGGCCGGCATGGTCGGCGTGCTCGTCACCGCGCTGTTCACGCTTCGCTCGGGCGACCGGGCGTTCGACGTGGCCCTCGACACCGCCTCCATCTCTGCCGCCGTCTTCACGATGGCCTCGGCCGCCACCGGGTTCCTCACGTTTATCGACGCCTTCAACCCGGCGATCGACGCGGGCCCGCAGTTCGGTGCCCAGCTGGGCCGCTTCCTGGTCGAGACCGAGGTAGGACGCACGTGGCTCATCACCACGATCGCCGGGGCGGCGCTCACTGTCCTCACGTTCGCGGTGCGGTCGTGGACGGCCACGCTCTTCGTGGCGATCCTCGCCGCGGCCACGCTCGTGCCGATGGGCACTCAGGGCCACTCCGGCGAGGAGGCGTTTCACCACGAGGCGATGACGGCGCTCATCCTGCACATCATCGCCGCCGCCGTGTGGCTGGGCGGGCTGCTGCTCATGGTGATCGTCCGTCCGCTGCAGACGCGAGACGAGCTTCCGGCGACGCTCGCGCGGTACTCGAGCATCGCCCTTGCCGCCTTCGTGGTGGTGGCGCTGTCGGGAACCGTCCGCGCCGCCATCGGGCTGCGGGAGTGGTCGGCGCTGCTGTCGCCCTACGGCGTCATCCTGGGCGTCAAGATCGTCGCGCTGGTCGCACTGGGCCTGTTCGGCGCCTGGTACCGAGCGCGACTGATCGGCCGGCTGCGCGAGGATGCGGCATCCCGCTCCTTCTGGACGCTCATCGCCTTCGAGCTGGTGCTCATGGGCCTGGCCAGCGGCGCCGCCGCGGCGCTCGCCCGCACGCCGCCGCCTTCTCCCGCCGCCCTGCCGTTCGTGGAGACCCCCGCCGAGCGGCTGACCGGCGCGCCGCTTCCCATCGAGCTCACACCCGACCGCTGGCTCACGGCCTGGAACGTCGACCTGCTCTGGGCGATCGTCGCGGGGTTCGCGGTGTTCTTCTACCTCGCCGGAGTCTGGCGACTGCGTCGCCGCGGCGACGCCTGGCCGGTCTACCGCGCCATCATGTGGGTCGCGGGATGGATGCTGCTGGTGTGGGTCACCGGCGGCGTCGTGAACGTCTACCAGGACTACCTCTTCAGCATGCACATGGTGGGGCACATGCTGCTCACCATGGCGATTCCGCTGCTGCTGGTGGCCGGCGCTCCGGTCACCCTCGCAGCCCGCGCCATCCGCAAGCGCGACGACGACACGCGCGGCGGTCGCGAGTGGATCCTGTGGGCCGTCCACTCGCCGGTGGCCCGGGTGCTGACGCATCCGTTCGTCGCGGCGGGCCTGTTCATCGGGTCGCTGTGGGTCTTCTACTACACCGACCTGTTCCGGTGGTCGCTCTACGACCACCTCGGCCACGAGTGGATGGTCGCGCACTTCCTCCTCACCGGCTACCTCTTCGTGCTCAGCCTCATCGGCATCGACCCGGTGCCCTACCGCCTGCCCTACCCCGGGCGACTTCTCCTCCTCATCGGCATCATGGCGATGCACGCCTTCTTCGGCATCGCGATCATGATGCAGGAGGGCCTCATGATTGCCGAGTGGTTCGGCTCGATGGGGCGCACGTGGGGCGCGTCACCGCTGGAGGACCAGTACATGGGGGGCGGCATCGCGTGGTCGATCGGCGAGATCCCGACGCTGATCCTCGCCATCACGGTGGCGATCCAGTGGAGCCGCAGCGACTCGCGTGAGACCAAGCGTCGCGATCGCCATGCCGACCGGACGGGGGATGCCGAGCTCGAGGCCTACAACGCCCGCCTGGCCGCCCTGGCCGAACAGGACGCCCGCACCGGGTCGTGAGGCCGAGCGCCGCTCAGGAGCTCCGGGGCGCGGCATCCGTCACCGGCGTTACTGCGTGTCGGGGCCGGTGACGACGATCGACGCCGTGCCGTCGGGGAGCACGGTGATCGTGCCCGTCACGATGAAGGGCAGGTCCTCGCTCACCGGGCGCACGCGGCCGTCGAAGAGCGAGCGGATGTCGACGTCGATGTGCGCGACAGCCTCGGTGGGAAGGATCTTCCAGCCCGCGCCCTCAGGGGCCACCGCGACCGTGGGCTGCTGGGCGATCGACCACTTCGGCAACGAGGCGATGCGCTCCTGCACGAAGTAGCCGAACGGGCACGCGGTGGGCTGCAGCACTTCTTGGGTGGTGCATTCGGTCAGGAACTGCTCGACCTTCTCCTGCACCACCGAGACGAAGTTCTCGGTCGCCTCGGCCTGCACCGGCACCGGGATCGCATGGAAGGGACGATCCGACAGCACGGCGACGCCGGGCGTGCTGGCGATGGGGGTGTCGACCGACACCGAATACAGTCCCGGCGAGAACACCAGCAGGGGCACGGGGGCGAGAGGGTCGGCATCCACGCCGTCGGGGGAGACCTGACGCTTGTCGATCGTGAAGCCGTTGACGGTGAACTCCATCGACCCCGTCACCTCGAGGTTCATGACCGCCAGCGGGCTGGTGGCGAAGCGCCACGTCGGGGCCGGACCGACCGACCCGCTCCGCTCGACCTCGAACGTCGTCGTGCGGTCGGAACCGCGCACGCCGTACTCGACGGTGACGCGCGTGACATCGCCGTCCTGCTCCTGCGAGACGACGCGCACATCGTCCACGGGCCCGAGGGCCGCGCTGCGCAGCAGCGCCCCGTCGGCGGTCGGGGGGAGCCCCGCCGCCTCGAGCTCGGCAGAGCTCACCGTCACTCCGGGAATGGCGAGGGCCTCGGCGGCCCTGCCGTCGGCGAGGAGGCCGACATAGCGCTCCACGAACGCGGTGGGCGAATAGAACTCGCGCTCGATCACCGCCCATGCGGCCGGAACGGCAGCCACGAGCAGCGCGCCGACGATGCCGAGCAGCGTGAGGTCGACGGCCAGACGGCCGCGCCCCAGCCTCTTGGGAGGGGGCTGGATCAGAGCGGTGCCGGACGACTGCGGGGTCGCCGGGGCGGCCGGAGGCGCCACAGCGCCGCCGGTGGCCGTGCCCACCGCCCCTTGGTCCACGCGACCAGTCTAGGAAGGCCGACCCGCGAAGCACCTGTGCGGGCGTAACGCGGCGCCGCGCCCGGGATTCGTCCACCGATGACGGCGAGGAGCACCGGGCGGCGGCATCGGCTCGTTAGCATGAATCGGTGAACACGCCCCCGCTGTCTGCCGAGCAGGAGGCGCTGTTCCGGCTCATCGAAGACACGCGCGAGCACGTCTTCGTGACGGGACGCGCCGGGACGGGCAAGTCGACCCTGCTGCAGCACCTCGCGTGGAACACCTCGAAGCAGATCGCGGTCTGCGCGCCGACCGGGGTCGCCGCGCTCAACGTCGAGGGCCAGACGATCCACTCGCTGTTCAAGCTCCCGCTAGGGATCATCGGCTCGCACGACGAAGCGCAGTCCGACGCCACGCGCAAGCTGCTCAATGCCATCGACACGCTCGTGATCGACGAGATCTCGATGGTCAACGCCGACCTGATGGACGCGATCGACCGCGCGCTGCGGCAGGCGCGGGGCAAGCGGGCCGAGCCGTTCGGCGGCGTGCAGATCGTCATGTTCGGCGACCCGTATCAGCTCGCCCCCGTGCCGCCTCGCGGCGACGAGCTGCGCTACGTGCGCGACCACTACCGATCCTTCTGGTTCTTCGATGCGAAGGTGTGGGTCGGCGAGAGCGCCGGCGACGGCATCCTCGACGTCGGCTCGTACGGTGCCGACCTGCACATCCGCGAGCTCGTCGACATCCACCGCCAGGCCGACCCGGCGTTCAAGGCCATGCTCAACGCGGTGCGCTACGGCCGGGTCACCGCCGACATCGCGCAGATCCTCAACGACACCGGGGCCCGGACGCCGCCCGACCCCGCCGACGGCGAGCATCCGATCATCACGCTGGCGACCCGGAACGACATCGTCAACAACATCAACCGGCGCCACCTGAACGAGCTCGTCGGACGCGAGCAGACGGCGAAGGCGGAGGTCAACGGAGACTTCGGGCGAGGGGATGCCGCATACCCGGCCGACATCGAGCTGAAGCTGAAGGTCGGGGCGCAGGTGATGTTCCTCCGCAACGACACCGGATCGTTCGGCGAGCCGCCTCGCTGGGTGAACGGAACGATCGGCACCGTCACCCGCATCGCCGGCGAGACGGTGAGGGTCGACGTGGAGGGCGAGGAGTTCGAGGTCGAGCCGGCGGTGTGGGAGAAGTACCGCTACGCCTACGACCCCGGCTCGAAGTCCCTCTCACGCGACATCGTCGCCGAGTTCACGCAGTTCCCGCTGCGCCTGGCGTGGGCGGTCACGATCCACAAGTCGCAGGGAAAGACGTACGACCGCGCGATCGTCGACCTGGGATCGGGTGCGTTCGCGCCCGGGCAGACGTACGTCGCGCTGTCACGGCTGACCTCGCTCGACGGGCTCTACCTGTCGCGACCGCTCCGGCCGCGCGACATCCAGGTCGACCCCGACGTCCAGCGGTTCATGGCAGGAGTGCGGGCACAGGCATCCACCCCGGTCCTCCCGAAGGGCTGACGGGCGTCAGGCGACCTGCGCCGCCTTCGCCGCGGCGAGGTCGTCGAACAGCTCGGTGTTGAAGCGGTAGGCCAGCAGCACCTCGTCGATGACGCGCTCCTGCTCGTCGGCATCCCACGGCGCCGCGTCGAGCTGCTCGCGGTAGACGTCCTTGAAGGCCTTCGGGTCGGCGATGTCGTCGAAGATGTAGAACCCGATGCCGTTGGTCTCGAAGCCGAAGCGGCGCGCCATGAGCCGGCCGATGAACTGCCCGCCCGACAGATCGCCGAGATAGCGCGTGTAGTGGTGGGCCACGAAGCCGCCGGCCCACGTCGCGCCGACCTGATCGATGCGGTCGACGTAGCGCCGCGTGGTCGGAAGCGGCTCGATCCGCTCGCGCCAGTCGGGCCCGACGAGGTACTCGAGGTCGGCCTCGAGCGCCGGGAGGCGGGTCAGGTTGTCGGTGATGAAGACCTGGGCGACGGGATCGTTGCGCATCTGGGCGGCGGTGCGCTCGAGGGCCTCGTAGATGAACCAGTGCTGCGCCACCAGTGCGACGTAGTCCTCGCGGGTGCCCTCGCCCTTCATGAGGTCGGCCATGAAGCCGGCGCCCTCGCTCGACGAGTGGGCGCGGCTCGAGCGCTCGCGGAGCGCGGTCGAGAACGGGATCGGGTCGCTCATGGGCTCAGTGTAGCGAAGAGTTAGGTGCGCCTTACCTGGAGTTTCCGGTGTCAGGCGTGGGGACGCGGCTCGACGCCCAGTCGCCGGCACGCCTCGTCGTACAGCGCGACGATCTCTCGGCGGACGTGGGGACGCTCCGAGATCGGTCCGCCGGGCCACGGCACGACGACGGCGGTGGTGCTGCCGTCGGCGAGCGTCGCGGTCCAGCTTCCCGCAGCGCCGTCGAAGCCGGTCATCGTCGCCGACACGATCGCGCCCGCCCCGCCGGCATCGCCGCTGAACGCGCGGGCGATGAGCAGATTGTCGTCGCCATGGTCGCCGTTCATGTGGCCGAGCACACCGGCGAGCACGGCGTCGTCGAAGATGTGGACGCGGTCCGCCGGGAAAGAACTGGTCATCCTCATACACTACGGATCGCCGGTCGGCGGACACGACCGCCGTGTGTTTGAATTCATTGCAGATCATCGGGGGGTGGGGGATGCGCCGCAGCACCAGACGAGACCGCGCCATCGCGGTCGTTTCGGGTGCCGTCGCCAGCCTTCTCGCTCTCGCCGGCTGCTCCTTCGATCAGCACGTCGAGGTCGACACGCCCACGCAGGCGGAGGCCTCGCTCCCTGAAGAGACGGTCACGCAGCTGCAGGATGCCGTCACGCAGGCCATGGGCTTCACCGGGTCTTCGGGCGCCATCGTCGGGGTGTGGGCGCCGTGGAGCGGCAGCTGGATCACGGGGCTCGGCACCGAGCTGCCGGACGGCTCGGGCGAGGTGACTCCCGAGCTGCAGTTCCGCGCCGGCAAGGTGACGCGCGCCATGACGTGCGACATCCTGTACAAGGTCGCCGCAGAGGGCCTCGTGAAGCTCGACGACAGTGTCGCCGAGTACGTCGCGGGCGTTCCGGACCTCGCCGAGGTCAGCCTTGCAGAGCTCTGCGACGGCACGTCGGGCATCGGATCGTTCGCCGGTCAGCTGTACTCGTCATGGCTGACCAATCCTGCGCGGAAGTGGGACCCGCGCTACCTCGCCAGCTTCGGCCTGGGCCAGCCACGCGACACCGAGCCGGGCGTGGCGTACCGGGACTCCGACGCGGGCTACGTCCTGCTCGGCCTCGCACTCGAGCGGGCCACCGGCCGCTCGGCCGCCCAGCTCATCGACGCGTACATCGCCGATCCGCTCGACCTCTCGGCGACCAGGCTCGCGGCGCTCGACGCCGAGTCCGCCCTTGACGGTGGGCAGTCGATGCCCGGGCCCGAGGGCGCCCTGGACTGCGCGCAGCGCCTCGACCTGACCGCTGCGTCGTCGACGATGGGCTTCACCGACGCCGGTGTCGTCACCGACATCGACGACCTGGGCCGGTACGCTCAGGCCCTCGCCACCGGCGCTCTCGTGCAGAACGAGGACCGTTTCGCGGAACCGCTGCCCCCCGCGCCCGACGCCCCGTCGTGGTACACGATGGGCGGCGGAGCCGTGCAGGCAGGCTCGCTCGTCGGGCAGTTCGGCAAGATGCCCGGCTACATCACGGCCGCCTTCTCCGACCCCGAGACCGGGCTCACGGTCGCCGTGGTGCTGAACAACTCCGCCGCCGACGGCTCGGTCGGCGCGTACCTCGCGTGGCAGCTCGCGGCTATCGCGTCGAAGGCTCCGGCGGCCGAGGGGCAGACGACGCCCGAGGCGGGGCTGCCCTGGACGCCTGAGCAGTACCGCGACGCCATCGCCGCCGCGGCGGTGTGCACGCCTCCGGCACCGCAGTAACCCGGGCAACAGGCTCACGCGCCTCCGCGGGTGGGTGATGAGATGATCGGCGGGTGCCCTCCGTCCTCCGCCTCGTGACGCGCACCGACCTGTCTGCAGAGGCCCTGTTCGACGCGTCGCTCAACATCGATGCGCACGTCAGCTCGATGGCGGGCTCGCGCGAGAAGGCGATCGCCGGGGTGACGACCGGGATGATCGGTCTCGGACAGACGGTGACCTGGCGAGCGAAGCACTTCGGCGTCTGGTTCACGATGACCTCGCGCATCGCCGAGCTCGACCGTCCGCGCCGATTCGTCGACGAACAGGTGAGCGGACCCTTCCGGGTCTTCCATCACGTGCACGAGTTCGAGTCGGATGCCGCGGGAACCCGCATGATCGACGAGATCACGGTCGGATCGCCGCTGTTCGGAGCGCTGGTCGAGCGGCTCGTGCTCGTGCCGTACCTGCGCCGGCTGATCCGCCGGCGCAACGCGAACCTCGTGGCATCGCTGGGCGGCTGAGGCTGGGCGGCTGAGGCGGGGCGGCTGAAGGGCGGCGGCTGAAGTGCGGCGGCGCTGATACGTTCGGGGCGTGCAGCGTACGAGATGGGCCGTGCTCGGTCCGGGAGCGATCAGCAGGGACTTCGTCGCAGGGTTGCAGAGCTCCGCGTACGGCACCCTTCATGCCGTGGGCAGCTCGTCCGCCGAGCGGGCCGCGGCCTTCGCCGCAGAGCACGGCGCCGCGGCATCCGGAACGTACGACGAGGTGCTGGCACGAGACGATGTCGATGCCGTCTACATCGGCACCGTCCACACCACCCACGCCGACCTCGCGATCCGCGCGCTCGAGGCCGGCAAGGCGGTGCTGTGCGAGAAGCCGGCGAGCCCGACTGCCGACGAGGTCGAGCGCATCCTCGCCGCAGCGGTGCGGGCCCAGCGACCCTTTCTCGAGGCCTTCAAGACCCGGTTCGGTCCGTTCGCCGCGGCCGTGAACGACCTCGTCTCCGGCGGCGAGCTCGGCGCGGTGCAGCGGGTCGAGGCGGCCTTCGGCTTCGCCGCCGGATCGCGGGAGGGGCGGCTGTTCGACCCCGCGCTCGCGGGCGGAGCGATCCTCGACGTCGGCTGCTACCCGGTGGCGCTGGCCGTGCAGCTCGCGGGAGCGGCCGGCGAGCCGATCGACTCCCCGGTCGTGGGCGCAGTCGAGGCCGATCTCGTGTCGGGCGTCGACGGCTCGGCGACCGCCGACGTCGAGTTCGGCGGCTTGATCGCGCCGGTGGCCACCTCGGTCGTGCGGCAGCTGCCGGGCTCGGCGCTCGTGCGATTCTCCGAGGGCGAGGTCTTCCTGCCCGACGCGTGGGGCGAGCGCGCCGCGAGCGCATCGACGCTGATCGTCCGGCGCGGCGGCGACGAGCGCGTGATCGAGGTGCCCGTCGTGCAGCCGATGGCGGCCGAGGCGGATGCGCTCTCGCTCGCGCTCGCCGAGGAGCGGCTCCAGGTGCCCGAGATGCCGTGGGCGCACACCCGTGCCATCGCCCGGGTGCTGACCGACTGGCGGGCCGCCGCGCTGGCAGGCTGATCCGGTGGCGCTTCGCCGACCGCTCTAGGCTGACGTCGATGCCTCCACCGCCGAAGACGCTGCTCGCCATCGGAGAGACCATGGCGATGGTCGTTCCCGTCGCCGCCGAACCGGTCGTCGACGCCGAAGCCTTCCTGCTCGACGCCGGCGGCGCCGAATCGAACGTCGCAGCCCATGTCGCGGCGCTCGGGCACCGCGCGCGGTGGTTCAGCCGACTCGGAGACGATGCGCTCGGCCGACGCGTGTCCGCGCAGCTCGCGCGTCGCGGCGTCGACGTGTCGACGGTCATCTTCGACGGGGCGCGTCCGACGGGCCTGTACGTCAAGGACCCGGGCAACGGCGTGCTGTACTACCGCCGCGGCTCGGCGGCGTCCGCACTCGCCGAGTCGGACGCCGAGGCCGTGTCGTTCGGGGGAGTGGACCTGCTCCACGTCTCGGGAATCACGGCCGCGATCTCGGCATCCGCCTCTGCCTTTCTGCGCCGCGTGATCCAGCGCGCCGGCGAGCACGGCGTGCCGGTGTCGTTCGACGTCAACCATCGGGCGCCGCTGTGGGGCGCCGCGACCGCTGCGCCGCAGCTGCTCGAGCTCGCCCGTGGCGCCGACATCGTGTTCACCGGTCTCGACGAGGCGCACAGCCTCTGGGGGACGGATGCCGCCGCTGACGTCCGCGCTCTGCTCCCGGGCGTCGCGGAGCTCGTGGTCAAGGACGGCGACGTGGGCGCGACGGCCTTCATCGGCGAGCTCTCGGTGTTCGAGCCGGCACTGGACGTGGACGTGGTCGAGGCGGTCGGGGCGGGGGATGCCTTCGCCGGTGGTTACCTTGCCGGGCTGCTGTCGGGGGCGCCTGTGGACGAACGGCTTCGCGCCGGTCACGCTCGCGCCGCACGGGCGCTGCAGACGACGACGGACTCGATCGATGAGGGGGCGGTTGCATGACCACGGCAGCAGATGACTGGTTCGAGACGGCGTTCGCGGGAGTCCCGCTCATGGCGATCCTGCGCGGGATGGGCGTCGATCGGTCGGTGCGACTGTCCGAGACCGCATGGGACCTCGGCATCGACTCCGTAGAGGTGCCGCTGCAGACGGATGAGGACGAACGCGCGCTGCGCGAGGTCGTCCGGCAGGCGGCCCAGCAGGGCAAGAGCGTCGGGGCCGGCACGATCATCTCGCCCGCCCACGTGGCGCAGGCGGTCGAGGCGGGAGCCGCCTATCTCGTCTCGCCCGGCCTCGATCCCGCGGTCGTGCGAGCGGCCCAGGATGCCGGCATCCCCATCCTTCCTGGAGTCTCGACGCCGACCGAGGTCCAGCTCGCCGTCGGGCTGGGCCTCACATGGCTCAAGGCCTTTCCCGCCACCTGGCTCGGCGCGGACTGGTTCGCGCACATCCGCGGGCCCTTTCCGCAGGTGCAGTTCGTCGCCACGGGCGGGGTGAACGCGTCGAACGTCGAGACGTTCCTCGATGCCGGTGTGCGGGTCGCCGCCGTGGGGTCGGCTCTCGAGGATCCTCGGCAGCTCGCGCGTCTCGCTGACGTGCTGCGGAGTCGCGGCGGGCGCTGAGGCGGGCCCGAGTCGCGCCGCGCTCTGGCTGCTACGTGGCGGTGGCCGCCAGGCGTCGAAGATTCCCCTTCGGGCAGACACTCTGCCCGAAGGGGCGTCCTTTCCGCCGTTGCCCCCGGCATCCAGGTCCCTCATGATGTGGACCGGGGGCGCCGCTGGGATCGGAGCGCGCATGCGGGATCGTCTGGCACGCGAGCGCGTGATCACTGCTGCGCGGCCGGCCGCGGGGCTGCGTCGGCAATCGAACGGACTCAGCGCGCAGAACGTGAACCGCCTGCAGCGCCTTGCAGGCAATAGGGCAGTCTCTGCGCTCATCCAGCAGCGCGAGACCCGCACACCCACGCAGACACCGCCGAGTGCGGTCCGGTCCCGCCCACCGGCACACACGTCCCTGCCGCCGGTCACGTTGCAGCGCGCGCCCCGCACCCCGATGCAGAAGCGGCCACCGATGGTCATGTCGTCCGACACATTCATCGCAACCATGCCGTCGCGAACGCTCTTCTTGCCCAAGACCGCGAAGAAGAACTGGGACATCCTCCAGCCGACGTTCGTGCCGCTGGCCGGTGGGACCTTCGTCGTCGACGGCATCCCGATCTCCTACGCGCTGGAGGGGTCCGCCGCGGCGAAGAGCTTCGCCAGCATGGTCTTCGGTCCCGGCACCCTCAGCGACATCCAGATCTACGTCACCGGCGAGGAGGCCGGCCGGCAGCGCAGCATCCGCGAGTTCCCCTATGAAGCGCTCATCCCGTTCATGCCACCGATCATCCCTGCGCGGCGCCTGCTCGATCGGCCGTGGGCTCGCGACCCGGAAGGCAGCTTCAGCGGCGATGCGATGCTTCGGTTCACCGCGAACGCATCGGCGGGCACGACCGCCAGCGCCCGCCTCAGCGCCGGCCTGGGATTGTTCGGCAACACCTTCGAAGCCGGGGCCTTCGCCGGGCTGAGCGGCTCGGCGCTCGCTTCGGCGGCGACTGTCGTCGACACCTACGTCACCCTCTCCTACGACGATGGATCGCTGTCGATGTCGGTCGTGCTCGACCTCGGCGCGGCCGTCGAGCTCGCGTTCAAACTCAACGCATTCGCGGGCGTGTGGGTCGAGCTCGGGTTCCCGGAGATCCCCGTCGTCAGCGACCTCATCCACGAGGTCTCGGATTGGCCGATCATCGGCTGGGCGGTTCCCGACTTCACCGAATGGCGGTGGCGCAAGGAGTACAAGAAGGAGTGGCCGCTGTTCGAGAAGACCTACAGCTGGGACATGTCGCAACGCTTCGAGGTCGGCACGGCGAGTGCTACCGGTTCACTACCGGATGCTGAGGGCTTCAGCATCGACCAGATCCTGCGCGACGCCGTGGCCGGCCAGAAGGCCGGCGACCTGAAGGACGACCCGGTCGGTCCCAACGAGGCGAAGCGCAACAGCGACACCGGAGCCGTTTCGGCCGCCAAGAGCGCGGCGCTCGCGCAGATCAGCTCGGCACAACGGTCGGCGGCGCGTGAGCTGCGCGCAAACACCCGGCTGTCGGCGGCCGCCAAGAAGGCCGCGGCAGGAGGTCCGTCGACCGCGTCGATCGGCGGTTCCGGTCCGCTCAAAGAGCTCGAGGAGCGCAAGGACAAACTCGAAGCAGCCGAGGCGAGCACGAGTGAATTGCGCGACCGCGCCGACGCGCTCGCGGAGCCGGCGCTCGCCGCCGACGGGGTAGAACGCAATCAGGCTCGTTCGGGCTATGACGCGATCGCGAAGAACGCCGACGCTCTCGGCGACGCCATCGACCGTGGCGAGCAGGGCTTCGCAGTCCCCGCGTCTGTCGAGCCCGTCGGAGCCGACTACGAAAAGATGCGTGAGGCGATGCACTCCGCATACGGGGCGTTCGACCAGTGCTTCGACCCCACCCGTACCGAGAAGCTGTATGCCGATGATCAGGTTCGGGCCTCGGGAACCGACCCCGACCTTGCCGAGTACCGCCACGCCGCGCACGAGCACCAGCGCGAGGCGCTCGCCCTATGGCGGCGCGTGCAAGAACTCGAAAAAGATCTCGAGAGGGCCCGCGACTGGTATGAACGCGGCGACCACGCGCTCGGAACGAAGGTCTTCGGTGAGCTCAGCGAAGCGGCTCGGGTCATCAAGGCCGACGCCGCGGCCCTCACAGCGGCGCGACCGACCGGAGACTGGGACGTGACGTACGTCGAGCTGTCGGACGAGCACCTGATGCTGAAGCCTCAGTACCGCGGCAAAGCGACCCGGTCGTACTTCTATCCGAAGGACTACTCCAGAGACACCAAGGACCGCATGATGCGCGAGATCGGCAGCTTCCGGACCGTCGCCGGGGTGGTCTACTGGAAATTCCGGGGGAAGCCCTCGCCGCGCGGAGACGACTGGTGGCTGCTCGACCACCCGAAGGAGGGTCCTTCCCTCGACCACACCAATCCGACCGTCGTCGCGCACTGGAACAGCATCGGGCGCAAGACGGATTACGCACCCCGCGACAGCTTCTATGACTTCGAAGGCGTCCCGGTCACTGTGGTCCCGAAGACACTCAACTCAAGCGCAGGGGGCAAGGAGAAGGGCAGAAACACACCGCGGGTCACGCGGGCTTTCCGTGGTGCGAAGATCTGAGGCCCGCATTCGACGCCGACCGCCGGGATGAATCCGAGCGATGCACGCGCCCGACCCGCGGCCGGGAAAATCTGTCACCTTGCGTGCGAAGTGACATCTGTGGAGGGGCTGACGGGAATCGAACCCGCGCTGTCTGCTTGGGAAGCAGAAGTTCTGCCATTGAACTACAGCCCCGAGTGCGGCACAGTCGTGCTCGCACACTCGTGGCGCCAAGACCGCGGCGCCACTCCGCCCAGCATACAAGCTGACCGCCGTGCGGCGCGTCAGCCGCGTCATCCTGATCGCGCGGCCCTCACCTCCTGCGTCCGAGTCCGCGCCTCCGCGCTCTGCGCCCACTCGTCGAACACCGGATCGAGCGGCGAGCCATGCGTGTGGTCCGACAGGTACCGCGCCATCGCCCCGGGGCGATCGAACTCCAGGTCTCCGGGACGCGTCGGTGGTCGGAAGCCGACGGCGACCACGGAATCCATCACCCTGTTGCCGCCCAGCACTCCCAACTCGGGGGCCGTGCCCTCGGCATCGAGCCGTTCGACAAGGACCGGCCCTCCTTCGTCGACGACGGTGAAAGCCGCGATCAATCGGCCGCCTTGCTCGCCGTGCCTGCCGAGGACCAGCGTCTCGCGGACGACCGCGCGCGCGTCGCACCCGAGCGAGAGGGACGTGCGGCGCTCGACGTCGGCTCCATCGGTGACGACGAACGGCAGACCGTCCCAGAGCAGCGTGCCGCCGGCCCCCACGCGAATGTCCAGGGTCCACCACGAGCGCGCCCCGCGGTACGCGACCGTGCCTCCGACATCCTGGATCTCCAGGGTGCACGCAGGACCGACGTCGATCTCCACGCGGACCTCGTCGCCGCCGAGCAGCACCATGCCCGCGGCGGCGACCGCAACGTGTGCGCGCGTGGCGTCACGAGAGATGAGCCGTGGGGCGAGTGTCCCGACGGCGAGCTCAACGTGAGCGCGCGGGTCGCCCGCGGTGACCGCCACCCGCGTTGAGGTCACTCCCTCATCCCGGCACGCCCGCGCGGGCGGGGGAGTGGTCGTGCCCGGAGTCCGAGACGTGCGCCTCATCGTCGGCGTGCGAGTGGACGTATCCGCCTTCCGGGTGCTCCTCGTCGGCGTGGAAGTGCGGCGCCATCGGGCCGGGATCTTGCGCGACGTGGGTGCCCGCACGATGACCAGCGAGGATCATGAGAACCCATTCGCGCAGCGCCGAGATCGAGGCCGCATCGTGGCGCGACAGGGCCAGCACCGCGCGGCCGTCCCGGGCCGCCTCGGCATCCCGCACCATCTGGGGCACGTCCACGCCGACATAGGGAGCGAGGTCGGTCTTGTTGACCACCAGGAGGTCGGCGCGGCCGATGCCCGGACCGCCCTTTCGAGCGACGTCGCCGCCTCCCGCGACATCGAGCACGAAGATCTGCGCATCGACGAGGGCGGGCGAGAAGGTCGCGGTGAGGTTGTCGCCGCCCGACTCGATGAGCACCACATCGAGGGGGGCGAAGTCGCGCTCGAGGTCTTCGGCGGCGAGGAGGTTGGTCGTGATGTCATCGCGGATCGCGGTGTGAGGGCACGCCCCGGTCTCGACTGCACGGATGCGCTCGGGGTCGAGCACACCGGCGGAGCGGAGGAATCGCGCATCCTCATCGGTGTAGATGTCGTTCGTGATGACGCCGAGCCGCAGCTCGGTGGCCAGCGCCCGGCACACCGTGGCGATGAGCGACGATTTGCCAGTGCCGACGGGGCCGGCCACGCCGAGTCGGAGTGCGCGAGAGTCGGTCGGATGGTCAGGCACGGAAGAGTCTCCTGTTCGTCACGGCGTGGGCTTCGGTCCACGCCTCGGATTGGGGGGCACTCGCCGCGGGAATCGCCTCGGGCGAGTCGAGTGCTGCGAGCTGTGAGATGAGGGGATCGACGACGGCGCATGCGTCCATGACGAGTCGCACACCCTCCACGGGATCACCGGGTTCCAGCTTGAGAAGTGCCGCGACGCCGCCGGCCATCTCGTCGTAGACCGCGACCCGGATCAACGTCTCGGCGTCGAGGCCGGCGTGCGCGGCGATGGCACCGAGCACGAGGGGCCTCGGGGGCGGAGTCGACGTTCCCTCGGTCAACGCGGCGATCGGCGGTGAGTGCGGCCAAAGGCGCTGCGCCAGTCGGAGGAGTCCGCGGCCGAGGTCTGTCGATGCCACGCGAGCGGCCCGACTCGGCGTGCGCGCCGCCCACGCGCGTTCGATGGGCGCATACGAGGAGCCGATCAGCCCGGCTCTCCGCGTCACGACCGCCGTCGCCGCATCGACGATCGTCGTCGTCCGTGCCCTCGCCTGCAGGAAGCCGCCGACGTCCGATCGCCCGAGTCCGCCCTGGAGGGCGGGCTCGACGCCTGCCGAGAACGCGTGCCCGCCCGAGGGGAGGCGCGCGTCGGCGAGCAGCATCGTGACGGTGTGTGCGGCGGAGTCCATGGAGCGATCTCAGAAGAGGTTGTAGAGCTGAGCGAGGGGGAGGGATGCCGCGGGTGCGGGTTCGACGTCTTCGCCGTCGATGGCGATCTCGAACGTGTCGGGGCGGATGCGGATAGACGGGAGGAGGTCGTTGTTCTTCATGTCGGCCTTGCCGATGTGACGCGTGGGCTCGACGGCGGCCAGTCGACGGCGCAGACCGAGCGTCTCGGCCAGTCCGTTGTCGAGGGCGGCAGGAGAGACGTACGTCACCGAGAGGTCGGCCCCGATCGTGTCACCGAACGACGGTCGCATCATCACGGGCTGGGGAGTCGGGATGGAGGCATTCGGGTCGCCGAGTGCGGCCCACGCGATTCCGCCGCCCTTGACGACGACAGCGGGACGGATGCCGAAGAACTTCGGATCCCACACCACGAGGTCGGCGAGCCTGCCCACCTCGACCGAACCGACGTCGTACGCGATCCCGTGGGCGATGGCGGGGTTGACCGTGTACTTCGCGACATAGCGGCGCGCGCGTTCGTTGTCTGCCGGCATCCCTCCGCCCAACGGGCCGCGTCGGTGCTTCATCACGTGCGCGACCTGCCAGGTGCGTGTGATCACCTCGCCGATCCGTCCCATCGCCTGTGCGTCCGACGAGGTCACCGACAGCGCTCCGATGTCGTGGAGGATGTCTTCCGCGGCGATCGTGGTGGCGCGGATGCGGGACTCCGCGAAGGCGAGGTCTTCTGGCACCGCGGGGTTGAGGTGATGGCAGACCATGAGCATGTCGAGATGCTCGGCCACGGTGTTGACCGTGTGCGGAAGGGTCGGGTTCGTCGACCCGGGAATCACATTGGGCAGACCGGCGATCGCGAGGATGTCCGGAGCGTGCCCGCCCCCGGCACCCTCGACGTGGAACGCGTGGATGGAGCGCCCGTCCATCGCCGCGATCGTCGACTCGACGAATCCCGCCTCGTTCAGCGAGTCCGAGTGCAGCGCGACCTGAAGACCCCATTCCTCGGCTGCACGGAGCGACGCGTCGATCGCCGCCGGCGACGAGCCCCAGTCCTCGTGCACCTTGTATCCTGCGGCGCCCGCCAGAGCCTGTTCCTGCAGCGCCGGCATCGACACCGTGTTGCCCTTGCCGAGGAGAAGGAGGTTCACGGGCAGGGGATCGAGCGCACGATGCATGGAGGCCAGATGCCACGCCCCCGGGGTGACGGTCGTCGCCTTCGACCCCTCGGAGGGGCCGGTGCCGCCACCCACGATCGTGGTGATGCCGGTGGCGAGCGCCTCGTGAACCTGCGAGGGCGAGAGCAGATGCACGTGCGAGTCGATGGCTCCCGGGGTGACGATGCGACCCTCACCGGAGATGACATCCGTGGAGGGGCCGATCACCATGTCGATGCCATCACTGACGTCAGGGTTGCCGGCATGCCCGATGCCGACGATGCGACCGTCGCGGATGCCGATATCGGCGCGGACGACGCCCCACCAGTCCAAGATGATGGCGTTGGTGATGACGGTGTCGAGGGCGCCGTCGGCGCGCGTCGTGGTCGCCTGAGCCATGGATTCCCGGATGGACTTGCCGCCTCCGAAGATCGCCTCCTCGCCGCCGACCGTGAGGTCGCGCTCGATCTGGATCCACAGATCGGTGTCGCCCAGGCGCACCTCGTCGCCGACGGTCGGGCCGTAGATCGCCGCGTACCGTGATCGGTCAAGCCAAACCATCGAGCTGCTCCTGTCCGTCCGCCTTGATCCGGATGCCGGGAACCCGTCGCGCCCCGCGCAGCGCGACGGCGTCGAGGACTCGGGATGCGCCCGGCTCGAACCGCTGCGACGTCCCGGACGGGATGTCGAGCCGGAACCCGTGGGCGAGAGCGCGGTCGAACTCCAGAGCCGCGTTCACGTCGGGAAGGTGGATGTGCGAACCGATCTGGATCGGTCGGTCCCCGGTGTTCACGAACACGAGTCGGACGCGTTCGGCGTCGGTTCGGTCGGCGTTGAGCTCGATGCGCCCCGGTCTGATCCGGAAGGCCCCAGGGCCGTGGGTGGAAGCGGATGCCACAGCGACTCCTCAGTCGATCGGGTGGTGGACGGTGACCAGCTTGCGGCCATCGGGGAACGTCGCCTCGACCTGCACGTCGGCGATCATCTCGGGGACGCCGGGCATTACCTGATCGCGCCGCAGGACGGTTCGCCCCTCCTGCATCAGCTCTGCCACACCACGACCCTCTCTGGCCCGCTCGATGACCCAGCACGACAGGAGAGCGACCGTCTCGGGGTGATTGAGGAGAACGCCCCTCTCGAGCCGGTCGCGGGCGACCATCGCAGCGACCGTGAGCAGGAGCTTCTCGGTTTCGGCGGGAGTGAAGTGCATTTCGTCCTCCGACGGGTGATGTCAGAAGTGTGCCATAGCGGGCGGCATCGACCGGTGGCCGTGACGGCCTGGCTCGCGCCTGCGACGTGGCTGTCCCCGGAAATACGGGCCAAGACCGCCGTCGGCCGTTCGACGATTTACAGAACCGGAACAATCGAGAAATGTCAGAGCAATGTCACGGTCTCATGCTGGCAACTACCGCAGCAGTCGGCGATCACCTTCCGCCGATCCATCACCGGCACGCGAGGCCCGAACCATCCGGCATCCAGACGCACCACCGGCCCACTCCCTGCTCCACAACTGATCACCGGATCAGCTCTCCGCCGCGTTCCCGGCACGCCTCCTCGGGCGTGCCCGGCGATGAGTGCCTTCGGTGTGCCTGCGGACCGCACCATCGACCCGAGAACGCACCACCCTGCATCACACAGAAACGGAGTCCCCATGACATCGACACGGACACGAAGGGCGCGCGGCCTGCTGGCCATCCCCGCCCTCGCGGCGGCGACGGCCCTCATTCTCGCCGGTTGCGGTTCCCGCGCCGGCGACGCCTCCACTCCGACCGGATCCAGTGCCGCCGCGTCCGAGAGCTGCATCGACACCTCCGGCGACACGATCAAGCTCGGCTTCCTCAACTCCCTGACCGGAGGCATGGCCATCTCGGAGCAGACCGTCTCGAACGTTCTGCACATGGCGGCCGACGAGATCAACGCGGACGGCGGCATCCTCGGCAAGCAGATCGAGTACATCCAGGAAGACGGCGCCACCGACTGGCCGACCTTCGCGGAGAAGACCGAGAAGCTGCTCACCCAGGACTGCGTCGCCGCCATCTTCGGCGGGTGGACCTCCTCGTCGCGCAAGGCGGTCAAGCCGGTCGTCGAGGAGCACAACGGTCTCTTCTTCTACCCGGTGCAGTACGAGGGTCTCGAGTCGTCGCCGAACATCTACTACACCGGCGCGACCACCAACCAGCAGATCATCCCCGCGATGGACTATCTCGCCTCTCAGGGCGTGGAGACGCTCTTCCTCGCCGGCTCGGACTACGTGTTCCCCCGCACCGCGAACGCCATCATCAAGCTCTACGCCGCCGAACTCGGCATCGAGATCGTCGGTGAGGAGTACGTGCCGCTCGACAAGGACGACTGGACCACCCAGGTCTCGAAGATCGTCGCGGCCGACCCCGACTTCGTCTTCAACACGATCAACGGCTCGTCGAATGTCGGCTTCATCAAGGCCTACTACGACGCCGGGCTCACCCCGGAGACGACCCCCATCATCTCGGTGTCGATCGCCGAGGAGGAGGCGCCGGCCATGGGGCACGAGGTCACGGGCAACTACGCGTCGTGGAACTACTTCCAGTCGCTCGAGACCCCGAACAACCCCGGCTTCATCGAGCGCTGGCAGGCCTACCCCGATAGCAGCGGAGTGACCTCCGACCCGATGGAGGCCGCCTACATCTCGCTGTACCTCTACAAGGCTCTGGCCGAGGCGGCCGGCTCGTTCGAGGTGGACGAGATCAACGCCGCCGCCGCGGCAGGCGGAATCACGGTGGACGCGCCGGAGGGCGTGGTCACGCTGGACGGCGAGAACCACCACATCTCGAAGCCCGGCAACATCGGCAGGATCAACGCCGACAACCAGTTCGACATCGTCTGGTCGTCCGACGGCTTCATCGAACCGGATCCGTACCTCGAGGGCTACGACTGGTTCCCGGCCGATGTCCGCGACGCGCTGGTGGCCGCCGCCGGCTGAGCCGCCGAGTGCGGGTCCCGCGCCGAGCGCTCGGGGCCCGCACTCCCCTCCCAATCCTCACCGCATAGAGAGCGACAGCACGTGGATGCACTCTTACCGCCGCTTCTGAACGGCACCGCGCTGGGTGCCCTTCTGCTGCTCGCGGCGCTCGGGCTCACCCTCACCTTCGGTCAGATGGGGGTGATCAACATGGCGCACGGGGAGTTCATCATGGCGGGCGCCTTCATCGCCTACCTGACCCAGCTCTTCGTCAGCTCCAGCAACATCTCGATCCTCCTGGCGCTGCCGCTCGCGTTCCTCGGTGCCGGCCTCCTCGGCCTCCTGCTCGAGGTCACCCTCATCCAATGGATGTATCGACGGCCACTCGACACGCTGCTGGTCACGGTCGGGGTGGCGCTCATCCTGCAGCAGATCGCGTTGCAGATCTTCCCGGCCCAGGGGGTCCCGGTCGAGGCCCCCGGATGGCTCGACGGCCAGATCAACGTCCTCGGCTACGCGTGGCCCCTTCGCCAGCTGTTCACCATCGTTCTCGCAGCCCTGTGCCTGGTCGCCCTGGCCGCCTGGCTGAAGTACTCGTCTTTCGGACGCCGGATCCGAGCGACCGTCCAGAACCGCGATCTGGCCGAGACCAGCGGCATCCCCACGCGCATCGTCGACCGGATCACCTTCTTCGTCGGATCCGGCCTCGCCGGAATCGCCGGCGTCGCCGCGTCCCTCATCGGGGGCACCAACTCTCAGATGGGCACGCAGTACATCATCCCGGCCTTCCTCGTCGTCGTCGCGGGCGGGGTCGGCCAGATCAAGGGCACTGTCATCGCCGCGTGGGCTCTGGGAATCGCGCTGTCGTTCTTCGCCGACTGGACGACCGGGAGCATGGCGCAAGTGCTCGCCTTCGTGCTCGTGGTCGTGTTCCTGCAATTTCGTCCACAGGGCCTCTTCACGGTCCGCACCCGGGGGTTGACATGACGAAACTCAAACCGTGGCTTCCGCTCATCGGCATCGCGGTGTTCGCCGTGCTGCTGCTGGTCGTCGCTCCGGCCTTCCTCTCCATGCACTGGCTCAACAACCTCGGCAAATACTGCTGCTGGGCGATCGCGGCGGTGGGGATCGGTCTGGCCTGGGGCCGGGGCGGAATGCTGGTCCTCGGTCAAGGGGTGTTCTTCGGCCTCGGCGCCTACGCCATGGCGATGCACCTCACGCTCGAGGGCACGGCGCCCGGCGGCCTTCCGGTCTTCATGATCCTGTACGACCCGTCGGCATCGCTTCCGCCCTTCTGGGAGCCGTTCCGCAGCGACGCCTTCACACTGGCGGCCATCGTGCTGCTCCCGGTGATCGTCGCGGGGGTTCTCGGCTACGCCCTGTTCAAGCGCCGGGTCAAGGGCGCGTACTTCGCCATCCTCTCGCAGGCGCTCGCTGTCGCGCTCGCCGTCCTGATCAGCTCGACGATCCGCGAGACCGGTGGCGACACCGGGCTGAGCGACTTCAAGTACTTCTTCGGGTTCGTCCTGAACGATGACGCGAACAAGGTCATGGTCTTCATGATCGCCGCCGCGCTGCTGATCGTGTGCCTGCTGGTCGTGTGGCAGCTCAACCGCAGCCGCTTCGGTGAACTGCTGATAGCAACCCGGGACGCGGAGGAGCGGGTGCGGTTTCTGGGCTACGACCCGGCGAACATCAAGCTGGTCGCCTACGTCGTCGCGGCGCTGATGGCCAGCATCGCGGGAGCGATGTTCGTGCCCATCGTGGGAATCATCACGCCCGCCGAGATCGGCGCCTCAGCCTCGATCCTGATGATCGCTGGTGTGGCGCTGGGCGGGCGTGCCTCACTGTTCGGTCCCGCTCTCGGAGCGATGGCGATCGGATGGGGTCAGTCGAGCCTCGGTTCCAGCTGGCCCGACGGGTGGATCTACATCCTCGGCCTGATCTTCATCCTCGTGACGCTCTTCCTTCCGATGGGCTTGTCGTCGCTGTTCAGCAAGGCCAGGAGCGCGCTATGGCGTCCACGCAACTCTTCCCTCACCGCCCCCGCCGTCCCCGCCTCGGCGCCGGTGCTCGAGGAGGTGAAGAAGTGACCGCGGCCACCGATTCACTCGTCGTCACGGATCTGCGTGTGGAGTTCGATGGATTCGTCGCCGTCGGCGGGGTCTCGTTCGACGCCCATCCCGGAGAGGTCCGATTCCTCATCGGACCCAACGGTGCCGGCAAGACGACCTGCATCGACGCGATCACGGGTCTGTCCAAGGGTTCCGGCTCTGTGAAGCTCGGCGACCAGGAGCTCCTGGGCAAGGCGGTCAACAAGATCGTCCGGCTCGGCGTTGGGCGCACCTTCCAGACCGCGACCGTCTTCGAACAGCTGTCGGTCCTGCAGAACCTCGACATCGCAGCGGGGCTCCACCGCTCGTCGTTCTCGCTGCTGCGTGCCCGGCGTGGCGTGGATCCTGCGATCGAGCGAGCGCTGGAAGAGACGGGACTCAGCGGCGAGCGTGAGACGCCGGCGGGAATCCTGTCGCACGGTCAGAAGCAATGGCTGGAGATCGGCATGATGCTCGTCCAGGAGCCTCGCGCGCTCCTGCTCGACGAGCCGGTCGCGGGGATGAGCCAGGACGAACGCACCGCCACGGGCGAGCTGCTGCAGCGCATCGCCCAGCGCCGGATCGTGCTGGTCGTCGAGCACGACATGGACTTCATGCGCCGGTACGCCTCGCGCGTCACCGTCCTGCATCAGGGCAAGGTGCTCTCGGAGGGCACCGTGGCGCAGGTGCAGGCCGACCCGAAAGTGCAGGAGGTCTACCTCGGCACGGCCGGTGCAGCCACCACGGCCGCCATGCTGGTCGTGGCCGACGCGGGCGCGGACGAGACGACCGCGGTGACGGATGCCGATGCCGACGTCGCTCTTTCCCAGGGAACGGGGGCCTGAGGTGCTCGAGCTGAACGACATCCACGCCGGCTACGGCCGCACGCTCGTGCTGCACGGTGTGACGCTGCCCCGCTCGGATACGGTGGTCGCCGTCCTCGGTCACAACGGCGCCGGCAAGTCGACGCTGCTGCGCGTGGCCATCGGACTCATCAAACCTCGCAGCGGCCACGTGATCTTCGACGGCGAGGACGTCACCTCGCTGCCGCCCAACAAACGCGTGGCGCGCGGAATGGCCTATGTGCCGCAGGGTCAGCAGTCGTTCTCACAGCTCACGACGATGGAGAACCTGCAGCTCGTGGCCGATGGCAGAAGAAGAGGCAAGGCGCTCATCGATCAGCAGCTGGCACGGTTCCCCGCCCTGGAGAAGTTCGCGACGCGCAAGGCCGGTCTGCTCTCGGGCGGCCAGCGGCAACAGCTCGCGATCGCGCGCGCGCTCATCACCGAGCCGAAGATGCTCATCCTCGACGAGCCGACCGAGGGCATCCAGCCCACGATCGTCGCCGAGATCGAGCACACCGTGATGCAGCTCGCGCACGAAGGCCTCTCGGTGCTGCTCGTCGAGCAGCACATCGGCTTCGCCCTCGAAGCCGCCGACAAGTACCTCGTGCTGGCGAGCGGCTTCGCGTCGAGCACGGGCGAGGGCGGAGCATCCGCCGCCGAGGGGGTGCGGCTCGCGATGGCGATCTAGCAGCCGGGGTCCCTCGCGAACCTCGAGCCGGACGGCTGCACAGAACGCTGTCTGCACGCAATGCGACTGAAACATGGTGCGGCGACAATGGGCCGGACGTGCGAGGCGCAGGGAGTGCGACGTGAGGTGCGGTTCACCGTGAGCAGGGCAGACAACGCGCGGGCAGCCGCCGAGGACAGCCTCGAGGACTATGCCTTCCGCTACGTCCCACGCACGTTCCGGCGCTGGAGCGCCGGGTCCGTCGGGGTCACCGCCCTCGGCTCGATCGCGTTCCTCGCCGACTTCTCCATCGGCGCGAGTGTCGGGATCGAGCACGGCACGAACAACGCCGTGCTCGGCATCCTGCTCGCGTCGGCCATCATCTTCATCGTCGGGCTGCCGATCGCGTATTACGCGGCGCGCTACAACCTCGACCTGGATCTCATCGCCCGAGGGTCGGGCTTCGGCTACTACGGCTCATCGATCACGACGGTGATCTTCGCCGGATTCACCTGCATCTTCTTCGCGCTCGAGGGTGCGATCATGGCGCAGGGGCTGCATATCGCCATCGGCATCCCGCTGTGGATCGGGTATCTCATCTCGACCGTCGTGGTCATCCCGATCGTGATCTACGGGATGCGCGCGCTCGAGCGTCTGCAGTTCTGGACGACGCCGTTGTGGCTCGCCCTCGCCCTGCTCCCCCTTCTCTGGGTGATCGTCTCCGATCCCGGTGCGGTCAGCGCCTTCGTCTCGTTCACGGGCGCCTCCGACGGCGACGTCAGCTTCGGTGCCATCGTCGCCAGCGCGGCGGTCTGCTTCGCGCTCACCCCGCAGCTGGCCGAGCAGATCGACGTGATCCGGGCGATGCCGCCGCGGACGAGGGCGAATCGACGGTCGTGGTGGGCGTCACTGCTCTTCGCCGGGCCCGGGTGGGTGCTGTTCAGTGGCGTGAAGCAGATCCTCGGCGTGTTCCTCGCCGTCTACCTCATCACGCGCGTCGATCCCGACCTGGGAGCGCGAGCGGCGGAGCCGGTGCGCCAATTCATCGCGCTCTACGAATCGATCATGCCCCCGTGGCTCGCGGTCGGGCTGGCGCTGATCCTCGTCGTCGTCGCTCAGGTGAAGATCAACGTCACCAACGCCTACTCGGGATCGCTCGCCTGGTCGAACGTCTACACCCGGCTGACGAAGACGTACCCCGGCAGGTCGATCTTCATCTTCTTCAACCTCGGCATCGCGCTGTGGTTGATGTGGATGGACGTCTTCAGCCTCATCAGCTTCGTGCTCAGCCTCTACGCGAATGTCGTGATGGCGTGGCTGGTCACGATCGCCGCCGACATCGTCATCAACAAGCATGTGCTGCGCATCGCACCGATCTACCCCGAGTTCCGGCGCGGCATGCTCTACGACTGGAACCCGGTGGGCCTGACATCGGTAGGGTTGGCGTCGTTCCTCTCGATCGCGGCGTTCGCCGGGCTGTTCGGCGAAGCACTGCGACCGTTCTCGGTGCTGATCGCCATCGGGGCCGCGGCCATCACCACCCCGCTCGCGGCGCTCGCCACCCGCGGTCGCTACTACCTCCGCCGGCGCACGGACGGGATCGCCTCCCCGATCCTCGACGTGGACGGCAATCCCTCGGGGGAGCGCCTTCGCTGCCACGTCACTGGCTACACGTTCGAGCGCCCGGATATGCTGGCCTCGGCCGAGCGCGGAGCTCTGGGGGAGACGCAGTATGTCTCGTCGCTCGCGCTGACGCTCGACGGTTCCGACCGTTACATGCTGCCTGCCGAGCCCGCGCCGTGGCCGGGGATGCCGACAGGATGGACCTCGGACGAGACCAGGCGGTCGAAGGGAAGGGGCGGATGATGGCCGATGCGGCCGACACTCCCACGGCGATCCTCGCGAGCGTCGCCGCGGCGCTGCGCGAGAGTCCGTTCGACGACATCACGTACCGCAGCCTGGGTGACGCCGTCGGCGTCTCGGAGCGCACGATCTACCGTCACTACCCCACGAGGTCGCATCTGCTGGAGGGTGTGGCGGGGTGGATCGAGTCGACGCAGTTTCCGCTGCCGCCCTTCGTCACGATCCGCCAGTTCGAGAATGCGGCGCGCGCTCGGTTTGTGGCCTTCGACGCGTCGCCGGCATTCGCATTCGTGTGCGCGCGCGCGGCATCCATCTCGCCGACAGCCGAGCCGGAACCCACGTTCTTCACCCGAGCGCTGGTGGCGATGCTGGCCACGAACCATCCGTCGCTGAATGACAGGGACCTCCGCCGGGTGGCGGCCGCCTTGCGCTATTTCGCGTCCGCCCCGTTCTGGGCTCGGATGCGGACGGGTTTCGAGATGAGCGCGCCCGAGATCGCGGACGTCTTCGAGCGCACTGTCGCACAGGTCCTGGGAGACCTGATCGCGAGCACGCCCGTCGACATGGACGGCCCGTCGCAGCAGAGCCGGAGGTGACGACTCCCGTGGCCGAATCCGACGCGCCGGCGACGAGCGACGTCAGCAGAACTCAAGAGGCGATCCTCGCCGCCTACACCGAGCTGATCGAAGAGCTGGGCACGGACGACGTGTCGTTTCGGCTCATCGCACGACGGGCGGGCGTCGGCGAGCGCACTGTGTTCCGCAACTACGCGACGAGGGTCGACCTGCTCCTCGCAACGGCGGCGTGGATCGAGAGCAGGATCTTCCCGCGGGACGACGCCCCCAGCATCTTCGATATGCCGCTCACGATCAGGGCCGCGATGGAGTCGTACGATCTTCGACCGGAGCTGGCTCATGTGGTGGCCGAGACGACGATGCGGGGGATCAGCGGTGCGGCGCCCAGCCCACGACGGGCGATGCTCGAGCAGATGATCGACGCCGAGATCCCTTCGCTGGGCGATGCCGAGCGCCGGTCCATCGTGGCGGCGCTGGCCCACCTCGACTCGGCGGCGACATGGGTCACCTATCGCCGGGAGATGAGGATGAACCGCAGCGACATCGCCGACGCCGCCGCATGGGCGGCGGAGGCAGTTCTGGATCCGATCCGCTCACGCGTCGGCTGAAACGCCGAGGGTCGCGACGGCCTCCTGCTGCTCCTCGGCGGATGCCGCCGCTCGGAGCGGTGCGGCCGGCAGCTCGATGCGGTCCTCGAAGAAGAAGCGCGACAGGCGCACCTGCGCGCGCTGCACCATTCCGACGCCCCCGTCGTGGTCGGGGTGAAGCTCCAGGGGCCGCGGCGGGTCGACGACGACGAGCCGTGCGCGCTCCTGCTCGCCGAGCGGCTGATGCCTCTCGACGTACTCGCCTCCGGGCAACCGGACGATGCGCCCCGTCTCGTACCCGTGCAGGAGCAGCTCCCGGTCCTTTCGCTGGAGCGCGAGACAGACCCGCTTGGCGACGGAGTATCCGAGCGCCGGCGCTGTGAGCAGCGCGATCTGGAAGAAGCCGATCACGTGCTCCAGAGCGACGAAGAAGTGGGTGGCGATGAGGTCCGCGCTGGCGGCGCCCCACAGGACGCCGTAGAACAGCATGCCCGCGATCCCGATGCCGGTGCGGGTGGGCTGGTTCCTCGGCCGGTCGAGCAGATGATGCTCTCGGCGGTCGCCGCCGGCCCACTCCTCGATGAAGGGGTAGACGAGCACGGCGAGGAGGTAGGCGGTGACGACGGCCAGGGGCAGGATGATGGCGAGCGTCCAGGTGCGGTCGAGCCACACCACCTCCCAGCCGGGCGGGACCAGCCGCAGCGCGCCGTCGAGAAAGCCGGTGTACCAGTCGGGCTGGCTGCCGGCGGACGCGTCGCCGGGCGAGGCCGGGCCGTACAGCCAGATCGGGTTCACCGTGACGGTGGCCGAGATGAGGACGATCAGCCCCGCCACGCTCATGAAGAGCCCGCCGGCGCGCGTCGCTGCCACCGGAAAGAGCGGGACCCCGACGACGTTGCTCTCCATTCGCCCGAATCCGGGGAACTGCGGCGGCGGCTGCCGCCACCCAGCGAACCCGCGCAGGGCCACGAGCACGATGAGGATGGCGGGGACGACAGCCGCATGAACCGGATAGAGGTGCTCGATGATCTCGCCGGGGTACTGCCCGCCGAAGAGCAGGAACGACACCTGCGTGCCGATGAAGGGGATGCCGATGGCGACCCCTTCGGTGATGCGCACGCCCGTGCCCGAGAGCATGTCGTCGGGAAGCGCATAGCCGCTCCAGCCGCCTACGAGACTCACGACGAAGATGAGGAAGAGGAGCACCCACAGGCCCCGCCGCGGCCGGCGGAAGGCGCCGGTGAAGAACGCGGCCAGCAGCTGCACGACGATGGCCGCCGGAAGGAGCAGCGCGGCCCAGTGATGCGCCTGCCGGATCAGGAGGCCGCCGGGGACGTCGAAGCTGATCCGCATGGTCGAGTCCAAGGCCTTCGAGACCGTGGCGCCGTGGAGAGGCCCGTAGCTTCCCGCGTAGGTCGTCGTGTCGCTCGATGGCGTGTAGAAGAACATCAGCATCAGACCCGTGACGATCACGACGACCAGGCAGGCGACCGTGACGACCCCGAACAGGTTCGACCAGTGGGTGGGCACCACGCGTCGCCGCAGCGCGCTCTCCATCTCGCCCACCCGCCAGCCGAAGACCGTCGCACCGCGAAGCCGCGCGCTGAGGCGATCGGTCACCGAGGTTCCGCCGCGGCGCCCGCCGGGTCGAGTCACGGTCGTACGCACTGCTCCTCCTCACTCGCCTGTAGATACGACGCCGCGGGCACGTGATTTGTGACAGGAACGCCCCGATAGGCTGGCCGGGTGCTGCTGAGCGACCGCGATATCCGACTCGAGATCGAGGCAGGGCGCATCGGGCTCGACCCGTGGGACCCCGCGATGGTGCAGCCCTCGAGCGTCGACGTGCGCCTCGACCGGTACTTCCGCCTGTTCGACAATCACAAGTACCCCTACATCGACCCGGCGGAGGACCAGCCCGAGCTGACGCGGCTGATCGAGGTCACACCCGACGAGCCGTTCATCCTCCACCCCGGAGAGTTCGCGCTGGGCTCGACGTTCGAGCTCGTCTCGCTTCCCGACGATGTCGCCGCCCGCCTCGAGGGCAAGTCCTCGCTCGGACGTCTCGGCCTGTTGACCCACTCCACCGCCGGGTTCATCGACCCGGGATTCTCGGGTCACGTCACCCTCGAGCTGTCGAACGTGGCGACGCTCCCCATCAAGCTCTGGCCCGGTATGAAGATCGGCCAGGTCTGCTACTTCCGGCTCTCGTCGCCCAGCGAGAACCCGTACGGCTCGGGCCCCTACGGCAATCGCTATCAGGGCCAGCGGGGACCGACGGCATCCCGCTCGTTCCAGAACTTCCACCGCACCGACGTGGGCTCACGAGACGCCGGGGCGCTCGGAGGCTGACGACGAGCGGATGCCGCACCCCGCCGCCAGAACGGTGGCCCGGGTGAGGTCGGTGCTACGGCTCCTCGGCGTAGACGTGCACCAGCCCGTCGCGCAGCACGAACTGCAGCGCCGTGCCCTCGGCGAACCTCTCGCGCAGCTCCTCCGGCCCACGCTCCGACACCAGAAGAGCGGCGGTGGGCGGGAAGCCGCCGGCCGCGCATCCGATCGTCGACATGAACCCCTGTCCGCCCGACTCGACGATGTACAGGCACTCCATGCCCTCGCCCGAGCCCCACCGCTGCGGCATCTGGACGGCGGTGAGGCCGAAATAGTCCTCGTAGAGCCGCGCGCCGTCGGGAGGCTCGCCCATCACGTTGTTCGGCCAGCCCTCGAGGTCGGTCTGCTGCAGCACCGCGACGCGCCCTTGGGCCTGCGTCGACCACACCGCGGCAGCGAGGCCGACCACCGCGACGACAGCGATCGCACCCATCCAGGCCACCGCCCGTCGCGTGCGCCACCACGGGCGCGATCGCGTGGTCGCGGCCTCTCCGACGGTCGGGGCATCGCCGGGACCTTCGGGCGCGGCATCGCTCACTCGGCTCGCCTGTGGATCCGCGTCATCGGGCGTGAGGTCGGCGGCGCCGGGGCGGGTGCGAGCGCGCGTGCCGTAAGCCCGATCCTCGGGGCTGTCGTCGGCCTCCTCGTCCGCGGCCGCGCGTTCGGCCGCGGCGTCGACGAAGGCGCCCAGGGACGGTGCTCCGCCCGCGCTGACCGCGGACGCAGCGAACGCGGGCGGTGCGGCATCCGTCACCATCGCGTCAGCCGGATCGAGGTCGACTTGCCGTGCCCCCGGCACCGCGGCCGTGGCGGACCGGGCGTCGTTCTCGAGCTCTCGCAGCCGCTCGAGCGCCGCGGGATCGCCGTCGATGTCGGCGTCCGGCCCGTACGCTCGCGCGCGAAGGGTCTGCAGCTCGTCGTCGAGTCCGTCAGGCATCTTTCCCCCTCCTCACATGATGCCTCTTGTTGAGGGGGTGGGAGGCGGGTCAGAGCCAGTGATGCCGCTTGAAGACGATGTAGAGCGTCGCCGACGTCGCGGCCATGAGCGCCAGCGCCATCGGGTAGCCCCACGGCCAGTCGAGCTCGGGCATGTACGTGAAGTTCATGCCGTAGATCGTGCCGACGAGCGTCGGGCCGAAGAGGATCGCGGCCCAGCCCGAGATCTTCTTGACCTGATCGTTCTGCGTGAGCGCCGTCTCGGTCTGGCGCTGCGTGACCAGCGTGGCGTTCACCGTCAGCGCGTTCTCGAGGATCGTGCGGAACGACGAGAGCCGTTCGTTCACCCGCAGTGTGTGGTCGAGCACGTCGCGCAGCGACCGCTGCAGCTCGATGTCGACGGCGTACTTGTCAGCCCCGCGAAGCAGTCCGTCGAGCATGCCCGCGAGCGGCTCGGTCGCGCGCTGGAACGAGATGACCTCCGACGACAGCTCGTAGATCCGGCGGGAGAGGCTGCGGTCGGTGTCGCCGAAGAGGACGTCCTCGATCTCGTCGATGTCGTTGCGCACGCCGTCGGCCACCGGCTCGTACTCGTCGACGACCTCGTCCAGGATCGCGTAGAGCACCGCCTCCGGCCCGAGCGCGAGCAGGTCGGGCTGCCCCTCGAGGCGACGACGCACCCGGGCGAGGTTGGGTGATTCGGCATGCCGGATCGTCACGACGAAGTCCGGCCCCACGAACACGTGCAGCTCGCCGAACTCGACTGTCTCGGTCTCGTCGATGTAGCGCGCGGGGCGGAGGACGGCGAACAGGATGTCGCCGTATCGCTCGAGCTTCGCCCGCTGATGTCCGCTCAGCGCATCCTCGACGCTGAGCGCGTGCAGCGAGAACTCCGCGGCGACCTGCGCGATCTCGTCGGGCGTGGGCCGGAACAGACCGATCCATGCAACGCCGCCCTGGGCGCGCATGTACTCGAACGTCTGCTCCAGGCTCGCGGGGTTCGTGATCCGCTTGCCGTCCACGTAGACGGCGTTGTCGATGATCGGCACCCGCTCAGTCTGACGGATGCCGCGGCCTCGGCCGTTCTCCGCTCCGGCGGCGTCAGGTCATCAGGCGTTCGAGCTGCCCGGTCTGGACGAGGATCGCGAATCGATCCGGCACGCCCCAGTGCTCGACGATCTTGCCGTCGCGGACCGTTGCGACATCGATCACTGTGAAATGGACGCGCGCGTCGCTCGGTGCTCCGATGAAGGGACCGGTGTTGGTGCCCATTCCCTCGGCCCGGATCCAGACCGTCGGTCCGACCTGTGCGACATCCGCGATCGTGAAGCGCAGGTCGGGCATCGCCGCATGCACGGTGACGATCCCGCGCTTGATCTTCTCGATCGCCGTCGGCCCTACTCCCGCCAGCCCGAACTGGTGCTCGATCACGTCGGGGGAGCAGAGCTCGTCGACGATATCGGGGTTTCCTGCCGCGAAGCCTTCGTGCAGCATCCGTTCGATCACGGCCGCCTCTGGCGAAAGGGTTGAGGGGTTCTCCATTTTCGTCCTCCTTGGTCGTCGTCTTTGATGACATAGAGTGTGCACTCACTGCAGTGATACTGCAGTGGATGCAGTGACTAGTCTCGACCTCATGAGTGAGAGCGTCAAGAGCCCCGGTTCGACGTACCGCCAGGTTCAGGCGGAGGCGACCCGGGTGCGGATCGCCGACGCCGCGCAGCTCCTCTTCGCACGGGATGGCTACGGAGCGACGAGCATGGAGGGCATCGCGAAGGAGGCCGGAGTCGGAACGCGCACCGTGTACGCGGCGTTCGCGGCGAAGCGCGAGATCCTCTCCGCGATCTGCGAGCGCTGGCTCGAGCGGGCGCGCGCTCGAGAGCTCGCGCGCGAGGTGCTTGAGGTAGCGGACCCGACGGAGCGCATCCGCCAGTCGGCGGGCTGGCTCACCACGCTGTATTCGACGGATTTCGACGTCGTCCGGATTCTCGACTCTGCATTGGACGAGGATCAGGCGACGCGCGATCTGCTCCACGCCAAGCTCCGCGGCCGCAACCGGGTCATGGACAGGCTGATCGCGTCGGTCGAGTCACAGCTGTCCGTGCCGGTCGACGAGGCCCAGTCGATCTTCCGGGCATACGCGGCTGCCGGTGTCTACGGCGAGCTGGTCGTCCATACCGGCTGGTCTCCGGCCCGGTTCAAGGAATGGCTTGCCGACACGCTCATCTTCCAGCTGACCGGCCCAACCCCGTCGCCCTGATCGCTCAGTGGGCGGTGCGCACGCCGATGAAGTCGTGAACGAGCACCGCAGCGGCGCGGGCGCCCTGGCCCGCGGCGACGATGAGCTGCTGCGGACCGGGGGACGCGGCATCCCCCGCGGCGTACAGCCCCGGCACCGACGTGCGTCCCGAGCGGTCGACCTCGAGGTTGCCGAACCGGTCGCGGGACACCTCGATGCCGTTCACGAAGTCGAGAGCGGGGTGCCAGTCCGGCCGCACGAAGCCGCCGTCGATCTCGACGCGGTCGCCGCCGGTCAAGCGGACGGCCGACACGGCGCCGCGGTCGCCCTCGAGGTCGTCGATGGGGCGTCGGTCGACGAAGATCCCGGATGCCGCGAGCTCCGCCTCCTCGACGGTCCCCACCGCGTCGGACCCGTTCGTGAAGACCGTGAGCCGGTCGGTCCAGCGGGCGATCAGCCGGGCTCGCGCGGCCAGATCAGGGGTCTCGCCGATCAGGGCGAGCGCCTTGTCCTGCAGCTCCCACGCGTCGCAGGCCGCGCAGCTGAAGATCGACATGCCGTAGAACGCGCGCAGGCTCGGGATCGCGGGGAGGGTCTCGCGCAGGCCGGTCGCGACCAGCACGGAGCGTGCCGCCACGGCGGGAGGAGTGCCGGCGCCCCGGCCCTGCAGCGCCGCGATGAAGCGCAGTCCGTTCCCGGAGTCCTTCTCGACCAGCGCCGTGACGACCGTGCGATCGAGCACCCGCACGTTCGGATACGCGGCGAGCTCGGCGCGCGCGAGCTTGCGCAACTCGAGGGGAGGGATGCCGTCGCGGGTGAGGAAGCCGTGTGAGCGGAGGGTCGCGGCGTTGCGGGGACGCCCCGCGTCGATCACGACCACAGACGCCCGCGCACGTCCCAGATTGAGCGCCGCCGACAGACCCGCCGGGCCGCCCCCGACGATCACCACGTCGACCTCGGTGGTGTCGACCGCGGCCACGCGGGTCTCGGCCGTGGTGTCAGTCATGGCCGTCTCCCTGCGGAGGGAGCGCGGCGATGATCGGGTGGTCCTTGGGGATCACGCCGGTCTTGGCCGCGCCGCCGGGCGAGCCGATGTCGTCGAAGAACTCGACGTTCGCCTTGTAGTAGTCCTGCCACTCGTCGGGCAGGTCGTCTTCGTAATAGATGGCCTCGACGGGGCAGACCGGCTCGCATGCGCCGCAGTCGACGCACTCGTCCGGGTGGATGTACAGCGACCGGTCGCCCTCGTAGATGCAGTCCACCGGGCACTCGTCGATGCACGCGCGGTCCTTCACGTCGACGCAGGGCAGCGCGATCACGTACGTCATGGAACCAACGCCCCCGAGCGCGAGACGCGCACCTGCTCGTCGCGGGGCACGACCTTCACACGCTCACGCGCGTGCTGGTGAGTGGCGCCCAGCTCGCGCTCGTGCGCGTCCAGGGCGAGCCAGCCGTCCCACGTGGTGAACTCCACGTCGCGCTCGGCGAGCAGCTCGAGCACGTCGCCGTCGACCGTGCGGGCTGGGAGCGCTCCTGCCTCGGCGTCGGCGACCAGGTGCGCGATCGTCTCCATCGCGTCGGACTTGGTGTGGCCGATGAGGCCTACGGGACCCCGCTTGATCCAGCCGGTCGCGTAAAGGCCCGGAACCAGAGGGGCCCCGATGTCGCCGGTGGTGTGGGAGTTGTTGACGCGGCCCTCGACGTTCGACACGACGCCCGCCTTCTCGTCGAACGGCGCGTCGATGACGGGTGTGCCGTAGTAGCCCACGGCACGGTAGACCTGCTGCACGGGGTACTCGCGGAACTCCCCGGTGCCGCGCACGGTCCCGTCACCCACCGGCTCAGTGCGCTCGAAGCGCAGGCCCTCGACCTTGCCTTCGCCGAGCACCTCGACCGGCGAGTGGTAGAAGTGCAGGTGCAGGCGGCGGCTCGCGCCGGTCGCCTCACGCGTGCGCCAGCTGTTCAGGATGCGCAGCATCACCTTGAGCTGATTGTTCGCCGGAGCCACGCCCTCGAGATAGGCGAAGTCCTCGTCGTGCACGATGATGTCGACGTCCGGAACCTCTCCGAGCTCTCGCAGCTCGATCGGCGTGAACTTGATGTCGGCGGGACCCCGCCGGCCGAAGACGTGCACGTCGGTGACGGCCGATGCCTCGAGCCCGGCCAGCACGTTGTCGGCGATCTCGGTCGAGCGCAGGTCGACGGCGTGCTTGGCGAGCATGCGGGCGACGTCGAGCGCGACATTGCCGTTGCCGATCACGGCGACCTCGCGCTGATCCAGCGACCACTCGGTCGGCACGTCGGGGTGGCCGTCGAACCACGCGACGAAGTCGGCGGCGCCGTGCGAGCCGGGCAGGTCGATGCCGGGGATGTCGAGCACGGCGTCGCGGATCGCGCCGGTGGCGAGGATCACCGCGTCGTAGCGCTCGTGCAGCTCGTCGAGCGAGATGTCGCGACCGACCTCGACGTTGCCGATGAAGCGCGTGGTGCCGGCATCGAGCATCTCGTGGAGCGAGCCCACGATCCCCTTGATGCGCGGGTGGTCGGGCGCGACGCCGTAGCGGATGAGGCCGTAGGGCGCGGGAAGCGACTCGAACAGGTCGATCGCGACGGAACCGCCGGCGGCCTGCACCGAGTTGGTGAGGATGCTGCCGGCGTAGATGCCCGCGGGGCCCGCGCCGACGATCGCGACGCGGAGGTTCTGGAGCGAGGAGGAGGAGGAGGTCACAGAGCGGTCTTTCCGTGGAGGGGCTCGGCCGGAACGGCGAGCGGGTCGTAGGAGTCGAGATCGAGGGTGGCCAGATCGGCCGGCGCGTAGGGGCTGAGCCGCACGACATCGCCGACGACCACGACGGCGGGGGAGCGGATGCCGCGCTCCGCCGCCTGGTGGGCGATCGTCGCGAGGGTTCCGACCGTGACCCGCTGGCGCGGTCCGAAGCCGTCTTCGACGACCGCGACCGGGCAGTCCGCGCCGCGCGCGCCGCGCGCGAGCGTGATCGCCGAGTGCGCCAGCGTGCCGACGCCCATCAGCAGCACGACGGTGTGGTCGCGGCCGCCGCCGAGCGCCTGGATCTGGTCGTGTCCCGTCGCAACGGTGAAGGCGGTCGCGACACCGCGATGGGTGAGCGGGATGCCGGCGATCGCGGGAACCGAGACGGCGCTGGTGATGCCGGGCACCACTTCGACGATCACGCCCGCCTCCTGGCAGGCGGCGAGCTCTTCGCCGCCGCGCCCGAAGATGTAGGGGTCGCCGCCCTTGAGCCGGACGACGGTCTTCCCCTCACCCGCGAGGTGGACGAGGAGCGCGTTGATGGCGTCCTGCGGCACGGCGTGGTGCCCTGGGCGCTTGCCCACGTCGACCACCTCGGCGCGCAGGGTCACACCGTCGGCCGCGAGTCCGTCGAGCACGGCCCGAGCGCCGAGCCTGTCGGCGACGATGACGTCGGCGGTCTCGAGCGCGCGCAGTCCCTTGATGGTCAGCAGGCCCGCGTCCCCGGGACCGGCCCCGACGAGCCAGACCTTGCCGGTCGGGGCGGCCGAGGCATCCGTTCCCGTCGGTCCGGAAATCGGACATTCGTTGATTTTCCGGATGCCGGGTGCCGAGGCATCCGGGAAGTCGCGCGATGTCCGGTTTCCGGATCCGGCGACGGGAGGGGTGGGGCGGTCGGGGTCGGTCATCGTGCACCTCCGGTGACGAGCAGGCCTCGGCGCTTGAGCATCCGCCGCTCGAGCGGCCCGAAGAAGAGCAGCTCGATGAGGATGCCGATCGCGAGGATGACGATGATGGTGCCGAGCACGCCGGCGAGGTCGGCCAGCTCGCGGCTCTGGTCGAGCATCGATCCGAGGCCGAAGCCGATGGTGCCCCCGGTGGCGATGATCTCGGCGGCCATGAGCGAGCGCCACGAGAACGCCCAGCCCTGCTTGAGGCCCGCGAGGTAGCCGGGAAGCGCGGCGGGAAGGATGACGGCGGTGGCGAGCTGCCAGCGGGAGGCGCCGAGCACCGTGCCCACGCGGCGCAGCTGCGGCGGCACCTGGTCGATGCCCGCGATGAGGCCGTTGACGATGGAGGGGATCGCGCCCATCAGGATCACGAAGTACACCGTCGCATCCGACAGGCCGAACCAGATGATGGCGGCGGGCACCCAGGCCACCGACGGCAGCACCTGCAGGCCCGAGATGATGGGGCCGACTGCGCGGCGGATCGGCCGCACCTCGGCCAGGAGCAGCCCGATCGGGGTTCCGACGACGATGGCGATGAGGAAGCCGACGACGCCGCGCTCGAGGCTCGTGGCCACGGCCTCCTGCAGGCGGCCGGCGTCCCACGCGTCGCCGAGGGCCGAGATGACGGCGAACGGCCCGGGCACGATGTCGGGCCGCGGCTGGGCGATCACGACGTAGAGCTGCCACGCTGCGATCAGCAGCACCAGGAAGACGATGGGCGGCACGACGCTCGCGGCGAAGCGGCGCCAGCGACTCGTGCCGGTGCTCGCATCGGTCTGGAGGCGGTCGAGCCCGGCTTCGAGCGAGCGAAGATCGTCGGATCGTCCGGACGTCGGTGCTTCGACGACCTCGGCAACCGATCCCTGAGCGTGTCGAAGGGTGGTGGAAGTGTCACGCGGCATTGCGGCGGATCTCCTTCCGGAGCTGGTCGGTGATCTCCACCGAGAGGGCGGCGACCTCGGGCGACTCGATGCGCCGGCCCGTGGTCTTGGCGATCGTCCACTCCTGGACGATGCGGCCGGGGCGGCTGCCCATGAGCACGACCCGCTGGCCGAGGCGCGCGGCCTCGCGGACGTTGTGGGTGACGAAGACGATGGTGCGGCCGGTCGCCCGCCACACGCGCTCCAGCTCTTCGTGGAGCAGGTCCCGCGTGATCGCGTCCAGCGCGGCGAACGGCTCATCCATGAGCAGCACCGGCCGGTCCTGCGCAAGGGCGCGGGCGAGGGCCACGCGCTGGCGCATGCCGCCCGAGAGCTCGTGCGGACGCTTCTCGGCGGCATCCGTGAGATTCACCGCGTCGAGCAGGGTGAGCGCCTTCTCGCGACGCTCGCCGCGAGGCACGCCGCGCAGTCGGAGCGCGAGCTCGACGTTGCGGCGCGCGGTCAGCCAAGGCATGAGCGCCGACTCCTGGAACATGACGGCCGATCCGGCCGCGGGGGTCTCGATGCTCCCGGCGCTCGGCCGGTCGAGCCCCGCGATGAGGTTCAGCAGCGTCGACTTGCCGCAGCCCGAGGCGCCCAGCAGGCACACGAACTCGCCGGGGGCGATGTCGAGCGACACGTCGTCGAGCACGACCGGGCCCGCGCCGAAGCGCTTGGAGACGCCATCGATGCGGACCGCGGGCGGTGCCGCCGGCGCGGGGACGCGCACCGGCGTGAACCCGTCGAAGCTCGGGCTCAGCGGCACGCCCACGACCGGGGCAGCCTGTGCTGCCCCGGACGCGGATGTCGAACGTGAGGTCATGCGTCAGTCCTCGCCCAGCCCGCCGGCCGAGACGGCCTCGGCTCCGTCGGCCTCGAGCAGTTCGTTGAGCAGGCGCAGGTCGAACAGGCCCTCGATCGAGCCCTCCTTCTGCGTGCCCGCGGTGATCCCGTTCTCGACGAGGGTCTCGAAGGTCTCGGCGTGCGGGTCGACCGAGAAGGTCACGTGCTCCAGGGCGCGCGTGATGACGGCGTCGGCCAGGGGCTTTCCGGTCTCGGCCTCGATCGCGCCATTGATGACACCGGGTGCCTCGTCGGGGTTCTCCGAGATCCACTGCACCGCGGCGCGGTGACCCTGGAGAAGGTCGGCGACGGCATCGGGGTGCTGCGCGAGGAACTCGGCGCGGACGAGGAGCACCGTGGTCGGGAACGCTCCGTCCTCCCACAGATCGGCCTCGTCGATCAGCACGTGCGCGCCGGCGTCCTCGATGAGACGCGAGACCCACGGCTCGGGCAGCCAGGCGCCGTCGAGCTCACCCTGCTGGAAGAGCGTCAGCGTCTGGGCGTTGTCGGTGGGCGTGATCTGCACGTCGCCGCCGCCGGAGGTGTCGGTCTCGAAGCCCTCGCCGGACAGCCACGTGCGCAGCGACACGTCCTGGGTGTTGCCGAGCTGCGGGGTGGCGAGCGTCGTTCCCTCGAGGTCGGACGGGTCGTCGATTCCCTCGCGCACCACCAGCGCCGCTCCGCCGGTCGCGGCGCCGGCGACGATGCGGGCGGACTGCCCGCCGGACTGGATGAAGGTGTTGATCGACGGGTTCGGCCCGATGTAGGTCGCGTCGATCGCCCCCGCCGAGAGCGCCTCGATGGCGGCCGGCCCGGCGTTGAAGACCTGCGTGGTCACCTCGACGTCGCCGAGCGCGTCCTCGAAGAGACCCTCCTCGAGTCCCACCAGGGCCGGGGCATGCGTCACATTGGCGAAGTAGCCCAGGCGCAGCTCGTCGACCGGGGACGTCGAGGCTCCGGAGTCGCCTGCGCCGGGGTCGGCGGAGGCGGAGGCGCAGCCGGCCATCATGACGGCCACAAGTCCCAGGGTGGTGAGCGTCGTCGCAGTGCGGATGTTGTTCACGGTGTCGCCTCCTTCGTATGAGCGGTGTGTGCGGGTGGAGCGGTGCGCCGGATTCAGCGCACGATGCCGGCGGCGAGCGTCGCGCCGTCGGACGGATGGATGACGAGGAACGAGCCCCCGTGGCGGCTGGTGCGGTACGGCTCCAGCGGCAGGTCCGCCGCCAGCCGGATCCTCACGCGGCCGATGTCGTTGGTCTCCAACGTCTGCGCGGGCTCGTGCGTCAGGGCGTCGAGGTCGTAGCGCGACTCGATCTGAGCGATGATCGCCTGCACCGTCGCGGTGCCGTGCTTGACCAGGACCCGGATGCCGGGGGTCAGCGCCCGCGCGTCGAGCTGGAACAGCTCGGCGTCGAACTCGCGCCGGGCTGCCGGCCGCGTGCCTGCCGCGACCACGAGAGCCCCGCGTGCGGTGTCGACGTCGTCGGCGAGCTCGACGGACACCGACTGCGGCGCCACCGCCTCGTCGACCTCGGCGCCCGCGACGCGGATGCCGGTCACGGTGGTGGCGATGCCGGAGGGGAAGATCTCGACCCGGTCGCCGACGCGGACCACACCGCTCGCGATGCGGCCCGCCACTGCGCGGTAGTCGCGCAGGCGCTCCGCCTCGCCGGAGTCGGCCGCGAGCTCGGGCGTCAGCCCACCCTGCGGGCGCAGCACGAGCTGGATCGGCAGGCGCAGCGGCTCGAGCTCCTGCTCGAGCTCGTCGGCGCCCGGGAGGGTCTCGAGCAGTTCGAGCAGTGCGGGTCCGTCGTACCAGGGTGTGCGCTCGGAGCGATCGACGATGTTGTCGCCCTCGAGCGCCGAGACCGGCAGCACGTGCAGGTCGTCGACGCCGAGCTCGGCAGCCACCGCGTGGGCCTGCGTCGAGACGGCGGCGAAGGTCTCGCCCGAGAAGCCGGTGAGGTCGATTTTGTTGACCGCCACGATCACGTGCGGCACCCGCAGCAGCGCGACCACCGCGAGGTGGCGCCGCGTCTGCTCGACCACGCCCTTGCGGGCGTCCACGAGGACGACGACCGCGTCGGCCGTCGTCGCGCCGGTGACCATGTTGCGCGTGTACTGCACGTGGCCGGGGCAGTCGGCGAGCACGAACGAGCGGGCGCCCGTCGAGAAGTAGCGGTACGCGACGTCGATCGTGATGCCCTGCTCTCGCTCGGCGCGCAGGCCGTCGGTGAGGAGGGCGAAGTCGAACTCGCCGTGCGCGAAGCCGCGGTCGGCGGATGTGCGCGCGACCTGCTCGAGCTGGTCGGCGAGGATCGCCTTCGAGTCGTGCAGCAGGCGACCGACGAGGGTCGACTTGCCGTCGTCGACCGAGCCGGCCGTGGCGAAGCGGAATAGCGTGGGCTCGCCGGCGTCGTCGCGCACCGCCGCTCCGCGGTCACGAATGGCGACTTCGGCCGGCCCGGACCCGCGGAAAGTGACTGCGGAGCGGTCTTGGGTGAGGGATTCCAGAGCGGTCATCAGAAGTACCCGTCCTTCTTGCGGTCTTCCATCGCCGCTTCGCTGAGCCGGTCGTCGGCGCGGGTCGCCCCGCGCTCGGTGAGGGTGGAGACGGCGACCTCGGCGACGATCGACGCGAGGTCCGCGGCATCCGATTCCACCGCTCCGGTGCAGCTCATGTCGCCGACGGTGCGGTAGCGGACGGTGCGCACTTGCACCGTCTCGTTCTCGCGCGGCGGCGAGAACGGCCCGACCGGGCGCCACATGCCGTCGCGCTCGTAGACCTCGCGCTCGTGCGCGAAGTACAGCGGCGGAAGCGCGATGCCCTCGCGCTCGATGTAGCGCCACACGTCGAGCTCGGTCCAGTTCGAGATCGGGAACGCGCGCACGTGCTGGCCGGGGGTGTGGCGGCCGTTGTAGAGGCTCCACAGCTCCGGGCGCTGGTTGCGCGGATCCCACTGCCCGAACTCGTCGCGCAGCGAGATGATGCGCTCCTTGGCACGGGCCTTGTCTTCGTCGCGACGGGCTCCGCCGAAGACGGCGTCGTGACGGCCGGCGGCGATCGCGTCGAGCAGGGGAAGGGTCTGCAGCGGGTTGCGCGTGCCGTCGGCGCGCTCCTGCAGGCGGCCGTCGTCGATGTAGTCCTGCACCCGGGCGACGTCGAGGCGGATGCCGAGGCGCTCGACGGTCTCGTCGCGGAAGGCCAGCACCTCGGGGAAGTTGTGGCCGGTGTCCACGTGCAGCACCGGGAAGGGCACTCTGCCGGGCGCGAACGCCTTGGTGGCCAGGTGCAGCACGACGACGGAGTCCTTGCCGCCTGAGAAGAGCAGCACGGGGCGCTCGAACTCGGCGACGACCTCGCGGATGACGTGGATGGCCTCGGCCTCGAGCAGGTCCAGGGTCGAGAGCGTCCTCCTGGCGGGCCTTTCGACAGGCTCAGCGACCGGTCGCTGTGCTTCGACAGGCTGAGCAGCCGATCGGAGCGTGGTGGTGTCTGAGAGGGTCATACGTGGAGCCCGCATTCCGTCTTCGAGAGCCCGGCCCAGCGGCCGGATCGGGGATCTTCGCCGGGGGCGACCGGCTTCGTGCACGGCTCGCATCCGATGGAGGGGTAGCCGTTGGAAACGAGGAGGTTCACCGGCACCTGGTGCGCGCCGGCGTAGTCGAGCAGGTCGTCGAAGGTCCAGGCGGCGACGGGGTTGACCTTGACGAGCCCGTTGCGCTCGTCCCAGGTCACGAGGGGCGTGTTCGTGCGGGTGGGCGCCTCATCCCGGCGCACGCCGGTGAACCACAGCTCATACCCGCCGAGGGCGTCTTTGAGCGGACCGACCTTGCGGCGCTCGCAGCACAGCGCAGGGTCGCGGTCGTGGAGCTTGGCGCCGAACTCGGCGTCCTGCTCGGCCACGGTCTGCTGCGGCAGCACGTCGACGATGCGCACGTCGAGCACGCGGCCCACCTCGTCGCGCGTGTACCGCGTCTCTGCGAAGTGGTAGCCGGTGTCGAGGAAGAGCACGTCGACGCCCGGAAGCTGCTCGGCCACCAGGTGGGGCAGTGCGGCGTCGGCCATCGAGCAGGCGACGGCCGCGGCATCCGCCCCGAAGTGACGCGCGACCCACGCGATCACCTCGGCGGGCGACGCCTCGTGAGCGGTGAGGCTGCCGAGCTCGAGGTTGCCCTGCTCGGCGAGCGCCTGAAGCTCCTCGGGCGCGCGCTTGACGGCGACGCGGGGTGCGAGCGAGACGGTCATTGCAGGCTCTCCTCGTCGGCGCGGTGGGCCCACTGGGCGAAGGTCTCGTCGACGGCCGCGTCACGCTCTGCGAGGAAGCGCTTGACGACGCGGTCGACGTAGTCGGCGATGCCGTCGGCGGCGACCTTCAGGCCGCGCACGGTGCGGCCCAGGCCCGCCTCGTCGCGGTCGGCGTTCACGAGCCCGCCGCCGAGGTGCACCTGGTACCCCGGGACCTGCTCGCCGTCGATCGTGACGAGCTGGCCCTTGAGCCCGATGTCGGCGGTCTGGATGCGCGCGCAGGAGTTCGGGCAGCCGTTGACGTGGAGCGAGATCGGATGCGGGAGGTCGAAGGCCGCGAGGCGCTTTTCGAGATCGAGCACGGCCGCCGTCGCGTACGCCTTGGTCTCGACGATCGCGAGCTTGCAGAACTCGATGCCGGTGCACGCGATCGTGCCGCGGCGGATGAGGCTCGGACGTGCCGAGAGGCCGAGGGCGTCCAGTCCCGCGACGAGCGACTCGACCCGGTCCTCGGGGATGTCGAGGATCACGACCTTCTGGTGCGGGGTGGTGCGCAGTCTCGTCGAGCCGTGCGTCTCGATGAGATCGGCCAGCGCGGCGAGGTTCGGGCCCGAGACCCGGCCGACGATCGGCGTCGCGCCGACATAGAAGCGACCGTCCTTCTGGCGGTGGATGCCGACGTGGTCGCCCTGCGCGCGCGGCTTCGGCGCGGCGGGACCGTCGGGCAGCGCGTAGCCGAGGTACTCGTCCTGGAGCACCTGCCGGAACTTCTCGGCGCCCCACTCGGCGAGCAGGAACTTCAGGCGTGCCTTGTTGCGCAGGCGGCGGTAGCCGTAGTCCCGGAAGATCTGCGCCACGCCGTGCCAGGCATCCGCTACCCGGTCCGGGGAGACGAACACGCCCAGGCGCTCGGCCAGACGCGGGGTGGTCGACAGGCCGCCGCCGACCCACAGGTCGTAGCCGACTCCGAGCTCGGGGTGCTCGACCGCGACGAACGCGACGTCGTTGATCTCGTGGACCACGTCCTGGCTCGGATGGCCGGTGACGGCGGACTTGAACTTGCGCGGGAGGTTCGCCAGCGACTCGTCCCCGATGAACCGGCTGGTGATCTCGTCGATCTGAGGGGTCGGGTCGATGAGCTCGTCTGCCGCGATGCCGGCGACGGGCGAGCCGAGCACGACGCGCGGCACGTCGCCGCACGCCTCGGTGGTCTGCAGGCCCACGGCCTCGAGGCGGCGCCAGATCTCGGGGATGTCCTCGACCCGGATCCAGTGGAGCTGGATGTTCTGGCGATCGGTGAGGTCGGCGGTGTCGCGGCCGAACTCGGTCGAGATGCCGGCGATCACGCGAAGCTGCTCTGTGGTCAGCTGCCCGCCGTCGATGCGGACGCGCAGCATGAAGTACTCGTCTTCGAGCTCGTGGGGCTCGAGGGTCGCGGTGCGGCCGCCGTCGATGCCGGGCTTGCGCTGCGTGTACAGGCCCCACACGCGGAACCGGCCGTGAAGGTCTGTGGGATCGATCGAGGCGAAGCCGCCCTTCGAGTACACCTTCTCGATGCGATCGCGCACGCTCAGGCCGTTGTCGACCTGCTTCCACTCCTCGTTGCCGTTGAGCGGTGTCGTGCCGTCGATCTTCCACTGCCCATTGGGTTTGGATGACGCCGGCTTCGACGACGCGCGCGGCGGGCGCGCAGTGGCGCCGGCTGCGCGGGCCGCTGCGGGACGCGGTTCGATGTCGTTGATGGTCACGATGGCCTCCGGGTGATCCCGGGCGTCCCCGGGCAGGACCCTATCGGGTCCATTCCGTGAGGTTAGAAGCGCCCGGCGCCGCGACCTATCCGAGTGTCAAGGGGCGTTAACCGACGTAATGAGGCGTCACACAGTTGCGGGTGCGCCCGTTGCTGACCTCAGTCCGACAATGGCCGGGCGCCGACGTAGCGATCGATGACCAGTTCGACGAGCCCCGACATGGGCTCGTCGTCGTCCAGCAGCGGCCGCGCGACGGAGGCTCCGTCGGCGAGCTGTACGGCGAGGTCGTGGAAGTACCCGGGCGCGAGCAGGTAGTTCGCCACGACGACGCGGCCCCGCGTCCGGGTGCCTGCGTCGGTGACGGCGGTGCGGAGTCGCGGCTCGGCGGCGGCCAGGAAGCCGACGGTGACCCGGCGGCCGAGGCGCTGCGCGAGCATGTCGCCGATCGCGCGGCAGTCGTCGTTGGCGCGGTCGTCGCTCGAGCCCGCCACCGCGAGCACGACGGCGTCCTCCGCAGCGGGAGCGAGTGGCTCGAGGCGGGCGAGCAGCGCGTCGACGAGCCGCGGGTCGGGGCCGAGAGCGGGAGCGATCACCACGCCGTCATGGCCCTTCGACTGCTGCTTCAGGTCGACGCGCACGTGATACCCCGCCGACAGCAGGAGCGGCACGATCACCGTCGGCGCTCCTTCGGGGAGCGCGTCGAGGGATGCCGCGACATCCGGCTGCTGCACATCCACATGTCCGAGCCTCACCGTGACATCGGGCAGGCGCTGTGCGACCGCGGTCACGAGGGCGGACACGGCCGCCTGCCCGGCCGGTGACGACGTGCCGTGCGAGATCGCGACGAGGGCGGGGGTGGTGCTCACCCGCTCCATTGTGCTCGCCGCGTGTGGCGCGCGTGTTACGCCCGGCGGAGCGGGCGGCAGGTCGGTGCTCGAAGCGCGCCGAACGAGCCTGCACACCACGAAAGCGCCGAGACACCACGCGGGTGCGTGGTGTCTCGGCGCGAATGCGGCGTCAGCGGTGCAGAGGAGCAGACTGCTGGGGGTCAGGCGGCGCCCGCCTCCCGACCGCGGGCGAAACCCGCGTCGAAGCCGCGCTCGTACGCGCCCTGCGCTCCGCGCTCGCCGCCGCCGTGGTGCCCGCGACCGCCGTAACCGCCGTGGTGTTCGCCGCGCCCGTGACCGCGGTGGCCGGAGGGGCCGAAGCCGGCGTGGCGTCCGGCGTCTGCGACGCCGCGCCAGCCGTGGTGGCGGCATCCTTCGTCGTCCGCGTCGTGGTCGTGCCCCGCCGCGTCCCACGTTCCGGGCCGGCCGGGGTGACCCGGGCGGCCGGGCTCGAAGCCGTGGTGACGGTTCGGGCCGAAGCCGAAGCGGATCTCGGGGCGGAACGGTCGCGGACCCCCGAATCCGCGGAAGCCGCGTCGGCCCTTGGTGGGGTCGGTCTCGTCCCAGCCGAGCTCGCGGGCGATCGCCTCGAGCGACGACATGGTGGTCGCATAGGCCTCGGCGCCCACGGCGCCCACGACCCGGTCGCGGATGCCGTCGACGATCTTGCCGATGCGCTCCTTCTCGGTGCGACCGGTGTCGGTCAGGGTCCAGGTGCCGTCGCCGCGCTGCTCGACCCAGCCGCGCTCCTCGAGTGCGCGCAGGCGCTTGCCCTTGCGGGCGAGGCGCTCGCGGAGTCCGGGCGCGTCCACGTCGCCCGAGACGACGTTCAGCAGCATCCAGTCCCGGCGTGCCAGGCCTTCGGCCTCGAGGGCCGTGGCGAACTCGGAGGTCAGCAGTCCGTCGACCACGCGCAGCCAGTAGCCGAGCGGGCGCTGGTGGGTGGGCGAGGGCTCGGTGCTGCTGTGGTCGGTGATGTCGTCAGCGGTGTCGTCGGGGATGTTCTCGTCATCGATGTTCATGGGTTGTCCTTTCGGGGCGGCGGGAGCCGCAATATATGTCTAAGTGCATGTGCATGCAGTGTGACATGCAATCGGGATCCATGTCAAGTCGCATGTAAATTGGAACCATGCCGTCTCACCCCGACGATCCCGCCGATGCCATCGCCGCCGCCCTCGCGCGTCTGCGCGGACGGCGGATGCCGCGGCCACCGTGGGCTGACGGCCCCGCGCCGCACGGGGGATGGGGCCCTGGCGGCGGGCACGGGGGATTGCAT
>NZ_CAJF01000011.1 GCF_000304335.1 Microbacterium yannicii PS01 | reverse complement strand
AGCGCGGCCGGCTCCGGCCGGGAGGCGGGGCCGGCTCCCGCCCGGCCGCGGACGTCGAACGCGATGGTCGCCTGGGCCGACAGCATCCGTCATCCCGTCCGCCGTGGCAGACGGACAGCGACGAACGCCGCGCAGGCGAGCGCCGCGAGACCGCCGATCGTCAGCGCGACCCGCCCGCCCTGGGCGTCGATCACCCAGCCCATGAGCAGGGCACCGAACGGCACCATGCCGTAGTTGCCCAGCGTGACGAGCGACATCGTCCGGCCGATCTGGTCGGGGGCGACGCTGAGCTGGGCCGCCGCATGGAGGATGCCCTGGTAGTAGCCGACGCCGAGCCCGAGGAGCGGCCCGAGCGCCAGGAGGATCGCGAGAGTGGGCGCGGCGGCGTTGAGCAGCAGCGCCGCACCCAAGCCCGTGCAGGCCAGGATCAGCGACCGGACGGAGACCCGCTCGCGCCCCGCGGCGAGGATGCCGCCGACGATCGCGCCGAGGGCGTTCAGCGTGTGGGTCGCGCCGACCGCGGTCGCATCGCCGGCGAACGTCAGACTCACGGTCGAGGTCAGCACGAGCATGAGGTTGAGGGCGAGCAGGGCGATGAGCGCGTTGACGACGAGGAGCGTCACCAGCTCGCGGGTGAAGAACGCCGGACGGATGCCGCGACCCGGCCGATCCGCGCGTCGTGGCCGCGGGAACAGCCGTGACGGACGGATCGCCACGATCGACGCGAACACGAGAAGGAACGATGCCGAGTTGATCAGCATGCAGGCCGTCGACCCGAGCGCCTGGAAGGCGATGCCGGCCAGTCCGGGACCGATGGAGCGCGCGGAGGCCAGCGCGATGGTGCTGAGCGAGACGGCACGGCCCAGGCTCTCGGGCCCGACGATCTCGAAGATGATCGCCTGTGCGGCGACCCGCTCGAAGGCGTGCACCGTGCCGAGGGCCGCCACGAGCCCGTAGATCGCGACGATCGACGGCTCGGCGGCCGTGGTCGCGAGCGCGAGTCCCGCCACGACGGCGGCGGAGGCCAGCGAGGTCACCAGAAGGATCGTGCGCGGGCGCACCCGGTCGGCGAGGCGGCCCGCCGGCACGCTCAGCACGAGGAGCGGGAGGAACTGCGCGATCGTGACGCCGCTGAGCGCCTGGGCGCTTCCGGTGGCGTCGAGGATCACCAGCGAGAGCGCGAGGTTCTGGAACCAGGTGCCGGTGTTCGAGATCACCTGCCCGCTGAAGTACAGCGAGAACCGCCCGTTGCCGAACGGCTCGAAGACCCGCGCACGGGGTGCGCGGCTCATCGCGCGGCCGGCACGCGCTCCCGCACGAAGCCCGCGATCCGCTCCCGGACGTCACCGGTCGCCCGCGGATCGGCGTTGCTGGCGCGGATCTCGAGCACGGGGATGCCGCGTTCCTCGAGCGCCGACGTGATCACCCCGGGGGCCGGCGTGTCGTCGGCGACCAGGTGCACCACGCCGTCGACGCCGTGCGCCAGGGCTTCCTTGACGTACCACGACGACGACATCGGCGGCACGTAGAGCAGATCGGTGAGCCCGACGAACCGTGCGGCCAGCGCCCGCTTCGGGTCATCGCCGTAGCGCGCGTAGCCGTCGGCCGCGATCGCCAGGTACATCGACCACACGAAGACGGCGCCGAACTCCTCTTGAAACGAGCGGTACATGTCCAGGTCGGACCACAGTCCCCGCCCGATCCACATCAGGCGACGGCGCTCGCCGTCGTGGACCGCGTGCCCCTCGTCGATGCGGCGGGCCACCTCGTCGTGGAGACGCCGCGCGGCCTCCACCGCCCAGGCGGTGCCGCGGTGCCACTGCGGGACCATGACGGCAGGGATGATGTCGGTGACGGCCACCGGCAGGGGACGTGCTGCCGCCAGCAGGTCGCGCGTGCGGCGATTCCACTCCGCCTGCTCGTTGGCCAGCGCCATGATCTCGGCGAGCCGCCCGTGGTCCAGCGCGCGGCCGACGCGCTGCTCGAGCGTCGCGGCCAGCATCCGGATCTCGCCCTCGAGCAGATCGATGCGGGCCGCCCCGAAGACGTCCTCCCAATCGTGCGCCACGCGGTCCCACCAGCCGGCGGGCGCCGGCACGGCGGCGGTCCGCGAGAGCAGGAAAGTCTCGGTTCCCGGCCGCCGCCCCCACCGCTCGAAGATCTTGTGCGTGACGTCGCCGCTGCGCTCCGCGATCGCGAATCGCGGTTCAGGCAGCCCTCCCCAGGGTGCGTCCGTGTCGCCGAGATCCTGCGCACCCAACGGCAGCACGTCGTACTGACGGCTGTCATCGGGCATCCCCTGCGCGGCGACCGCGGCGAGGCTGGCGGGCCCGGCGCGCTTGGCGGAGATGATCGACGACCACCACTGGTTCACCACATACGGGATGCCGAGGGCCCGGAGCAGTTCGTGCGGGGCATCCGCGTTCGCCAGCGCGATCGGCTCTCCGGCGCGCGCTCGCTCCGCGAGTCGCAGGAACCACTCCTTCTGGAACGCCGTGGCCGCCGCGGCGCTCTCCAGCCGCGACGCTCCGGCGGTGCGCGCGCCGCTCACGCCGGCACCGCCGGTCCGACGAGACCGCGCACGAGTTCGCGGGCCGATTCCGTCTCGGCGCCGGGGGTCACGCGCACGCTGATGAGGGGGCGGCCCTCGAGCGCCGCGCGCTGGTCGGCGAGGTCCCACAGTGGACCCTCGTCGAGATCGCGGACCACCGCGGCCACGACGTCGGCGCCCGCGGCCTGCGCGACCTCGCGGGTGAGAGCGACGCGATCCGCGCTGGTCGCTGTCGCCGACGTGGTCACACGCTCGAAGTGGGCGTCGATCAGGCCCTCGATGACCTCTGCCACCGTGGCGCCGGACGCCGCCGGGCCCAGCCAGGCGGCATCGCCGGTGTCGTGATCCTCGCTCACGACGACGCAGCGGCCGTCGCGCTCGAGCTCACGGTAGAAGGCGGCGTCGGGATGGGACGAGCCGGTCATATGGACCCGGGTCACGCCCGCCGGCACCGACGTCTGAGCCGCGTCGATGCGGCTCACCGCCTCGGACGGCGCCAGGCGTGCCGCATCCAGGATCGCGTCGAGCGCACCGGCCCCGGAGCACTGCGGCGGGTCGGCCCGTCGACGGACGCGCAGTCGTCGCAGCGCATCGCCGAGGGCAGCCTCGACGACGGCCGCGTCGGCGAGGGACGCGTCGTCGAGCGCCCGCCCCGTCAGTCCCGAGCAGAACGCGGCGAGCGCCTCGAGCTGGAAGCGGGCGAACCGGCGGGCGGGCTCCGAGTCGTCCCGCGGCATGTCGAGCAGGTGCAGCGGCAGCTCCGGCGCCGTGGCGCGCAGCACGTAGAAGAGCCGGAGGTGGGCCTGGCTGTCGTTGCACACGACGAGCCCGTCGACGGCGCGCGCTTCCTCGCGGAGCTCGGTCAGCAGCCGCGTCACGGCCACGTCCGTCGCTCCGAGCAGCTGCTGCGCGACGGGATCGATGTCGCCCTCCCACGACCCGGTCAGCCGATGAGGATGGCCGCCGACCGCGAGCAGCAGCTGCCGCGGCACGTCGTTGCCGACGACACCGATCACGGGAGCGCTCGTCGTCACAGCACCCCGTCCTGCCGAAGCTGCGCCACCCGATCGGAGTCGTAGCCGAGCAGATCCCCGAGCACGCCCTCGGTGTGCTCGCCGAGGCCGGGGGCGGGGCGCGAGAGGTCGGCCCGGCTGCGCGAGAACACCACCGGGAGCCCGGTGCCGTAGAGACCCTCGAAGTGACCGAACTGCGGGTGCACGAGAGGCACGACCTCGCCGCGGCCGGTGACGATGTCGTCGCGCACGGCGGTCGCGGTGTCGCGCACCGGCGCGGCGGGCACGCCGTTGTGCTCGAACGCCGACAGCACCTCGGCCGACGAGCGGGTGCGCGCCCACTCGCTCACGAGGGCGTGCAGTTCGTCGGCGTTGTCTACGCGAGCGTCACGAGACGAGAACCGCGGATCGTCGACCAGCTCGGGCTGCCCGATCGCCGACAGAGTCCCCTCGGCGAAGGCGTCGGTCGGCGCGCAGATGGCGAACCAGCCGTCGACGGACTGGAACGTGCCGAACGGCGCGAGCCGCGGCACGACCGCGCCGGTGCGCAGCGGGAAGCCGACCGATTCCAGGGCGTCGAACGGCTCGCACGCGACGAGCGACGTGAGGCTGCCGAGCATCGAGACGTCGACGTGCTGCCCCTCGCCGGTGCGCTCGGCATCCATCACGGCGGCCAGCGTCCCGATCACGGCGAACAGCGGTGCGACGAGGTCGCCGATGGGCAGGCCGAACCGCACCGGCGCATCGCCCGGCTCGCCGGCGGTCATCATGACGCCGCTCAGCGCCTGGATGATCGTGTCCATCGCCTTGCCCTCGCCGGGGACGCCCTGGGCGCCGAAGCCGCTGATCGAGGTGTAGACGATCCGCGGATTGATCTGCTGCACCGCGGCGAAGTCGATGCCGAGGCGCCGCGTCACGCCCGCGCTGTAGTTCTCGACGACGATGTCGGCGTTGCGGACGAGGTCGAAGAACACCTCCCGGCTCGCGGCGTGCTTGAGGTTGAGGGTGATGCTCTCCTTGCCGCGGCCGCGCGCCATCATCGACACCGACATGTCGTCGGGGCCGGTCCGGCGCAGCTGCAGGCCGTCGGCGGTGACGTACGGGGAGTTGTTGCGCGACGAGTCGCCCCCGCGCTCGGGGTTCTCGACCTTGATGACCCGTGCGCCGAGGCTCGCCAGCAGCAGGGTCGCATAAGGGCCCGCGAGCGCCGTCGTCAGGTCGATCACGGTCTTGCCCGCCAAGGGGGCGTCAGTGGTGCTCATGGTCTGCTTTCCCCCGCGCGCACGACGAGTCGCTCGTCGTCCCACACGAGTTCGGTGGATAGTCCCGCCTCAGCGGTGATCGTGCGGAAGTACTCGGCCACGCGCTCGCCGCGCTCCGAGCGCCCGACCGGCACGGGCCGGGCGTCGTCGTCGATCCAGCACGGCAGCAGCGCCGCCTGCACCGCGCCGTCGCCGATGATCAGCTCGGCGATCGCGGTGTGCCGGCTCTCGGGGTGGAACGGATAGTCGGGCATCGCGGCATCCGGTTCGAATCCGAACAGCCGCCGCCGCTGACGCGCCCACGCGAGTCGCTCGGGCGATCCGTCCGACGAGACCGCGAGCGCCCGCGTCACGGTCGCGAAGTTGCCCAGCCCGTGGAAGATCGCTCGGCCGCGGTAGATCTCGACTCCCTTCGCGATGTGCGCATGGTGGCCGATCACGGCGTGGGCTCCGGCATCCACCACCGCGTGCGAGACCTCGATCTCGTAGTCGGCGATCTCGACGGGAACGTGCACCAGCCCCTTGTGCAGGGCGACGACCACGATGTCGGCGTGGGCGGCCGCGACCTCGACCGCCTCGCGGAGTCGTCCGAGGCTCGTGGGCTCGGCGTACGTCCGCACGCGGGGCGGTCCGCCCGGGTTCGCTCCCCGCACCTCGTAGTGCGTGATCACCTCGACGTACGCGGCGCCGGGCTTGAGGCTCGTCGCCCACGTCTCGCGGGGGCCGACGCAGTTGACGCTCAGAACGGCGACGCGCGTGCCGTCGACGTCGGTGATCGCCGGCGCGAACGCCTCGTCGAGGTTCTCGCCCACGCCCGTCGTGCGCAGGCCGCGCTCGGTGCAGTGCCGCACCGTGGAGCGGATGCCGTCAGGGCCGAAGTCGTAGACGTGGTTGCCGGCGAGGGTGAGGATGCCGAACCGGGAATCGGCGAGTGCGTCCAGGGCGCTCGGCGGTCCGGGCAGAGCCGGCACGTCGGTCGTCTGCACCACGCCTTCATCGATCTCGCTGTCGAGATGCGGGATCTCGAGATGCCCGATGAGCAGGTCGCTCTCGCGCAGCAGGTCGCGCGCCGGTGCGAGCAGCGAGCTCGCATCGTCCCGCTCGAGCACGAGGTCGCCGACGGCGCGGACGGTGATCACGCCCCCACCTCGCGGGCGGGAGCATCCGCCGTGCGGGTGAGGAAGGTGCGCAGCCGGGTCGACCGGGGGTCGGCGAAGAACTCCGCCGACGGCCGGTCCTCGATCACCTGCCCCTGCGCCATGAAGACGCATCGGTCGGCCACGTGTCGGGCGAAGTCGAGCTCGTGCGTGACGACGATCATCGTCATGCCCGACTCGGCGAGGTCCTTCATGACCTGCAGCACCTCGTCCACCAGCTCCGGATCGAGCGAGCTGGTGGGCTCGTCGAACAGCAGGATCCGCGGATTCGTGGCCACCGCGCGCGCGATCGCCACGCGCTGCTGCTGCCCGCCCGACAGCTGACGCGGGTGGGCGTCCGCCTTGTCGGCGAGTCCGACTCGGGCCAGCAGCTCCAGCGCCCGCGCCTTCGCCTCGGCGGCGGGAACGCCGTGCACCTTGATCGGCGCCTCGGTGATGTTGCGCAGCACGGTCCAGTGCGGGAACAGGTTGAACTGCTGGAACACCATGCCCATCCGGCGCTGCTGACGTTTCACATCGGCGTCGTTGAGGGGACGGATGCCGTCGCGGTGGCGTTCGTAGCCGAGCAGCTCGCCGTCGAGATACATCGCGCCGCCCTCGATCGACTCCAGCTGATCGATGCAGCGCACGAGTGTGGACTTGCCCGATCCCGAGGGTCCGAGCACGGCGACGACCTCCTGCGCGTGCACCTCGAAGTCGACGCCGTCCAGCGCGACGTTGTCGCCGTAGGTCTTGCGCAGTCCGACCACCTGAAGCACGGGTGCCAGCGTCTCGTTCGCGGTCATGCCGCCGCCTCCGTCCGCTCGACGACGCGCCGCACGACCGCGGCGCGCGTCATCCCCCTGTTGAAGTGCCGCTCGACCCGGCGCTGCACGAGCGTGAGGGCGGTGACGACGACCAGGTACCAGATCACGGCCACCATCAGCATCGGCACCACTTCGTACGTGCGGTTGTAGATGACCTGCACCGAGTGCAGCAGGTCGCCCATCGCGATGACGCTGACCAGCGAGGTGCCCTTCATGAGGGCGATCACCTGCGAGCCGGTCGGCGGGATGATGACGCGCATCGCCTGCGGCAGCACGACCCGGGTGAACGAGTGCCAGCGGCTGAACCCCATGGCGGCGGCGGCATCGCGCTGACCCGAGTCTACCGAGAGGATGCCGGCGCGGATGATCTCGGCCATGTAGGCCGCCTCGTGGAGCGAGAGGCCGATGATCGCGGCGGTGAGCGGCGTGATCAGGTCGTTCGTCGGCCAGCTGAACAGCTCGGGCCCGAACGGCACGCCGACCGCGAGGCGCGGCAGCAGGTAGGCGAGGTTGTACCAGAAGATCAGCTGCACCAGCGGCGGAACCCCGCGGAAGACCCCGACGAACACGATGCACGCCCACCGCAGCGGCGCGAACTCGGTGAGCTGGCCGGCGGCGAGCGCCGTGCCGAGCAGCGAGCCGAACACCATGCCGACGATCGTCAGCATGATCGACATCCCGAGGCCCATGAGCACGCTCGGGTTGAAGAGGTACTCCGCGACGACCGGCCACTCGAACCGCTCGTTCGTGACGAGGAAGATCACGATCTGCACGGTGACGAAGGCGAGCAGGATGCCGACCACGACGCGCCAGGGATGGATCCGGCGTCGTGCGCGTGCGGCGTCGACCGAGCGGTCGGCCGACGGGTTGCGCACCGGCTGGGTGGTGAGGTCGGTCATGTCACTGGCTGGTCATCGGGTTGAGCGTGGGCGCGTCGACGGCGGCATCCTCGATGCCCCACTCGGTCATGATCCGCTCGTACTCGCCGTTCTCGAAGATCGCCTCGAAGGCGGCGAGCATCGGCTCGGCGAGCCCGTTGTCCTTCGGCAGGAACATCGCGAGCTGGTCGACCCCGGCGCCCTGCTCATCGGACTGGATGATGAACTCGTACGTGTCGGGATCGGACGCCTGCAGGTCGATCGCAGCGGACTGGGTGGTGCCCGCGTAGTCGGCGCGATCGGAGTTGACCGCGAGGAACGTCGCGTTGCTGTCTTCCAGCCCGATGAACTCGGCCGGGTCGAGGCCCTCGTCGGCGCACCATTCGTTGTAGCGGGCGAGCTGGCTCTCGGTCACCGAACCCGTCACGCCCGCAACACGTGCGCCGCAGAGGGCCTCGGGGTCGCCGAGGTCGTCGGCACGCTCGGCGAGGTAGACGTAAGAGGTGCGCGTGGTCATCCAGACCACGGCGTCGAAGTCGGCCTCGCGCTCGGGTGTGGTGCGCACCGGTCCGTTGAACGCGTCGAAGCGCCCCGACAGCATGCCGGTGAGCATCGCGTCGAGACCCGAGGACGTGATGATCTCGAAGGGCACGCCCAGCTGCTCCGACAGCGCCGCCTGCAGATCCGGGTCGATGCCGGTGATCTCGCCGCCCTCTTCGATGGTGCGGTACGGCGGGTGGGTGTCCCCGGCGATCTTGATCACGCCGGCCTCTTTGATCGCGTCGGGGAGCTGGTCGTAGAGCGGGGCGTCGGCCGCGGCATCCGTCTCTGTCGGGTCGCTCTCGGGTGTCGCCGACGACGAGCATCCGGCGATGAGGCCGATCACCAGAAGCGGGGTGAGGGCCGCGAGGCCTGTGGTGGTGCGCATGGGGACTCCACATCGTTGTGCAGAACGGGTGCGAGGTCGGGCGACATCGCAAGAACATCATAAAAGTTGATGGTTGAAGTTTTCAACTATCAAATTCTGCAACGCGGTGAGCCGCGTCGGCAAGTGGGAGCGCGGTCGGCGCTTCGGCGTCGCCTCCCCTCCTCCCCAGCGACCGGCTCACGCGGTAGGTCCGGAGTTATCCACAGGTTGATTTGTCCGTCTCATCGGGTCATTTCGATGTCGGAGGCTCTCGTCAGAATGGAGGCATGTCGAACCTCGCCGACGCACTGACCGAGCTCGGAGATGCGCTCTCGGCGGTGACGGCGGCAGCTGTCGGCGAGGGCGGGTTGCGTGCATCGGATGACACCGAAGTGCTGCGGGCGTTGGCCGTGGCGGGTCGGATCCGGCGATGTGCCGATGCCGTCATGGCGGAGGCCGTCGGCGTGACCATGGACCGCGACGGCGGCGTCGGGCCTGCCGAGCGACTCACGACTCGGTACGGCTGCCGCAGTATGTCCGAGCTGGTCCAGCGCGCGACGCGGGTGTCGAGCCGGACCGCGTCGGAGATCATCGCGGCGGCTGGTGCGGTGCAGCGGTCGGTGGCTCTGTCGACGGGCGAGGTGCTGCCGGCGCAGTTCCCCGGGATGCGTGCGGCTCTCGCGGCGGGAGAGGTGGGAATCGACGGCGTCACGGCCGTGACCGGTGCGTTCCGCGGGTGCGCGGCCGGACGGGCCGAGATGCTCGCCGCTGATGTCGAGCTCGCGGCCGCTGCCTGCGGCGTGGGGGCAGACGCTGCTCCACCGGCATCCGCCGACGACCTGCGTGCCCTCGCCTGCGTCTGGGCGGCCTACCTCGACCAGGACGGCACCGAACCGGACGACAGTCGAGCCCTGCGCAAGCGCGGGATCAGCCTGGGCCGTCGTAGTGACGACGGACTCGTCCCGCTCCGGGGCCTGCTGCTGCCCGAGGTCGCTGCACAGCTGCGAGTCGGATGCGACAGCATCCTCAACCCGCGGGTCGACGGAGCTCCGGCACCCGGCCCGCGCTTCCTCGACGACGCGGATGCGGGCGACGACCCCGACTCTCCCGTCGCCTCCGCCGCAGACCAGCGCAGCCACTCGCAGAAACTGCACGACGCTCTCGCCGTCCTGCTGACTGCGGCCGCGGCATCCGGGGAACTGCCGACTCTCGGCGGCGCGGCCCCGACTCTCGTGGTGTCGGTGCGCGAGCGGGACCTGGCCACCGGCCGCGGTCAGGCCCACCTTCCCGGTGATGAGTTGCCGATCCCCCTCGCGGCGGCGCGGCACGTCGCGTGCACCGGCGCCGTGCAGCGCGTCGTGACCGCGGAGAACGGCCGGATCGTTTCGATCAGCACCCTCGACCGCATCTTCAACCGCCATCAGCGCAAGGCGATCACGCTCCGTGACGGCGGCTGCGTCATCCCCGGCTGCCACGTCCCGCCCCAGTGGTGCGAGGTCCACCACGTCGAGGAGCACTCCCGGGGCGGACCGACGCACACCGATAACGGCGTGCTGCTCTGCTGGTTCCACCACCGCACCATCGACACCGGCGGCTGGCAGGTCCGCATGGTCGGCGGCGTCCCGCATGTGCGAGGTCCGTCCTGGTGGGACTCCGCCATGAAGTGGCGCCCGGCCACGAAGTCACCCACGCGAAGGCGCGATCTCATCGCGCTGCGGACCTGATCCCGACGATGGAGACCCCTAGCCCGCGGTGTACGTGACTGGTGTCGCCGCCGTTGCGCCGCTGCTGCGGTAGATCAGCTTTCGCAGAAGCCATTCCGCAGGTCCCCGCACGCCTTTGCGGTCGAGCACCATCATGAGCGCAAGAGAGATCAGCCAGGTGACGAGGGCGATCAAGGCGGCCTGCCACTGTTGAAGGATGCCGCCGAGCCCGAGTCCCCAGGCGCACAGCACGGGCGCGAAGACGACGGATTGCCACAGGTACCCCGACAGCGACCGCTTCCCCAAAGCGGTCAGCGACCGCACGACCCGCCCGGGGCGGCGCGCGCCGCCATATCGCGAGGCGATGAGCGCGAAGACCGCCACGTATCCGAGCGCGGCGAAGAGCCCGGTCATGCCGTGCAGCGACGTCAGAGCCCAGGCGGGAATGGACCACACGCCGAAGTGGGCGAGCAGCTCGGGTACCGCACCCACCCAGCCGACCGTGATGCCGATGAGCGCTGTGCCGACAAGCAGACGCCGGTGAGCCGCGGGAGACTCCAGAATGCCGTGCCGGGCGCACACGATGGCGATCAGCACCACGATGGGCGCGGCCAGCAGCAGGATGGCCTGCCCCGGGGTGAGGATCAGCCAGAACATCAGTCGGGGACCGATGGACGCGAGGTAGTCGGATATCGCCGAGGGGTTCGGTATCGAGAAGTCGTCCATGCCCCCGACCCCTGGCGGCGTGAGAAGTCCGCCGACCACTGACAAGAGCGCGATGATCGCGAGGATCGCCAGCAGGACGGAGGCCCAGACGACCAGTGTCCTGTCCTTTCGCCGGAGGAAGATCCACGTCACGAGAAGCCCCAGCAGGCCCCAGGCTCCGAGCACGTCGCCGTACCAGAGGAGGGCGGCGTTGACGGCGCCGAACACAATGAGCCAGAGATGACGCCTCTGCAGGAGCCGGCGTGCGCTCCGGGCTTCCAGTCCCCTCGCCTGCTGCCGCGCGTACAGCTGCCAGATGCCGTAACCGAACAGGAAGGCGAACAGGGGATAACTGCGAGCGTCGATCGCAACGATGGCGATCGCCTGCCATATCGCATCGGCGCCCTCCGCCCCTACGGGATGCGCGTTCATTCCGGTCGTCGGAGTGCCGTAGAGGAACCACGAGACGTTCGCGAGCGCGATGAACAGCAGCATCATTCCGCGTGACAGGTCGGGAGCGAGGGCCCGGGAACCGTATGCGCTCGCCGGCGCGGTCGACGCGAGGGCTGACATCGGCGAGACCTCCACGGGACGAGACGGCGGTCGCTCCAGTCTGCCCGGATGCGGGCGACGATCAACCCCCGCTCGTCACCCGCACCTCGCTGGCTGCCGCCACTTCCGCCCGCTTGCGAACGATGTGCCAGCGCACGGTAGCGCCTGCAGCCTCAGTTCGCGCCGGCGATGTCGCGAAGGTACTGGCCGGGTGTGATGCCGGCGGCGGTGCGGAAGTCTCTGATCATGTGCGCCTGGTCGACGTAGCCGAGGTCGGCCGCGATCGCCGCAGGACGGGCGTCCGGCAGCGAGAGGCGCCTGACGACATCTTGGACGCGGAGCCGTCGACCGACCTCCGCCGGACCCATCCCGACCGTCTCCCGCAGCGCACGCTGGACCGTGCGCACGTCGCACCCGAGCGCAGCGGCGACCTGGCCGCTGATGGTCGCGACCGGCGCCCCGGTGAGGAGATCGAATGCATCATTGGCCAGGCGCTGGCGATGCGTGAGCGGATGGCGAGTGAGAGCGTCGCTGAGAGCGTCGTCAGCCAGCTCGACCATCTCTGTCAGGGTCCGACCCTCCGCGATCCGTTGGAGCAGTCGATGCAGTCGACAGTCGAGGTCGCCAGTGACAGGCTGTTCGCCCCCGAGCTGCGTCACGTCCAAGTCTGATACGACCGCCAGACCTGCCGGCCGGAGCCGGATCGCGAACACGCGGCCCTCGCCCGCGACCTTCCTCTGCCACACTCCCGGACGCGCGACCGAGATCATGAGCGGCGCGGGCACATTTCCGGATTCAACGCTCAAGGTGACAGCCGGGAAGTCGATGATCTTCTGAGCGATACTCTCGCCCGCGCTCAGGTTCCATGACACGGTCCAGTAGGCGGCGACCACTGCCGAGACGCGTCCAGCCGGCGTGATCCACTCTGCGGAGAACCGAGGAAGATTCTCGGGATGGAGGACGCCCGAACGCTCGTCGGTCTCGATAGGAGCTCGCTGTGCGGTCATCAGTCGCAATTCTCCAATACGGCCGGCGCGCAGCGCGCGACGATCGGAAGATGACCACGAACTACTACGCCACTTTCATCTCCGTCGCACCCGACTGCCCGGTCACGGTCGCCGTGAAGCCGCCGTCGAGTGCAGACAAGCCGACTGTCGCCGCATTGCAGTACGAACTGCTGGCCGCGCATCCGTACGAATACACATCCGACGACGTGCTGTTCGCCGTCTATGCGCGCCGCGCGAATCTGTCACCCGAGCGCCTCGACGAGGAACGGGCCCTTTTCTTCGCGAAGGACCAGGCGTGCCTCCGCGCCTCTCCCCTGAGCAAGAGGTACGGATGGGGAACCCACCATGACGAGCAGGGCCGGGTGTCACTGATCCCCGTCGAGTCCGACGAGACGCAGCGCTTGCTCGCCGACCCGAACCTCGTTCAGAGAGTCGCGATGCGATCGTCCCGCACGAGGTGACCCCGTTGCCGGTGCGCCCAGCGGTGGACGGGCGCTCTCGCGGGCTTCCGATACCCTCGACTCAGCGTCGCGTGCTGGTGGCAGGCTGTGTCAAGCATGGAGGCGCCGGATCAGAGGAGTCGATGTGAGTTCGTCGCCCCTTTTGTTCTCGCGTGTCTGAGCGCGAGACGAACAGGCTCATCGCCTGGAGCAAGGAACTGCGTCGCGTGCATCAAGGCCTCCGCGAAGCGTTGCGAGTCGCGCGTGAGGCTCTCGACGATAACGACGATCCGGATGCGACCCGCGAGCTGCTCCTCTACTGTTGGGGTTTCTGCGTCGCTCTCGGCGAGCATCATCGCGCCGAAGACCGGTCGCTGTTTCCCGCGATCGAAGCCGCGCATCCGGAGCTGGCTCCCGTGCTGCGCAAGCTCACGCAAGACCACTCGATGATCGACTACCTGCTGACGGCGCTCGCCGCAGCAGTCGACTCGTCGGCATCCCAGCAGGAGTTGCAACGGCACCTGGACGGAGTCGGCGCGATCATGGAAAGCCACTTCGCCTTTGAAGAGCGGCAGCTTCTGACGGTGCTCGACACCCTCGCCCTCGACGAGGACCCGCGTCTCGTTCTCGGCTCCCTCTGACGTGCGCCGGATCCCTCAGTGGATCACGCGGCGAGGGCGGATCCCCACCAAGGGGATCCGCCCTCGTCACTGCGAGTTACGGCTCGCCCTGCCGGTTACGGTTTGCCCTGCGCCTTCTTGATCTTCATGGTCTCGTCCGTCACGACGGTGGTCGCGACGTAGCCGTCGATCGACGCGGTCACGCGAACGGTCAGCTCGGCGCCCACAAGGTCCGGCGTAGGCACGAAAGACGCACCGGTGGCACCGTCGATCGGCACGTCGTCGGCGATCCACTGGTAGGAGACGGTCGCGCCGGCCGGCGCCGCCACCTCGACGGTGAGCGTCTCACCGGCACGCGCCCGCCCTTCGATCGACGCGTTCGAGATGCCGACACGCTCGGTGGCGCCGAATTCGAGCCAGACGCCCTCGAGCTCCGAGGCGCCCTGAGGCCGCTCAGACCAGTCGCACACACCGCCGGCGAAGACCGCCTCCAGCCGCTGCCATTGCCCATCGGTCATCTCGGGGTAGTCTTCACGGTCCGCACCGGTGAGCGCGCACTTCAGTCCATCCGCCAGCAGCGGCATGCCCGCCTCGGCCCGCGGCTGCGAGTGGAACGGGTACAGCTGGTTGCACGCCGTCGTCGGGTCCTCGTAGTCGAGTACCTCCTCGATGAAGGCCATCTGTGCGTCGTAGCATCCGTCGACCAGACCGGCCGGTCGCGCCGCGATCGTGCGCTCCCGATCACCCGGGCCGCCCGCCGCCTCGATCGCGTCCAGCCAGTCCTCGAGCTGGTCCAGCGCCGCGGCACGCATGGCTGCGGTGTTGGCCGGGATGTTGGCCCCGGTCCAGCTCACGTGGGTGCCGGCATCGCCGTGTGCGGCCAGCATCCGCTCCCGGATGATCGCGGAGCGGTAGCGCTCGTGGAAGTCGCCGGTCGGGTCGGTGTAGTTGCGGATCTCGATCACCGGCGTCCACGCCAGCCCGCCCGTCATCATGTTGATGCGGCCCGTCTCGTAGGCGCGCTCGATCGCCTCGACGCTGGCCTCCGAACGCTCTGCCGTGCGGTTGCCGTCGATGTCCATCCCGCCGACGCTCTCGTTCAGCGAGACGAACTGCTCCATGCTGATCGCGCCCTCCTGCAGCGCGGTCAGGCCGTACTGCACGCCGACGTTGTCGGGCTCGACGCGCAGGCCTCGGCCCTCGGCATCCGTCCCGTACACGTTCTTGACCATGTCGGCGATGGTGCAGCGCAGCCCGCCGGGGTTCGACGGCGACCAGCGATCGGCGACCGGGATCGCCGGATTGCAGCCGCGGTTCGGGTCGTCGACGCCATCGAAGAAGGTGAATCCGACGCAGGTGCCCGGGGTGGCGTGGCCGGTGACCGCGATCTTCTGCGCGTCGGTCCAGCCGACACCGGCCGGCGAGTTCCAGTAGTTCTGCAGTCCGCGGCAATCGTGCCCGCCGATCGTGGTGGACCGCTCGTCGGGGTAGCCGATCTCGCCGAGCACGCCGTCGAGGATGCCGGGGTAGTTGTTCGACAGCAGCAGCTGCTGCATCGTGCCGGCCGATCCGCCCGATCCGACCGTGTAAGTCACGGGACCGAACTGCTCGACCACGTGCTCCTTCACCATCATCGCCGTCTCGGCGCTCGTGACGTCGTTGCAGTTCTGCGCGTAGACGTTGAACGTCGCGGATGCCACGGCATAGCCGCGACTGAGGAGCAGGTCGTTCTGCACCCCGCCGGTGCTGCTGCCCTGCCAGTAGCCGACGCCGCACGCGCCGCCGAAGGTGTAGGCGAGCTTGCCGTTCCATCCGGGCTCGCCGTGCGACGGCGAGGGTTCGGGCGTTCCGGGCTGGTGCAGCACCGCGGTCTCGTACACGGCGCGGTTGATGGTGCCCCGCTCGATCCGCACCACGTACGGCACGCCGGCACCGTCGACGGTCGCCGTGGCGAGGTCGGCGGGCACGGTTCCATCCGTCGGGTAGTCGGCGAACTGGCCGGCGGTCGTGCGGTAGCGGTAGCTCACGACGGGCGCGGCGACGTGGCAGTCCTCGTCGACCGCACCGAGGTTCCACGGCGCGCCCGACGCCGTGCAGTACATCGGATGCTGGGGGCCCGAGAACACCGGACCGGTGATCGGGTGATTCTCGACCTCGAGCGAACCCTGGACCTGGCCGTTCCTTCTGGTCACCTCGATCTCGCTCACGCCCAGCGGCAGGCCCTCGACCAGTCCGACCACACTGCCGCCGAGAGGCGCGAACGCATCGGTCACGTCCACGCCGGCAGCCACGACGCGGTAGTCGCGCGGTGCGTCCGTCACCGAGATCAGAGCGTCACCACCCGAGACCGAATCCGCCCGGCCCGACAGCACCTCGATCTCCACCGATTGCGCCGCGTTGCCGGCGGCCGGGGCGAGCAGCAGCCCCGCCACCAGCGCGCCCGACGCGGCGAGCACGCCGGCCCCGAACGCGCGCGTCCTGTACCTGGATCGCTTCATCGAAATCCTCCGTAGACGTCGTCGTCTCGCGAGCGGCATCATTGCCGCCTCACGCCACAGAGTAAAACTCTGTGTGACGTGCGTCAAGAAAAGATCAACTATCGAGGAGGCGACGCTGGGTCACGAGCCCGCGCGAGCCCGCGTCGATCTCATCGACGGCGGCGCGCACGTGCTCCTCGGCCGGGATCCCCAGCCGGTTGTAGAGCTGCATCCACGCGCGCCGCACGCCCACCCTCGGCCATCCCGCCGGGACCAGCTCGGCCGGCATCCCGGTGTCGAGCACGCGGAACGCCTGCCACCGCAGCATGAGGCGCGTCCGCTCGACGAACGCCGAGACCCCAGTCGCGGCATCCGTCGATGACACCGCCTCGGCGAACGCACGGTACTGCTCGGCCACAGCCTGCAGGTCCCACGCCGACTGCGGCCCGCCTTGGATCGACGTCTCCAGACTTGCGCGCATCGCCGTCACATCGGCGATCTCGAGGTCGCGCAGCTGGGCCAGCGCCTCGGCGGCATGGTTCAGCGGCGAGACCCAGACGCCGTCATACAGCGGCGCGAACCCGAGCCATTTCAGCCGCGATCGTGCGAGATGGCGCGTGGCGCGCTGCGCCTCGGGGATCGAGAAGGCCAGCACGGTCCACAGGCCGTCCCAGGCCGGCTCCTCGACGCCGAAGGTGTCGAGCCACGTCGCCTCCTCGTCGACGATTGCGGCCGCCCGCTCGGTCAGGCGGTGAGTCGTGCGCCGGCCGCTGCGGTCGGCGACGAGCAGACCGCTCTTCGACATCCGGGTGAGGGTGGCGCGGGCCGCCGCCTCCTTGAGGCCGAGGTCGCCGAGAACCGCGACCAGGGCTCCCGTCGGCATCGGCTCGTCGGTGTGCCACCAGTAGTCGCCGAAGATCGTCAGCACCTGGCGCACCGGAGACGCGCGGCGGATTCCGGGCCCGCCGGGCCCCTCGTCGGCGAGAGTCATGGCCTACATCATGGCACCGACCGGCGCGATGCTCGGGCCACCGTTGCGGGCCAAGGCCGCCGCTTCGACAGGCCCAGGCCGGGGCTTCGACAGGCTCAGCGACCGGGGGCTTCGACAGGCTCAGCCACCGGAAGCAAGCGGCCCCTGAGCCTGTCGAAGGGCAGAGGTCAGTGCGCCATGGCGGCGAGCGCCTCCGGGTCGATGGTCGCGATGGAGCGGGTGTCCTGGAACGCGCGCACGCCCTCGATGCCCTGCTCCCGACCGAACCCGGACTGCTTCATCCCTCCGAACGGTGCCCTCAGGTCGAGCCTTGTCGCGCCGTGGTCGTTGACCCAGACGTAGCCGCACACGAGCTGCGACCCGACGCGCTGCGCAGCCTCGGGCGATCCCGTCCACACCGAGCCGCACAGTCCGCCCCACGTGTCGTTGGCCAGGCGCACGGCCTCTTCTTCGTCGTCGAAGGGGATCACCGGGATCACCGGCCCGAACTGCTCCTGCGTCACGACGCGCAGGTCCAGCGACGGATCGACGACGATCGCCGGACGCACGAAGTTGCCGCCGGCCAGGTCGCCGTCGGGCAGCGAGCCGAACTCGCGGACGTCGGCGCCGGCATCCTTCGCCTCCTGGATGAGCTCGTCGACGAACGCCTTCTGCGCCGGCTGATGCAGTGGGCCCATGGTCGTGCCCTCGTCGAGCCCGGAGCCGAGCTTGGCCTGCTCGAGCCGCGACGAGAGGCCCGCGACCAGCTCGTCGAGCCGCGAACGATGGACGAAGACCCGCTTGGCGTTCATGCAGATCTGCCCGGTGGTGTCGTAGACCGCCGCGTACAGCCGGTCGAGGTGCGCGTCGTCGAGGATCGCGTCGTCGAGGAAGACCGCCGCGTCATTGCCGCCCAGCTCGAGCGTGACGCGGGTGAGCGTCTTGGACGCCATCTCCATGATGCGCTTGCCGCCGTTCACCGAGCCGGTGAAGCAGACCTTGGCGACGTCGTGGTTCTGGATCAGCCCCGCCATGTTCTCGTCCTTGCCGGTGACGACGTTCAGCACGCCGGCGGGCAGCTTCTCGGCGATGCGATGCACGACGCGCGTCGTCGCCAGCGGCGCCGAGGGCGGCGGCTTCACGATCGCGGTGTTGCCGGCCAGCAGCGCGTGGGGCAGCGAGGCGCCGAGGATGGCGATCGGCCAGTTGAACGGCACGATGACGGTCACCACGCCGAGCGGCTGGTACGACACCTCGGTCGACACCGGGATCGCGCCGGGAACGACCGGCAGCGTCTTGCCCTTGCCGACCTCGTCGACGAGCATGAGCGCGAGGTTCCAGCGGATCTCGAACACGAGGGCGTCGATCCACGCTTCCATCCGCACCTTGCCGTTCTCCTGCGAGAGGATCGCGGCGTCCTCGTCGCGATCGTCCGCGATGCCGGCGATCGCCTCGGTCATCTGCCGGGCGCGCTCCTGCGGGCTCAGCGCGGCCCACGACGGGAACGCCGCCTTCGCGGCCGCCACGGCATCGGCGACATCCGCGGCCGAGGCCGAGGCCGCACGGCCCACGACGACACCGGGCTTGGCGGGATCCGGGATGTCGAGCGTCTCGGCGGTGCGACGGACCTCGCCGCCGATGAAGAGTCCGGTCTCGACGGCGTCGGTCTGGACCAACCCCTGCGTTGCTGTATCGGTCACGTCGACCCCACCTCTCTGTGTCTCCCCCAGCCTGCTCCTCGCGCACTTAGATGACAAGATTGCAGACAATATTCGCGTGAATCTCGCCAGACGGGCCTCGTCCGCAGGATAATCTCGTGAGGGCACGTCGCCGTGCGCGGAAGGGACAGACCGAGATGACGGATGCCGCGATCCTGGCTGAGAACGAACCCGCAACGGGACCGGATCTGACCCACCAGATCCGAGAGTCGATCCTCGCCGCCGAGTTCGCCCCGCACCAGCGCCTCATCGAGGCCGACATCAGCGAGCGGTACGGCGCTTCACGGGCAGCCGTCCGCACCGCGCTGCTCCAGCTCGCGAGCGAGGGACTGGTCGAGCGACTCCCGAACCGGGGCGCCCGCGTCCGCGCCATCACCGTCGACGAGGCGATCGAGATCGTCGAGGTGCGCATCGGGCTCGAGACGCTGTGCGCGCGCAAGGCCGCCGAGAATCTCACCGAGGCGGATGCGCGTGAGCTTCGCGCCCTTCGCTCCGACATCGAGGACGCCGTGTCGAACGGCAACCTCGTCGAGTACTCGCGCCTGAACCAGGAGCTGGACCGGCGCATCCGCGACCTCAGCCGCCACGGCACCGCGACCCAGCTGCTCGAGCGCCTGCGCGCTCAGTCCGCCCGCCACCAGTTCCGCCTGCCGTTCCATCCGGGCCGCGCCTCGCAGTCGGCCCCCGAGCACATCGCGATCATCGACGCGATCCTCACGAAGGACCCGGACGCCGCCGAGGCGGCCACACGAGCGCACCTCAGCGGCATCGTGAACGTGCTGCGCGCGCTGGACTGACACCCTTCGACAGGCTCAGGGACCGAACCACAGGCTCAGGGACCGAACGACAGGCTCGGGGCCGAACGACGGACGGGGCCGAACGACAGGCTCAGGGCCGAACGACGGACGGGGCGGCACGGATGACATCCGCGCCGCCCCGCCGACGTTCAGGTCACTCGCCCCAGGTCTCGGACGGCGCGTAGCCCTTGCCGTTGTACTTCTGCACCTGGACGGTCGAGACGGCGGGCTGGCCGTCTTCGGTCGTGTCGACGGAGGAGCCCTCGAGCATGAGCGGCGCGGTGAACCCCGAGATGCCGCGCAGCGCCTCCATGAAGTTCTCGCGCGTCGGCTCGGTCATCTCGCCGAAGACCTGCTCGAGGGTCGCGCCGATCTGGTACGACCATACGCAGTGCGGGAACGCCGGCACGTCGGGGTAGTTGGCGTACTCGTTCAGCTGCTCGAGGAACGCCGCACCCTCCTCGCTCTCGGCGAATGTCGGGGCGGCTGCAGACTGCGCGAACGCGACCGTGTAGACACCCGGGAACGCCGCGGCGCCGCCCGGCTCGAGGATCGCCGTCGGGCTGGAGGTGTTCGAAGGCAGGAACCACGAGGGCAGCCAGCCGAGCTCCTGCGACTTCTGCAGCGACGAGATCACGAGGGGCGTGATCGACATCGCGTTGAAGAAGACGTCGGCGCCCGAGCCTGCGAGCTCGGTCAGCTGCGCGTCGACCGACGTGTCGGTGGCCTCGTAGGTGAGCTCCTTGACGACCTCGATGTTGTCGGAGCCCTCGATCGCCGACATGAATCCCTCGACGTAGCCCTCGCCGTAGTCGTCGTTCTGCGACAGGATGGCGACCTTGTGGTCCTCGGACGACGATGCGAGCAGCTCGCCGAAGGCCTCGCCCTCGTTCTGGTAGATCGGGACGAAGCCGAGCTGCCAGGGGCTCTCCTCCTGGTTGCTGAAGATCGGGTCGCCGGTCTGGATGAGCACCTGTGGCACCTCGTCGGCGATCGCCGCCTCGCGCCAGGCGCGGTTGGTCGGCGTGCCGAGCCCGGAGGTCATCGCGAAGACGCTGCCCTTGAGCTGGTCGTAGTTCGCCTTGGCCTTCTGCGGGTCGTACTCGTCGTCGAGCGCCTCGATCTCGACGGTCCGGGTCTGTCCGTCGCCGAACTCGATGCCGCCTTCGGCGTTCCGGGCGCCGAAGTACGCGGTGATGCCCGCGACCGTACAGGTGCCGGGGCCGGCGGTCGGCCCGCTGAGGGGCGTCGTGATGCCGAGCGTGATCGAGTCGTCGGTGATGCCGGGACTCGCTTCTCCGCCACCGCCCTCGGTGCTGTTGGGCGTTCCGCCGCCGCGCGCGCACCCGGCAGCGAGGACGGCGACGATGCCGATGCCCGCGATGACCGAAGCCGCCCGCATTCTTCTGCGGTTGATGCTCATGGGTCTTGCCTCTCTCTTGGTTGTGGTTCTGTGGATGGAGACTCTGCGGGGGTCGCCGGCGATGTGGCGCGGGCGGCTGCCGTCGGCGGTGTGGCGTGGCCGTCCTGCCGACCCCGTCGGCGCCACAGCCGGGGAAGCGAGACCAGCCCGCCCGGGAGGACGAAGAGCACGACCAGCAGGATCGCTCCCTGCAGCACCGCCGTGATGTTGGGGTCGATGATGTTCGTGATCTGCGGCACGAGCACGTACCAGGCGCCGCCGAGCAGCGATCCGATGATGCTTCCGGCGCCGCCGATCACCATCGAGGCGAGAAGTTCGATCGAGTGGCCGAAGTGCAGGGTCTCGGGCGAGGTGTACTGCACGACCACCATGTAGAGGAAGCCGCTGACTCCGCCGATGAGCGACGCGATGGTGAACGCCAGCACCTTGTAGCGGTACGGAGAGACGCCCATGGATGCCGCGACCGCCTCGTTGCCCTTCACGATCGCGAATGCGCGGCCGTACTTACCCCGCACCAGGTTGCGCGTCAGCAGGAACGTGATGCCGCCGATGAGGAAGACGATGTACAGCTGCCACTGATCGTCGTAGAGGCCGGTCCACTCCGGCGCGTCGGTGAATCGCGCCGACGTGCCCTGCGACCCGCCCGTCACGTCCGACAGTCGCTTCGCCAGCGGCACGCCGACGATGGGCAGCGCGATGGTGACCATCGCGATCGCGAGACCGCCGAGCCGCGCAGCCGCAAGGGCGATGAGGAGCCCGGCCACCGCCGGGATCGCGCACGCCGCGAGGAAGACGAGGAGCACGTTCCAGTCCTGGTTCACGCCATACGCCGTCACATACGCGCCGACGCCGACGAAGAAGATCTGCCCGAGCGAGACCTGGCCGGTGTAGCCCATCACGACATTGAGCCCGAGCACCGCCACCGCGAAGACGCCGATGCGCGCGATGGTCTGGTTGGCGAACTCGGGGAGCAGCAGCGGCAGCACGAGGAGAACGACGATCAGCAGCCCGATGCCTGCCCAGCGGACCCAGGTCCTCTCGAAGAAGGAGGGCTGGCGCGGGGCCATCGTGCGGGAGAAGTCCGTGACGGTCGACATCAGACGCGCACCACCGCTTTCCGGCCGAACAGGCCCTGTGGCCGAAGGATCAGCACGACGAAGATGAGGATGAACGGCACCGCGATCTTCAGGTCGTGGCCGATGAACGGCACGTAGACCGCGGCGAGGTTCTCGAGCACGCCGATGAGCCAGGCGGCCACGACCACGCCGACGGGACTCGACAGACCACCGAGGATGCAGGCGGCCAGGGCGTACACGAGCGCGGAGTCCATCATCCCGGGCGTGAGGGTGAGCTGGGGGGCGACGAGCACGCCGGCGACGGCGCCGAGCACGGCGGCCAGGCCCCATCCGGTCATCAGCAGCCGCCCGACCGGAAGCCCCGAGAACGCCGACGAGTGCGGGTTGATCGCAACGGCGCGAAGGGCGAGTCCGAGCTTGGTCCCGAGGAACAGCGCCTGCAGCAGTCCCATCATCGCGACGATCACGATGAACGTGCCGAGCGACCGCACGCTGATCGAGGCGCCCGCGATCTGCACCGTCTCGAGCGGGAACAGCGAGGGGAAGAGGCGGTTGTTGTAGGTCCAGATCCAGGCGCAGATGCCCGTGATCAGGGTCAGCAGTCCGATCGTCACGACTACCGCCGTGTCAGGATCGCCGCCCTCGAACCGGCGGATGAGGTAGCGCTCGATGACGGCGCCCAGGACGAAGGAGAACACGATGGCGATCAGGATCGCGACGATGAGCGGGAGGCCGAGGCCGGTGAGCGCCCACGCCACATACGCCGACAGCACGGCCATGCCGCCCTGTGCGAAGTTGATCAGGCCGGTCGCCTGATTGACCAGCACGATCGCGAGCGCGAGCGCCGCGTAGATCGAGCCGGTCGACAGTCCGTCGATCACGAGCTGGATGAACGTGCCCATCCGTCAGCCTCCCAGGTACGCGCGGCGGATCTCGTCCATGCCCCGCAGCTCGGCAGAGGTGCCGGTGAGCACGCTCCGGCCGGTCTCGAGCACGGTGGCGGTGTCGACCAGCGAGAACGCGAGGTTGGCGTTCTGCTCGACGACGAGCATCGCGATTCCCGACTCGCGGCGCAGGCGGCCGATGGCCGCGTACACCGCGCGCGCCGTGCTGGGCGCGAGGCCGAGTGAGGCCTCGTCGAGCATCATGAGGCGGGGTTTGGCCATGATCGCCCGCGCCACCGCCAGCATCTGCTGCTCGCCGCCGGACAGCGCCGAGCCGTTCGAGCGGATGCGCTCCTGCAGCTGCGGGAACAGGTCGAGGCAGTAGTCGATGTCGGCGGCGATGCCCTTGCGATCCTTGCGCCGGTAGGCGCCGACCTTGAGGTTCTCGCGCACGGTCAGGTCCGACAGCGTCCCTCGTCCCTCTGGGACGTGGGCGATCCCGAGCCCCGCGACCTGATCGGGCCGCAGACCGCGCAGGTCCTTGCCGTCGAACCGCAGCGTGCCGGTCGAGCGGACCGTGCCCGAGATCGCGCGGAGCGTCGTCGTCTTGCCCGCGCCGTTCGCACCGAGGATGCCGACCGCTCCCCCATCGGGGACCGTCAGCGAGACGCTCTCGAGCACCTGCACCGGTCCGTAGGACGCGGTGAGGTCGGCGACCTCAAGCAGCGTCATCGGCGACGTCCTTCCCGATGTAGGCCTCGATCACCCGGGGATCGGCCTGCGCCTCCGCAGCGGTGCCCTCCATGAGCTTGCGTCCGTGATCGAGCACCATGACGCGGTCTGTCAGCGCCGAGATGAGACCCATGTTGTGCTCGACGATGATCACGGTGATGTCGGCATCCCGGACCCGTCGCACCGTCTCGATCAGCTGCTCCACCTCCGAATGGGGAAGGCCGGCAGCCGGCTCGTCCAGCAGGAGCAGTCGCGGCTTCATCAGCAGCGCTCGGCAGAGCTCGACGCCCTTGTGCAGCCCGTGCGACAGCTGGTCGGCGCGCATCCGAGCCGCCCACGCCAGCCCGTGCGCTTCGAGCAGGGCCAGGGCCTCGTCACGCAGCTCCTTCTCGGCGCGCGTCGTGCGCGGCATCCGCACCGCCCATTCCACAGGACCGCCGGGCAGACGGCTGTGCGCACCGAGGAGGACGTTCTCGAGCACCGTCTCACGCAGCTGAAGCGCGGGATGCTGGAACGTTCGGGCCAGGCCGTGGCGCGCGAGCGTGGCCGGTCGGGCACCGCTGACCTCCGCCTCGTCGATCAGGATCGAGCCCGCGCTGGGCTTGTAGTGGCCGCTGATGCAGTTGAACAGCGAGGTCTTGCCCGCGCCGTTGGGGCCGACCAGTCCGAAGATCTGGCCCGCGGTGACGTCGAACGACACCTCTTGCAGAACCTTGACGCCGCCGAAGTGAAGGCTGACATCGCTGACCGTCAGTTGCGCGCCCATCGCCCGCCTCCCGCGTCCTTGCGTCGGTGTGCATCATCCGGGGTTCGAGTTCCCCCTCTGGTGGGACGCTACGGATGTCCACGCAGATTGTCAACGATTTTGGTTTGAGAACTGCGAGCAGTTCTTCGATCGTGATGTTCTGCGCCGGACGCCGCGGCGACCACTCCTGAGATTGTGGGCCCGCGAGGCTGGCGACCGGGGCATCTGTTTCGCATGAACGGAAAGAATTCCGGCGGGCGCCACCGGCCTGCCTAGCATGGCGGCGAACCGACAGGAGGGTCGACGATGACCGAGACAGGCACGCAGACGACGACGAAGAGCGAGTCGCTCGCCGAGGCGATCGAGCGCGCGGGCAGCCCCGTGGAGCTGCTGCGCAACCAGAACTGGCCGGCGTTCACGTTTCCCGTGGCGCCCGAGTTCACCAACTGGCGTGACGAGCAGCGGGCATGGAACACGACCGTCGCCCTGATGGACCAGTCCCACCACATGACCCAGCTCTTCCTCGACGGCGCCGACCTGATCCCGCTCCTCAGCTCGATCTCGCCCAACACGTTCACGACGTTCCGGCCCGGCGTCGCCAAGCAGCTGATCTCGGTGAACCAGGACGGCTACCTCATCGGCGACGGCATCCTGTTCTACAACGCCGAGGGTCCCGAGGGCCTCGTGCTCATCGGGCACCACATCCTCATCGACTGGGTGCGGTTCAACGTCGAGAAGGCGCAGGCCGAAGGCCGCGATGTGCGCTACCGGCTCGAGGCGAACTCGCACATGCGGCAGGGCCCGCCGACGTTCTACCGCTACGAGCTGCAGGGGCCGAAGGCCGACATCGTCATGGAGAAGGTCTTCGGCGGTCCCGCACCGGAGATCAAGTTCTTCCACATCGGCGACGTCGAGATCGCCGGCCGGCCCGTCAAGGCGCTCCGGCACGGCATGGCCGGGCAGCCCGGCTTCGAGTTCTACGGCCCCTGGGAAGACAACGAGGTCGTGCTCGAGGCTCTGATGGAGGCCGGCGCCGAGCACGACATCCGCCGTGTCGGGGCGAAGGCGTACTCGTCGTCGCCGCTCGAGTCCGGCTGGGTGCCGACGCCGTTCCCGGCCGTCTTCAACGACGACTTCGCCGAGTACCGCGAGTGGCTGCCGGCCGCCCGCATCGGCTCGGTCGCCGGGTCGCTCCACTCCGACGACGTGCACGACTTCTACATGACGCCGTTCGACATCGGGCTCGGCCGCTCGGTCCGGTTCGACCATGACTTCCACGGCCGCGCCGCTCTCGAGAAGCACGCCGAGAATCAGCGCCGCCGCAAGGTGACGCTGATCTGGAACTCCGACGACGTCGCCGCCGTGGTCCGCTCGCAGGTGGAGCCGGGCGTCCCGGCGAAGTTCCTCGACTTCCCCAAGGCCCGGTACGGGTTGTACCAGATGGATGCGATCGAGCAGGACGGCCGGCCCGTCGGCATCTCGACGGATGCCGGCTACGTGGCATACGACCAGCTCTACATGTCGCTCGCGACCCTCGACGCCGACATCGAGGAGGGCGCGCAGGTGGAGGTGGTGTGGGGAGAGGATCCGATCTCGCGCAAGGACTCGGTCGACGCCCAGCACCGCCAGGTGCGCATCCGCGCCACCGTCGCCCCTGCCCCGTACCACGACTACGCGCGAACGGTCTATCGCGCGAACGGCTGACCCGAGGGTCCGAGCCCGAGGCCCCTGAGCCTGTCGAAGGGTCCCCGAGCCCGTGGAGGTCCCTGAGCCTGTCGAAGGGCCCCCGAGCCCGTCGAGATCCCTGAGCCGTCGAAGGGTTCCGTTCAACGGAATCGCGGTAGCATGGCGCCCACTCGATGAGGAGGATGCCGTGGCACGAGGATCAGCAGGGGAATCGGTCCTGCACCGGCACCTGCGCGTGCTCGAGAGCTTCGACGCGTGGCATCCGTTCCTGACCCTGAGCGAGATCGCCGAGGCTGCCGGGCTGGCCCCGTCGACGGCGCACCGGCTCATCACCGAGCTTGAGCGCGAGGGACTGCTCGAGCGCTTGCCCGACCGGACGTATCGCCTCGGGGTGCGGCTGTGGGAGTTCGCCAGCCGCACCCCGGGGGCGCTCGGCCTTCGCGAGATCGCGCGGCCGTGGCTGGGCGCGGTGCACGAGCGGGTGCGCCAGCACACGCAGCTGGGCGTGCTCAGCGGCCGGGATGTGCTCTTCATCGACCGGATGTCGACGCGCGACGCCGTCGTCAACGCCACCCTCATCGGAGGCCGCACGCCGCTGCACGTGTCGTCGAGCGGGCTGGTGCTGCTGGCCCACGCCGATCCCGGCGTGCTCTCGGATGTGCTCGCGCACGGCCTGCGCGTCTACACCGAGAACACGATCCGCACGGCGGCCGAGCTGCGCGCACGACTGCGCCTCGTCCGCACCGAGGGGCATGCGGTGACCGAGGGACACATCCACCTCGAGTCGCGCGGCATCGCAGTGCCGGTCATGGGCCCGGGCGGCTCCGTCTACGCCGCCATCGGCGTCGTCGTCCCCAACGACGGCACGTCGCCTCTCCCTCACATCGAGCTGCTGCGCCGCGCCGCCGCCGGCATCGCCCGCGATCTCGCGGTGGCGTATCGGCCCGATGTCGACGAGCGCACGCATGGCATCCGCTCGCTGGTCAGCGGATCGCGCCGCTCTCTGGAGTACTTCGAGAGCCTCGAGCCCGATCCGCATCACTCCGGAACGATTCCGGATGCCGCGGCCTCGCTCTCGCGCGGCTCCGCGGTGGACGCGCCATGACGACGATCGCGATCCTCGGTCTCGGCGAGGCAGGCCGCCTCTACGCGCAGGGGCTCGCCGGCGCGGGCGCCGTGGTGCGCGGCTACGACCCGCACCACTGGCTGAACGCGCCGGGGGTCGCGCAGTCCGCCGACCTCGCCGAGGCGCTGGCCGGGGCCGAGGTCGTGCTGAGTCTCGTGAGCGGCCATGCCGCGGCATCCGTCGCACGAAGCGCCCTCCCCCACGTGCGCGATGGGGCGGTGTACGCGGATCTGAACTCGGGGTCGCCCGCGATGAAGGAGGAGATCGCCGAGTTCGCCGCGGGCCAGGGACTGCTGATGGCCGATGCCGCGGTGCTGGCGCCGGTCGCACGTGCCGGGCATCGCACTCCCCTTCTGGTGAGCGGGACCGGGGCGCGCGCACTCGGTGAAAGACTCGCGCCGTTCGGGGTGCCGATCGCGGTGCTCGACGCGGCCGCGGGCGAGGCGGCGCGGCTGCGCCTGCTGCGGAGCGTCTTCATGAAGGGTCTCGCGACCCTCGTGATCGAGGGACTGGGCGCGGCACGCGCCGCCGGCGCGGAGGAGTGGCTTCACGCGCAGATCGCGGACGAGCTCGGGCCCGAAGGCGACGCGCTCGTGCACCGCCTCGTCGAGGGCACGCACGCGCACGCGGGGCGCCGGGTGCACGAGGTGCGCGCAGCCCTCACCGAGATCGAAGCCACGGGCCAGCCCGCCGACATGACCCGCGCCACCCTCGCCTGGCTCGAGCGCCTCGCCCCCGAGGGTCCGCCGCCGGGTCGCTGAGCCCCCGGTGGTCGCTAGCCCGTCGTCGCTGAGTCCCGGTGGTCGCTGAGCCCAGTGGTCACTGAGCCCAGTGGTCACTGAGCCCAGTGGTCACTGAGCCCAGTGGTCGCTGAGCTTGTCGAAGCGCCCTTCGACAGGCTCAGGGACCGGGACCGCCCGCCCTTCGACAGGCCCAGGGACCGGGACCGCCCGCCCTCCGACAGGCTCAGTCCCGTGGTCGCTGAGCTTGTCGAAGCGCCCTTCGACAGGCCCAGGGACCGGGACCACCCGCCCTTCGACAGGCTCAGTCCCGTGGTCGCTGAGCTTGTCGAAGCGCCCTTCGACAGGCTCAGGGACCGAGACCGCCCGCCCTTCGACAGGCTCAGGGACCGGAGTACCCGCCCCTCAGCCTGCGGGGGTGCCTCGGCCCGGCAGATCCGCCGAGCCGAGGCATCCGTACGCCCGTCAGCCCACCACGCAGGTGAAGCTCGCCGCGTCGCTCGGATCGGTACCGGTGAACTGAGGCCATGCGGGGTACTCGCACATCGGACGCGTGCGTCCCGCCGTCGCGGCATTCGCGTCGATCATGACGAGCTGCTCCGGCGCCTCGCGCTCCTCGACCCAATCCATCAGTGCCGGAAGCGCGTCGTACGTCGCCGAGAACGGCCCGAACCCGTGCGAGAAGCCCGGCATCTCGTAATAGCGCAGGAACCTGTCCAGCTTTCTCTCGGAGAACGCCGCGACCTGGCGCTCGTAGAAGGCGCGTGTGTTCTCAGGGAGCACGCCGTCGTCGGCGAGACCCGTCGTCAGGATCATCTTGCCGCCGCGTTGGGCGAACTTCGACAGGTCGACCTCGGTGCTGTCGAGCACCTCACCGACCTCCTGGATGCGCTCCGACCACTGGTCCAGGTCGAAGCTGCGCACGTCGTAGCCCGGGTCGCGGGTCACGATGTTCGTGGCGATGGCGCTCAGCACCGAATAGTGGAACGCCTCCTGGCCGCTCGCGGGATGCGCCGGCTGCGGCACCGTGCCGAGGGTGAAGCGGTCATAGGTGCCGCCGTAATAGATGGGGCTCGCCGGGACGATGCTGTTGCCCTCGATCGGGAAGCCGAGGTCGTGCTCGCTCGCGATGGCGTCCGCGGTCGCGATCTGCTCGTCCGACAGGCAGGTGTCGCCGGTGTCCACGCCGTCCGGGCAGCGGAGGGTCAGCGGGTCGAATGCCTCGAGACAGCCGGCGGTATCGGCGATGACTCCGTCCTCGAGTCCGTCGAGCCCGTCGCACGTGTCGTAGACGGACTGCACGATCAGCTGCGTCTTCGCGGGATTGAGCCAGCCGACCCCGCCATCGCGATAGAGGATGTCGCGGAAGGTGCCGCCGATGCCCGCATGCATCATCGCGACGTTGTACGCCGGGGTGCCGGCGACGACGCCGTCATAGTCCTTCGGGTACAGACCGGCCGCGTTGATCGCCTCGTGGCCGCCCTGCGAGAAGCCGATGAAGTAGAAGTAGCGCGGCGTCTTCCGGTACGTCTCCTTGATGATCGCCATCGCGACGTCGTGGGTCTTCTTGATGGAGTCGGTCCCGTAGTTCACGAGCGCTTCGTCGTTCAGTCCGAACGACGAGTCGAAGCCCGCTCCCTTGTGACCGCCATCCGAGCCGAGCGTCACGAACCCCTGCTCGAGGGGCGTCGGCTGCCCCGCCGGCTGCAGCCGATAGGGGTCGAGCCCCGTCACGAGGCTGCCGTTATAGCCGCCACCGCCCATCTGCAGTGCCCGCTTGTTCCAGTCGGCCGGCAGATTGACCTGGAACTCGATCGGCGGCGCTTCGGGATCGACCGGATGGATGTCGCCGACGACGCGGCACTGTCCGCCCCCGTCGCCCACCCATGTGGCACTCGTGATGTCGGCGCCCGTCGTGGGCAGATCGATCTTGCGCTCCGAAACCGTGAAGTCTGCCAGCGCCGCGCACTTCTGTTCCGTGATGCCCGGCCGGTTTCCGTTAGGTGATGCGGCGGCACCGGCGCCTGCCGTCAGCACGCTGGCGCCGAGCAGGACCGCTCCTAGCGCCGCCGTGATGGTGATTCTCCTTCGCATGACAACTCCTCGCTGAGTTCGCTGCGGGGCCGCACTCGACCCCGTGGCCGAGCCTAGAACCGATCACACCCAATATCGTTAACAATCCTGTTGATGAGAATGGTCTCATTCTGCGCCGGGCGATGCGCGACGCAGCGCGCCCATCGACACGCTCAGGGACCGCAATCAGCGCCCTTCGACAGGCTCAGCCCAGTTGTCGCTGAGCTTGTCGAAGCGCCGCTGAGCCCCCGTGGTCGCTGAGCTTGTCGAAGCGCCCTTCGACAGGTTCAGGGACCGAGACCGCCCGCCCTTCGACAGGCTCAGGGACCGGGACCGCCCGCCCTTCGACAGGCTCAGCCCAGTGGTCGCTGAGCTTGTCGAAGCGCCCGCTGAGCCCCGTGGTCGCTGAGCTTGTCGAGGCGCCCTTCGACAGGCTCAGGGACCGAGGTTCGTTCAGGCTCAGGGACCGAGGTCCGATCTGGATCAGCGACCGAGATTCCGCTCAGGTACCTGCGACCACGACGCTCAGGCCGCGCCGCTGGTGCGCCAGCCGCCGTGGTACTCGGTGCGGGCCGTCACGGCGTACGGCACCGGGCTGACCACGGCACGCACGGCGATCTGCTCGTGCGGCTCCACTGTGGCCTTGCCCGAGCCGCCGTCGGGCTCTCCCCACACCACGCGCACCTCGGCGCCGATCGGCACGTCGTGATCGACCGTGGCCAGTGACAGTCCGCGCCGCTCGTTGGCCGTCACTCCCGTGAAGAGGGACAGGCCCACGTGGCTGCCGTCGGCGTCGATGACGGCGTCGTAGTTCGACGAGCCGTAGTTGGCGTTCGGCAGGTCGAAGAACTGATAGCCGGGGCCCTCCCGGTCGATGACCGAGGTCAGGATCTTGGCGAGGTCCTCGTCGTTCCACGCGAGCGTGACCTTCTTGCGCTGCTGCTGCGGATCGATCTGCTCGAGCGCGTCGCGGCCGATGAAGTCGTGGTCGAACTTGACGAACGACCCGTAGCCGAGCTCCCACGGGTTGAGGTAGTAGTCCTCGATGCTCTGGGACACGAAGGATCCGGCCAACGCGTTGATCGCCTCGTAGCTGTTGGCCGGCAGCCACTCGCGGTATGCCCGCTCCCCCTCGCTGGAGTAGATCGCCGGCAGCGGGGACGGGATCCAGCCGGACTCGAGCGTGTTGGACGAGTACGCCCGCGAGCCGCACGGCTCGATGCCGAACTCGCGACCCGCCTCGAGGATGGCGTCGCGGATCCTGCCGTGCTGCGCGTACGGCCCCCACAGCTCCAGCCCGGGCGCGCCCGCCATGCCGTGGCGCAGCGTGCGCACCTGCTCGCCGGCGATCGTCATGTGACCCATGTGGAAGAATTTGACCTTGTCGACGGTGCCGCCGGCGAGCTTCTCGATGATGGCCCAGGCGCTCGGACCCTGGATCTGGAAGCGGTAGTACTCGCGGTTCACCGCAGCCCCGTACGGGCGCGACGGCGAGCGGTCGTCGTAGCGCGTCTCGACGTCGTAGCCACCAGTCTCGGCGTGGAACTGCAGCCAGTTCGCACCGGGAGCGCGCCCGACGTAGACGTAGTCGTTCTCTGCCTCGTGGAACAGGATGCCGTCGCCGATCACGCCGCCGTTCGAGGCGGTCGGCACGAACTGCTTCGCGGTGTCGACCGGGAAGTTCGCGAACGAGTTGATGCCGGTGTCGCTCAGCAGCTTCAGCGCATCGGGACCCGACATGAAGAAGTTGACCATGTGGTGCGACTGGTCGTAGAGCACGGCTGCGTCGCGCCAGGCCTTCTGCTCGCGTCTCCAGTTGGAGAACTCCGCGGGGACCACCGGGTAGATGTACGTGCCGAGCTGCGAGTTGCGCAGCAGCTCGACGGCGTTTCCGGACTCGTCCAGCAGCTCCTGGAGGTTCTCGGCCATGGGTCTCCTCGACTTCCTTGTCTTCGGGTATGTCTGAACGACTGAGCGTACGGATCGGCGATACCTATGTACAGAGGGATATCTCCGTCGCCAAGATTGTAGACAGAATCTTGACCATTGCGCCAGACCTGTGGTTCGCTGGCGGCATGGCACAGACGCCCGACTCCGCCCCCGGCACGGACGCCCTCCTGGTCGTGAGCGCCCATGCCGGCGACTTCGTGTGGCGCGCCGGCGGCGCCATCGCCGCCGCGACCATGCGCGGCGAACGCGCCGTCGTCGTCTGCCTCTCGTACGGCGAGCGCGGCGAATCCGCGAGCCAGTGGCTGCAGGGCAAGGGCCTCGACGAGATCAAGGCCATCCGTCGCGGCGAGGCCGAGGCCGCGGCATCCGCTCTGGGTGCCGAGATCGAGTTCCTCGACCTCGGCGACTACCCGCTGGTGGAGTCGCGCGAAGCCGTGGCCCGTCTCGTCGACGTCTACCGCCGCGTGCAGCCGACGGTGGTCCTCACCCACACGCTGCGCGACCCGTACAACGGCGACCACCCCGCCGCGGCGCGCATGGCCCTCGAGGCCCGCATCCTGGCGCAGGCCATCGGCGTCGCGAACTCCGACGGCACCTTTCCCACCGCCGACGAGATCATCGGCGCTCCCCCGGTCTTCTTCTTCGAGCCGCACCAGCCCGAGCAGTGCGACTTCACGCCGAACGTCCTGCTCGACATCACCGACGCCTTCCCGCGCAAGCGGGCCGCGATGGAGTGCCTGCCCGCGCAGAAGCACATGTGGTCGTACTACACAGACCTCGCGGTGCGCCGCGGGGTGCAGGTCAAGCGCAATGCGGGACCGAACCTCGGCCTCGCGCACGAGACGATGGGCGAGGCGTACATGCGGCACCTGCCACAGGTGACGGACGTGCTGGCATGACGCTCGGCAGAGCCTCGATCGAGCGGGGTGGAGATCTATGAGCACTGTCGTCACCGACATCGAACGAGCGGATGCCGCGACCGCCGCATCGCTCGGCGGTCACGGAGTCGCGACCGTGCACGAGGCCATGGGCCGAACCGGTCTGGTCGGCGCCGGCATCCGCCCCATCCAGGACGGCGCCCGCATCGCGGGAAGCGCCGTCACCGTGCTGAGCTGGCCGGGCGACAACCTCATGATCCATGCCGCCGTCGAGCAGTGCGAAGAGGGAGACGTGCTCGTCGTCACGACGACATCGCCCTCGGTCGACGGTGCCTTCGGCGAGTTGTTCGCCACGGCCCTGCAGGCCCGGGGCGTGCGAGGACTGGTGACGACGACGGGCGTGCGCGACGTCGCCGAGCTGCGCGCCATGGGATTCCCGGTGTGGTCGGCCGCCGTCCACGCGCAGGGCACGGTCAAGGCGACACCCGGCTCGGTGAACGTCCCGATCGTCGTCGGGGGCGTCGCCGTGAGCCCCGGCGATGTCATCGTGGCCGACGACGACGGCGTGCTCCGGGTTCCGCGCCTGGACGCCCCCGCAGCCCTCGCCGCTTCCGACGCGCGCGCCGAGAAGGAGGAGGCCGACCGCCAGGCGTACCGCAGCGGCGAGCTGAGCCTCGATCGCAAAGGGCTGCGCCCGCTGCTGGCCGATCTCGGCGTGACCTACGTCGCCCAGCGCGACCACCGGTCCGGCCAGAGCGATGGCCGCCGCTGACCCGCAGGGGGCCGATGCCGTGCGCCGCGGCATCCGGTGCATGCTCATGCGCGGCGGGACGTCGAAGGGCGCCTACTTCCTGGCCGCCGACCTGCCGGCCGACTCCGCCGCCCGCGACGACCTGCTGCTGCGCATCATGGGCTCACCCGATCCGCGTCAGATCGACGGGATCGGCGGCGCCCACCCGCTGACGAGCAAGGTCGCCGTCGTGGCGCCCTCGACCGCCGACGACGTCGACGTCGACTATCTCTTCCTGCAGGTCGGCATCGAGGAGCCGATCGTGGGCACGGCGCAGACCTGCGGCAACCTGCTCGCGGGCGTGGGCCCGTTCGCCGTCGAGCGCGGGCTCGTGCGGGCGACCGGCGAGAGCACGACGGTCCGCATCCGCCTGCTGAACACGGGCGACATCGCGACCTCCGTCTTCACCACCAGCGACGGCCTGCCCGACTACGACGGCGCCGACGACGCGGTGACGATCGACGGGGTGCCGGGCACCGCCTCGGCCATCCACCTCGAGGTGGGCGGCGGCCCCGACAAGCCGCTGCTGCCGACCGGCCGCGTCGTCGACGAGATCGACGGGCATCGCGTCACGCTGATCGACAACGGCATGCCGGTGGCCGTGCTCCGCGCCGACGATCTCGGGGTGGACGGCACCGAGTCGCCCGCCGACCTCGAAGCCGATGCCGAGCTGAGCGCGCGCATCGAGCAGGTGCGGCTCGCGGCCGGTCCCCGCATGGGACTCGGCGACGTGCGCGCGCAGACCGTGCCGAAGATGATCCTCGTCTCGCCGGCGCGCGCCGGCGGCGCGCTGTCGACCCGAGCCTTCATCCCCTCGCGCGTCCACACGTCCATCGGCGTGCTGATGGCGGCATCCGTGGCCGCCGCGGTCCGGGTGCCGGGCACGATCGCCGCCGAGATCGCCGGTCCCGTCACGGGCGAGGTCACCACGATCGAGCACCCGAGCGGCGACTTCCCCGCGCGCGTGCACGTCTCGCCCGACGCCGACGGAACCTGGCGCGCGACCTCGGCGTCGCTGCGCACCGCCCGCAAGCTGTTCGACGGCCTCGTGTTCCCGCGGAGCGCGGGGCAGCAGCCTCCGTCCGTCGACACCCCTGTCAGCCCCGTCAGAGAGGACGCCTCATGACCGCACACACGTCGTTCGACGTCGCCCACCTCGCCAACGTCGAGCTGCTCACGCCGAAGCCCGACGAAAGTCGCTGGTTCTTCGAGGAGCTGCTCGCGATGCGCGTCGTCGCCGAGGAGGGCGACTCGGTCTACCTCCGTACGTGGGACGAGTACGAGCTGTACACGATCAAGCTGACGGGGTCGGATGCCGCGGGAGTGGGCCGCACGTCGTTCCGGGCCTCGTCCGACGAAGCCCTGGAGCGCCGGGTGGCGGCGATCGAGAAGGCCGGGCTCGGCGAGGGGTGGGCCGACGGCGAGGTGGGGACCGGCCGCACCTTCCTGTTCCGCGACCCCGACGGCCACGCGATGGGCATCTACTACGACACCGAGCGCTACGTCGCCGGCGACCAGGACCGCCCGGCGCTGAAGAACCAGGCGTCGCGGTTCCCCGGCCGCGGCGTCAACGCCCGGCGCCTGGACCACATCAACTACCTCGCGAAGGACGTCGAGGCGAACGGCGAGTTCCTCGCCACGGCGCTCGGGATGCGCGAGTCCGAGCGGATCCGGCTCGACACCGGGAAGTTCGCCGCGTGGTGGTTCCACTTCTCACTGAAGTCCTACGACGTCGTGTACTCCGACGACTGGACCAAGCACGGCAACCGCCTGCACCACATCGCGTTCGCCCCCGACACCCGCGAAGACATCCTCAAGGCCGCCGACATCTTCTTGGAGAACGACATCCACATCGAGTCGGGACCGCACAAGCACGCCATCAACCAGACGTTCTTCCTGTACGTGTGGGAGCCCGGCGGCAACCGCATCGAGTTCGCCCAGGCGGGTGCGCGGCTGCTGCTCGACCCCGATCAGCCCGTCGTCGAGTGGAGCGAGGCCGAGCGCAAGAAGGGACAGGCGTGGGGCATGAAGACCATCGAGACCTTCCACACCCACGGCACCCCCGTCGTCGACGCCCCCGCCCACTGACCCCGGTCACTGAGCCCGCCGAAGCGCCCACCCCGGCCACCGAGCCCGACGTTGAGCCCGTCGAAGCGCCCAACCCGGTCGCTGAGCCCGTCGAAGCGCCAGTCGAACCGCCCACCCCGGTCGCTGAGCCCGCCGAAGCGCCCGACCCGGTCGCTGAGCCCGTCGAAGCGCCCACCCTCCAAACCCTCAGTCGCTTCGCGGCTCACTCCGAGCCCGCGCCAGCCGCGGGAGATCCGAGCCTCTGCCTTCGATGAGAGCCGTCTTCTTGGCCCGTCCCCAGCCCTGAAGCTGCTCTTCGCGGGCGAAAGCCAGGTCGACGCTGTCGAAATGCTCCGCGTAGGCGACGATGACGGGCCGCCGCTTGCGCGTGAAATTGGCGGCCAAGACATCGTCGTTGTTGTGTTCCCAGACGCGCGCGTCAAGATCCTTATCGGTGCTGCCCGTATAGAAGCTGCCGTCAACGCAGCGAAGGATGTAGGTCCAAGCCATGATCGACATGGTGGGACAGCCAGGGGTCGACGCGAAGCCATCCGAATGCCTCTGTGAGGAACGGGTGCGACCGCAGGCTTGGGGAGGACTCTTCGACAGGCTCAGGGATCGTGGATCTGGGCGGCCCTTCGACAGGCTCAGGGACCGTGGCTCTGCGCGCCCTAGGACAAACTCAGCGACCCGACGCTGGCGGCCCTTCGACAAGCTCAGGGACCGACAAGCTCAGGGACCGACGAGTCAGGGACCGACAAGCTCAGGGACGGACAAGCTCGGGACCGGGAGAGGGTCAGCGCCAGACGTCGGCGGCGATGTCGACGACCTCGCGCACCTTGGCCCACTGCTCGGCCTCCGTGAGGACGTTGCCCTCCTCGGTCGAGGCGAAGCCGCACTGCGGGCTCAGCGCGAGCTGCTCGAGCGGAGCGAACTTCGCGGCCTCGTCGATGCGCGCCTTGACGGCATCCACGTTCTCGAGCTCTCCGCTCTTGGAGGTGATCAGGCCGAGCACCACCGTCTTGTCGCCCTCGGGCAGGAAGCGCAGCGGCTCGAAGCCACCCGCGCGCTCCGAGTCGTACTCGAGGAAGTAGCCGTCGTACGCGGTGTTGCCCAGCAGCTGCTCGGCCACCGGCTCGTACCCGCCCGACGAGATCCACGTCGAGCGGAAGTTGCCGCGGCAGACGTGGGTGGTCACGACGAGGTCGTCGGGCTTGCCGTCGAGGATGCGGTTCAGGATCGTCGCGTAGCGCTCGGCGATGCCGTCGGTGCGGATGCCGCGGTCACGGGCCTTCTCGAGCTCGACGTCCGAGCACAGATAGGCCCACGCGGTGTCGTCGAACTGCAGGTAGCGGGCGCCGGCGTCGTAGAACGCGGAGACGGCGTCACGGTACGCCTGGACCAGGTCGTCGACGATCGCGTCGCGGCCGTCGTACGCCGACTCGGCGATGTGGCCGGGCTCGAGCCGGAAGTCGAGCACGGTGGGCGCGGGGATGCTGAACTTCGGAACCGCGCCTGTCGTGCGCTCCAGCAGGCTCTTCAGCGAGCGGAAGTGGTCGAGGAACGGGTGGGTGTCGCTGAACCCGATCTTGCCGCTGATCTCGAGGCCGCGGGGGCGGGTCTGCACGCCCTGGAACTGGATGCCGTGATCGAGCTCGACGACCTCGACGCCGTCGAGCAGGCCGAAGAAGTCGAAGTGCCACCACGAGCGGCGGAACTCGCCGTCGGTCGCGAGCTTCAGGCCCGCGTCGGCCTCCTGGACGACGAGCTCGGCGATCGCGGTGTCTTCCGCGACCTTCAGCGCTTCGGCATCGATCTGACCGTCGGCGAACCGGCGGCGGGCTTCGGCGAGGGCGGCGGGACGGAGGAAGCTGCCGACGATATCGGCGCGGAAGGGCGGCGTTGACACCCTTGCGATCGTACGCGATCCCTCTGCGCAGAGGGAGTGAGGCCGTCATCCGGAGTCACCCGCCGGACCGCCGTCAGAACACGTACTCCATGAGCTCGACGCCGAGCGTGCGGAACGCCTCGTGCGCGCGCATGCGGTGGTAGATCGACAGGTCGTCGAAGCAGACGATCAGCGCGTACGAGACGCCGGCCCGAGGACCGGCGAGCACTCCCGCCTCGACCCGGATGCCGGCATCCCGCCCGGTCTTGTTGATGAAGAGCAGCCCGTGCTCGTCGTTCTCGTGCGAGAACGGGTCGAGTCCGGTCGCCGACGCGACGAGCGAGAGGTCGTGGTTGAGACTCAGCCACTCGGCGACCTGAGCGCTGACCCCCGGCGAGACGATCTGGGAGTTCACCAGCGCCGCGAACACCTGGGCCAGCTCGCGGGCCGATCCCAGCGCGAAGTGCGGCGCGTCGTCAGGGCCGCGCTCGTCGCGGAAGCGATCCAGCAGCGCCGAGCGGGTCAGCCCGAGCTGCTCGATGCGCGCCCGCACCGCCGGCAGCCCCACCCGCGAGAGCAGGGCGTTCGCGGCCAGCGCGTCGCCGGTCGACGCCGTGAGCACGGCGAGATCCGACAGCGGCAGGGCCGGCGCTTTCAGGTGCTGCCACACGCCGCCGACGGTGACCGTCTCGATCTGCGAGCGATCGAGGATCTCGAGCGGCTCCAGCTGCCCCGACTCGAACGCGGCGGCGACCTCGATCAGCAGCGGCACCACCCCGAGTCCTGCGACCGGAAGGGTGACGAAGTCGTCCCCCGCGAGCACCGAGGTGCCCCGATCGAGGTCGGTGATGCGCACCGAGATCTTCGCGCCGGACGCGGCCAGGTCGTCGAGCGCCTTCAGCGTCGACGTGAACGATCGGCGGCCCGCCGCCACCCTCCTCGGTGGTCGTCGTCCTGTGCTTCGTCGTGCCCCCCGCAGCGACTCGGCATCCCTTCTGGGCTCAGTGCCCACGGGTGTCCTTCCGGTTATCGGATCCCAGGTGGTCTCGGTCTCGGTTCGGCTTGCCCGGTGGATGGGTGGTCCACGGGCCGCGAGTCACCAGATGGTGACGCGCTGTTCGGCGTCGAGCCAGAGCTCGTCCGACTCAGTGACTCCGAATGCATCGTAGAACGCATCGATGTTGCGCACGATCTGATTGCAGCGGAACTCGTTGGGCGAGTGCGGATCGATCGTCAGCAGGCGGATGGTCTCGGCATCCCGCCCCTTCTGCTGCCAGATCTGCGCCCAGCTCAGCAGCAGGCGCTGGATGCCGGTGAACCCGTCCAGCTCCGGCCCGTGGTCACCGTCGGGGTCCGACTTCGCGAGGTGCAGCTCGTAGGCCTTGATCGCGATGCCCAGTCCGCCCAGGTCGCCGATGTTCTCGCCGATCGTGAGGGCGCCGTTGACGTGGTGCTCGTCGGCGAGACCGCGCGGCACGAGCGCATCGAACTGGGCGATGAGGTTCTTCGTGCGCTCCTCGAAGGCGGTGCGGTCGGCGTCGGTCCACCAGTCCCGCAGCGATCCGTCACCGTCGAAGCGGCTGCCCTGGTCGTCGAAGCCGTGGCCGATCTCGTGACCGATGACCGCGCCGATGCCGCCGTAGTTGGCCGCGGCGTCGCGGTCGGCCTCGAAGAACGGGTACTGCAGGATCGCGGCGGGGAAGACGATCTCGTTCATCAGCGGGTTGTAGTACGCGTTGACCGTCTGCGGGGTCATGTACCACTCGTCGCGGTCGATGGGCTGCCCGACCTTCGCCAGCTGCCGGTCGTGCTCCCACACGTGCGCGCGGCGCACGTTGCCGGGAAGGTCGGCGGCGTCGATCTCGAGCGCCGAGTAGTCCTTCCACTTCACCGGGTAGCCGATCTTCGGCGTGAACGCGTCGAGCTTGGCGAGCGCACGCTCGCGCGTCTCGGGACTCATCCACTCGAGGTCGGTGATCGACTGGCGGTACGCCTCGATGAGGTTCGCGACGAGCTCGTCCATCGCGTCCTTCGCCGCCGGCGGGAAGTGGCGCTCGACGTACACGCGGCCGATCGCCTCGCCCATGGCCGCCTCGGTGAGACTCACGCCCCGCTTCCAGCGCTCGCGGTTGACCGGCACTCCGGTGAGCTGCGTGCCGTAGAACGCGAAGTTCTCGGCGACGAACTCCTCCGACAGGAACGCGGCGGCAGAGTGCACGACGGCGAAGCGCAGCCACGCCTTCCAGTCCTCGAGTCGCTCCTCGGTCAGCAGCCCGCCCAGTCCTTCGAAGAAGCTCGGCTGGTAGACGTTCACCTCGCCGAACGCGTCGGGGTGATCCGGGGCGACGCCCTCGAGCCACGGCGCCAGGTCCAGGCCGACAAGCGTCTGCAGGGCGTCCCACGTCAAGAGGTTGTAGGTCTTGACCGCGTCGCGGCTGGCGACGTTGTCCCAATGGTGTGTGGCCAGCTCGGTCTCGAGCGCGAAGATGCGATCAGCGGATGCCTCGGCCCCGGGCACACCGGCGAGCTCCAGCATCTTCTGCACGTGGGCGCGGAACGCGGTGCGCGTGGCCTCGAAGTTCTCGAGGCGGTAGTAGCTCTCGTCCGGAAGCGAGAGGCCGCCCTGGATGAAGAAGGGCACGTAGCGCTGCGGGTTGCCGGGATCGGGCTCGATGTAGAGATGCACGAGCGCCGCGACGCCCTCACGCTCGAACTCGCCGATCGTGCGCAGGAACGACGGCACGCTGTCGATCGCGTCCACGCGAGCGAGGACGTCGGTCAGGGCTCCGGCGCCGCGCTGCTCGATGCGCTCGGTGTCCATGAAGCTCGTGTAGAGGTCGCCGATCTTGCGGGACTCCGTGCCGGGCTCCGCCTGCTGGGACTCCTCGACGATCGCGTGGACGTCCTTCTCGGCCTGCTCGGCGATCAGGTGGAACGAGCCCCACCGCGCCTTGTCTTCGGGGATCTCGGTCCGCTCCAGCCACGCGCCGTTGACGTGACGGAACAGATCGTCCTGCGGGCGGATCTCGGCGCTGAGCTCCTCGAGCGCGAGACCGGTTCGGGGGGCGTCGGTCATGCGTCCAGGATAGGCGTCCGCGCTGGGTCCCTCTCCCGCAACCGGAAATCGGATCCGCAGGAGCGGACGTCTCGGCCGACGCGCCGATTCCGGATGCCGCGACCCGGCGTGCCTCCCGGCATCTCCGCACCTGCGGATCCGAGGGTGCGCCGGCTCGTAGGCTCGGAGGGTGACGAGCCCGCCAGACACGCTGAACCGTGACATTCTGCGGCTCGCCGTCCCGGCCCTGGGCGCCCTCGTCGCCGAGCCGCTCTTCCTCATCGTCGACTCCGCCCTCGTCGGACACCTCGGCATCGAGCCGCTCGCCGGCCTCGGCATCGCGTCGGCGGTGCTGCAGACGATCGTCGGCCTGATGGTGTTCCTCGCGTACTCGACGACGCCGGCGGTCGCCCGGCGCTTCGGCGCCGGTGATCCGTCGCGGGCCGTCTCGGTCGGCATCGACGGCATGTGGCTGGCGCTGGGCATCGGCACCGTGCTCGCTCTCTCCGGATACTTCGCGACGCCGCTGCTGGTGGGTCTGTTCGGCGCCTCGCCCGCCGTCGCCGCACAGGCCGAGACCTACCTCGGCATCTCGATGTGGGGACTGCCCGCGATGCTCGTCGTCTTCGCCGCGACGGGACTCCTGCGAGGACTCCAGAACACCGTGACGCCGCTGTGGATCGCCGGCCTCGGATTCGCAGCCAACGCGCTTCTCAACTGGGCCTTCATCTACGGCCTCGGCTGGGGGATCGCAGGGTCGGCGGTGGGCACCGTGGTCGCGCAGTGGGGCATGGTGGCCGCGTACGTCGTCGTGGTGGCTCGGCTCGCGCGGCGGCACGAGGCATCCGTCCGCCCTCAGCGCGAGGGCGTGCGCGGGTCGGCGCGCTCCGGAGGCTGGCTCTTCGTCCGCACGGTGTCGCTGCGCGTGGCGCTGCTCGCGACAGTCGCGGTCGCGACGGGCCTCGGCACCGACGAGCTCGCCGGCTGGCAGGTCGCGTTCACGATCTTCTCGACGGCGGCGTTCGCGCTCGACGCGCTCGCGATCGCGGCGCAGGCGCTCGTCGGCAAGGGGCTCGGCGCCCGCGACACGCATGTGGTGCGCCGCGTGCTCGGCCGCACGGTGGCGTGGGGCGCATGGTTCGGCGTCATCGTGGGCGTTGTGATCGGCGCTCTGTCGGGCTTGATCGGACTGCTCTTCACCGGCGATGCCGAGATCGCCGCCCTCGTGCAGCCGGCGCTCATCGTCCTCGCCGTCGCACAGCCGGTGTGCGGCATCGTGTTCGTGCTCGACGGTGTGCTCATCGGGGCGGGCGACGCGAAGTACCTCGCCGTCGTCGGCGTGCTGAACCTGGTGCCGTTCCTTCCGGTGCTCGTGCTCGTCGCCGTGCTGCATCCGGCCGGCGCTGCGGGCCTGACATGGCTCGCGGTCGCGTTCTTCGGCGTCTATATGCTGGCGCGCCTGGTCACGCTCGGACTCCGCGTCCGCGGCGCCGCGTGGATGACCGTCGAGGTCTGAGACCCGGGCGGGCTCACGCCCAGCGGCGGCACCACTCGTACATGACGACGGCGCCCGCGGCGCTGGCGTTGATCGAGCGGGTCGAGCCGTACTGGGTGATCTCGACGACGCCGGATGCCGCGGCGACCGCCTCGGGCGAGAGCCCCGGCCCCTCCTGACCGAACAGCAGCACGCACCCCTCGGGCAGATCGGCGCGCTGCAGGGGCACCGAGCCGGGGACGTTGTCGATCGCGATGATCGGCAGGGCCGCGGCATCCGCCCACGTCTTGAAGGAGGCGACGTCCTCGTGGTGGCGGACGTGCTGGTAGCGGTCGGTGACCATCGCGCCACGGCGGTTCCAGCGGCGGCGGCCGATGATGTGCACCTCGGCGGCGAGGAAGGCGTTGGCGCTGCGCACGATCGAGCCGATGTTCATGTCGTGCTGCCAGTTCTCGATCGCCACGTGGAAGCGGTGGCGGCGGGTGTCGAGGTCGGCGACGATGGCCTCCATCGTCCAATAGCGGTAGCGGTCGATGACGTTGCGCGCATCGCCCTCGGCCAGCAGATCGGGGTCGTAGCGAGGGTTGTCGGGCCATGCATCGGGCCCTCCCGGCCACGGACCCACGCCGACCGGCAGCGTCGGCTCGGTCGGGTGCTCGGAGGCGGTCACCGGCTCAGGCTATCCGGCACGGCGGTTCGCAATTCAGTCTCGCTGAAAGCCGCAGTCGCACCGGCCCGGCGTGTCGCGGACTTCGGGCGTTCGGGGACTGAATTGTGAACCGCCGAGGATATTTCGGTAGGCCGAAATGTCCTGTACGGTTTCGGCATGCCGAAAACTGCCGACGACGTCACCCGCCCGGCGGCCGTGCCCGGGCGACGACCCGGAACCGTGCCGCGGGTCGCGTGGCTGATCGGCCCTGCTCTTGTCGCGGGCGTGGCGTACCTCGACCCCGGCAACGTGGCGAGCAACATGACCGCCGGCGCGCGCTACGGCTACCTCCTGGTGTGGGTCGTCGTCATCGGCAACGTGATGGCGTGGCTGATCCAATACCTGTCGGCCAAGCTCGGGGTCGTCACGGGCCGGAGCCTTCCCGAGACGCTGGGGCTGCGGATCCGCAACCGGTGGGGCCGCCGCGCGTACTGGCTCCAGGCCGAGCTCGTCGCGATGGCGACCGACATCGCCGAGGTGATCGGCGGCGCCGTGGCCCTGTATCTGCTGTTCGACGTGCCGCTGCTGTGGGGCGGTGTCATCACCGGCACGGTGTCGATCGCTCTGCTGCTGATCCAGTCGCGGCGTGGCCCGCGCCCCTTCGAGTTCGTCGTGATCGGCCTGCTCGCCATCATCGCCATCGGCTTCTCGTTCGGGGTGTTCATCGCCCCGCCCGACCCCGCCGGCGTGATCGGCGGGCTGGTGCCGCGGTTCGAGGGGACCGACTCCGTGCTGCTGGCCGCCTCCATTCTCGGGGCGACGATCATGCCCCACGCGATCTACGCCCACAGCGCTCTCGCACGGGACCGGTTCGCGCCGCGCTTCGACAAGCTCAGCGACCGGGGTGAAGCCAGGGACCGGGGTGAGGCGGGCGACCGGGGTGAAGCCGGGGACCGGGGTGAGGCGGGCGCGTCGACGGACGCGGGACCCGGCGCTCGCGTCGACATCCCGCTGGACGAGCTGCGCGGCATCCCGACCCGTCGCCTCCTGCGCGCGACCAAGTGGGACGTCACGATCGCGATGCTGATCGCGGGCACGGTGAACCTGTGCATCCTGCTGCTGGCGGCGGCCAACCTCGCCGGCGTCCCCGGCACCGACTCGCTCGAGGGCGCGTACGCGGCACTGTCGAGCGGACTCGGCCCGCTCGTGGCGACGCTGTTCGCCGTCGGCCTGCTGGCGAGCGGGCTGGCCAGCACCTCGGTCGGCGCCTACGCCGGCGCCGAGATCATGCACGGCCTGCTGCACGTCAAGGTGCCGCTGCTCGCCCGGCGGCTGGTCACGCTGATCCCCGCACTGGTGATCCTCGCCATCGGCTTCGACCCGACCGTCGCACTGGTCCTCAGCCAGGTGGTGCTGTCGTTCGGCATCCCGTTCGCGCTGATCCCGCTGGTCGCCCTCACCGCGAAGGCCGAGGTGCTGGGCGGCTATCGCAACCGGGTGTGGACGACGATCGCCGGGATCGCGGCATCCGTCTTCCTCATCGCGCTCAACGCGATCCTGCTCTGGCTCGTCCTCACCGGCGCCTGAGCCCGCCGGTACCCTGGAGCGTGCCCTCCCCCGCGATCGACGACTACCTCAAGACGATCTACCACCACACCGAGTGGCAGAACGATCGCATCACGCCGTCGCAGCTGGCGGGCGAGCTCGGGCTCGCCCCGTCGAGCGTGACCGAGATGGTGCAGAAGCTCGCCGCGCAGGGCCTCGTCACGCACCGGCCCTACGGTCCGATCTCGCTCAGCGAGGCCGGCGAGCGCCGCGCCGCCGCGATCATCCGCCGGCACCGCCTGATCGAGACGTGGCTCGTGCGCGAGTTCGGCTACGCGTGGGACGAGGTGCACGACGAGGCCGAGATCCTCGAGCACGCCGTCAGCGACCGTCTGCTCGAGGGCATCGACGAGCGTCTCGGACGACCGCGGCACGATCCGCATGGCGACGCGATTCCGGATGCCGCGGGCCACGTCGACCGCGAGCCGTTCGTGCTCCTCGGCGCGGCGCCCGCCGGCCACATCGGACGCGTGCTGCGCGTGAGCGACCGCGACCCGGATCTGCTCCGCGCGGTCGAGGAGGCCGGCGTCGCGGTCGGCGCCACGGTGACGGTGCTGGATGCCTCGACGCTGCGGATCGCGGCGGCCGACGACGCCGGCGCCTTCGAGGCGTCGCTTCCTCCGGCGGCCGCCGGCACCATCTGGCTCAGCGCCTGAGCCCGGCGCGCGCGCCGCGGCTCGGAGGTCTCTTGACTCCGACCTCTCGGGGGCGGACAATCCCCGTGGGGAAGCTCTCTGGGGAGGGCTACACATTCGACGCTCGTCGGGGACGAGCGGAGGAAGCGCAGTCGCCTACCCGACCGACCGCTCCCACGTACCGACGACGGATGTCGCACGTGGGCACCGGACCCGGTCCCACCGACCGTTCGGGGGGCAGCTTCTGCAGGTTCCTTCGACCCGATCCCGCATCAGCTGCCCCTCGGACCTCGTCGCGGGCGCTCAGGCGCCGCGCGTCACGGCGGCGGCCTTCTCGAACGGCCAGCGCACGCCGGTCGCCGTCCGCGCGACCTCCCACAGGCGCGCGGCGATCGCCTCGTCGCGCGTGATCCGCGGTGCGGTGCGGCGACGCGGCTCGCCGCGGGTGCCGGTCCGCGGACCCCAGAACTCGCCGCCCAGGGCGTCGGGGTCGACGAGGGCGCGCACGAGCGGCCAGGCTCCGTGCTCCTTGGACTGGGCGATGGCGGCCTGCAGGTTGTCGGCGAACCTCTTCACCCGCGACGGCTCGTTCACTCCGGTGATCCCGGCCGTTCGTCCGCGCGTCGAGTAGCCAGGGTGGGCGACGATGCTGGCCACGGGCACACCTGCGGCGCGAAGGCGACGATCGGCCTCGAATCCCAGAGCGGTCGTCGCGACCTTGGACTGCACATACGCGCGCCACGACGAATATCCCTCGGCCAGCTGCGGATCGATCGGGTCGTAGGGCGTCAGCGCGGTCGAGACGCTGCCGACCCACACCATGCGCCCCGAGGCCGCCGCGAGGGCGGGAAGCAGCTCGCCGCCCAGGGCGTAGTGCCCGAGCGCGTTGGTGGCGAAGACCACCTCGTGTCCGTCGATGGTGGTCTCGCGCTCCTTCGGCGGGTGCACGATCCCGGCGTTCAGCAGCACACCGTCCAAGCCCCCGCGGCCGCGCACGCTCGCCGCAGCAGACCGGACCGAACCGAGGTTCGAGGTGTCGAGGATGAGCGGCTCGGTCGCGTCCGGCGCGGCATCCGGCACTCGCCGGCGGATGGCGGCGCGCGCCGCCGACAGCCGGTTCGGGTGACGGGCCGACATGAACACCGTCGCCCCCGCGCGCACCAGCTGCTCCGACGCGAAGTAGCCGAGCCCGGCGTTGGAGCCCGTCACCAGGTACGTCCTGCCGGACAGGTCGGGAAGGCTCCGGGGGTCCCACGTCACGGCTACGACCCTACGCCTGCGCGACGCTCTGCTCCGCCGCGACGGCATAACCTGGACGCATGCGCACCCGTGCCGACATCGAATGCTGGCTGACCGACATGGACGGGGTGCTGGTGCATGAGAACACACCGATCCCCGGGGCATCCGCGCTCCTCCAGCAGTGGCGCGATCAGGGCGTCCCCTTCCTGGTGCTGACGAACAACTCGATCTTCACGCCCCGAGATCTCTCGGCTCGCCTGCGGGCGTCGGGGCTGCTCGTGCCGGAGGAGTCGATCTGGACCTCCGCGCTGGCGACGGCGGACTTCCTGAAGTCGCAGATGCCCGGCGGTACGGCGTTCGTGATCGGCGAGGCCGGGCTGACGACCGCGCTGCACGAGGCCGGCTTCATCATGACCGAGACGAACCCCGACTACGTCGTCGTCGGCGAGACCCGCAACTACTCGTTCGAGGCGATCACCAAGGCCATCCGGTTCATCGGCTCCGGCGCTCGCTTCATCGCCACGAACCCCGATGCGACCGGCCCCTCGACCGAGGGCGTGCTTCCGGCGACGGGCGCAATCTCGGCGCTCATCACGAAGGCGACCGGCATGGAGCCGTACGTGGTCGGCAAGCCGAACCCGATGATGTTCCGCTCCGCGATGAACCGGCTCGGTGCGCACTCCGAGAACACCGGCATGATCGGCGACCGCATGGACACCGACGTGGTCGCGGGGATCGAGGCGGGCCTGCACACCGTGCTGGTGCTCACCGGCATCAGCGATCCGGCGGCGATCCAGCGGTACCCGTTCCGCCCCGACGAGGTGCTCGACTCGGTCGCCACGCTGCTCGACGCCGAGCCCGTCGAGTCCGAGGACGCCGAGCTGCTGTGACGCTCCCTGCGCGCCGGTCGCGGCGCTCATGAGCAGTGTCGCCGGCTCCCGGTAGGGTCGCGGTCATGGGAGCGCTCGACGACGGCGAGAGAGTGGAAGCGGCGGATGCCGCGACCTGGCGCACGTGGCTCGAGCAGAACCATCGCACCTCGAAGGGCGCGTGGCTGGTGCGTCCACGGCCGGGCTCCGACCTGCCCCTGGTCGGTTACGAGGACGCGATCCGCCACGCGTTGTGCTTCGGATGGATCGACGGCCCGGTCCGCTCGTTCGACGAGCACCGCGGGGGGCTGTGGTTCGCCCCGCGCCGACCTTCCAGCGGCTGGGCGGCGACGAACAAGGCGAGGCTCATCGAGCTGGAGGCGGCAGGGCTGATGACCGATGCCGGCTACCGCGCCGTCGAGGTGGCCAAGGCGAACGGCGCCTGGGCGGTGCTCGACAACGCCGAGGCGATGCGCGAGCCCGACGACCTTGCGGCCGCCCTCGACGGCGTCCCCGCAGCGCGAGCCGCCTGGGACGCCTTTCCGCCGTCGACGCGCAAGCTCGGCATCGCCACCGTGGACATGGCGCGGCGGCCAGAGACGCGCGCGGCACGCGTCGCGAAGATCGTGGCGGATGCCGCCGAAGGAAGGCGACCGTGATGTCGGAGCTGGAGCGGACCCTGCTGCTGTCGGTGTCGGCAGTGATCGTGCTGACCACGCTCGTCGTGATCGTCTGGCAGTGGTGGCGCGGCCGAGGCCGCAGCGACGACTGAGACGCGGAGCGCGCTTCGTCGGATCGTCCAGGCCGTCGCGCGCTTATCCCATGTTCGCGATGCCCTGATCGACGTAATCTCGGTGCGCACCACCCAGACGAGGTCGTCCCGTCTGCATCGCAAGGGAGCATGTATGTCCATTTCTGCACGCCGCCGCACCCGAGCGGCGACCTTCTTCGCCGGCGGAGTCGCCGCCGCGCTCATCCTCGCCGGCTGCGCCGGTTCGTCCGATCAGCCCGCCGACGGCGAGCCCGTCGAGATCACCTTCCAGTCGTGGGTGCCCAATATCGACCGTGCCGTCGACGCCTTCAACGAGTCTCACGACGACATCCAGGTCACGCTCGAGACGATCACCGCCGGACCCGACGGCGGATACGCCACAATGCTCTCGGCCGTCGAGGCCGGCAACCCGGCCGATGTCGTGCAGCTCGGCTACGACGCCATCCCCGATTTCCTCATCAACGACGCCCTCGAAGACATCACTCCGTATGTCGCCGAGTCCGAGGACCTGTTCGTCCCGTGGCAGTGGCAGACCGGCGTCTTCGGAGACAAGGTCTACTCGATCCCGCAGGCGTCGGGTCCGCTCGGCCAGTTCTACCGCGCCGACATCTTCGCCGAGCTCGGGATCGAGTACCCCGAGACCTGGGACGAGTTCTACGAAGCGGCGAAGGTCGTGCGCGCATCCGATCCGAACCGCTACATCACCGCGTTCGCCTTCAATCAGGCGCCGTGGATGATCGGCCTGGCACAGCAGGGCGGGGCCAATTGGTTCACCGCCGAAGACGACGCGTGGACCGTGTCGATCGACGGCGCCGAGACGGCCGCAGTGGCGGAGTTCTGGCAGAAGCTCATCGACGAGGACCTGGTCAAGGTCGAAGCCGACTTCTCCAGCGAGTGGAACGCCGACCTCCAGAACGGCAACATCCTGTCGTGGATCTCGGGTTCCTGGGCCGACGCCATTCTTCGCGGGACGGCCCCTGACACGGCCGGATCGTGGGCGGTCGGCGCCGTTCCCCAGTGGAATGCGGGCGAGAACGTCTCGGCGACCTGGGCGGGCGGCTCGGCCAACGCCGTGCTCAAGGGCTCGGACAACCCCGAGGCCGCCGCCGAGTTCGCCGTCTGGCTCAACTCGAACACCGACAGTGTCAGCATTCTCACCAAGATCGGTGCCGGGTGGCCCTCGATCGTCGACACCGACGCGATCGCCTCGCTGCAGGATGCGCCCGAAGTGTTCGAGTTCTACGGGGGCCAGGACATCTGGGACGTCTTCGCCGAGTCCGACAAGGCCGTCGACACATCCTGGGCATGGCCGCCGCTGTCGTCCACCCTGTTCGCGAGCCTGACCGACAACGTCAAGGCGGCGGTCGACGCCGGCACCCCGCTCGTCGACGCCTATGCCAAGACCCAGGCCGACATGGTGGCAGCGCTCGAAGAGCGCGGCATCTCGGTCGACTGACACCTGACGGGGTGGGTCGCGCGGATCGCGCCCACCCCGTCGGCTACTTCCCGGGAGAATCCGTGAGTCTCGCTGTCCGTTCGTCGACGCCGGCCGCCATCGCGCCGGCGCCCGCCCCCCTCCGCAAGCGCCGGCGCCTGCCCGGCGCCGTGTGGGTGCTCGTGCTGCCGTTCGTCGTGATGTTCGCCGCGTTCTTCGTGGCACCGATCGTGTACGCCCTCGTGCAGAGCATGTTCACCACCCGCAGTTCGGGTCTGGGATACGGTGCGCCCGAGACGGTGTTCGTCTTCCTCGACAATTACACGCGAGCCCTGTCCGATCCGGCCTTCGTCGAGAGCCTCGGGCGGCTCGTGCTGTTCTCGGCGATCCTGGTCCCTCTGATGGTGGCGACGGCGCTCGTCCTGGCGCTCCTGCTCGATTCCGGGCGGGCGCTGTTTCCGCGGGTATTCCGCGTGCTCTACTTCTCGCCGTACGGCGTTCCCGGGGTCGTCGCGACGCTGCTGTGGGGCTTTCTCTACGTCCCCGCGACCAGTCCGGTGCTGCAGCTGCTGGGCATGGCCGGCGTCGACTTCGACCCGCTGGCCAGCGGCACCGTGCTGTTCTCGATCGCCAACATCGCACTGTGGGGTTTCGCGGGCTACAACATGGTCATCCTCATGGCGGCGCTGAACGCCATCCCGTCCGAGCTCTACGAAGCCGCACGGGTGGACGGCGCGTCAGCGTGGGCGACGGTCTGGCACATCAAGCTGCCCCTGGTGCGCCCCTCGATCATCCTGGTCACCGTGTTCACGATCATCGGCACCCTGCAGCTCTTCGTCGAGCCACTGGTGCTGCGGCCGCTCACCACGGCGATCAGCTCGACCTATACGCCCAACCTCGCCGCCTACAACCAGGCCTTCGCGCAGGGCAATCCGAACCTCGCCGCCGCGATGGCCGTGATCGTCGCCGTCCTCGGCTTCGCGTTCTCGTTCGGCTTCCTCCGTCTCGTCAACCGGAAGGACAACCGAGCATGGTGACGTCCCGCCGCTCCCCAAGCAGCACCGGCGCCGCCGGAACCGTCGCGGTCAACGCCGTCCTCCTCGTCGCCGGCGTGTACTTCCTCCTCCCGCTCGTCTGGGTGATCATCGCGGCGACCAAGTCTCCCGCCGATCTCTTCGGCACCTTCGGCCTGTGGTTCTCAGATTCGCCGCAGGCATGGGAGAACCTCGTCGCACTCTTCACGCAGGACGGCGGCGCGTTCACGCGATGGGTGGTGAACAGCATCATCTACTCGGGCGTGGGCGCCTTCGTCGCGATGGCGATCTCGGCGGCCTGCGGCTATGCGATCGCGAAGTTCCCGTTCCGCGGCCGCGACCTGCTCTTCTCCGTGATCCTCGGCGGAGTCCTGGTGCCGGCGACGGTGATCGCGCTTCCGCTCTACTTCCTGCTCAACACCGTCGGGCTGACGGGAACGTACTGGGCCGTTCTCCTGCCCAGCATGGTGAGCCCCTTCGGCGTCTATCTCGCGCGCATCCACGCCAATGCCAGCGTGCCCGATGAGGTCATCGAGGCCGCACGCCTGGACGGGGCCGGCGACCTGCGCATCTTCGGGTCGATGGCCGCGCGCATGATGGTGCCGGCGCTCGTGACGATCTTCCTGTTCCAGTTCGTCACCATCTGGAACAACTACCTGCTCCCGCTCGTCATGCTCAACGACACCTCGACGTTCCCCGTGACACTGGGCCTCACCCTCTGGAACGGGCAGACTCAGCGCGATCCGATGTTCTACTCGCTCGTCGTGGCTGGTTCCGCGGTCTCGGCGCTGCTGCTGGTCGCCTTGATGACGGCCCTGCAGCGGTTCTGGCGCGCCGACCTCACGGCCGGCGCCACGAAGGGCTAGCCCTTTCGCAGTTCCCGGTACGCGCGCGGGCTCACGCCGTGCGTACGGCTGAACTGGCGGGAGAAGTAGAACGGGTCCTCGAGTCCGACTCGCCGCCCGACCTCCGCGACGGGCAGGTCCGTCGTGTCGAGCAGCGCGCGCGCACGCGCCATCTTGAGCGCGTTGTGGTGGGCGAGCACTCCCCCTCCGGTGGCCTCCCGGAAGAGGGCGGCGAGGTGGGATGCCGACACCCCGACCATCGCGGCGAGCTCCGCGACCTGCACGCGACCGTCGATGCGGTCCTCCAGATAGCGCATGGCGCGCTGCACCGGTGCCCCGTCGCTGGGCAGCACCCGATCGACGGCGAGCTGAGTGAACAGCCGCCACGCCATCCCGGCGGTGGCGGTGAGGCGGGCGGGAGTCGTATCGCGAGCCAGCGACACCGAGATCTCATCGAGGATCGACGTGACCCGGTCGACCTCGCGCAGCGAGAGGGTGAGTCGCCCGGGCCGGACTCCGGCCGCCTCGACCAGTTCCGCCACGTCGCTGCCTCGCACGTGACACCACCAGATCGTCCAGGGGTCGTCGGTCGCCGCACCGTACGAGTGCGCGGCGCCGCCCGGGATCACGATCGCGGTGCTGCTGCCGACGCGAGTCCGGACGCCTTCCGCCTCCACCCATCCCGCACCGGCGACGCACACGATGACGATCGTCTCGGCGGCGCCGCGCGGCCTGTGGCGACCATGATGCTCGGCCCGCGGGAAGTATCCCGCGTCCGTCACCAGCATGCGGCGGGTGACCGGACGCTGCAGGGCCGAGTCCACGAGCGGTCTCGGCACCACGCTGAGGCGCTGCCGCTCGAATCCCTCCGCACGTTCCACCCCGGCATCCTCCCACGAAGCGATCATCGGATCATCCATGTTCGACGCCCGTTCGGCCATTGTCCGGTGGCGCCGCACGGCATAGCTTTGCGAGGTGACTCCCGACGCCGACGGCCCGAGCCGCATCGATCTTCCCGACGCCCCTGCCGAGCAGGCACGGCGGCTGGCAGCCGGCGGTGTCGCCTGCTGGAGCGAGCCGCTGTGGATCGACACGTATGCTCCCGGCGCCCCCGACCCTTACCCGCTGTTCCTCGACCGCCGCGTCTACCAGGGGTCGAGCGGCAAGGTCTACCCGCTCCCGATGATCGACAGCGTCGCGCACGAGAAAGCGCCTCGCCAGTGGCAGGCGATCCACCTCGAGAACGAGTTCGTGCGCCTCGTGCTCCTGCCCGAGATCGGCGGGCGCATCCACATCGGCTACGACAAGGTCGCCGGCTACGACTTCTTCTACCGCAACAACGTCATCAAGCCGGCGCTCGTGGGACTCGCCGGACCATGGATCTCGGGCGGCGTGGAGTTCAACTGGCCTCAGCATCATCGCCCCGCGACCTTCCTGCCCGTCGACGCCCGCATCGAGCGGGAGCCCGACGGCGCCGTGGTGGTGTGGCACAGCGATCTCGACCCGCTGCAGCGCATGCGCGGACTGCATGGGGTGCGACTTCGCCCGGGGTCCTCGGTGATCGAGCTCGATGTGAGCCTGCACAACCGCACCGACATGCCGCAGACCTTCCTCTGGTGGGCGAACGTCGCGGCCCGGTCGCACGACCAGTACCAGGCGTTCTTCCCGGACGACGTCGCCTTCGTCGCCGATCACGCCCGCAGAGCCGTCACCGCATTCCCGTGTGCGGACCGTCCCTATTACGGCGTGGACTACCCCGCCCTCGCAGCCAAGCGCCCCGGGGCCGACCGCATCGACGTGTACAGCAACATCGCGGTTCCCACGTCGTACATGATCACCGACACCGATGACGCCTTCTTCGGCGGGTATGACCACGCCGCCGACGCCGGGTTCGTCCACTGGGCAGACCGCGCGATCTCTCCCGGCAAGAAGCAGTGGACGTGGGGTGACGGGCCCATCGGACACGCCTGGGACGATCAGCTCACCGACGGCGACGGTCCGTATGTCGAGCTGATGGCCGGCGTCTACACCGACAACCAGCCGGACTTCAGCTGGCTTCTGCCGGGTGAGACGAAGCGGTTCCGCCAGTACTGGTACCCCATTCACCGCACCGGACCGGTCCGGCAGGCGACGACGGATGCCGCGATCGGCGTCCACGCCGAGGGCGAGGCCGCTCGCGTCACGGTCATCGCCACGCGGAAGCTCGCGGCTGCGACGATCGAGGCGCGACGTGACCAGTCGCTCGTGGCCGCCTGGACCGCCGACCTCGGCCCCGATACTCCCTTCATCGGCCGGATCGACATGCCTGTCGATGAGCCGGGGCTCGAGGTCCGCGTCGTCGGCGACGGTGAGGAGCTGGTGGTGTGGCGCGCGCGACGCGAGCACGCCGGTGAGCCATGGACGGCGACCGCGCCCGAGCTGCCGGCGGATGTCGCGAGCAACGACGAGCTCTACACCACCGCGGTCCACCTGCTGCAGTACCGGCACCCCACCCGCTCCGCCCTTCCCTACCTGCAGGAGGCGCTGCGCCGCGACCCGCTCGACTCGCGCGCCGCGACGGCGCTCGGCGCCTGGCACTTCGCGCGCGGCGAGTATGAAGATGCACGGCAGCTCCTCTCCGCCGCGATCGAACGTGTGACCCGCCGGAATCTCAATCCCCGCGACGGCGAGGCCGCGTATCTTCTCGGGCTCGTCCACGAGCGACTGGGCGATCTCGAAGCGGCCGACCGCTGGCTGGGCAAGGCCGGATGGAACGCGGCCTACGCTGCTGCCGCGGCGCTCGGCCGCGCACGCATCGCCCTGCGCAGCGGGCGGTCAACCGAGGCGTCGGCCTTGGCCCGCGACGCGGGCACGATCCCGGAGGCCCGACGACTCGCCGTCCTGGCGCTGTCACGCCGAGGTGAGACCGCCGCGGCGTCCGACGAGCTCGAGTCGCTGCTGGCGCAGGATCCGCTCGATCCCGCGACACGCGCCCTCGCAGGCCACCGACGGGACCGCGACGCCCGCACGAATCTGGATGTCGGCGCGGAGCTCGCGCGGGCCGGCGCCGTCGATGAGGCCCTGCGCGCGACCGGCGACGCTGTGGAGGCGACGCCCGCCGCCGGGCTCGCCGGCCCGCTCCGGCACTACCTCCGTGCGCACTGGCTCGAGCGCGCGGGCCGACCCGCGGAGGCTCACCGCGAGCGGACGACCGCGCGCGGGATTCCGGCATCGCTCGCCTTCCCCGCCGGGCTTGATCAGTACGATGCCCTCGTCTCGGCGCTTGACGCCGATCCCGATGACGCGGTCGCCGCCGGCCTCCTCGGGATGTGGCTTCTCGACGCGCACCGCGAGCAGAACGCGCTCGCCGTGCTGCGACGGGCGGCCGACTGCGGATCGACCGACCCCGTCGTCTGGCGGAATCTCGCGCTGGGTCTGGTCGCCGTCGAGAACGATGAGGCCGCGGCGGATGACGCTCTCGTTCGGGCGATCGAGCTCCGCGCGGACGCGCGGCTGGTGTTCGAACGGGATGTCCTGGCCGCCCGCCGCGGTATGGACTCGACAGCGCGCCTCGCGATGCTCGAGCGCCACGCCTCTCTCCTCGGGGACCGCGACGACCTCGCGGTGCGGTACGCCGAGCTGCTTCTCGACGCTGAGCGCGTGGACGAGGCGTGGACGCTCCTCACCACTCGCCGCTTCCGACCGTTCGAGGGCGGCGAGGGACGCGTCATCGCGGCCTTCGACCGAGCGGCGTGCATGCGTGCCGAGGAGCTGCTGCACACCGATCCGGACGCAGCCGCCACGCTCCTGGAATCCGGTCTCGAGCCGCCGCGCACGCTCGGCGAAGGACGTCATCCCGCGGAGCGACCGGTGCGGCGATGGGTGCTGCTCGGAAGAGCCCGCGCAGCCGCCGGCGATCCCGACGGCGCAGAGCGGGCCTGGCGTGCCGCGGTCGCCCCCTCGCCGCTCGCCGTCGCGCCGCGTCCTGCGGACGAGGCCACGTACTGGGAGGGCATCGCTCATCTGCACCTCGGCGACACCGTCGCCGCGTCGACGGCGTGGGACGCCCTGGACGCGCGTGCCGCGGGCCTACGAGCCGCGGGCGACGTCGTCGACTACTTCGCGACGTCCGTGCCGGAGCTGACCCTCTTCACGTCCGATACCGCGGCCGGCCGCAGCAGGGTCGCTGATCAGCTGGCGGAGCTCGCGGCCCAGGGGCGCGGCTTGCAGGTCGCCGGCACGCTCCTCGTCGCGATCCCGGAAAGGACCACCTGATGACCGAGCGCTACCTCGGGACCGGCGCCATCGAGCCGGACGAGTCCTCGCTCACCGGAGTGGTGCCGGCCCACCTTCCGCAGCGGCTGACGATCAGCCTGTGGGACTTCTCCTGGTACACACAGGCGGGTAGAGGCGAGCCGTACGCCGACCTCGACTCGGCCGTCGCCGATGCCGCGTCACTCGGGTACAACGCGATCCGCATCTGCGCCGCGCCGCTTCTCCTGTTCGGAGACCTCGGGCTGGACCGCCTGGCGCAGGATCTGGAGATCGAAGGGCTCGGCGCATCGCCCCACGGCGGCTACTTCGGTCAGCGCACCCGGTGGTACGACACCCCCGGCGGATTCCGCCTGGATCTGCGCGCTCGCCTCCTCGAGCTGTTCGAGGCGGCGGCACGCCACGACGTCGTCATCGTGCTCGCCAGCTGGGAGTATCAGCAGTCCCCGGCCTTCGCCGCATCCTCGGCCTGGTTCGATGCGATAGACGCGGTTCCCCTGCAGGACCGGTACCGACTGCTCGCGCGAGCATGGGACAGCATGATCGAATGGCTCACGCTGCACGGTCATCGCCATCGCATCGCACTGGTGGAACTCCACAACGAAGTGGACTTCTCGATCCTGCCCGCGCTGGCCGGGAGCGGGGCCGAGCAGATCTCGCAACTGCGGGCGCGGCATCCCGACCTCCTCATCACCGCCAGCTACGGCAAGCCGCCCCACCTCGCGATGCACGTCCTGCCCGCAGGCCTCGGTGCGGGACAGTTCCACGTGTACAGCTATGGCGTCCTCGACGCGTTGCAGCAGCGCATCGACATCCGGTCGGAAGGCAGCGAAGGGTTCCCGAACGCCGCTCTTCGCGGGCTGCTCCGGGCCGACGCTCCGTCGGTGGATGAATACGGTCGCGCCGCGGACTGGAAGTACCGGGCCACCGTCGTCACAGACCAGATGATCTACGGCTACGACTGGGTGGATCCCGATGCCTGGGATGCCTGGCTCATCGAGCACTATCCGCCGTACGAGCACGCCATGCGCCGCGAGATCGCCGCGCGAACGATCGCCATCGCCGCGTGGGCGCGCTGGCAGGGTGTCCCGGCTGTCGTCGGCGAGGGCTGGGTCGGCTACACCCCGCTGCACGGCGCATTCGAAGAGAACGAGATCGGGCTGTCGCTGGCCGAACACGGCGTCCGGACCGCGCTCGATCATGGCGTGTGGGGAGTGGTGCTCTGCTCCAACGCCGCGCCGCACCACCCGATGTGGCGGTTGCGGGAGTGGCAGCGCTCGCTCAACGCCGAGATCCTCGCGCGCTGACGTCGTCGACCATCCGTTCGGAGACGCCACGTCGGCGCCGCGACGGCTCGCTATTGGGGTTCGAGGGCGAGGTCGTCGAGATCGATCGCGGCGAGCCACTGAAGACCCTCGGCTTCGACCGCGGCCTGCGCGCCGGTCCTGCGATCGACGATGACGGCGACCGCGACGGGCTCGGCCCCCTCGCGCCGCAACGCCTCGACCGCCTTGAGGGCGGACTGACCGGTGGTCGAGGTGTCTTCGAGCACGACGACGCGCTTGCCCGCGACATCCGCCCCCTCGACCTGACGCCCGCGGCCGTGGTCCTTCGGCTCCTTGCGGACGACGAACGCGTCGAGCGGGGTGTGCGTGCGCGCGGACTCGTGCATCACGGCGTTCGCGATCGGGTCGGCTCCGAGGGTGAGACCGCCGACAGCGACGATGCCGTCGACCTCGCTGATGAGGTCGAGCATGATCCGCCCGATCGAGGGCGCCGCCCGGTGGTCGAGGGTGAGCTTGCGCATGTCCACGTAGTACGTGGCCTTCTTGCCGCTCGAGAGCGTGAAGTCGCCGTGGAACACCGCCTCGTCCTGGATGAGCGCGATGAGGTACTGGCGATCGGCTTCGAGCGCGGGCGTGGAGGCGACGGTCATGCCCCCGAGTCTAGAGAGCCGCGCGCGTCGTCACAGGCTTCGCAGAAGCGCACGAAGATCGCAGGGTTTGCGGCGGATGCTGCGAATCTCGCGTCATCCTGCGAAGTCTGAAGACGGCGGCATGCCGACCACGTCCGCGCCCCGCCGTAGGCTGGAGGAATGCGCCTGGCCACGTGGAACGTCAACTCCATCCGCGCCCGGGTCGACCGCATCGTCGACTTCGCGGTGCGTGAGCACATCGATGTGCTCGCGATGCAGGAGATCAAGTGCAAGGTCGAGCAGTTCCCGTTCGACCGCTTCGAGGACGCCGGCTTCCACGTCGAGGCTCACGGGTTCTCGCAGTGGAACGGCGTCGCGATCGCCAGCCGTGAGCCGGTGACCGATGTGCGCACCGCCTTCCCCGGGATGCCCGGCTTCGAGAAGGGCGACCCTTCGACAGGCTCAGGGCAGGCGCTCGACGCCCCGCTCGAGGCCCGGGCGCTCGGGGCGACCGTCGGCGGCGTCGAGGTCTGGAGCCTCTACGTCCCCAACGGGCGTTCGCTCGGCGACCCGCACTACTTCTACAAGCTGGAGTGGCTGTCGGCGCTGAAGGAGTACGCCTCGAGCGCGCTCGCCGCGAACCCCGATCTCGCTCTCGCGCTGGTCGGAGACTTCAACATCGCTCCGACGGATGCCGACAACGGCGTCCCCGAGGTCGTCCAGGGCTTCTCGACCCACGTCTCGCCGCCCGAGCGCGAGGCGTTCGCCGCGCTGGAGGCGGCGGGTCTTCACGACGTCGTCCGCCCGCTCGTACCGACCGGCTACACGTACTGGGACTACAAGCAGCTGCGCTTCCCCCGAAATCAGGGCATGCGGATCGACTTCGTGCTCGGCTCGGATGCGTTCGCGAATGCCGTGACGGGCGCCGAGATCCACCGGAACGAGCGCAAGGGTGAGGCTCCCAGCGATCACGTTCCCGTCGTCGTCGACCTGGACCTCACCGGTCCGGACGACGACGACCGCCCGATGATCTTCTGAGACTCAGCCCTCGTCGGGTGCGAGCGGCGTGCACCCCGGGGGTTCGGAGTTGCCGCTGATCGCGAAGTCCTCGCACGTGAGGAAGTGCGCCTGGTTCAGGCCCAGCACGAACGACGCCACGGCGACGCCGAGCACGACGAGCGCGATGAGCCACTTGGTGCGCCGCGGCATGTCGTTCGAGAAGTCGGGCCAGACGATCCGCACCAGCACCCAGAGGGTGAAGGGGATGCCGACGAGAACGGCTGCGATGGCGAGCAGATCGACGACGAAGACGCCGAGATCCTCGGTGTCGTCGGCCACGATGAAGTTCAGCAGAAGCCAGAGCGACGGCAGCAGCAGCAGGAACGCCCGCAGCAGGCGCCCGCCCACGGGGCGACGCTCGACCAGCACGAAGACGAAGGCTGCCGTCGAGGCGGCCCACACCGCGAGGATGTCGTCGAAGAAGATCTCCTCCCACGCGCCGAGCGTGAACGCCGGCCACCATGCGATCGCCGCCATGCCGACCATGATCACGCCGACCGGCACGTCGCGACGGCGCTTGCTGTCCCGCGCGGATGCCTCGCTCACGGTCGAACCGTAGCGCGCGAGTGCGCGGCATCCGTGCTCACACGCGGTTCAGGCGGCGCCCTCGGGCTCCGACATGTCGCCGGTGCGCAGCGGTCCGGCCGGGCCGTAGCGAAGGAGCACCGCGCCCTTCTCCGAGACGACCGGCGGCGCGAGGAGTTCGAGGGTCGCCGGCGCCGCACCGTCGGGGAACACCTTCTTGCCCTGGCCGATGACCACGGGATACACCCACAGCAGGAGCTCGTCGAAGGCATTCGCCGCCAGGAGCGACTGCACGAAGTCGACGCTGCCGATGACGTGGATGTCGTCGTGGCGCTCGCGCAGCTCGGCGACCGCGGCGACCGCGTCCGTGCCGAGCTGGGTGGTGCCCTGCCATGCCGGCTCGAGGCGATTCCGCGACGCGACGTACTTCGGGATCGCGTCGAACTTGCGCCCGATTCTGCCCTCGGCATCGCCCTCGGTGTGCTTCGGCCAGTACCCCGCGAAGATGTCATAAGTCTTGCGGCCGAGAACGAGGGCATCCATGGCGTCGATGCCCGTGCCGATCTGGCGGCCGTCGGTCTCACCGGCGACAGGAGCCTGCCAGCCCCCGTACGGGAAACCGCTCGAGGGGTCCTCGTCGGGGGCTCCCGGCGCCTGCGCGACGCCGTCGAGGGAGACGAACAGGTCGATCGTGATGCGTCCGGCCATCGCCGGCTCCTTTCGTCGGACGGATGCCGCGGCATCCGTCGATGGGATCACGCGGCGAGCACGACCCCCGGGTCGATGTGGAATGTCTGGGCGAAGCGCTCGAGGAGGGTGGCGTCGCCCGAGACCACGGCGAGCACATCCTCATCGATCGCCTGCGCGGGTGTCAGCTCACCCGAGATGACGCGGCGGATGCCCGGGCCGGCCGCGAAGACGAGATCCGGCTCCCCATCGGGGACTCTCCCTCCGACAGGCGGGGCCGGAGGCGCCAGCTGCGTGACCCGCAGGCCGGCGCCGTCGACCTGCACCCGGAGGGCGACGTCGGCCACGTGCAGCTCGTAGTCGGCTGCGGGCAGCGATGTCGCCGCCTCCGCCCGGAACGCCGTGCGCAGCGCCATCGTCAGCGAGTCCGCCGTGACGACGTCCTCGGGCTGTGGGTCGCCCATCTGCTGGAACCCCCATCGGCCGAGCGCCAGCACGACCGGCTCGAGCTGCCGGCCGTAGTCGGTGAGCTCGTACACGAGCCCGCAGTTCATGAGCGGCACACGGCGCACGACACCGCCCTCCTGCAGCTCCTTGAGCCGCGTGGAGAGGATGTTCGTGGGGATCTTGGGCAGCCCCTGCTTGAGGTCGGTGTAGCGGCGAGGGCCGACGAGCAGATCGCGGACGATGAGCATCGCCCACCGCTCGCCGATCAGCTCGACGGCCGTCGTGACACCGCAGTACTGCCCGTAGCTGCGCGAGGCCACTTACGCCTGAGCCTGCTCCGCCATGTAGACGTCGGGCCCCTGCTCGGCGGCCTGCGCCTCCATGAAGACGAACTCGATGCCGTTGCCGTCGGGGTCCTCAAGGTCGCGGCTGTACATGAACCCGTAGTCCTTGGGCTCGGTCGGTTCGGTGCCGCCGTTGGCGACGCCGGCCGCGATGATCGCGTCGACGTCGTCGCGGGACTCGCGGCTGAGGGCGATGAGAGTCTGCGCGTGCGTCTTGGGATCGGCGAGCTGCTTGTCGGTGAAGGTGGCGAAGTACTCCTTGGTCAGCACCATGAAGTACACGTTCTCGTCCCACACGATGCAGGCGGCGTTCTCGTCGGTGAAGAGCGGATTGATGTCGCACCCGAGAGACGTGTAGAACGCCTTCGCCTTCTCGAGGTCGCTCGTCGGGATGTTGACGAAGATGTGGGTCATTTCCTGGCTCCTTCGCGGTGATGGATGACGTTGGCACCATAGTTGCAAATAACAAGCAAGCTTGTCAATAACAAGTTCGAGGTCTCTCCCCCGTGCGGCGGATGCCGCCGGCGCCTGTCCTCCGTACCGTGGAGGAATGTCCGACTTCACACCCGCGCGCCTCGACCATCGCCCACGGCCGACGCCGCGCGATCTCCGCAACGACGTGTGGCTCGCGGCGGCACTGTTCGTCGGCGCGGTGCTGAGCGCGGCGCTCGGAGCCGTCTCGGGGTTCTACGGCGAGGACACGCCGGGAATGCAGTGGGCGCTCCTCTATGCGTTCGGCCTCACGGCGCCGCTCGCCGTCCGCCGACGCTTCCCCGAGCTCGTCGTGGTGGCGATCGCCCTGGTCTTCTTCGTCGGGGTCTCCTCGCGCATCCCCGAGCTCTACGTCAGCAACATCGCCATCTTCATCGCGGTCTACACCGTGGGCGCCTGGGTCGACGACCGCCGCCGCGCTCTGTACGTGCGGGCGGGAGTCATCGTCGCCATGTTCGTGTGGCTGCTGGTGACGACCTTCCAGGCCGCCATCGATCCCACCGACGACGGGCTCTCGCAGGCCGGGTTCTTCTCGCCGTTCGCCGCGTTCATGCTCATTCAGTTCCTGGTGAACGCGGCCTTCTTCGGCGGCGCGTACTACATGGGCGACCGGGCGCACGCTGCGGCGCTCTCGCGCGCCGCCCTCGAGGAGCGCACGCTCGAGCTCGAGCGCGAGCGCGAAGTCACCGCCGCTCAGGCCGTCGCGCTCGACCGGGTGCGCATCGCGCGCGAGCTTCATGACGTCGTCGCGCACCACGTGTCGGCGATGGGCGTGCAGGCGGGCGCGGCCCGAGCCGTGCTCGAACGGGATCCCGAGGCCGCGCGCACGACGCTCCTCGGGGTCGAGGCATCCGCTCGCTCGGCCCTGCATGAGCTGCGCCAGCTGCTCGAGACCCTCCGCACTCCCGCCGCCGACGCCGACGGCGGCTCGGCCGTGCACCTCTCCGGGCTGCCCGACCTCGTCCGGCACGCCAATGAGAACGGACTTCCGACGACGCTCACCATCGTGGGCGACCCCGTCGACCTGCCCGAGCTGGTGCAGGTCAACGTCTTCCGCGTCGCCCAGGAGTCGCTCACGAATGCACGCCGCCACGGCGGGCCGGATGCCGCGGCCGACGTGCGCCTGCGCTACGGGGACGACGCGATCGAGCTCGAGGTCGCGAACACCGGTCGCTCGGTGGTCGCCTCACGACCGGGCCTGGGACTCGTCGGCATGCGGGAGCGCGCCATCGCGTCCGGCGGGACGCTCGACGCCGGCCCACGGGCACGCGGCGGGTTCCTCGTGCGCCTGCGGGTGCCGGTGCCTTCCGGGGCCGACGTGGGCGCGCGTGAGGGAGCCCGTTCGTGAGCGGCGCGCCGATCCGCGTGCTGCTCGTCGACGATCACGCCGTGATGCGTGCCGGCTTCCGGATGATCCTCGAGTCGGCGGGCGACATCGCGGTGGTCGGCGAGGCCTCCACCGGCGTCGAAGCGGTCGCCGCGGCATCCGCTCTCCGTCCCGACGTGGTGTGCATGGACGTGCAGATGCCCGACATGGACGGCCTCGAGGCCACCCGGCGCATCGTCGCGGACGGCGCCGGATCGCCCGCCGTCGTCGTGGTCACGACGTTCGACCGCGACGACTACCTCTTCGACGCCCTCGCGGCCGGGGCGAGCGGGTTCCTGCTCAAGAACGCCGGGCCCGAGGAGCTCCTCGCCGCCGTGCGCGTCGCCGCGGCCGGCGACGCGCTGCTCGCTCCGGAGGTGACGCGGCGGGTGATCGCGCGATTCGCGTCGAGCAGCGAGAGCCGGCCCTCGCCGGTCGCCGACGGCGGCACCGACCGCAAGCCCGTGACGGGCGAGCTGCGGGCGATGGGGGCTCACGGAGTCGAGCTGACCGAGCGCGAGTCCGAGGTGCTGCGGCTCGTGGCGCAGGCGATGAGCAACGCCGAGATCGCGCAGCGCCTGTACATCGGCGAGGCCACGGTGAAGACGCACGTCTCGAACCTGCTGCAGAAGCTCGGCGCTCGCGACCGCGTGGCCGCCGTGGTGTACGCCCACCGCCACGGCCTCGCCTGAGTCCCCCGCGCCGCCGCGCCGTACCCTCTCCGCGCCGCGCCCTCACCCGCTCCGCAGTCACAATCTGCGCGTCCGAACCCGCGAACTCCGCGCTTCCTGACTGCGGAGCATCGGGCCCTCTCGTTCCGCAGTCAGGAGATGCGGGACGAGGCGACCGAAGACCGCAGGAAGTGACTGCGGATCAGCGGGTGAACCGCCCGCGAACGACGGATGCCCCGACCCTCAGCCCGCAGATGGGCTCGGATCGGGGCATCCGATCGTCAGAGGCCTGAGATGTCAGGCGGCGACGGGGACGTGCGCGTAGCGGTCGATCAGGGCGTTGAAGGCCTGGAGGTAGGCGACGAGGAAGTCGGCGGTCTGGTCGTTGGTGACCTCGCCGGTCTCGGAGAAGAGTCCGGGCGTCGCCTGCACGTAACCCTCGGGCTGGCCGAGCGTGGGGGCGTTGTAGTGGCTGAGGATCGCCTTGAGGTGCTGCTGGGCCGCGGCGGTGGCGATCCCGCCCTGCGACGTGCCGATCACGGCGGTGGGCTTGCCGTTGAACGACATCTGGCCGTACGGACGGGCCGACCAGTCGAGGGCGTTCTTCAGCACGCCCGGGATCGAGCGGCTGTACTCGGGGGTCACGATGACGACGCCGTCGACATCGTCGATCGCCTGCTTGAAGTCGCGCGCCGCCTCGGGGAAGCCGCCGTCGAAGTCGGGGGTGTAGAACGGCAGGTCCTTGATCGGGATCTCGACGAGGGTCGTGCCCTCGGGTGCGAGACGCTCCAGCGCCTTGGCCAGGCGACGGTTGAGCGAGGTCGACGAGATGCTGCCGACGATGTAGCCGATGGTCCGATCGGTCATGTGGTAGTGCTCCTTAACGCAGTGCGGTCCCCGGCGGGGACCACCGTGGACGTTCCAGTTCGATGCAAGCACATGGACCTGAGATCTATTCCTGAGCATGCAAGACAGCGTCATCCCCTCCTCCCCACGGCGGATCGGATCGGTCTCCACCCCCAGGGGGAGGCCCTTCGAACCGCATCTCCCTAGCCTGATATCGAGCGAAAGGAGACAGGATGCTGCAGCTGAGCGGGATCACCAAGAGCTACGGCGGACGCCGCGTGCTCGACGACGTGTCGTTCGAGGTCAAGCCAGGACGACTGACCGGTTTCGTCGGAGGAAACGGCGCCGGCAAGACCACCACCATGCGCATCGTGCTGGGCGTGCTCGCCCGGGACGGCGGCGCTGTGACGCTCGACGGCACCGAGGTGACGGCATCCGATCGCCGGCGCTTCGGCTACATGCCCGAGGAGCGCGGCCTGTACCCGAAGATGAAGGTGCTCGAGCACATCGTGTACCTCGCGCGGCTGCACGGCTTCTCGAAGACGAATGCCGCGGACCGCGCCACCGCGCTGCTCCAGCAGCTCGGACTCGGCGAGCGCCTCGAAGACAACGTCGAGACGCTGTCGCTGGGCAACCAGCAGCGCGCCCAGATCGCGGCGGCCCTCGTGCACGACCCGCAGGTGCTGATCCTCGACGAGCCGTTCTCGGGCCTGGACCCGCTCGCGGTCGACGTCGTCGCCGGTGTGCTGCAGGAGCGCGCCGCTGCGGGGACCGCCGTGCTGTTCTCGTCGCACCAGCTCGACGTCGTCGAGCGCCTGTGCGACGACCTCGTCATCATCGCCGGCGGCACGATCCGGGCGGCCGGCGCGCGCGACACCCTGCGCGCCCAGCACTCGACCCGCCGTTTCGAGCTCGTCTCCGCGGGCGACGCCGGCTGGCTCCGCGCCGAGCCCGGTGTCGAGGTGCTCGACTTCGACGGCGGCTACGCCGTCTTCGACGCCGACACCGACGAGACCGCGCAGCGCGTGCTGCGCCGCGCCGTCGCCCAGGGCGATGTCGCCAGCTTCGCGCCGCAGCATCCCACCCTCGCCCAGATCTTCAAGGAGGTCATCCAATGAGCACCCCCGTCAAGAGCAGTGCGGCCCCCGCGCACGGGCTGAGCGCCGCCCAGGGCATCTGGCTCGTCGCCGAGCGCGAGATCGGCTCGAAGCTGCGCAGCAAGGCGTTCGTCATCTCGACGGCGATCCTGATCCTGGGCGCCCTGGCGGCCGTGATCTGGGGCGGCTTCGCGGCGTCGAATTCGAGCGGCACCCCGGTGGCGGTCACCCCCGACGCCTCGCAGTACGTTTCCGAGGCCCAGGGCCTCGACGTCACCGACGCGTCGGACCGCGCCGCAGCCGAGCAGCTCGTCGAGAGCGGTGACGTCGATGCCGCGATCGTCGGCGACACCTCCTCGCCGACCGGCTTCACGATCCTCGCCGACTCGGAGGCCCCGACGCAGCTGATGCTGCAGCTCGCGCAGCTGCCGCCGGTCGAGCTGCTCAGTCCCGACGAGGTCGACGGCGCTCTCGGCTACGTCGCTGCGCTGGGCTTCGGCATCGTGTTCCTCTTCGCCGCCTCGATGTTCGGCGGCACCATCGCGCAGAGCGTCGTCGAAGAGAAGCAGACCCGCGTGGTCGAGCTGCTGATCTCGGCGATCCCGGTGCGCTCGCTCCTGGCGGGCAAGGTGATCGGCAACACCATCCTCGCCATGGGTCAGATCCTGCTGCTGGCGGCGGTCGCCGTGGTCGGACTCACGGTGACCGACCAGACGGCTCTGCTGCAGGGCCTCGGGGCGCCGATCGCCTGGTTCGCGGTGTTCTTCCTGTTCGGCTTCATCCTGCTCGCGTCGCTGTTCGCGGCCGCCGCGGCGATGGTGTCGCGCCAGGAAGACATCGGCTCGACCACGACGCCGCTGACGCTGCTCATCATGGCGCCGTACTTCCTGGTGATCTTCTTCAACGACAACCCGCTGGTGCTGGGCGTCATGTCGTACGTGCCGTTCTCGGCCCCCGTCGGCATGCCCATGCGCATCTTCCTCGGCCAGGCGCAGTGGTGGGAGCCGCTGCTGTCGCTGGTCATCCTCATCGCCACGTGCGTGGGCGCGATCCTCGTGGGGGCGCGCATCTACGAGAACTCGCTGTTGCGCATGGGTGGGCGCGTCAAGCTCTCGGAGGCGCTCGCGCGCTGATCCGAGGGCCGGCCCGACGAACGGGAACGGATGCCGCGACCACGTGTCGCGGCATCCGTTCGCCGTCTCAGCTGCGCGTCGATCAGCCGCCCATCATCCGCGGGTCCATGCGGCCCACGGCGATGACATTGCCGGCCGGGTCGCGGAACCAGGCGATGTCGGGCCCTCCCTCGAAGCCGCGAGAGATGCCCTTCTCATCGGTGCCGTAATCCGGATCGGTGTAGATCTTCGTCACGACCCCGCGCGAATTCAGGTCGTCGACGGCTGCATCGACGTCATCCACATCGAAGTTCAGCACCGTGAAAACGGCCGGCTGGTGATCGGGTTTGGGATAGACGAAGACGTGGCCGCCGCCCGGCAAGGCGATGGTGAAGCCACCTCCCATCTCCTCGTACTCGGTGACAGCGAGTCCGAGCGTGTCGCGGTAGAACGTGGCCGCTTCGCCGACATCCGGGACGGCGAAGCTCGAGAACGGTCGGTCGGGTGTGAACATGTCCGCCTCCAAGGTGAGAGTGTCCCCACAGTCACGATCCTCCTGGGCGAATCCCCTGTCCAGAGCCCTCCCGCACGCCGCAAGGCCGGGTAGCTTGGCGGCATGGCCACGGAGACCACGCTTCTCATCCTCGGCGCCACCGGCGACCTCGCCTCGCGGCTGCTGCTGCCTGCCCTCGGCCAGCTGCTCACGCTGGAACCGGAGCGGCGGGTGCGCCTGCGCGGTTCAGGCGTGGAGGACTGGGACGACGCCCGCTGGCGCGAGACGGTGCGCGCGGCGTTCGCGTCCAGCGGCTCGGAGACCGCGTTCGAGCGGGTGGCCGAGACCACCTACGTGCGCGCCGACATCACCGCCGCGGCCGACCTCGAGCGACTGCTCGCCGACCCCGGCGATCGCATCGCGCTGTACTTCGCGGTGCCCCCCGCGGTCGCCGCCGCGGCGTGCGTGGCTCTCGGGGGCGTGGACATCCCGGAGGGAACCGTGCTGGCGCTCGAAAAGCCGTTCGGCGTCGACGAAGAGAGCGCCCGCGCGCTGAATGCGACAGTCGCGAGGCTGGTGCCCGAGGAGCAGGTGTTCCGTGTCGACCACTTCCTCGGCCGCTCCACTCTGCTCAACGTGCTGGGCGTCCGCTTCGCGAATCGCGTGTTCGCGCCGGTGTGGTCGGCCGAGCACATCGAGTCGGTCGTGATCCGCTACGACGAGACCCTGGGCCTGGAGGCGCGCGCCGGCTACTACGACAAGGCGGGCGCGCTGATCGACATGATCCAGAGCCACCTGCTGCAGGTGCTCGCGGTGCTCGCGATGGAACCTCCTACCTCGCTGAACGAGCGCGACCTCCGCGACGCGACCGGCGCGGTGCTGCGCGCCACGCACGTCTGGGGCGACGATCCCGTCGCCTCGTCACGCCGCGCGCGCTACACCGAGGGAACCGTGGGCGAGCGGAAGCTTCCCTCCTACGCCGATGAGCCCGGCGTCGACTCGGCACGTGAGACAGAGACCCTCGCCGAGATGACGTGCGAAGTGCGCAACGACCGCTGGACGGGCGTGCCCATCACGCTGCGCTCGGGCAAGGCGCTCGCCGGCAAGAACGGCGAGATCGTCGTGACCTTCCGGCCGGTCAACCACGTGCCTACAGGCCTGACCGGCGATGCCCCGGGTTCGGTGCTGCGCTTCTCGCTCGGCCCCGACCGCATGGAGCTCGAGCTCAACGTCAACGGGGGCGACGACCCGTGGGAGCTCGAACGCGCGATCCTCGAGGCAGACCTCGGTCCGGGTGCACTCAAGGCGTACGGCGAGGTGCTCTCCGGCATCCTCGACGCCGATGCCGCGCTGTCGGTGCGCGGCGACGCCGCCGAGCAGTCCTGGCGCATCGTCGCCCCGGTCATCGCCGCCTGGCGCGACGGCACGGTGCCGCTCGACGAGTATCGCGCCGGCTCGGTGGGACCGGACGGCTGGCGCCGGCTCCCCTCCTGAGCCGAGTTCGGTCAGCGCTCGACGAGCACGCCGTCGGCGTCGGCCCATACGTGCCGGCCCGGCGCGAACCGGACACCGGCGATCAGCACCTCGACGTCGATCTCGCCGGCGCCCTCCTTCGCGCTCTTGCGCGGATTCGAGCCGAGGGCCTTGACTCCGAGCGGCAGGCCGGCGAGCGCCTCGCGATCGCGGACCGCGCCGTTGACGATGACGCCCGCCCACCCGTTCGCGACAGCCGACGCGGCGATGAGGTCGCCCACGAGGGCGGATTCCAGCGAGCCGCCGCCGTCGACCACGAGGACGGCGCCGCCGCCCGGTGTGGCCAGCACGGACTTCACCAGCGCGTTGTCGCGATGGCATCGCACCGTGCGGATCGGACCGTCGAAGGCCGTGAGCCCGCCGATGTCCTGCAGCTGCAGTGCGAGCGAGTCGAGGTCGTCGCCGCGCTCGTCGTAGAGGTCGGCCGTGGCTGTGCTCATGGACCTCACCGTAGGCGCGCCGGCCGGGCCGCGGCATCCGTCCGGCCGTGAATTCCGCCGATGGTTCTGCCCGCCGCAAGAAGCGCCGGTCAGCGGCCCGCGGGCGGATTGCGGTCGGGATGGAACGCCGTGAACAGCGAGTAGGTCTCGCCGTCGGCGTCGGGGCCGCGCTCCTTGAACTCCTGGGTGAGGTCGTAGAGCCGCTGTTCGAGCTCGGCCTTGTGCTCGGCGTTGAGCTTGAGCCCGAGCCAGGTGGTGTCGAGCTCCTCGTCGGTGAGGCCCTCGATCTGCTGCAGGAAGGTCTCGACGAGCACGGTGCTGCCGCCCGGCATCGACGTGCGCCACGAGAGCCCGGTCGCGCGATACGGCACCTCGCGGGCGCCCTGCGCCCCGGCGCGCTCCGGCTCGGCGGCGAGGTAGCCGGTCGACACCAGGGTACGCACGTGGTGCAGCATCGTGCCCGGGTTCACTTCGAGCAGCTCGGCCAGCTCTTTGTTGGTCCGCGCCTCGAACGCGCACAGACGCAGCACGCGCAGACGCAGCGGAGAGCTCAGCGCCTTCATGCGCGCTTCGGCCTCGGGATCCCCCGGACGAAGCTCCACGCGCTCTTCGCGATGCTCGACCACGTTCCTGAGCCTAGCCAACTGATTGACAACTCTCAATCGGCCGCGCAGACTGATTGACATGTCTCAATCAGAGGACTCGACGGCGGGCGACGTCGAGGCCGGCGTGCTCGCTGAAGCGCGCGCCGAGAGCATGACGCCGGACTCGCGTGCGAGTGCCGAGGACGCCGTCGAGGCGGATCAGGATGCCGCGGCCCCCGCCCCGGTGACCACGGCGCCGAAGGGGTCGCTGTGGCGCGACCGCAACTTCGTCACGATGTGGAGCGGGCAGGCGCTCAGCCAGTTCGGCGCGCAGATCACCGAGCTCGCCCTGCCGGTCCTGGCGGTGCTGACCCTGCAGGCGACCGAGTGGGAGGTCGGGCTGCTCGGCGCCGCTCAGGTCGCCGCCTTCCTGATCGTGGGGCTGCCCGCCGGGGCCTGGATCGACCGCATGCGCAAGCGCCATGTCATGATCTGGGCCGATGTCATCCGAGCAGTGGCGCTGGCCGCCCTTCCCCTGCTCGCGGTGCTCGGCATGCTCGAGATCTGGCACATGATCGCCGTCGCGCTCGTGATGGGCGTCGCGACGGTGTTCTTCGACGTCTCGAACCAGAGCATCATCCCCTCGCTCGTGCGCAGCGATCAGATCGCCGAGGCCAACGGCAAGCTGCAGTCCACCGAGCAGCTGGCGGGCCTGGCCGGCCCGGCCGTCGGAGGATGGCTCGTCGGCGCCCTCGCCGCTCCACTCGCCATCTTGCTGACCGTGTGCACGTACGTCGCCTCGTTCATCGCGCTGCTGTTCACGAAGGATCACGAGATCCGCCGCGCACCCGAGGACCACCAGCCGCTGCTGACCGAGATCGGCGAGGGACTGCGGTGGGTGTTCGGCAACCCGCTGCTGAGGCGGATCGTGGGCACCACCGGCATGGCCAATTTCTTCGGCACCATCGCGACGACCCTCCTGCCGGTCTTCGTGCTCCGCGAACTGGGCCTCACCCCGGTGATGCTCGGCATCGTGTTCTCGCTGTCGGCGGTCGGCGGGCTCATCGGGGCCATCGCGACTCCGCGCATCGTCGCCCGCATCGGCGAGGCGCGCGCCATCCCGCTGAGTGCCATCGCGTTCTGCGTCGTCCCCTTCTTCCTCCCCGCGATCTCGCTCGTGCCGGCGCTAGCCTTTCCGCTGCTGGTGGCCCAGTCCTTCGTGATGAGCTTCACCGTGCTGCTGTACAACATCACGCAGGTCACCTTCCGCCAGCGGATCACTCCGCGGCGGCTCCTGGGCCGCATGAACGCCTCCATCCGCTTCGTCGTGTGGGGCGTCATGCCGGTCGGCGCGCTCATCGCCGGCGCCCTCGGCACCTGGATCGGCACCGTGCCGACGCTGTGGATCGCGGCTGCCGGCGAGCTGCTCGCCTGTCTCTTCGTCGTCATCGGCCCGTTCTGGCGCATGCGCGACCTGCCCGGTGCGCCGGACGACTCGACTCCCGCCTGAGAAGAAAGTTCTTCTACCCGGGCGGCGGATATCGCGCAAGCACTGCCGCCACGGGGCCGGGCGTGATTGGGTGGCTCCATGACGGCCCGCATCGTCTCCATCGGCACCGCGGTTCCGCCGACCCGGCTTCCGCAGGACGGCGTGCGCGAGCTCTTCGCCGCGCAGCCGGGCGTGGACCGGCTCACGCGGCGGCGCATCCAGGCCGTGTTCGACGCCTCAGCGATCGAGCACCGGCACACCGTGCTTTCCGAGCTGGCCGGTCTGCCGCCGGCGCCGGACGCCCCGGCATTCCTCGACGCGGAGCGGGTCGTGCTCGCGCCGACGACCGGACCGCGCAACGACCTGTACACCCGCATGGCACCGGGACTGTGCGCCGAGGCGGCGCGGCAGGCCCTCACGGATGCCGGGCTCGCGGCATCCGCCATCACCCACGTGGTCACCGTCTCGTGCACCGGCTTCTTCGCGCCCGGCCCCGACTACCGGCTGGTGCGCGATCTCGGACTGCCGACCACGACCGAGCGCTATCACCTCGGCTTCATCGGCTGCGCGGCCGCCCTGCCCGGACTGCGGCTGGCGGCTCGCATCACCGACGCGCAGCCCGACGCGGTCGTGCTGGTCGTCTGCGTCGAGCTGTGCTCGCTGCACATCCGGGCGTCGGCCGACCCGCAGCAGATCGTCGCGGCATCCGTCTTCGCCGACGGGGCCGCGGCCGCGATCGTCACCGGCTCGGAGGGTGCACGCGACGCCGGCGGTCTCGACCTCGACCGCTTCGGCACCGCCCTGACCGCCGAGGGAGAGACCGACATGGTGTGGACCATCGGCGATCACGGGTTCGAGATGGTGCTCTCCGCCGAGGTGCCGCGCATCATCGGGCGTGAGATCCGCGCCGCCGTCGACCGCTTCGTAGGCCTGGACGATGCCCCCGATGCCTGGGCGGTCCACCCTGGCGGACGCAGTGTGCTCGACCGTGTGGAGACGGGGCTCGAGCTCGACCCGGCCGCGCTCGAGCGGTCGCGCGGAGTGCTGCGCGACTACGGGAACATGTCGAGCGCGACGATCCTGTTCATCCTGCGCGAGCTGCTGCACGATGACACGCTCGCCGACGGCGCGCGGGTGGCGGGCCTCGCGTTCGGCCCCGGGCTCACCGTGGAGTCGGCGCTCATGACCAAACGCGCAAGCACGACCGCGGGTCGGACGGTGGCCGCGGCTGAGGCCGCCCCTGTCCTGGCCGTTCGCGCATGACCGCGGCGGTGACGCGATGAGCCTCGCCGTGCGCGATCTGGCCGTCGTCGAGCTCATGGACGACCCCGAGTGCGACGCCCGCCGGCTCAAGGCGACGCTGCGCCGCTTCGGCACGGTGAACCGGCTCGTGTCGGGCTGGGGGACGGTGTACCGCACCACCCTCGCGCCGTACCTGGCATCGCTCGGGCGACCCGCGCACGTGCTCGATCTGGGCGCCGGCGGCGGCGACCTCGTCGCACGCCTCTCCGCGCTCGCGGACCGCGACGGGCTCGACGTCACGTGGACGGGAGTCGACCCCGATCCCCGCGCGCACGAGGTCGCCGTGGAGCGCGAGCTGCCCGAGACCGTAAGGTTCCGGTGCGCGGATGCCGCGACCCTCCTCGACGAGGGCGCGCGGTTCGACGTGGTGCTGTCCAATCACGTGCTGCACCACCTCGGTCCGGAGCTCTCGGACTTCGCGGCGGAGTCCCTGCAGCTGTCGCGGGGTCTGGTGCTGCACGGCGACATCGAGCGGAGCCGCCTCGCCTATGCGCTCTATACCGCCGGCATCACCCCGTTGGCGCCGGGTACCTTCCTGCGGACCGACGGCCTGCGCTCGATCCGCCGCAGTTTCACACGCGCCGAGCTGGCGGGCGCGCTCGCCGAGAGGGCGTCGGATGAGTGGCGGGTCGAGAAGCCGGCACCCTTCCGCCTGCTCGCCGTCGGGCGCGGCCGTGGCTGAGGTCAGGGCCATGAGCCGCGGCATCCGTCCCCATCGTCGGCGCGGTGCTCGGGGGACGCGTCCTGCTGCTACGGCGCCCAGGATGCGGCGGGAACCGCCCCCGGAACATCGCGAACCCCGCAGCGCCACTGCTCGGGGGGCAGGTCCTGCGGGCACAGCGCGTGGGAAGCGGCGCGACCTGCCCCGCGAACCGGCAGAAGTCGGGCGCGGCCGTGGCTGAGGTCACCATCGTCGGCGCGGGCCCCGTGGGCATGCTGCTCGCCGGCGAGCTCGCGCGCCGCGGCGTCGAGGTCGACGTGCTCGAGCGGCGGCCCGAGCCCGGCGACGGATCGCGCGCGATCGGGGTCCATGCCCCCGTGCTGGCAGCCCTCGAAGACTCCGGCGTGACGGAGCGACTGCTCGACGGCGCGGTGCGGGTGCGCCGGGGCGAGGCACGCTCGGGCGGGCGGGTGCTCGGCACGGTGCGGTTCGACCGGCTGTCGACGCGGTTCCCGTTCGTGGCGACCCTTCCGCAGGCGGCGACCGAGGCCGTGCTCGCAGAAGGCGCGCCCGAGCCGCTGCGCGGCGCGCACGTCACCGCGCTCCTCTCCCGACCCAACGGCGTGCACCTGCGGGCGGGAGTTCTGGGCCGCCCCGTCGAGCGCACGAGCGGACTGGTGGTCGTGGCATCCGGATCCGGCGGACGCGACCTCGTCTACCGGCCTGGCGCGATCGCCGTGCGCGAGTACCGCGACCGCTATCTGATGACGGATGCCGAGACCGGCGCCCGCGCCGACGCCGAGGTGGCCGTGGTGCACCTCGACCGAGCCGGGGTGCTCGAGTCCTTCCCGCTCCCGGGCGGGAGGCGCCGGTTCGTCACCTGGGACCCGCCGGGCGGCGACGCCGACCCGGCGGCGCGCGTCGAGCGCATGCGGACGGCCCTCACCCGGCGCGGCGAGGAGGCCGAACCCGCCGAGGTCTCGTCGTTCGGGGTGCGTCGTGCGGTGGCGCCGCGGATGCGCAACGGACGGGTGTTCGTCATCGGCGATGCCGCGCACGAGGTGAGCCCGATCGGCGGCCAGGGCATGAACCTCGGGCTGCTCGACGCCGCGACGCTCGCCCCGCTGCTGGCCGAGTGGACGCGCACCGGGCGGGCGCCGGACGCCGAGCTTCGCCGATGGGAGGCCCGGCGGGTGGCCTCGGCGCGGGCGGCGGGACGACTCGCGGCGGTGAACACCGCCCTGGGGCGCGCACTCCCCCGCGCGCTCGACGTGACACGGCGCACCGCGGTGCGCGCGATGCTCACCCCGCCCGCGAGCCGGCTCTTCGCCCACGCGTACACGATGGGCCTCGACGCCGACGCGTGACCCGCCTGCGTGAGCCCTCCCGGAATGCGTGCGCTCTTGCGGCCTGCGTGAGCCCTTGCGGCCTGCGTGAAACCCCCCCCCCGCTGGCTCGCCGACAGGTCAACCAGGCTTCCGCAGGAGGCTTGAGCGCACGAAGCTCCTGTGGAGGGCCGGTTGACCTGTGGGGCACGACCGGCGCCGCCGTGACTTCGCCTCGCGGGGCGGCCTCAGTCCAACCCGGGGCAGAGCCGGGAAGGGCGCCCGTTGCACAGGTCAACCGCGCTTTCACAGGAGATCGGCGAGGTCGAACCTCCTGTAGAAGGCCGGTCGACCTGTTGGGACCGACCGGGCGAGCGAAGCGAGCTCAGCCCGCGAGTGCTCCGCCCGAGGCCACGAGCTGCGCGGCGAGCAGCAGCGACGCGAGCATCACGAGACGGAACAGTACGCGCGACGGCGGCCGCACGACCGCCAGCACGACCGTGGCGACCGCCACCGCCACGACGGCGGCGAAGAACACCCACGACAGCACTCCGACCGCAGCGATGTCGCCGCCCGCCGGCCCGAGCAGCACGGCCACCGCACCGAGGATCAACGCGATCGCAGCGATCACCGCCGAGGCGCGCGGCCCGAGCCGGTGCGGCAGTCCCCGCACGCCGGTGCGCTCATCGTCGGCGAGATCGGGCAGCACGTTGGTCAAGTGCACCGCGGCGCCGAGCACGGCTCCCGCGACCCAGGCCCAGCCGGGAGCGAACGCGGGCTCGGTAGCCGACAGCGTCGCGAGCGACGGGAACGTGCCGAAGCTCACCAGGAACGGCACGAGCGACAGCGGCGTGGACTTCAGCCCGGCGTTGTACGCCCACGCGGATCCGAGGAAGAGGGCATGGGCCGCCAGCATCCGCCATCCCAGCGGTGCCGACAGCGCGAGCGCCAGGAGAAGACAGACGGATGCCGCCACGCACGCGGCCCGAAGGCTCACATCGCCGCGGGCGAGGGGCTTGTCGGTGCGGCCGACCGCGCGATCGCGGGCCGCGTCGAGCGCATCGTTCGAGATGCCGATCGACAGCTGTCCGGCGAAGACCGCGACCGTCAGCAGGACGAGTCGCCATGGCTCCAGCCCGATCGACAGGCCGAGGGCGAGGGCCAGAGCGGTCACGACGAGCGTCGGTCCGGGGTGCGACGACCCCCACAATCCCCGCACCGTCCGCACACTCGATGCTCTCACGCCGCGGCCCCGGTCCGGATTCCACACGGCCCGCACCAGGCGAACCCGCCGAACCCCGACCGCGCGTGTCGTCGGACTCCGCGTCAGTCGTCGAGCAGCTCGGCCTCGATGACCTGATCCTGCTCCTCGTCGCGGGCTTCGGGCGTCGGCGACGGGCCGTCGCTGGTCAGCACCAGCTGCGAGCCGTCGGCCGCGACGTCCACCCGCACGACGTCGCCGTCGCGCACGCCGCCCGAGAGCAGCGCCATCGCGAGGCGGTCCTGGATCTCGGACTGGATCAGGCGGCGCAGCGGCCGCGCGCCGAACACCGGGTCGTATCCGCGCTCGGCCAGCCAGGCCCGGGCGTCGGGGGTCACCGCGAGGGTGAGGCGACGGTCCTTGAGTCGCCGCTGCAGGGCGTCGACGGTGAGCTCGACGATCTGCGCGAGATCGTCCTCGGTGAGCGCCTGGAAGATCACGATGTCGTCGAGGCGGTTCACGAACTCGGGCTTGAACGCCTGCCGGACCAGACCCTGCACCTGCTCGCGCTTCTGGTCGACCGACAGCGTCGGGTCGATGAGGATCGGCGAACCGAGGTTCGAGGTGAGGATCAGGAGGACGTTCTTGAAGTCCACCGTGCGCCCCTGTCCGTCGGTGAGGCGCCCGTCGTCCATGACCTGCAGCAGCACGTCGAAGACTTCGGGGTGCGCCTTCTCGACCTCGTCGAGCAGCACGACCGAGTACGGCCGGCGACGGACGGCCTCGGTGAGCTGCCCGCCCTGCTCGTACCCGATGTAGCCGGGAGGGGCGCCGACCAGGCGCGAGACCGAGTGCTTCTCGCCGTACTCCGACATGTCGATGCGGACCATGGCGTGCTCGTCGTCGAAGAGGAATTCGGCCAGCGCCTTGGCGAGCTCGGTCTTGCCCACGCCCGTGGGTCCGAGGAAGAGGAACGAGCCGGTCGGCCGGTTCGGGTCGCTGATGCCGGCACGCGAGCGGCGGACGGCGTCGGACACCGCCTTGACGGCCTCCTTCTGCCCTATCAGTCGCTTGCCGAGTTCGGCTTCGAGGTGCAGCAGCTTCTCGGTCTCGCCCTGCAGCAGGCGGCCCACCGGAATGCCGGTCCAGGCGGCGATCACCGCCGCGATGTCTTCGTCGGTGACCTGGTCGTTGACCATCCGGTCGCCGGCGGGCTCTTCGCGCTCGGCGTCGACGAGTTGGCGCTCGAGAGCCGGGATCTCGGCGTAGAGCAGGCGCGACGCCTTCTCGAGGTTGCCCTCGCGCTGCGCGCGCTCGGCCTCCATGCGGGCCGTGTCGAGCTTGGTCTTGAGGTCGCCCACGCGGTTGAGCGACGCGCGCTCCCGCTCCCACCGGCCCTGCAGCTCACCGAGCCTCTCCTGCTCGGTGCGGAGGGTCTCACGCAGCGCGGCGAGGCGCTCCTTGGAGGCCTCGTCCTTCTCCTTCTTCAAGGCCAGCTCTTCGAGCTTGAGGCGGTCGACGTGGCGGCGCAGCTCGTCGATCTCGAGCGGCGCCGAGTCGATCTCCATGCGCAGGCGCGACGCCGCCTCGTCGATGAGGTCGATGGCCTTGTCGGGCAGCTGCCGGCTGGGGATGTAGCGGTGAGAGAGGGATGCCGCGGCCACGAGGGCCGCGTCGGCGATGGCCACCTTGTGATGGGCCTCGTACCGCTCCTTGAGCCCGCGCAGGATCGCGACGGTGTCTTCCACCGTCGGCTCGCCGACATACACCTGCTGGAAGCGGCGCTCGAGTGCAGCATCCTTCTCGATGAACTCGCGGTACTCGTTGAGGGTCGTGGCGCCGATCATGCGCAGCTCGCCGCGCGCCAGCATGGGCTTGAGCATGTTCGAGGCGGCGACCGACCCTTCGCCGCCGCCGGCGCCCATGAGCACGTGCAGCTCGTCGATGAAGGTGATGACGCGGCCGTCGGACTCGGTGATCTCTTTGAGCACGCTCTTCAGGCGCTCTTCGAACTGGCCGCGGTACATCGCGCCGGCCACGAGGGCCGAGATGTCGAGCGTGACGAGCTCTTTGTCTTTGAGCGATTCTGCGACGTCGCCTGCGACGATGCGCTGCGCGAGGCCCTCGACGACGGCGGTCTTGCCGACGCCGGGCTCGCCGATGAGCACGGGGTTGTTCTTGGTGCGGCGGGTCAGCACCTGGCTGACGCGGCGGATCTCGCTGTCCCGCCCGATGACGGGGTCGAGCTTGCCCTGACGGGCACGATCGGTGAGGTTGATGCCGAACTGCTCGAGGGCGCTCTGCGCGTCCTCCTGCCCGGGCTGCTGAGTGGCGTTCATATGTCTCCTGAAATCTGCTCACGGTCAAAGTTGAGTCGTGATGGCTCAAGTTTAGCAGGCACTGGATGCCGCGGCAACGGGGAATCGCGGATCACAAAACTCTGGTCATGAGCAATCGAGATGACTAGCGTCGGAGAATCGGCGTCAACGAGGTCGCCGGGTCCGAAAGGAAAGCCATGTCGCTCAAAAAGCACACGGTGGGGGCGGTCGTGGCCGCCTCCGCACTCTTGGCAACGATGGGTCTGGCGTCGCCGGCGTCTGCCGTGCCCGTCGCCGACACCGTCGACAAGCTGACCAAAGCGGTGAAGATCAGCCAGGTCATGAACCACCTGAAAGAACTGCAGGACATCGCCGACGACAACGGCGACCGTGCCGCGGGGCGCCCCGGGTACGCGGCATCCGTCGACTACGTCGTCGAGCAGCTGGAACGCGCCGGGTACACCCCGGAAGTGCAGGAGTTCCCCTTCACGTACGCCGAGGAGAACAACGCTCTCAGCCGTCAGGAGCCCGCCACCACGTGGGTCGACGGGCAGGACTTCCTGCGCAACAACTTCGACACCGGCAGCCCGGAGGGCACCGCGACCGGTCCCCTCATCCCGGTCGATCTCGTCGTCCCCTTCCCCGCGGACGGAATGAGCACGAGCGGCTGTGAAGCCGCGGACTTCACCGGCTTCCCCCAGGGCGGGGTCGCGCTCGTGCAGCGCGGATCGTGCGACTTCTCGCTCAAGGCGCTCAACGCGCAGGCGGCCGGTGCCTCTGCGGTCATCGTCTCCAACGACGGACGCCCGGGGCTCGTGGGCATGATCGGCGCGGCGCCCGGACTGACCATCCCGGCCGTCTTCGCGGCATCCGAGGTGGGAATCGACCTCGCGTCGACTCCGAACGCGCAGGTCACGGTGACCGTCGACTACTTCGCCGAGGAGCGGACGAGCTACAACGTCATCGCCGAGACCGGCACCGGAGATGACGGCAACGTCGTGATGGCCGGCGCTCACCTCGACAGCGTGCAGGACGGCGCAGGCATCAACGACAACGGCACGGGCAGCGCGGCGCTGCTCGAGACGGCGATCCAGATGCAGCGGGTCAAGCCGACGAACACGGTGCGCTTCGCGTGGTGGGGCGCCGAGGAGGAAGGCCTTCTGGGCTCGGAGTACTACGTCGCCGACCTGACGGACGAAGAGGCGAGCAACATCGCGCTGTACCTCAACTTCGACATGATCGGCTCGCCGAACTACTTCTACGGCGTCTACGACGGTGACAACTCCAGCGGCACGGCTCCGGCAGGCTTCATCCCGGAAGGCTCCGCGGCGATCGAGGACGTGTTCGAGCAATTCTACGACTCCAGGGAGCTGCCGTACCAGGACACCGACTTCTCGGGACGTTCGGACTACGGCCCGTTCATCGAGGTGGGCATCCCCGCCGGCGGCCTGTTCACCGGCGCGGAAGACATCAAGACGGCCGACGAGGCAGTGCTGTACGGGGGCGTGCCCGACGCGGCCTACGACCCGTGCTACCACCAGCCCTGTGACAACCTCACCGGGGACGGCCAGGACGAGGCACTGTACGACGCTCTGAACGACGCCTACAAGCGCCGGCTGACAGGCAACGTCAACCGCATCGCCCTCGACGTCAACTCCGACGCGCTGGCGGCGGCTGTCATCACCTTCGCGTTCGACACGTCGAGCGTGAACGGCGCGACGTCGACCGCGACCGGCTCCGTCGAGGCGTTCAGCGCGAAGTCGGCGGGCGGAGCGGTCGATCTCGACGCGCTGCGCGACCGCGCACTGCGATAGTCCACGAGAGACGGCGGAGGCCCGAGCCCGGGCCCCCGCCGTCTCTGCGCGCTACGCGACGGAGACGAGCGCGGCCGGCGCAGACTCGGCGGTCTCGGTCGCCATCCCCTCGCGGGTGCAGCAGAAGCGCGCGCGGTAGGCGGTCGGCGTGATGCCCAGCACGCGGGCGAAGTTCTGGCGCAGCACCGCCGCCGACCCGAAGCCGCTCTCGTACGCGATGCGGTCCAGCCCGAGGTCGGTGGACTCGAGCAGCCGCTGGGCGTGGATGATGCGCTGGCGCGCCAGCCAGGCTGCGGGAGTCGCGCCATGGTCGGCCTTGAAGCGGCGAGCGAAGGTGCGCGGCGACATGTGCGCCTTGGATGCCAGCTGGTCGACGGTGAGGTCGAGGCGCAGGTTGTCGAGCATCCAGTCGGTGACCGGCGCGAGCGACAGCGAGGTCGTGGCGGGAAGCGGCTTGTCGATGAACTGCGCCTGGCCGCCGTCGCGCTGCGGCGGCACGACCATGCGGCGGGCGATCTTGTTGGTCAGCTCGGCGCCCAGCTCCTGCCGGAGCAGATGCAGGCACGCGTCGAGGCCCGCGGCGGTGCCGGCGCTCGTGATGATGCGGCCGTCCTGCACGTAGAGCACGTCGGGATCGACGTCGATCCTCGGGTACATCTCGGCCATCTTCTGCGCGTACATCCAGTGCGTGGTCGCCTTGCGCCCGTCGAGCACACCGGACGCGGCGACGACGAACGAGCCGCTGCACACGCTCAGCACCCAGGCATCGCGCGCGACGGCGGCGCGGATGACGTCGAGCACGCGCTCGTCGGTGTGCGCCCAGTACTGGTGCGGGACCGGCGAGACGACGACCAGGTCGGCCTCGTACGCGAACGAGAGATCGGCGTCGACGTTGATCGAGAAGCCCATCTTCGACGACACCGCTCCGGGATCGGGCGTCACGATGCGGAAGTCGAAATTGGGGATGCCGTCGTCGGTGCGGTCGAGGCCGAAGGCCTCGCAGGCGACGCCGAACTCGAAGGGGGCGAACCCGTCCTGGACGATGCACGCGACGGTCTTCATGGCGACTCCTGTCGGGATGCCGGAGGTGGCAGTTTTCTTACGATGTGTGTCCATCCTGCCACTCGTGGCAGTCATCACGCAAGCGTAGCGTTTCTGCCATGTTCATCGCCATCGCCTTCGCCGTCCTGTCTGCCTTCGCCCTCGCCTCGTCGGTCGTCGCCCTCCGCAAGGACGGCTACCACCGCACGCCGACCGACCTCACCCGCCTGCCCTGACACTCCCGAAACGCGCCGGCCGAGCGCGACTCCTCGAAGCTGCGCAGGTCAGCGGCGCGCGGTGACGCGCTCGTAGACCTCGATCATCGCGGCCGTCCGCGACGACTGCCGGAACCGCTCGCGGATCGAGGGATCGGGCTGGCGCGGTGCTCCGGCGGCGATATCGGATGCCGCGGCCCGCAGCGCGTCGGCCAGCGCCGCCACCGAGGGGTCGGCCTCGCCGCGGTCGAACGCCCCCGCATCGCCCACGGGCCAGAAGCCCGAGCCCAGCTCAGCGCCGAGATCCGGGTCGCTCACCACGGCGGGCGTCCCGAGTGAGGCCGCCTCGAAGATCGTCATCCCCTGCGTCTCGAAGCCGATCGAGGTCTGCACGACGGCATCGGCGGCCGCGATCCGCCGCAGGGTCTCGGCGTACGGCATCCGTCCCGCGAAGCGCACCGTCGCACGCGGGCGAGTGCGCTCGACCAGGCGCCGAGCTGCACGGAGCTGGCCCCCGCCGCCGATCACCTCGACGTCGGCGTCGATGCCCGATGCCGCGACGGCCTCGAGGAAGGGCAGCAGCCGCTTCTCGGGGCTCATCCGTCCGAGCCACACGAATCTCGGCCGTTCCGGGATGCGAGCCTCCTCGGTCGAGGAGAGGGCCTCGTCGAGGAGGTCGTCGTCGATGCCGTTCCAGATCACGTCGACTCCGGGGAAGACGCGGTGCTGCTCGAGGCGGCGCGCGAAGTGCGAGGACGGCGCGGTGACGGCGGATGCCCCGGCGGCGAGGCCGCGCAGGTAGGCCCACCCGTCCGAACCGGTCGCCTCCGAACCCAGGGCCGTTCGCTGCCAAGCGTTGAGCACCCGCAGCACCAGCCCCGGGAACGGGGCGGTCGCCTCGATGCCGACGTCGACGCGGTTGTGCATGGTGTGCACGACGGGCAGACCGTGGCGGCGGGCGAATCGGTGCCCGATGAACGCGCCCCAGAAGTCGGCCTGCACGTGCACGACGTCGACCGGCGGTCGGGAGCGGTCCTTCGACAGGTTCAGGAACCAGGCATCCAGCCGCCGATCCGTGCGGCGGCCCGGCCATGACATCGAATACTCGCGATCGACGGTGATCGGCACCGAGGGGAGGTCGACGTACGCCGGGTCCGCCGGTACCGCACGACCGCGGGCGCCGTGCATCGCCGGCGCGACCATGGTGACGGTGTGTCCGGCCTTCTCGAGGAATCGTCGTTGCAGCCGCATCGAGACCTGCGCCCCGCCGAGGGTCTCGGCGTGCTGGTCGCCGAACATCACGACGTGCACGAGCCGTTACTCCGGGAGCGGTTCGTCGCGGTAGAGCGCCTCGAAGGTGTCGAGGGTGCGGCGCATGTCGTGCACCTTGACGCCCTCGAGCGACGCCCGCTGCATGCGCAGGCGCTCTTCCGGAGCCTGCGTCAGGACTGTGGTGAGCTTCGCCGTGAGGTCGTCGACGTCACCCGGCCGGAAGAGGTAGCCGTTCTCTCCGTCGTGCACGAGGTGCGGGAGCGCGACGGCGTCGGCGGCCACGATCGGGAGCCCCGACGCCATGGCCTCCATCGTGGCGATCGACTGGAGCTCGGCGATCGAGGCGATGACGAACAGGCTTGCGCGCGAGAGGAACCCTCGCAGCTCCTCGTCGGTGGTGTGCCCGTGGAAGGTGACGCGGCCGTCGAGCCCGAGCTCGGTGGCGAGCTCCTCGAGGTTGCGCCGCTGATCGCCGTTGCCGACGATGTCGAAGGTGACCTCGAACGCCGGGTCGAGGCGGGCGATCGCCCGGAGGACCACGTCGATCTGCTTCTCGGTGGTGAGCCGGCCCACGAACACCATGCGGTGGGCGTCGCGTGGGGTCAGGTCGGGCGTGTAGTTGGCCGCCTCGATGCCGCAGCTGATCGGGATCACGTTGTGGATGTCGATCGTCTTCTCGAGGAAGTCGGCGGCTCGGCGCGTAGGGGTGGTCACGGCGCGCGTGAGGTCGAAGGTGCGCTTGGCGTCGTCCCACGCGAGCTTGATCGCGATCTTGTCGAGGAAGGGCGGCAGCGTCGTGAAGTCGACGATGTTCTCGGCCATGACGTGGTTGGTCGCGACGACGGGGATGCCGCGCTTGCGCGCCTCGCGCGCGAGCCCGCGACCGATCACGATGTGCGACTGGATGTGCACGACATCGGGCCGGGTGCTGTCGAGCACACGGCGTGCGTAGTGCTTCGACATCCACGGCAGCACGAAGGTCAGCCAGTCGTGCGGAGGCCAGCGCCAGGAGGGCAGGCGATGCACGACCATCTGCTGCCCTTCGATCACCTCGGTGAACGTGCCGTGATTGCGGTGGCCGGCGCTGGGTGCCATGACCTCGACGTGGTGCCCGCGGCCGACGAGTCCGGCGGCGAGCCGCTCGGCGAAGCGCGCGGCGCCGTTGACATGGGGAAGGAAGGTGTCGGCGCCGATCAGGATCTTCAGCGCCCGGGGATCGTCGCCGGGGCGCTCTTCGCGGGTCGAATCCGCGGGCAGGTCAACGGGCGTCGCAGGATCGGTCACGGGATGAGAGGCCTGTCTGTGCGGCGGGCGCGGCGGGCGGGCGGGGTCGGTGGGGAACTCGGTTCACGCGCGGGTCCACTGTACCCGAGGGGTCTGCCAAGCCCGGGAGGCCGCGCAGCGACGATCCCGAAGGGCTCTCGTACGCTGGAAGCATGCCCCGACTTCAGGCCGACGCCGACCCGACCCTGTGGGTGCCGGTGACCGAATCCCTCGGCTTCCGCGGCCGCCGTCACCGCAAGGCGGCGATCCGGATGCTGCTGAACCAGGCCGGCGGAGTGCTCGGCGCTTCGACAGGCTCAGCGACCGGAGGCGGCTCAGCGACCGGAGGCGGCTCAGCGACCGGCGGCCGAGGTGAGCTGCCCGCCGGTGCAGCCGGCTCTTCCAACGGCACGCGCCCCGGAAGCGGCTTCGCCGCGTGGGCGATGAGCCAGGCCGCCCCGCTCCTCATGCGCCGGGCCGCCGGCCGCGTGCTGGTGTGGGTCTGGAAGGCGGATGCCGAGCTCGTGGTCGTCATGGCGCAGCTGCAGCAGGCCACGCACGAGCTGCGCGCCGCCCGCGCGATGATGCCGATGGAGTACGACGACACCCAGTCATTCCCGAACCCCTACCTCGGCGTCGGCGAGAAGCTCGAGATGGCGCTGCCTTCCGATCCGCGCCAGCCCCCGTTCGCGACCTACACGTGGGACACCGGCTCGCACTTCGTGACCGTCACCGCGGTGTGCTCCGACCGCGAGCGCTTCGGCACCGTGATCGGGTCCATCGACGACGTGGCCCGCACGGTCCGCGTCGTCGACGACCTCGCCGTGGGCGAGTCGCCCGAGGTGCTGCGCATCGCCCCGAACAACGGAGGAGACCGCCCATGACCGGTGCCGCCCACGCCGAGCCGAGGCATCCGGCCGCTCATCGCCCGGTGCGGATCGGCGTGCAGCTCGCCCCCCAGCACGGGTCGTACGGGGCCTACCGAGACGCCGTGCTGCGCGCCGAAGACCTCGGCGTCGACGCGATCTTCAACTGGGACCACTTCTTCCCGCTGACCGAGCCGCTCGAGGCGGAGCACTTCGAGGCCTGGACGATGCTCGCCGCGATGGCCGAGATCACCGAGCGGGTGGAGTTCGGGCCCCTGGTCAACTGCAGCTCGTACCGCAACCCGGATCTGCAGGCCGACATGGCGCGCACCGTCGATCACATCAGCGCCGGCTCGGCCGGCACCGGGCGGCTCATCTTCGGCACGGGATCGGGATGGGCCGAGCAGGACTACGACGAGTACGGCTACGAGTTCGGCACGGTCGGATCGCGCCTGGACGCCCTCGCTGCCGATCTGCCGCGCATCCGCGCGCGCTGGGACCGGCTGACGCCCGCGCCGACCCGCCGCATCCCGGTGCTGATCGGCGGGCAGGGCGAGCGCAAGACGCTGCGGCTCGTCGCCCAGCACGCCGACATCTGGCACACCTTCACGCGCCTGGACGACATGGCGCGCAAGATCGGCGTGCTGCACGAGTGGTGCGCGCGTGAAGGGCGCGACCCGGCCGAGATCGAGCTGTCGACCGGGTACACCATCCGCGGCTTCGGTCCCCTGCTGGAGACGGATGCCCCGGCCCGCCTGTTCGAGCTGGGTTTCCGCCTCGTCATCCCCGCCATCGACGGCCCCGACTACGACCTGTCTTCGCTGCGGCCGCTGCTGGAGTGGCGCGATCGGATGAACGGCGCCTGATTCCGCTCCGGCGCTACGGTGTGGAGTACTTCCCCGCCACACCACCAGGAGGCCGCCATGGGCGCCGTCATCGGAGACATCCTCACCCTCGCGCTGGGTGTGGCGATCAGCCCGATCCCGATCATCGCGGCGATCCTGATGCTGCTCTCGCCGAAGGCGCGTGTCACCGGCACCGGCTTCCTGCTCGGCTGGGTATTCGGAATCGTCGTCGCGGTCACCGTCTTCACCCTGCTGTCGTCGGTCCTTCCCGAGGACGAGACAGAGGGCGGCCAGCCGACCAAGGGCGTGATCCAGCTCGTCCTCGGCGTTCTGCTGCTTCTGCTCGCCCTGCGCCAGTGGCGCGGGCGCCCGAAGCCGGGCGTCGAGCCGGCGATGCCCACGTGGATGCGCGCCATCGACTCCGTCAACTTCCCCAAGGCGCTCGGGCTCGGCTTCCTGCTGTCGGCGGCCAACCCGAAGAACCTGCTCCTCGCCGCGAGCGCAGGCGTCACGATCGGCGCCGCCGGCCTCGACACCGGCTCGATCGTGGTCGTGATCGCCGTCTTCACGCTGATCGCGGCATCCACCGTCCTGGTTCCGGTGCTCGGCTACCTCATCGCCGCCGAGAAGCTCCGCGGCCCGCTCGACGCCCTGCGCGGATGGCTCGCCAAGGAGAACGCCGTCATCATGGCCGTGCTGCTGCTGGTCATCGGCGTCTCGCTGATCGGCAAGGGCATCGGCAGCTTCTGACGCCGACACGCGGGCTACGGTAAAGGCGTGACGTCGCCGAACCACGACATGGTGCTCCTCGAGGGCGGCACCTTCCGCATGGGCTCGGACGAGTTCTATCCCGACGAGAAGCCGGTGCACGAGCGTGAGGTGGCGTCGTTCTGGATGGACAGGTACGAGGTCACCAACGAGCAGTACGCGGCGTTCGTCGACGAGACCGGGTACGTCACGGTCGCCGAGCGCGAGCTCGATCCCGCCGCCTTCCCCGGCGCCGATCCGTCGGCGCTCGTCCCCGGCGCCATGGTCTTCACGCCGACCCCCGGGCCGGTCGACCTGCGCAACTGGCGCAACTGGTGGCGCTGGCAGCCGGGAGCCCACTGGCGGGCGCCGTTCGGACCGGAGTCGTCGATCGACGACAGGCTGCGGCATCCGGTCGTCCACATCTCGTTCGAGGACGCCTCGGCCTACGCCGCCTGGGCGGGGCTGCGGCTGCCGACCGAGGCCGAGCACGAGTATGCCGCGCGCGGCGGCGTCGACGGCGCCCGCTTCGCGTGGGGCGATGAGCCCTACCCCGGCGGCGTCGCGCAGGCGAACTCGTGGCTGGGTCGGTTCCCGTACGACAACCAGGGAGTGGGGGATGCCGCAGCCGTCGGCTCGTACCCCGCCAACGGCTTCGGGCTCTTCGACATGACCGGCAACGTGTGGGAGTGGACGACCGACTACTACACCCCCCGGCATCTGCGCCTGTCGGACAAGCCGGTCGACGCCGGCAAGCGCGCGAACCTGCTGGCCGCGGCGAGCGCGCAGGAGGGCTTCCCCGAAACCGCCCGGCGGGTGCTCAAGGGCGGATCGCATCTGTGCTCACCGGACTACTGCCTGCGCTTCCGGCCCGCGGCCCGCTCGCCGCAGGCGGAAGACACCGGCATGTCGCACATCGGCTTCCGCTGCGCGCGCGACGCCTGAGTCCGCGCGGGGCCCGCGTTCGCGCGGGGCGTGAGTCCGCGCGGGGCCTGAGTTCGCGCGGGGCTTGAGTCCGCGCGACCGGAGCCCGAACCGTCGCGAACGGCCGGGGCTCCTCCCCGAACCGTCACAAACGGCCGGAGCGCCCGGGTTGATGCGGCCATTCGCGACGCCTGGCTGGGCCGGCGCGGGTTTCCTTCCGCGAACCGTCTCGAATGGCCGGGTTCCTCCCCGAACCGTCCCGAATGGCCGGGTTCCTCCCTGAGCCGTCGCAAACGGCCTGAACGCCACGGTCGCCGCGGCCACTTGCGACGCCTGGACATCGCGGAGCGACGCTGCGGCCACTTGCGACGCCTGGACATCGCGGAGCGCTGCGGCCCACTTGCGACGCCTGGACATCGCTGAGCGCTGCGGCCACTTGCGACTCCTCGTCCGCGAACGATGCGGCCGATGGCGACGCCTCGGCTCGCGGCAGGCGCGCGGTGTCACGACGAAGCGTCGGGCCTCCAGCCGCGGTCCATCAGGGCCTCGCGCAGTCGCGCGAGCCTGCCACCGCGGCCGGGGCCCCGGTGCTGCTTGGTGACGCGGATCACGCGCCATCCGAGGCGTGCGAGGTCGTCGAGCCGGCCGACATCGCGAGCGAACTGAACATCGTCGACGCGATGCTGTTCGCCGTCGTACTCGAGCACGGTGCGGTACTCGCGGTAGACGAGATCGCCGTACGCGACGAAGCGGCCGTCGTCGTCGACGATGATGCCGTTGACCTCGGGCTCAGGAAGCCCGGCCTCGGCGGCATCCAAGCGCAGCTCCGTCTCCTGGCGTGAGTCGGTGCGCTCGCGGACGAGCGGCAGGGCCTCGCGAAGGCTCCTCACACCCCGACGCGGCGCCCATCGCCGCACCGCGACCGCGAGCTCGTCGAGCGTTGCGATCGGGTCGACGCGTCTGACGAGGGCGTCTCCGACGGCCACCAGCTCTCGCGTCGTGAGGCTCGAGCCGAGCTGACACCAGGCGTCGACGGGGTGAACGGTCGGGAGACCGGCGACGAGGCCGAGGCGGACAGATCCGGTCGCGGCTTCATGCCCGCGGACGCCGCGGCCACGGGCTCGCTGCGCGCCGCCCATGCTCGTCACGTGCAGGTCGGAGGTGCTCCGAGGTGGCACCGCGACACCGACCAGCTCGAGCGCCGTGCCATGACTGAAGGCGTCGCTGTGCCGGAGTCCGGCCGCGTAGGCCTGCGCGAGCGCCCGGGTGTCGTCGGGGATCCTGCCTGCGCGCACGCCGTGGAAAGGTGCCCGAAGATCCGCCGCTCTCAGCCGACGGCGCGAGACACCCGCTGCGTACGCGTCGGCGACGGCGAAGCCGTGCACGTTCAGTTGCGGGGGCAGAGGTCGAGGGCGCGGTATCCCCGAATCTTGAAGGATGCCGCAGCCGCGGCATCCGCCGAGCTCGTCATCCGTGGACAGATCGCCGCCGCACGCCGCCTGTGGAGAGCGATGCCACGCCATCCAGCCGTCGCGTTCGGCCGCTCGGATCAGCGCAGCGGGACCATTCGCGACGGGTCGGACGACCGGGAATGGGTTTGCGCCCGCCTCTATCCCTCGGACCCTCCGACCTGTTTTGATCATGACGTACGCCTCCTTCACCCACTCGTCGTCAGGAGCAACATGGCCACGCAGCCCAACATCCTCATCATCTGGGGCGACGACATCGGCATCTCGAACCTCAGCACGTACTCCGACGGGCTGATGGGCTACCGCACGCCGAACATCGACCGGGTCGCGAACGAGGGCGTCAAGTTCACCGACTACTACGGCGAGCAGAGCTGCACGGCCGGGCGGGCCGCCTTCATCACCGGGCAGAACCCCTACCGCACCGGCCTCACCAAGGTCGGCATGCCGGGAGCCGACATCGGCCTGCGCGCCGAGGACCCGACCATCGCGACCGCGCTGAAGAACGTCGGGTATGCGACGGGCCAGTTCGGCAAGAACCACCTCGGCGACCGTGACGAGTTCCTTCCCACCGCCCATGGCTTCGACGAGTTCTTCGGCAACCTCTATCACCTCAACGCAGAAGAGGAGCCCGAGCACCCCGATTACCCGACCGACGACGAATTCCCCGGGTTCAGCGAGAAGTTCCGGCCGCGCGGGGTGATCCACTCGTGGGCGAGCGACGACGGCACCCAGCGCATCGAAGACACCGGCCCCCTGACCAAGAAGCGCATGGAGACATGCGACGAAGAGTTCCGTGACGCGGCCGCCGACTTCATCCGCCGGCAGGCCGAGGACGACACCCCGTTCTTCGTGTGGTTCAACTCGACGCACATGCACTTCCGCACGCACACCAAGGAGGAGAGCAAGGGTCGCGCCGGACGGTGGCAGTCGGAGTACCACGACACGATGCTCGACCACGACGACGTCGTCGGAAGCCTGCTCGACCTGCTCGACGAGCTGGGGCTCGCCGAAGACACGATCGTCATGTACTCGACCGACAACGGCCCGCATATGAACAGCTGGCCCGACGCCGGCATGACGCCGTTCCGCAACGAGAAGAACTCCAACTGGGAGGGCGCGTACCGCGTGCCGTGCATGGTGCGCTGGCCGGGACGGATCCCCGCCGGCACCACCCTCAACGGGATCGTGAGCCACAGCGACTGGTTCGTGACCCTCCTCGCCGCCGCCGGTGACACCGACGTCGCGGACCGCCTGAAGCAGGGCGCGGAACTCGACGGGACCGAGTACAAGGTCCACCTCGACGGGCACAACCAGCTCGACTACATCACCGGCGAGGTCGACGAGAGCGCCCGCAGGCACTTCTTCTACGTCTCGGACGACGGCGACCTCACCGCCCTCCGCTTCGACAACTGGAAGATCGTGTTCCTCGAGCAGCGGGCGGTGGGCACCCTCAACGTGTGGCTCGAGCCGTACACGGTGCTGCGGGCCCCGAAGCTGTTCAACCTGCGCACCGACCCGTTCGAGCGCGCCGACATCACGTCGAACACCTACTTCGACTGGATGCTCGACCGCGTCTTCCTGTTCGTCCCTGCGCAGACGTACGTGGCACGGATGCTGCAGAGCCTGGCCGAGTTCCCGCCACGGCAGGAGCCCGCCGCGTTCAATCTCGATCGCGTCATGGAGAAGCTGAAGAGCTCGCACGGCGAGTCGTAGCTCGCGACGGGAATAGTGCGAACTGCACGACGCCGACATCACCAGACTGGGGCAGACTCACCACATGGACTCCGCCTTCGGCGCCAACCTGGGGTGGACCCTCGGCGCGCTCGTCATCCTCGCCATCAACATCACCGCACTCATCGTCATCCCACGGGGCCGCAAGCCCACGGCGGCGATGGCGTGGCTGCTGCTGATCTTCCTGCTGCCCGTCGTCGGCATCGTGCTGTACCTCCTCATCGGCAATGTCAAGCTTCCGAAGAAGCGCATGGCCGAACAGGCGCGCATCGACGGCATCATCCGCCAGGCCGTCGCGCAGGCCGGTATCGAATCGCCGGCGGCCGACGCACCGCTGTGGTTCCGACGAGTGGTGCAGCAGAATCAGCTGCTCACCGCCCTTCCGGCGACGACCGGCAACGATGCGACGCTGTACGGCGACTACCAGGCGTCGATCGACGCGATGGCGGCCGCCATCGACGACGCCCGGCACTGGGTCCACGTCGAGTTCTTCATCATCGGGCTCGACGACACGACGCGCGGCTTCTTCGCAGCGATGGAGCGCGCCGTCGCGCGAGGGGTATCGGTGCGGGTGCTGCTGGACTACATCGCGTCGCGCAAGGCGACGGTCAGCGCCGCCACCGTGGCGGAGCTCGACCGCATCGGGGTCACGTGGGCGTACATGCTGCCGGTGCGGCCGCTGAAGGGCGAGTACCAGCGCCCCGACCTGCGCAATCACCGCAAGATCGTCGTCGTCGACGGCCGCGTCGGCTTCCTGGGCTCGCAGAACCTCATCGCCCGCTCGTACGACGCGCCCAAGAACATCGAGCGGGGACTGCAGTGGCAGGAACTGGTCACCCGGGTCACGGGTCCCGTCGTGGCGACCATCGACGCGGTGTTCCAGTCCGACTGGCTCATCGAGACCGGAGAGGAGCTCACGGCGGAACGCGTGCCGGCCGCCGAGCTCCAGCCGTCGGCATCAGCGGATGGCCTGCTGTGCCAGGTCGTGCCGAGCGGACCGGGCTACGAGACCGAGAACAACCTGCGGCTGTTCCTCTCGCTGATTCACGGCGCGACCGAGCGTGTCATCCTGACGAGCCCCTACTTCGTGCCCGACGAGGCGATGGTCTACGCGATCACGACCGCCTGCCAGCGCGGACTCGAGGTGCAGCTGTTCGTCTCCGAGATCGGCGACCAGGGGCTCGTCTACCACGCGCAGCGCTCGTACTACACGACGCTGCTCGAGGCCGGAGTGCGGATCTTCCTCTACCCGCCGCCGTTCATCCTGCACTCCAAGCACTTCTCGATCGACGACGACGTCGCGGTGATCGGTTCGAGCAACATGGACATCCGGTCCTTCAGCCTCAACTCGGAGGTCTCGATGATGGTGCGCGGCGAATCGTTCGTGCGGGCGATGCGCGAGGTCGAGCAGGGCTACCGCGCCGCCGGCCGCGAGCTCACTCTGGAGGAGTGGCGTCGGGAGCCGGCGAAGGCGACGTTCCTCGATGGCGTGGCCCGACTCACCTCGGCACTGAACTGACGCGGGAACGGCGTACGAGTCGCCGCACGTTCACCGCGATTTCATCCTGATCAGGGGATGCCGCCGCGACACCGGCGGCGATATGTTCTTCACAACGTGGGCGGCCGCCCGTGTGGGACCTGGAGATGAAATGACGACATTCGACTACGGCCCGATCGAGTTCTACGCCATCGGCTTCGACGGCGACCGACCCGGTCCGGCGGTGCTCGCGGCGGTGGACGACCTCGTCGCATCGGGCACGGTCAACGTGCTCGACCTCGTATTCGCACGGCGCTCACCCGAGGGTGAGCTCGAGATCCTCGAGCTCTCGGACACGATCGACGACGGTGGAGCGCCGGCGCTCGACCTCGAGGGCCTCGCCGGCGAAGAAGACATCCTCGCGCTGGCCGAAGGGCTCGAGCCCGGCTCGTCCGCGGCGATCCTCGTGGTGGAGCTGCTGTGGGCGAAGTCCTTCGCCGCCGCGCTGTACGACGCGGGCGGAGCGGTGATCGCTCGCCAGAGCATCCCGGCGCCGATCGTCAACGCATTCCTGTCCGAGCACGCCGACTGAAGGAGGACGACATGATCCGCAGAATGGGGCGCCCCGGCCTGATCGGCATGGCCGCGCGAACCGCCGTCGTGGCGGGAACGGCGACCGCCGTGTCGGGCGGCATGCAGCGCCGGCAGCAGGACAAGGCCAACCAGGCGCAGGAGGCACAGGCGTACGAGGCCCAGCAGCAGCAGGCGGCGATGGATGCCGCGGCTCAGCAGGCCGTCGCGAACGCACAGCCCGCCGCCGCACCCGCGGCCCCCGCGGCCGGCGACGACATGATGGCCAAGCTCACGCAGCTCGCGCAGCTGCACGCGCAGGGCATTCTGTCGGACGACGAATTTGCCGCCGCGAAGGCGAAGCTGCTGTCCTGACACGAAGCGATGACGGATGCCGCGGGCCGCGGCATCCGTCATCTCGCTGTCATCCTCCGGGGCGGCGATCGCCTCCGTCGCCCAGTCCGGTGCCGCTGCCGTCGCCCTTCGGAGTCCCCGGGCCGCCCGAGGTGAGGGCTTCCAGCCTCGCCGTCAGCTCGCGGATCTGGGCACGCGTGGCCGGCTGCTCGTCGTCGTGGCCGCGTCCGGCCCGCTCCACCACCCACGAAGCGAGCGTCGCCGTGATGATGCCCGCGAGCGCCACACCGCCGAACATGAGCCCGACGCTGACCCAGCGTCCGGAATCCGTGACCGGGAAGTAGTCGCCGTAGCCTGTGGTCGTCACCGTCACGCAGGCCCACCAGATCGCGATGCCGAACGTCGTGATGTTGGCGTCGGGCGCATGTCGCTCGACCTCGAGCACGGCCAGCGAGCAGATGTAGATGAGCACGAGAGCCGAGCCGATGCCGTAGACCAGGATCTGATTGCGCAGCACCCCGCCCGCGCTGCGCCGCAGGCCGGGCATGCTCGTCAGCACCCGCAGCAGGCGGACCAGGCGCAGCACGGGAACCAGTGCGAAGGCCAGAGCGGAGAGGTGGGTGCGGAACCACGTCCACTTCTGCTCGGCGAGCAGGAGTCGCACGAGATAGTCGGCGATGAACAGCGCCCAGGTGACGGCGATCACCGCGGAGGCGACGATGCGAGCCGGTCCCGTGAGGTCGCCGATCACCCGCCACGAGTACGCCACGAGGTACAGCAGCGAGGCGATCATCAGCAGCGTCCGGGTGTGCTGATGCCACGCGCGCTCGTCCACAGGCGCATCATCCCGCACGGCGGCGCCCGCCGCCCGAGGGCGCGCGGGACGGGGCGCGACCGCTAGTGTTGCGCGCATGTCCGGCTCCCCCGCAGTCCCGTCGCCCGACGTGGCGCTCACCGTGCGACGGCTGGTGCTCCTGTCGATTCCGGCGCTCGTCATCGGGGTCCTCTCGGCGGTGTCGCTGCGGCTGCTCGAGTGGGTCGCCTCGTTCCTCGAGGACGCGCTGTGGACCGGTGCCCCGGGCGCAATGGGCATCTCGCCGGACTCGCCCTGGTGGATCTTCGCCGTCCTCACCTTCACGGGCATCGCGGTCGGACTCGTCGTGTGGCTTGCCCCGGGACACGCAGGCCCGGACTCGGCGACCACCGAGCTCGAGCCGCATCCTCTCAAGCTCTCGGTGCTCCCGGGCCTCGCCGTGGTCGTCATCCTCGGTCTCGCCGGAGGTGTGAGCCTCGGCCCCGAGAACCCGATCATCGCCATCAACGTCTCGCTCGCGGTGGCCCTCGTGGCCCGCATCGCCAAGGCCGTGCCGGCCGAGATGATCGGCGTGCTCGCGATCTCGGCCACCATCGGGGCGCTCTTCGGCACGCCCGTCGCCGCCGCCCTGGTCTTCACCGGCGTCGTCGGCCAGCTCAAGGCCGGCGGCTCGCTATGGGACAAGCTGTTCCTGCCCCTCGTCGCCGCGGGTGCGGGCTCGGTGACGACGTACCTCCTGGGCGGCGGCTTCGGCGCGGCACAGCCGCTCGACCCCTACGGTTCCCCGCAGCCGTTCGATCTGCTGCTGGGCTCGGTCGTCGCCTGCCTCGCCGCCGCGTTCGGCCTGATCGGCGTCTACCTCTTCCCGCTGGTCCATCGCGCGTTCCACGCACTTCGCCACCCGATGCTCTACATCGTGCTCGGCGGAATGGTGCTGGGCCTGCTCGGCATGATCGGTGGACCGATCACGCTGTTCAAGGGCCTCGAGCAGAGCGCCGAGCTGCTGTCGGATCCGAGCGCGTACACACCCGCGCAGCTCGCCGTGATCCTGCTCGTGAAGCTCGCGGCGCTCGTCGTGGCCGCCTCCGCGGGCTTCCGCGGCGGCCGCATCTTCCCGGCGGTCTTCCTCGGCGTTGCCGCGGGCATGCTCGGCGGTGCGCTCCTGCCGGGGCTGCCGTTCGGCCTCGCCGTGGCATGCGGGGTGCTCGGCCTCGTGCTCGCCATCGCGCGCGACGGCTGGATCGCGCTCTTCGTGGCGGTGGCCATCGTGGGCGACGTCACCGTGCTGCCGATGCTGTGCATCATCGTGCTGCCCGCATGGCTGACTGTCACCTGGGCACGGCCGATGCTCATCACCCCCGCCGACCTCGCCCGCGAGCGCGGCACGGACTTCGCCGCCTCAGCTCGCTGACGAACCCGACCTCGCCGCGGCCGCCGCCTCGGCCCGGGCGTTCGCCGGCGTCGCCGATCTGTCGCCCGTGACCCAGCGCAGCCAGAGCGCGCCGGGGTCGCCCTCGAGAACGAGCGCCCGCACGAACAGCGTGAGGGGGATCGAGAGGATGGCGCCGAGCGGGCCGATCACGAACGTCCAGAACACCACCGAGAAGAAGCTCAGAGTGAGGCTCAGATCGACAGCGTCGCTGACGAACTTCGGCTGCACGAGCACCTGCAGCACGACGTTCACGACGCTGTAGATGGCGATGACGGCCAGCAGCATCGGCCACCCGCCGACGACGAACGCCAGCACGGCCGGCGGCACGAGTCCGAGCACGAACCCGATGTTCGGGATGAAGTTCGTGACGAACGCGAGGATCGCCCAGACCACCGGCGCCGGCACGCCGAGCGCCCACAGCGCGAGGCCGTCGATGATCGCGACGATCGCACCGAAGCTGGCGTTGACGACGTAATAGCGGCGGATGCCGGCGTTGAGGTGTCCGATCCGGTCGATGACGGGCCGGCGCTCGGGGCCGAAGACCCTCTCAGCGCCCCGGTACCTCGCGGCGTCGACGGCCATGAAGATGACGTAGGCGAAGACGAAGAACAGCGCCGTCGCGACGGAGAGGACGGTGCCGCCCAGGCTCGAGGCCAGCCCGACCAGCGTCTGCGGGTCGAGGACGGATGCCGCGGCATCCGATGCCTCCTGGTCCAGCCCGGCGGACTGCAGCCACGACAGCACGCCCTGCACCTGATCGCGCAGCTCGTCGGCGAAGTCGGCGACGAGGCGCGCGAACTGCGTGCCGGCCAGCCAGAGCAGGGCCGCCATGCCGATCAGCACCAGGTAGGCCACGACGATCACGGCGGTCGTCCGCGTCCAGCGGGGCCACCGGCGGCGCTCGAGCGGACGCCGCACCGGCTCGCAGATGACGACGAGCACGATCGCCAGCGCCAGCGGCCCGAAGATGTCGCGCGCGAAGAAGACCCCCGCGAGCAGAACCGCCGTCGCCGCCAAGCCCAGCACGGTCCGCAGGCTCGGCGAGAGCGCGGGCGGCGGAGCGGCAGGTGCGGCGCGGGTCACGTGGTCAGGCTAGGGGGCCGCAGTGCGGGTGGCGCCGCGGACGCGCTGAAGAACGCGCGCTCGGATCTGCGCCGACATCAGTCCGACGTGGGGAAGACCTGCGACCAGTCGTCCCGCACGCTCACGACCGTGAATCCGTGTGCGGGCGCGACCTCGAGTGCCTTCTCGGCTCCCTTGTCGTAGGGCGCGTCCCCGCGGCCGGTGTCGTCGTCGTGGTGCACCAGCAGGCTCAGGCTGCGCGGGCTCCCCTGCGCGAAGCGCAGCATCGGGATGTCGCCGTTCGAGTTCCCGGCCGCGAGGATCGGGCGCCGGCCCGTACGCATCCAGATCCGGACCGGTTTCTCGGGGCCGTCGTCGAAGAACGACAGGGCCTTGCCGTAGCGCACCACGTTCGCCTCGGCGTCGTACTCGAGCGACATCCCGGTCCCGATGACGCGCTGCACCGGGATGCCGTAGTAGTCCACCGTCATCGGGCGCATGAAGTCGCGCTCGCCCCCCGAGACGATATAGGTGCGGAAGTCGTGGGCGTCGAGCAGCCGGATCAGCTCGACCATGGGCTGATAGACGGTGTGCGCGTACGAGCTGCCGAGCGTCAGGTGGCGCGCCTCGCGATAGAAGGCGGCGACGGATGCCTCGTACTCCTCTACGCTCGCGCCCGCGGACGACGCCGCCACCGCGCCGATCAGCAGCCCGAGATCGGAGTCGTCGCCGGCGTAGTGCTTGTCGATGGCGGCTCCGAGCCACGCGTAGTCGCCGTCGACCGCCGCGCGGTACGGCTGACGCTCCGCGAGCGACGGGTCGGCGGCCGCAGCCAGCTTCCACTGCTCGAGCAGATAGTGCAGCTGCGTCGGCATCGGCTTCTCGGTCCACAGCGTCCCGTCGTTGTCGAAAACGGCGATCCGACCCTCGTGCGAAACGAAATCGGGCGACGTCTCGTCTGTGACGGCCGAGACGAAGTCGAGGATCGCGGCACGCGTGCCGGTGTCGCGCCAGGAGAGCAGAGTGTTGATCACAGGTGTCGCCTTCCGGGCTTGGACGATCGAGGTCACAGCCTGAACCTACCGGCCGCGGCCGGGCCGCGGCATCCGCTGTCCGCGCTGAGATCTCACCCGAACAAGGCGAAGATCCGGCAGTGGTTCGGTGCCACACTGAGCGCATGTCCACGACCGAGGTGACTTCGCAGCAGGACTGGGCGCCGCCGCCCTCGCGCACCGAGCAGCGTGCCCGCGGTCAGGCCGAGCGGGAGCGGGTCCCCCGCGAGTCGCTCGCCGCGCTTGTCACCGACGGGCGCGATCCGATGGCGATCCTCGACGCCCAGGACGAGCATCGGGTCGCCGAGCTCGTCCCGCTCCGCACCGAGCGCATGGCGGCGAGCGCGTTCGCGTTCTACCGCGGTACGGCGGCGATCATGGCGTCCGACCTCGGGCGCTCGCCGAGCACGGGGCTATCGGTCGGGTCGTGCGGCGATGCGCACGTCTCGAACTTCGGCCTCTACGCATCCCCGCAGCGGACCCTCGTCTTCGACCTCAACGACTTCGACGAAGCCGCGTGGGCGCCGTGGGAGTGGGATCTCAAGCGACTCGTCACGAGCATCGTCATCGCGGGGCAGTCGACATCCCGCGATGAGGGCGTCGTGCGGGATGCGGCGCTCGGCGCCGTGCGCACGTACGCGCGGGCGCTCGAGAACGGCGCGCAGCGGTCGCCGTTGGAACGGTACTTCGAGCACTTCGACGCCGAGGCCGCCGCGCGGTCCGACGATTCGGAGTCGCGTGAGGCGTTGCGCAAGGCGATCAAGGATGCCGAGAAGCGCACCACCGCACGCGCGGTGCGCAAACTCACGCTGCGGGGGGCCGATGGTCGCGTCGGCTTCGTCGAGCAGCCGCCGACGATGACGCACGCCGACCCCGCGATCGTCCGACGCGTGGACGAGGTCTTTCGGGACTACGTCTTCTCGGCGAAGATCGACATCCGTGTGCTGATGCAGAACTATGTCATCTCGGACGTCGTGCGCCGGGTCGTCGGCGTGGGCAGCGTCGGCACGCGGTGTTATCTCATCGCCTTGCAAGACGGCGACGGGAACGTGCTGCTGATGCAGGCGAAAGAGGCAGGCGCCAGCGTCCTGATCGAGCACGGCAACGCCGAGCAGCCCCCCTCGGTGGGGCGCTACATCGAGCAGAACGGCGACGGCGACCGGGTCGTCGCGATGCAGCGGATCCTTCAGGCCGTCTCGGACCCGTTCCTCGGCCACGTGCGCGGAACGCCTGTCGAGGGCGGGCCGCCCCGCTCCTTCTACGTGCGGCAGTTCCACGACAAGAAGGGCGGGTTCGACATGGACACACTCGAGGACCCCGCCTTCCGCTGGTACGCCGACGCCTGCGCGGCCACACTCGCCCGCGCACACGGTCAGTCACCGCTGTCGTCGACCGTCGTCGGCTACCTCGGCGGCGGTCGCGTCGCGGGCGAGGCGATCCTCGAGTGGGCATACGCGTACGCGGATGTCTCGCGGGCGGACTGGGCGCAGTTCCGCCGGCATCGCGGGCTCGACCCGCTCGCCTGACGGACGTCAGACCTTGAGGTCCTGCCGGGGGACGACCACCTCGCGCAGGATCAGCAGCAGGGATGCCACCACCGGCAGTGCGACGAGGACACCGAGCACTCCCATCAGCGTCCCGCCCGCGAGCGCTCCGATGAGCACGAGGGCAGCGGGGATCGCGACGGCGCGGTTCATGACCCTCGGGCTCACGACGTACGACTCGATCTGGATGTAGACGAGGTACGCCAGGGCGAAGGCCAAGGCCTGCGGCGGGCTCGAGAACAGCGCCACGATGCTCCCGACGACCAGGAAGATCACCGAGCCGAACAGGGGGATGAGCGTCACGACGAAGGCGATCACCGCCATGAGCGCGGGGAACGGCAGCCCGATCACGAGGTGAAGGACGAACACGACCGCGGCGTTGAGCGCCGAGAGGGTCACAGACCCGATGAGAGAGCTGCCCACCGACGCCGTGACCCGCTCGGTGAGCGCCGACAGCCGCGGACGGTTGCGGGCGGGGGCGAGCGCGTAGAGCGCCCCCTTCATGGCCGTGAGCGATGCGAGGAAATACAGCGTCAGCGCGACGATGATGAAACCTGCCGTGATCGCACCGGCGACACCCACCGCCACGGCGAGCGCGCCGCCGCCGATGGCAGCGATCGTCTCTGGTTGGCTCAGCGTCCGGGCGGCCTGATCCAGGCCCGCCCCGAGCGCCACCTGGGTGTCGGCGGGCAGATCCAAAAACCAGTCTGATTGCTGGATGTCGATCATCGCCGTGGGGATGGTCGCGATGAAGGCTCCGATCTGCGCGATAACCGGGGGAAGGACGAACACCGCGAAGGCAAGGACGATCACCGCGAAGCAGCCGAACACGATCCCGATCCCGGCGCCCCGCTTCATACCCCGGCGCTCGAGCGCGCGCACCACCGGATCGAGCCCCAGCGCGATGAAGAGGGCGAGCACGATGTAGGCGATGATCGCGGCGATGGAGGCGACGGCCGAGCCGATGACGAGGGCGCCGAGCACACCGAGGGTCGCGGCGAAGGCGCCCACAAGGGGGTGCTCCACGAGCGCGTGGACGCCGAGCCGTCGCTGACGCGGGCCGGGCGGATCGTCGACCGGCTCGGGGACGGGTTCGCTGTGGACGGGCGGGATTCCGGTCATGGTCCACGGTAGGGCGGACGCGCGCGCGGGCGCGTCATGCGATCCGGGCGATTGTTCACCACATGCCGGCCGGGGATCTCACACGACTCGGGTGACGCGGTCGACGCTCGGGAACCATAGCGTGACCAACGACGGCGGGCGCTCGAGCCCAGCCCCGAACGAATGGGAACGACATGGACCTGTGGTCTTGGCTGGCGTGGTTCTTCTGGATCTACGTCTTCATCGCATACCTGATGGTGCTCTTCTCGATCATCGGCGACATCTTCCGCGACTCCGAGCTGAACGGCTGGCTGAAGGCGGTGTGGATCATCTTCCTGATCTTCGTGCCGATTCTGACCGCCCTCGTCTATCTCATCGCCCGCGGCCGGGGGATGTCGCAGCGGTCCGCTGCCAGTGCACGCGCCATGCGGGAAGCGCAGGACGACTACATCCGGCAGACCGCCGGCACCACCACCAGCGGCGTCGACGACATCGCCAAGGCGAAGTCGCTGCTCGACACCGGCGCCATCACCCCGGCCGAGTTCGAGTCGCTGAAGGCGAAGGCGCTCGCGGCCTAGACGTCGCCTCTTCGACATCCCTGGAATCCCGTCCGGCTTCGACGGGATCCCAGGGTGGTGCGGCACCCCTGAGGATGATCACGCGGTCATGGTGATGACCGACGCCTCGGGGAGGGGGATGCTCAGCGCATGACCGATTCCATGGCGGCGTTGGGCCGCGAGAACCTCCCGATCCCGGACCGCGCCGTTCCCGGACTCACGACGTTCGATGCGAAGGATCCCGACACCTTCTTCGCACCGATCGTGCCGCTGCGCCCGCCGGCGGGGGCGCCGAACGTGCTCGTGGTGCTTCTCGACGACGTGGGATTCGGGGCGTCGAGCTCGTTCGGCGGGCCGATCGCGACGCCGACGTTCGACCGCCTCGCGTCAGCGGGCCTGAAGTACACGCGATTTCATACGACCGCGCTCTGCGCCCCCACTCGCCAGGCGCTGCTGACCGGTCGCAACCATCATTCCGTGGGCATGGGCTCCCTCACCGAGCTGGCCACCTCCGCGCCGGGCTATTCCTCTCTGCGTCCCAACTCGTGCGCGCCGCTGGCCGACGTGCTGCGGCTGAACGGCTACTCCACCGCGCAGTTCGGCAAGTGCCACGAGGTGCCGGTCTGGCAGTCGAGTCCGATGGGGCCGTTCGACGCCTGGCCGACCGGCGCCGGGTTCGAGCACTTCTACGGCTTCATCGGGGCCGAGACGAATCAGTACGCGCCCGCCCTGTACCGCGACACGGTTCCCGTCGAGCCGGATCTCACCGCCGATGAGGGCTACCACCTCACCGAGGACCTGGCCGACCACGCGATCGGGTGGATCCAGCAGCAGAGAGCGCTCATGCCCGACAAGCCCTTCTTCATCTACCTCGCACCGGGCGCGACGCACGCCCCGCACCATTGCCCTACGGAGTGGTCGGATCGATACCGCGGGCGATTCGACGACGGCTGGGATGTCCTGCGAGAAGAGATCGTCGTTCGCCAACGGGAACTGGGTGTCATCCCGCCGGATGCCGAGCTCACCACGCGTCCGGAAGAGATCCCCTCCTGGGACGACATGCCCGACGGTCTCCACGCGATTCTGGCTCGCCAGATGGAGGTGTATGCCGGCTACCTGTCGCACGTGGACCACCACATCGGACGCGTGATCGACGCACTCGACGCGCTCGACGCGCTCGATGACACGCTGGTCATGGTGATCATCGGCGACAACGGCGCGTCGGCCGAGGGCACCATCAACGGCACTTTCAACGAGCTGTTGAGCCTGAACGGCCTCGCCGACATGGAGACGATCGATTTCCTCGCCGAGAGGATCGACAAGTTCGGCACGCCGGCGGCGTACAACCACTACGCCGTCGGATGGGCGCATGCCATGGACACCCCATACCAGTGGACGAAGCAGGTCGCCTCCCACTGGGGTGGCACGCGCAACGGCACGATCGTGTCGTGGCCCGGCGGCATCGCCTCGAAGGGTGAGATGCGGCATCAGTTCCACCACGTGATCGATGTCGCGGCGACCGTCCTCGACGTCGCGGGGCTGCCAGAGCCGACGGCGGTCCACGGCGTTCAGCAGCGGCCACTCGAAGGCGTGAGCATGACCTACAGCTTCGACGACGTCGACGCCCCCGACCGCCACGAGACGCAGTACTTCGAGATCATGGGAAACCGCGGCATTTATCACAAGGGCTGGACGGCAGTGACGCGGCACAGCACGCCCTGGGCGTTCCATCAGGAGCTGCCCTCGTTCGACGACGACGCGTGGGAGCTCTACGGACCCGAGGACTGGACGCAGTCCCGCAACCTCGCCACACGGCATCCGGACCAACTCCGCCGTCTGCAGCAGCTCTTCGTGATCGAGGCGGCGAAGTACAACGTGTTCCCGCTCGATGACCGCCGCATCGAACGGTTCAATCCCGACCTCGCCGGCCGGCCCGTCTTGATCCGGGGCAACAGCCAGCTGCTGTTCTCGGGAATGGGACGACTCACCGAGAACGTCGTCGTGAACGTGAAGAACAAGTCCTTCGCCGTGACGGCGGAGGTCGATCTCGCCGCATCGCCGGGGACGGGCGTCGTCATCGCCCAAGGCGGCGCGTTCGGCGGATGGTCGCTGTATCTCCACGAGGGCAGGCCCGCGTTCTGCTACAACCTGTGCGGCATCGAGCTCACGAAGATCTATGCCGACCGGACGGTCGAGGCGGGAGAGCACCAGCTGCGCATGGAGTTCGCGTACGACGGCGGGGGGCTCGCGAAGGGCGGCACCGTCTCGCTTTACGTCGACGGCCAGTCAGCCGGTGGTGGCCGTATCGAGCGCACCCAGCCGATGGTGTTCTCCGCCGACGAGACGACCGACCTCGGCGCCGACAGCGCCACGCCGGTCAGCGACGACTACGGGCCGCGTGACAGTCAGTTCACCGGGCGCGTCGCGTGGGTCCAGATCGATCTCGGCGAAGACGCCGGCGACGCCGACCACTTCATCACTCCCGAGGAGCGGCTCCGGGTCGTGATGACGAGGCAGTGACGGCGAACCAGCCCGGAGCAGGCAGAACGGCCCGCGGCGATCGCCGCGGGCCGTTTCAGCTGCCGATCACTGGCGCGCCATGGCGACGCGCATCCGCTCTTCGGGAGTGATGAAGTGATCGTGGTCGTCCTCGCCGGTGTCGATGCGCACCCAGGCGATCGTGCCGGTGAAGCGCCCGGAGTGGGTGCTGTAGTCGGCGCTGACCGTCGTTCCGGACTCGTAGCCCACGTCGGTCGTCTCGTCGGCGGAGAAGACCATCGCCTGCGTCGCCTCGACGCGTCCCGAGCCGACGCTCTCGCCGTCGTAGTACAGCGTGACGTCGCCGCCCTTGGCCAGTCCTCCGCCGTCATAGGCGAACTCCATCCGCACCTGGTGCCGGCCCTCGGGGACGACCACGTCGGACTCGATCGCGAATTCACGGATGCCGAGCACGTTGTAGACGAACTTCGCTCTGCCCTCGTGCAGGTAGAGGCTCCAGCCGCCGAAACGGCCGCCCTGCGCCACGATCACACCGCTCGCACCGCCGGCCGGGATGTCGACCTCCGCCGTCACGGCGAAGGACTTGTTCTTGATGCTCACGACGCTGTTCTCCGACAGCCGCCCCATGCCGGCATAGAGCATCTGCGAGGTGCCGCGGATGAGCGTCGGGCGGCCGGCCGTGTCCGCGTTGAGGCGGTCGGCCGTGCGGTCATCGAGCGGCAGGACGTTGTACTTCACCGCTTCGATCAGCCAGAGACGCTGGAGCTGCCGCAGCCGCTCGGGGTCCTCGGCCGCGAGATCGCGAGCCTGGCTGAAATCCGACGATCCGTCGTACAGCTCCCAGACGTCGTCGTCGAACGCCGGCATCGTTCCTCCGACCATGACCCACGGGGTGCGGTGCTTCGTGACGGCGCTCCAGCCTTGGTGGTAGATGCCCCGGTTGCCGAACATCTCGAAGTACTGCAGGTCGTGGCGCTCCGCGGCATCCGCCTCGGCGAAGGCGTAGAGCATGCTCGTACCCTCCATCGGCGACTGCTGTACGCCGTTGACCATGGCCGGCTCCGGCAGCCCGGCCGCCTCGAGGATCGTCGGCGCCACGTCGATGACGTGCGTGAACTGCGAGCGCAGCCCACCCGGCTCGGCGATGCCCTGCGGCCAGTGCACGATCGTGCCGTTCCGGGTGCCGCCCCAGTGCGAGGCGACCTGCTTGGTCCACTGGAACGGGGTGTCCATCGCCCACGCCCATCCGACGGCGTAGTGGTTGTACGAGGTCGGCGTGCCGAACTCGGACATCTTGGAGACCATGAACTCAGGGGTCTCCAGCGCGGCCATGCCGTTGAAGTTCGCCATCTCGTTGAAGGCGCCGTTGAGCGTGCCCTCGGCGGACGCGCCGTTGTCGCCGATGATGTAGTAGACGATCGTGTTCTCGAGGGCGCCCAGCTCTTCGATCGCATCGACCACTCGACCGACATGGAAGTCGGTGTGCTCGAGGAACCCGGCGTACACCTCCATCTCGCGTTCGAGGACCGGCTTGAGCTCGTCGGGCATGTCGTCCCAGGCGGGTATCTCGTCATGCCGTGGCGTGAGTTCGGCATCCTGCGGGATGACGCCGAGCTCCTTCTGCTTCGCGAAGGTCCGCTCGCGCTGCACGTCCCAGCCTTCGGCGAAAGCTCCCTTGTACTTGTCGGCCCACTCCAGCGGCACATGATGCGGCGCGTGAGTGGCGCCCGGTGCGAAGTAGACGAAGAACGGCCGGTCGGGTGCGAGGGCCTTCTGGGTATGTATCCAGCCGATCGCCCGATCGGCGAGGTCCTCTGTCAGGTGGTAGCCGTCCTCGGGTCCGGCCGGCGGCTCGATGGGAGTGGTGCCCTCGTAGAGAGCAGGATCCCACTGGTTGTTCTCACCTCCGATGAAGCCGTAGAAGTGCTCGAACCCGCCGCCGGCGGACGGCCAGGCGTCGAACGGACCGATGGGTGATGTCTGCCACACGGGGACTTCGTGGCACTTGCCGAACTGCGCGGTGGAGTAGCCGTTGAGCTTCAGCGTCATCGCCAGCGGCGCCTTCGTGTTCGGTCGGAGCGAGCTCTGACCAGGCGCGGACGTCGCAGTCTCGGTGATGCTGCCCATGCCGACGGAGTGATGGTTCCGGCCGGTCAGCAGTGCCTGGCGGGTCGGTGCGCACAGCGCCGTCGTATGGAAGCGGTTGAACCGCAGGCCCTCCCCCGCGAGCCGTTCCGCGACCGGGGTCGCGCAGGGCCCGCCGAACGCGCTGGACGCGCCGAATCCGACGTCGTCCAGGAGGACGATCAGCACGTTGGGTGCACCTTCCGGCGGCAGCAACGGCTCGATCGGCGGAAATGACGTCGCCGGATCCTTCGCGTCGTACGTGGTGAGCCCCGGCCGGGGGCGGTCGGGGACGGGAAGCATCGTGCGCGCGTGACGGTCAGGGTTCATGGCATCTCCTCGCGAATGGCTGCGGTTCCACCCAACTCCGCACGGCCGCCGGAATCGTCATGCGAACCGGGTGATGTCTGCCCGTTGCGCCCGGCATACTCTCGACGCACGACGAACGGAACGAGGATGCCGTGACTGCGACGTACCGCGACCGCCTCCGGCAACTCGCCATCAGCGACACCCTGCTGGCCGACGCCGGGACGGCCGACGACTCTCCGCACCTCGACGCGAAGACTGTCGCACTGGCCCGCCTGTCGGCGCTGATCGCCGTCGGGGGCCCGGATCCCTCGTTCGGAGAGCATGTGGACGCCGCGATCAGCGCGGGCGCGGGAGCGGACGAGATCGTGGACGTCCTGGTCGGCGTACGTCTCGTCGTCGGAGCCCCTCGAGTCGTCGCCGCGGCGCCGCAGATCGCACTCGCTCTGGGGTACGACCTCGAGGCGACCGACCTGTGAGCTCAGCCGCCGAGCAGACCGATGGCGGTCGCGCGCTCGACGGCTTCGGTGCGGGACGAGACGCCGAGCTTGCGATAGATGGCGCTCACCTCCGTGCTGACGGTGTTGCGTGACACGAAAAGGCGCGCGCCGATCTCGGGGTACGACAGGTGGGTCTGCAGGTACGGCAGCAGCCGAAGCTCGGCAGGCGTGAGGGGCGGCCCCGAGAATCCGTCGCTGGTGCTCGCGTCGAGCGTCTCAGCGAACTGCCGTACCTCCTCTCGCAGCGTCCCCAGGTCGGGCCGGCGGACGGCGATGTCATCGATCTCGCGCATGAGATGACGCGCCGTGGTCGGATCGCCGGCCGCGACGTACGCCATCGCGGTATGCAGGCGCAGACGCACCGCAAGGATGGGCAGGGCCGCTGTGCACACAGCCCGGGCGCGCATGGCCCAGGCGAGCTCGCGCTCGGCGAGCTTGCGGTCACCCGTGTGCAGGGCGAGCCGCGCGGCGGCGGGAAAGGCGACCGACGCAGCCGCATAGTCGTGCAGCTGGAACTCCTCCACGGTCGATCGCGCCCGCTCGACCAGGTCCGCCGCGTCATCCCACGCCCCGCGGCCCATCGCGAGCAGCGCCCGCTCCGCGTCCGAGACCGCCTGGATCTCGTGATTTCCCGCGGCGGTGGCGATGGCGGATGCCTCGGCGAAGCGCTCGTCGGCCGTCGTGGCGTCGCCGTTGATGAGCAGCGCCTCGCCGGCGACCGCGAGCGCCAGGTCCCGCCACGGACTCCACGACGGCTCGTGCGCGAGGGCGAACTGCGCATCGGCCAGTGACTCGGCGGCACCTGCCGGGCACCGGAAGGCGCGCATCATCGCCCGCGCTGAGGCGAAGGACGCGCTGCCGTCCGCGGGGGTCTCGTCGAACTCGGCGTCCTCGACGACCGCCGCCCACCGGTCGGCGTCGCGCTCCTGCCCGGTGAGCCCCGCCACCCAGCACGCCAGGACCGCCAGGGGCGGATAGTCCGCGATCACGGCGTCACCGAGGTCGCGGAGCCACCGCTGCAGGGTGGCGACGTGCCCGGACTCGTAAGTGGGCAGCGCGAGCATCGTCACGAGCCGTGTGGCGCGGTCGCGCTGCGTGGTGCGCAACAGGTGCTCCGCCGCCGTCGGTGCCGAGGCGTTCGCCTCGTACCAATCGGCCGCGCGGATGTGCAGCTGCTCAACGCTCTCCGGCTCGATCCGTCTCAGTTCACCCTCGAGGAACTCGCGGAAGAGCCCGTGATAGCGGTACCAGCCGCGCCGGCGATCAAGGGGAACGATGAAGGCGTGGGACGCCTCGAGCTCCTGAAGGATCCGCTGCGATTCCGTCGTCTGCAAGAGGCTGTCGCAGAGCTCCGCAGAGAGCATGTCCAACAGCGCCGTGCGACGCAGGAAGCGCCGGGTCTCCTCACCAAGCGAAGTCAGCGACTCCCGATAGAGGTAGTCCGTCACGTACGGGTCGTCGCCCGAGACGGCTGCCGCGGCATCCGCCCCGTTCCTGGCGATCAGTGCGGCCAGATGCAGCCCGACGGGCCAGCCCTCGGTGCGCCCGACCACCGCCTCGGCCAGCGCCGGTGACAGTGCGACATGCGCCTCGGCGAAGATCTGCACGGCGCCGGCTGCGTTCAGGGCGAGGTCGTCGGCGTGCAGCTCCTTCACGTCGTCGGAGGCGCGGAGCCAGGGCACGTGCGGCTGGTCGTGGCGACTCGCCGCGACCAGCTGCGAACCCTCCGGGATGCCGCCCACCAGCACCGTCAGGACGTCATGGCACGCTGGTGCCCGCAGCTCGTGGAGGTCGTCGATCATGAGCACGAACGGAGTGGGGCTGCTGCGCATCGCCGAAGCCAGCCGCGGAGCGGCACGACCCAGCGCGGTGAGGCCGTGACTGCTCCGCTCGCTCGCGAGGCGAGCATCGCCGCCGACCGCACGGATGTAGGCCGCCGACACGAGCGAGAGCAGCGCCACCGGGTCGTCGTCGTACTGGTCCAGCGAGACCCAGGCCACCGGCCGTCGCTCGGCGGCGGCCCACTCGGCGAGAAGGCTCGACTTGCCGTAACCGGCGGGAGCCGAGATCGCCACGACCCGGCGGCCGCTCTCCCGAGCGTCGGCGATCGCCTGTGCACGACTCACCAGACCGGCCCTCGGCGAAGGCGCCGTGAGCTTGGTATCCAGCAGCAGCGCATCGAGGTCGTGCGTGAGCGAAGCCGCGGCAGAAGACGAGTCCGCCACAGCTGGATCCTATGGGCGCCCGTGTGAGGACTCAACCATTCTCGGCGAGCCACGCCGCCGCGACGCGCTTGGGGGCCTTCAGCAGCCACGCGTCGATGACCACCTCGCGCAGGAGATCGGACTGGATCGCGTCGAGGCGCAGCAGCACCGCGGGGAAGCCGTCGAAGTGCGGGATGGTGAAGAAGACGTCCGGGTAGGTCTCGATCAGGGCGTTCTTCACCTGCTCGCCGTCGGTGCGCACGCCGACGATCTCGCCGGGCGGCCACTCGCGGCCGAGCTCGGCGAGCTGCTCGAGGTCGCGTCCGCTCGGTCCGCGCTGCCACACGAACGCCGCGGCCGTCGTCCGCCAGGTCGCGCCCCCGCGATGGCCGTCGACCCGCTCCTCGACGCCGGGCAGGGCGAGGGCGAGGGTGCGGACGTCGTCGAGAGTCGCCATGGCCTCATGATGCGCGCGTCGGCGGGGCATCCGCTAGTGATGCGCGTCAGTCGGGCTCTTCGTCGTGCTCCGGCTGGGGGGACTCGATCGGCTGGCGCGGACGCCAGACGACCAGCTCGGTGGCGCGGCGCACGCGCGTGCCGTGGCGCAGTGTCACCACGGCACCCGTGGAGCCGGCGGCGAACACCCGTGCACCGGGGCGGCGCTCCAGCTCGACCCGCACACGCTCCTCGAGGTCGCGCACGCGGCCGTGCAGCTCGCGGACCCGGTCTTCGAGCTCGAGGATGCGGGCGATCGCCGGAAGGCCGATGCCCTCGGCCGACATGCGGGAGACTTCGCGCAGCTGCGCCACGTGCCGCAGCGAGTAGCGGCGCGAGCCGCCCTGCGTGCGGGCGGGCACGACGAGTCCGAGGCGGTCGTACTGCCGGAGCGTCTGCGGGTGCATGCCGGAGAGCTCCGCGGCGACGGCGATCGCGAAGATCGGGGCGTCGTCGTCGATCTCGTGCTGCTCGCCCATCCTCATCCCCTCCTCCGCTGTGCTTCCGGTCTACCGCTTCGGGTCCCGCTTCGCTGCTCCGACGGGCGGAGTGTCAGCCCCGCGCCTTCGCCATCAGGTCGGCGCGGGGGTTCTCCTTGGGCTCGAGATCGTGGAACCGCTGCAGCGCCTCGCGCGCAGCCTCGTCGAGGTGCGACGGCACGGCCACCTGCACCTCGGCGAGGAGATCACCGGTGCCCTTCTGCGTCTCGACGCCGCGTCCCTTGACGCGCAGCACGCGGCCCGACGGCGTGCCGGGCGCGACGCGCAGCTTCACCGGGTCTCCCCCGAGCGTGGGCACCTCGATGGTGGCGCCGAGGGCGGCCTCGGTGAACGTGACCGGCACGGTGACCCGCAGGTTGAGGCCGTCGCGCGAAAACACCGGGTGCGGCCGCACGGCCACCTGCACCACGACATCGCCCGCCTCGCCGCCGTCGGGCGACGGGCGGCCGCGGCCGCGCAGCCGGATCTTCTGACCGTCGGCGACCCCGGCCGGGATCTTCACCTTGAACGGCTTGCCGTCCTCGCCCTGGAGGGTGATGGTCTCGCCCTTGGTCGCGGTGATGAAGTCGATCGTGGTGCGAGCGGTGACATCAGCCCCGCGGGTCGGACCTCCGTAGCCGCGGAACCCGCCGGTCGACTGGCCGAACCGGCCGCTGCCGAAGCTGCCGCCCGGCTGCTGGTTGAACATCGCGAAGATGTCTTCGAAGTCCTCGGCCGACTGGGGGCGCCCCCCACGGCCCTGGTTGAAGGCGCTGAAGACATCCTCGAATCCGCCGGCCCCGCCGGACCCGGCCGCGGTGAAGCGAGCGCCCGAGCCCATCGCACGGATCTGGTCGTACTCCTTGCGCTGCTCCGCATCGGAGAGAACCGAGTACGCCTCGCTGACCTCCTTGAACTTCGCCTCCGCCTTGGGGTCACCCTGGTTCGAATCAGGGTGATAAGTGCGGGCGAGCTTGCGATACGTCTTCTTCAGGTCCGCGTCCGAGACGTCCTTCGAGACGCCGAGCACCGAGTAGAAGTCCTTGTCGAACCAGTCCTGGCTGGCCATGCATCTCCTCCGGTGCTACTCGGCCGGCACGGCGACGACGACCTTCGCCGGACGCAGCTCGACCGAGCCCAGACGGTAGCCGATCTCGACGACCTCGAGAATCGTCGGCTCGGTGGCCCCGGGGGTCGGTGCCTGGAAGATCGCCTCGTGCTGCTGCGGGTCGAACACCTCGCCCGCGGCCCCGTACGTGATCAAGCCGATGCGCTCGGCCACCCCGCGGAGCTTGACGGCGATGGCGGCGAAGGGCGTGCCCTCCTCCAGATCGCCGTGCTTCTCGGCGCGGTCCAGATCGTCGAGCACGGGGAGCAGCCCCTTGGCGACGGCGCCCTTCGCGCGCTCGATCTCGACCTCGCGCTGCTCCTCGGTGCGGCGGCGGTAGTTGGCGTACTCCGCCTGCAGCCGCTTGAGATCGTCGAGCAGCTGCGACTCCAGGTCGGCCAGGACGGCGTCCTCGGCCGCGGCGTCGGCGTTCTGAGAGGCGCCGAGGATGTCGTCCACGGTCAGCTCTTCGCCCTCGGCGTTGCCCTGGCCCTCCTGCGGGTCGGACCCGGAAGCCTGCGCTTCCGGGTCCTCGCCACCGGGGACCTCGGTGTTCTCGAAGTCCTTGTCAGCCATGGTTACTTCTTCTCGTCCTCGTCCTCGACGACCTCGGCGTCGACGACGTCCTCGTCAGAGGTCGTCGCGCCCTGGTCGCCCGCGCCGTCAGAGCCGGTCGCCGAGCCTGCCGAAGCGTCCGGCGCCGCCTGCGACGCCTGGCCCGATGCGTAGATCGCCTCGCCCAGCTTGCCCTGGCTCTGGCTCAGCTTGTCGAACGCCGACTTCACAGCCTCGTCGTCGTCGCCGGCGAGCGCCGTCTTGAGCGCGTCGACATCGCCCTGGACCTCGGTCTTGACGTCCTCGGGAAGCTTGTCCTCGTTCTCCTTGATCAGCTTCTCGATCGAGTACGACAGGGTCTCGGCCTGGTTGCGCACCTCGGCGGCCTCGCGGCGCTTCTTGTCATCGGCGGCGTTCTCTTCGGCCTCGCGCACCATGCGCTCGATGTCCTCCTTGGGCAGCGACGAGCCGCCCGTGATGGTCATCGACTGCTCCTTGCCGGTGCCCTTGTCCTTCGCCGACACGTGGACGATGCCGTTCGCGTCGATGTCGAAGGTCACCTCGACCTGCGGGATGCCCCGCGGCGCCGGCGCGATGCCGGTCAGCTCGAAGGTGCCCAGCGGCTTGTTGTCGCGGGTGAACTCACGCTCGCCCTGGAAGACCTGGATCGCGACCGACGGCTGGTTGTCGTCGGCGGTCGTGAAGGTCTCGCTGCGCTTGGTGGGGATGGCGGTGTTGCGCTCGATGAGCTTCGTCATGATGCCGCCCTTGGTCTCGATGCCGAGGCTCAGGGGGGTCACGTCGATGAGAAGGACGTCCTTGCGCTCGCCCTTGAGGACGCCGGCCTGAAGGGCGGCGCCCACGGCGACGACCTCATCGGGGTTGACGCCCTTGTTCGCCTCCTTGCCGGCCTCCTGCTTCACCAGCTCGGAGACGGCGGGCATGCGGGTCGAGCCGCCGACGAGGACGACGTGGTCGATGTCGGACACCTTGATGCCGGCCTCGCGGATGACGTCCTCGAAGGGCTTCTTGGTGCGGTCGAGCAGGTCCTTGGTGAGGTCCTCGAACTTCGCGCGCGAGATGGTCTCGGAAAGCGACACCGGGCCCGAGTCCGTCAGCGACAGGTACGGCAGGTTGACGCTCGTCGAGGTCGACGACGAGAGTTCCTTCTTCGCCTGCTCGGCGGCCTCCTTGAGGCGCTGCAGCGCGATCTTGTCGCCCGAGACGTCGACGCCGGTGGTGTCCTTGAACTGCTTGATGAAGTAGTCGACGAGGCGCTGGTCCCAGTCGTCGCCGCCGAGGCGGTTGTCACCGGCGGTGGAGCGCACCTGGATGGTCGAGAAGTCATCGTCCTTGCCCACTTCGAGGAGGGAGACGTCGAAGGTGCCGCCACCGAGGTCGAAGACGAGGATGAGCTCGTCCTCCTTGCCCTTGTCGAGGCCGTACGCGAGTGCGGCGGCGGTGGGCTCGTTGATGATGCGCAGGACGTTCAGGCCCGCGATCTCGCCGGCCTCCTTGGTGGCCTGGCGCTCAGCGTCGTTGAAGTACGCGGGGACCGTGATGACGGCATCCGTCACGGTGTCGCCGAGGTACTGCTCAGCGTCGCGCTTCAGCTTCTGCAGAATGCGGGCCGAGATCTCCTGGGGCGTCCACTTCTTGCCGTCGACATCGAAGCCCCAGTCGGTGCCCATGTGGCGCTTGACCGACGAGACGGTGCGGTCGACGTTCGTGACGGCCTGCCGCTTGGCGGTCTCGCCGACGAGGACCTCGCCGTCCTTGGTGAATGCGACGACGGACGGGGTCGTCCGGAAGCCCTCGGCGTTCGCGATGACCTTGGGCTCGCCGCCCTCGAGGACGCTGACGACCGAGTTGGTCGTACCGAGGTCGATTCCAACAGCACGTGCCATGTGTTCTCTCCTTCGTGTGGGCGACGACGGATGCCGCGGCCCGGGGTCGGTGGGGAAGTCTTCTCGCGGCCCAGACCAGAAGGTTGAGCCGCGATGACTCAACGATACGCCGGAGCCCCGGATCCGTCAAATCAAAGTTGATATGACCCGGCTCAAGTTGATGGACCCTGTCGGCATCCCTGTACGCCGGTCGTGACGTCCAACCCCGTGTCGGCGTTCGAGAGGTGCTCGACGACGTCGACGGCCAGCGGCCAGTACCGCGCGTAGTGCTGCGGATCGGCGTTGATCTGCGTGCGGTGCGCCACGAGCGTCGGCGCCGTCGCGTGCCGTTCGCTCTCGGGCACGGCGAGCGTCATCGCGCGGTAGAACAGCGTGGCCGCGCTGTAGGGATCGAGCCGCTGCTCGCGCGCACCCCACCCGTCCTGCTGCTGGAAGAGCCCGATCGAGGTGGTGCGGCTGCCGTCCGGGTTGGTGACGCCGCTGGTCTCCCAGTCGCCGTAGTCGAGGTTCCGCAGCGACGATTCGCCCATCGCGGTCATGACGCCGATGGCCTGATCACGGACCGACAGACCGAGATCGCGGCCGGCGGACATGATGACCGACGCGTGCGCGAGCTGCTCGGCGTCCCAGCGGCTGGTCGCTGCGGGGGCCTCGCCGGGGGCGAACGCGTCCAGCCGGCACCCGTCGAAGCCGCGGACGCTCGCGCTCACCAGCGCGAAGACGCCGACGACGGCGATGACGGCGACGGTCGCGAGGGCGGTGATGGTCGCCGTGCGCAGATGCCGAGCGCGCGACGCCCCCGTGCGGCGGTTTTTCGCCCGCGCGCGTCGGGCGTTGTGCTGAGAGGGTGGTGGGCGTCGCTTTCCTCCGGAGCCGGGTCGACGCGCACCGGCACGTGACGAGGCGGCAGGCGACATGGCGGGAGTCTTGCAGCCGCGGCTGGGAGCGGGCCCCGCGGGCGCCCCTCCGAGGCGCCGCCCCTGGGTGCGCCGAGGGATGTCGACGGGCGGACGGGTGCGTGCGCCGGCCGCGCCGCTTCGTCAAGCCCCTGCGCGGACGTGCCCACTGTGCACACCATGGAGATCCCGAGGACTGGAGAACCATGGACGACACCACCCGCACCGTCGTGACCCGCTCGAACCGTGGACAGTGGGAGGTGTCGGTCGAGGGACGCCCCGATCTCTCGCGGAGCTACGCCAGCCGCGAGGAGGCCGTCGACGGGGGTCGCACGGTCGCCGACGAACTCGGCGTCGAGCACGTCGTCGAGGAGGCGGAGCCCACCGGCGCCATCACGGACGAACAGGATCGATAGTCCGATCTCGACGGGAGCCGATGCTCCGCCGGCGTTCGTCGCCGCGCGCGCCGCCGTTCTAAGCCGGACGCCCCTCTTCGGCCGCTTCCTCAGACCCGGCATCCGCAGGCAGGCTGCGCCAGATATCGAATGCCAACGACGCCGCGCCGTCGGCGTCCCCCGCCTCCAGCAGATCGATGAGGCGGTCGTGCTGTTCGACCGATGCTCCGCCGTCTCCGCCGAATCGCACCCGCTCGGCGCGGCGCACGAGTGGGCCGAACTGCTCCAGCACCGCGTCGAGCGCCTGATTGCCCGACGCCGCGACGGGAATGCCATGAAGCTCCTCGTCCGCTGCCAGGGCGGCTTCGACATCACCTGAGCGCAGGGCCGCAGCGAACCGGCGGTTCGCCTCGCGCATGCCGCGGATGTGCTGCGCGCTGAGCCTCCCGACCACTTCGCGGACGGCCAGTTCATGCATCGCGGCGACGACATCCCTCGCGTCGCGCACCATCGGAGCGTCGATGGCGCTCACGGTCGTGGACCGACCCGGCAGCGCCACGACCAGCCCGCTCACTGCGAGACGCAGCAGCGCTTCGCGAACGGGCGTGCGGCTCACGCCCAGCCACTCAGCGAGCTCGCCGTCTTTCAGCTGCTCGCCGGGCGTGAACGTCCCGTCGACGATCGCGTCGCGGAGGCGTCGATAGACGTCGTCCCGCAAGAGAGCGCGACCGACGACGGAGCTTTGCTGGGGAATCGGCATACAACATATTGCACACACGCAGCGCGTTCTCGATCACCCTTGTCTGCGCGTGATGCATGCAATATATTGCGTATCGCCAGCGTTGGAAGTTTCACGAGCCTCGCTCCTGCCGGGAGCGGCAACGGAAAGGACCAGAACCATGAGCAGCACCGAATCCGCAACGACGTCGAGCCCGCAGATCAAGAACGTCGTGCTCGTGCACGGCGCCTTCGCTGATGGATCGGGGTGGCGCGGTGTCTACGAGAACCTGACGGCACGCGGGTACGCCGTCACCATCGTGCAGAATCCGCTGACGTCGCTCGAAGACGACGTGGCGGCGACCACCCGGATCCTGGACGCACAGGACGGCCCCACGATCCTCGTCGGTCATTCGTGGGGTGGAACCGTCATCACCGAAGCGGGCACGCACCCCCACGTCGCGGGCCTGGTCTACGTCTCCGCACTCGCGCCGGATGCGGGCGAGACCACGGCCCAGCAGTACGAGGGCTTCGCGCCGACGCCGGATTTCGTCATCGATGTCACCGACGACGGGTTCGGGTTCCTCAACCGGGCGACGTTCAAGGCCGGCTTCGCCCACGACGCCAGCGACGCGGACGCCGCCTTCCTGCGAGACACGCAGATCCCGATCAACATGTCGGCGTTCGGCACGGCGCTGACGAACGCCGCATGGCGCACCAAGCCCAGCTGGGCCGTCATCGCGACGGAGGACAAGTCGTTCGACCAGGCCATGCTGCAGCACATGGCGACCCGCAGCGGGGCGAAGATCGCGACCGTGTCGGCGAGCCACGCCGTCTTCATGACACAGCCCGAGGTCGTCGCCGGCATCATCCACGACGCCGCACGCAGCGCCCTGCCCGTCGCCGTCTGAGCGGGTCGTCCCTGCCGAGCGGGCCGGCTCGCGCCGATCGCGCGCCGGCCCACCCTCGGCACGGCCCTGTGCCCCGGCATCCGCTCTCTCTCGCGTCGACGTGCCGTAGCCTGGCGGAGCGCCGCGATGACGCGGCACATGCTGCCGGCGCCACCGGCCGTTCACCGAAGGGTCATACCGTGAGCGACATGAGTCCGCCCGAGCCTCGCACCCCCGCCGGCGCCCCCGAGTTCTCCGGCGTCACGCCGACCGACGCGATTGCCGCCGCCGTGGCTGCCGACGCGCACGCGAGGGGACCCGAGCGCACCAGCCGCCGCGCGGTGCTGGCGTGGGGATTGTGGGACTGGGGCTCCGCCGCGTTCAACGCCGTCGTCACGACCTTCGTCTTCACCGTGTACCTGACCAGCTCGAGCTTCGGACCCGCCGGCACGGTCGAGGCACAGCTCGGCTGGGCTCTCGCAGCCGCGGGGCTGCTGATCGCGGTGCTCGCGCCCATCACCGGCCAGCGGTCCGACACCTCGGGTCGCCGCAAGCTGTGGCTCGCGGTCAACACATACATCGTCGTCGGGATGACCGCCGCCATGGTGTTCGTGGTGCCCGACCCGAGCTATCTGTGGCTCGGTCTGCTGCTGGTCGCCGCGGGCAACGTGTTCTTCGAGTTCGCGGGCGTCAACTACAACGCGATGCTGTCGCAGGTGTCGACGCCCCGCTCCATCGGCCGTGTCAGCGGCTTCGGCTGGGGCATGGGGTATGTGGGCGGCATCGTGCTGCTTCTCATCGTGTACTTCGGCTTCATCCAGGGACTGTTCGGTGTGCCCGACGAGGACGGCTGGCCGGTGCGACTCGCGATGGTCGTCTCGGCGGTGTGGTTCGGGCTCTTCGCGCTTCCGGTGCTGTTCACCGTGCCCGAGTACCGCGGAGCCGGCGCCAGACGCGAGAAGGTCTCGTTCTTCGCCTCGTATGCGCGCCTCGGCCGCGACATCGCGCGCCTGTGGCGCGAGAGCCGCCCGACCCTGTGGTTCCTGCTCGCCAGCGCCGTCTTCCGCGACGGTCTCGCGGGCGTCTTCACGTTCGGCGGGGTGCTCGCGGCCTCCGTGTTCGGCTTCTCGGCCGGCGAGGTGATCATCTTCGCCATCGCGGCGAACGTCGTCGCGGGCGTCTCGACCATCGCGGTCGGCGCCCTCGACGACCGGCTCGGCGCGAAGCCGGTGATCGTTGCGGCGCTCATCGGGCTCGTGATCTCGGGGCTGCTCGTCTTCTTCCTGCACGACGGCGGCCAGATCGTGTTCTGGACCGCGGGCCTGGCCCTGTGCCTGTTCGTCGGCCCGGCACAGTCCGCATCGCGCACCTTTCTCGCGCGCATCATCCCCGCGGGGCGGGAGGGCGAGGTCTTCGGGCTCTACGCGACGACCGGTCGGGCCGTCTCGTTCCTCGCCCCCACGATGTTCGCCGTGTTCGTCGGCGTCTCGGGCGAGGCGTACTACGGCATCCTCGGCATCGTGCTCGTCCTCCTCGTGGGACTGCTGCTCCTCCTGCCGGTGCGCGCGACGCAGGAGAAGCTGTCCTCCTGACCACGACGCAGGACCGCACCCGTCTCGCAAAGAGCTGGTGGGGGCCGATTCTCATCCGGATGCCGGACACGGCCTCGCGGCGGAGAACCGACCCTCGCGCGGCAACGCCTCGACGGGTTAGGCTTCGGGCGAACGCCGGAACTCGATCCGGCTCAGGTACCCCCCGGCCTGAGGTCCAGTCATGCCCGACTCCGCTCGCGGCGGAAACCCCGCCGTGCGCCCCGCTCACCGATGCGCGAACCGTCGTCGCCCGGAGCGGTCGTCGCGGTGCCGTCGGTGAGCGGGCGCGGCGCCTCGGCGAGGGAGCAGCGGGGCCTTCGGCGCCGGCGCGGGCGCCGGCGGATCGCGGTGTGGGCGAGCGTGGTGAGCATCGTGATCCTCGTCACCGCGATCGGCACCGTCTCGACGATGATCGTCTCAGCGCTGGCCGCGCAGGACGAGGTCGCGCCAGCCGCTGCGCCGACTGCTGAGCCCCAGCCGGAGCTGCGCGAGCTGCCGCAGGACGAGCCGGCCGCCTCCCCCGGCGCCGAACCCTGCACGACCGTGCGCGTGCTGGCGTCGTACGAGAACGCCGAGATGGTCGAGAATCTCGCCGCCGCGTACAACGGCAAGCCGCGCAACGTCGCCGGCTCGTGCGTGGTCGTGACGTCGAGCAGAGACAAGTCGGGGGCCGCGGCGGCGGTCGTGGCGACCGGCTTCTCCGCACTCGCCGACGATCAGAAGCCCACCGTGTGGCTCCCCGACTCGTCGACATGGGTCGACGTCGCGCAGGCGCAGGGCGCCACCGCACTGCGACCGGAGGGCACGAGCGTCGGCTCGTCCGACATCGTGCTCGCGATGCCCGAGCCGCTCGCCGAGGCCGTCGGCTGGGACGAGCAGGCGCCGACGTGGGAAGAGATCTTCGAGGCCGCCGGCGACCCCGACCTGTGGAGCGGACTCGGCCATCCCGAGTGGGGCAGCTTCAAGCTCGGCAAGACCAGCCCGCTGGTGGCGACCTCGGGCGAGGCGGCCATGTTCACCTCGTTCGGCACCGCCGCCGGATCGATCACCCGTCTGTCGGCGGAGGATGTCGCCGACCCCGAGGTGCTGGCGGCCGTCCACGACCACGAGCTCGCGACCAGCCACTACATGGCCACCCCGGAGCACTTCCTCTGGCATGCACGCCAGGCCGAGGCATCCGGAACCGCCGCCGACTTCCTCTCGGCGGTCATCGTCGACGAGAAGTCGGTGTGGGACTACAACCGTGGTGTGACCAGCCGCGACGGCGTCACCCGCAGCCTGGAGGCGCCGCCGGCCGAGCTGCTGGTGCCGATCTATCCGGCCGACGGCTACTACGCGGCCGACAACCCGGCGATGCGGCTGACCGGCGCCTGGATCGACCCGGTGGAGTCCGAAGCCGCCGCCGACTTCATCCGCTTCACCCGCACCGTGCAGGGTCAGGCGAGCGTCCGCTCCTCGGGGTACCGCGACCTCAATCGTCAGCTCGACCCCGAGGTGGAGCGCGTCGGCAGGCTGACCACGAGTCAGGCCGGAGTGCTCGCGTTCCCCGCCGCGGAGGTCGTCGCGGCGGTGCAGGACGCGTTCCCGGCCGTGCGCAAGCGGGCGAACGTGCTGTTCCTGCTGGACGCGTCGGGCTCGATGGACGAGTCGATCTCGCCGAGCGACACCAAGCTGACGCAGGCGAAGAAGGCGATCGAAGCGGCTCTGGACCACTTCACCACCGGCGACGACGTCGGGCTGGCCGCATTCGCGCAGGCACCGGACGGCGCGCTGCTGCCGGGCCTGCTGTCACCGGTCGCCGACATCGGCTCGTCGCGCGACGGCTTGATCGCCGCGCTCGGAGGCATCGCGTCGATGGGCGACACCCCGCTCTACGAGGCGGTCGACACCTTCGCCGCCCAGCAGGCTTCCCGCTGGGCGGCCGATCGCATCAACGCGGTCGTCGTGCTCAGCGACGGCGAGAACGACACCCCGAACGCCCCGACGATCAGCGCGGACCGGATGCTCGAGGGTCTGCACCACCTTCACCACGCCACACCGGTGCTCGTCTTCACGCTGGCCTACGGCGCCGACGCGGACGTCGCCACGCTGCAGTCGATCGCGAGCGCGACCGGCGCGCACTACTACGACGCCACCGATCCCTCGATGCTCGAGGCGGTGCTCGGCGACCTCGTCACGAGCTTCTGAGACGGATGCCGCGGCTCAGCGTCGCCGGCGCATCCACGCCGGCAGCTGCGGCCAGTGCACGCCCTCCTGGTCGGGCTCCTCGACTTCGAGGCCGTAGTAGTCGCCGATGCGCTCCACGAACGCTGCGCGGCGGGCGTGCTCGTACGCGCGATGCTCGCGCTGGAACGCCACGATCGTCGACCAGCAGATCAGCAGCATCACCACGCTGAACGGCAGGGCGATCGTGACCGCGGCGGTCTGCAGCGCGGTGAGGCCTCCGGTGAGCAACAGCGAGATCGCCAGCACCGCGGTGACCAGAGTGAAGAACGTGCGCACCCAGCGCGCAGGTTCCGGATTCCCGCCCGTGGCGATCATGCCCATCACCAGAGCCCCGGAGTCGGACGAGGTGATGAAGAAGATCGCGATGAGCAGAATCACCCCGAGCGTCAGCGGCGTCGACCCGGGGAAGTAGTCGAGCAGCTGGAAGATCGCGCCCTCGACGTCGACGGTGCCCTCGGGTGTGGTCATCGACCCGGGCGCGGTCAACTCGAGGTACAGCGCCGACCCGCCGAGGACGGCGAACCACAGGATGCCGAGCATGGTCGGCACGCCGATGACGCCGAGCACGAACTGGCGCACGGTGCGCCCGCGCGAGACGCGAGCGATGAAGATCCCGACGAAGGGCGCCCACGAGATCCACCAGCCCCAGTAGAACGAGGTCCAGGCCGCCTGCCAGGCCTCGCCCTCGGCGCCCTGGAACGCGCTGACGGTGAACGACAGACCGACGAAGTTCTGGATGTAGCCGCCGATGGACTGCACCCATTCGCGCAGAAGGTATTCGGTCTGGCCGAAGATGAGGATGTAGACGAGCAGGAGCCCCGCGAGCATGAGATTCGCGGACGAGAGCCACTTCATGCCGCGAGCGACGCCCGACAGCACCGAGGCCAGCACACAGACGGTGATGACTCCGATGATCAGCACCTGAAGGCCGACCGAGGGCTCGGCGAGCCCCGCGGACTCCAGCCCGGCGCTGATCTGGAGCACCCCCAGCCCGAGCGAGGTGGCGACGCCGAAGACGGTCCCGGCAAGTGCGACGACGTCGATGGCGTGGCCCCAGGGTCCCTCCACACGCTTGCGGCCGAGCACGGGTTCGAGCGTCCAGCGGATCGAGATCGGGCGACCGCGCCGATGGATGGCGTAGGCGAGGCTGAGCCCGACGATCACGTAGATCGACCACGCCGTCACCCCCCAGTGCAGGTATGTCTGCGTGAGCGCCTGCTGCGCGAGCTGCGGGGGTTCGCCCACCACGCCGGGGCGGGGTGAGACGAAGTGACTGAGCGGCTCGCTCACACCGTAGAACACCAGGCCGATGCCCATCCCGGCGGCGAACAGGAGCGAGAACCAGGCGCCGATCGAGAACTCGGGCTTGTCTTCGTCGCGACCGAGCTTGATGTCTCCCCACCGGGAGAAGCCGAACACGACGGCGATCGCGACGAAGATCGCCGCGATCAGCACGTAGTACCAGCTGAAGGCATCGACGATCGAGCCTTGAATGGCGTCGAACAGCGACTCCGCCGCTCTCGGCGCCAAGATGGCGAAGGCGCTGAACACGAGCACGATGCCGGCTGCCGGCCAGAACACCCACGACTGGACACCCCAGCGTGTGCGGACCGGGTCGGGGGCGCTGGCGTCCGACGGCACGGACTGCGCAGAGGAATCTGGTGCCACGGCGTCGTGCGTCACGGCTCCACGGTTGCTCACGACGCCCCGTCCGGCCAGGGGGTTGCGCGCGCCGACCGGAGCACTTCGTGTTCCGTTGGAGATCACCGGGGCCAGGAGTCGGCGAGCTTGGTCAGCAGGCGCGCGAGCTCGGCGCGCTCGGCATCGCTGAAGGGCGCGAGAGCCGCATCGATCGCCTCACGGCGCTCGCCGCGAAAGCCTCGCACCAGGCGGGCCCCGGCATCCGTCAGCGCCACACGCGTGCGCCGCGCGTCGTCGGGATCGGCCTCGCGCCGCACCAGGTCGAGCTCGACCGACTGCTGCACGAGCCGAGAGGCCCGCGGTTGATCGACGCCGACGGCGTCGGCGATCTCACCGACCGAGAGCGGGTGGGATGCCGCGGCCAGCGCTTCGAGCAGTCTCATGCGCGCCGGACCGCCTATGCGCGCGGCCCCCGCCCACGGCGGACCGCCGCGCCCCCGACCCCAGCCGGAGGGACCGTGCCCGGGGCCGTCGCCGGGAGCGTGGCCCGCGCCATGCAATCCCCCGTGCCCGCCGCCAGGGCCCCAT